>CALFSK010000016.1 GCA_937916845.1 uncultured Lactobacillus sp. | reverse complement strand
TTGCCATGCAAAGTTAGGATCAGCTGAGGCTGGTTCTTTTTTTTACATCAAAATCTAATAACGACAAAACCATAGCGCCGGTAGGGGTTCCTCATCAGGAAACCCTACCGGCGCTTTTTTTGCGTGCACTGAAACGGATTGACGATCGTGCGACCAGTTACGGATAACTTGGCATAAAAGTAAAGTTATAAAATTAGTTGTGTCAATCAGCTCGATATTGAAAATTAAATATTAAAAGACAATTTAAATACTATAAAGAGAATTCGATGATAATATCACTAAACCCGATGACAATATTGGTTTCGGAAAAATAAATATGATATTATTTTAAGTACAGGTGCTTATCTATATCATTGATTAACCATTTATGGACATTATATCTATGAATAATAAATAAGTTATAAAAGATAAGCATCCGGGCATCAATATGACTATTTTAAATAAATATATATGGGGATTAATCACGCTATTTAGTTACTTTGACTAATAAATATATTTAGATTCAAACGACTTTCGACAAGTGGAAGGGGACCATCATGAAGTTAGAAAATCAAAAATCACATTATAAGATGTATAAAAAAGGTAAGTTCTGGATTTTTGCTGGTGTGACGTTACTCACATTGAGTGCCAATACAGCTATTGCCCATGCGGACACTGATCAAAATGCAAACGCTTCCGATAATCAAGAAAACGCTGATCCAGCTGCTTCATCGTTACAAGAGCCAGTCGTTCCATTGACATCTGGAACGACTCAGTCTGAGGAGACTACCAAAGAAGCCCCAACATCAGCTGAACCCCAAGATCAGCAACAAGAAGAATCAAAGTCCGGGTCACAAGAAGCGACTTCTGAAGATCAGGGCACGTTAAAGACATCAGCCGCTCAGAATAACCAGTCAAAAGTTCAGGCCCAGCGTTCAGTGGCTAACTCGCCAGTTGAATCGGAAGGGACTAAGACGGAAACCGTTACTGAAGAATCTGATGTACCAGCCCCAGTTAGTGATACTAACGAAGAGAAGACAATCACCAGTGAAGAACCAACGACCCAGGCCGCTCCTGCTGAACAGACCGCATCATTGAAAATGGCTAAGCAAGCCCGCGCCGTTAAGGCAGATGCAACCATTGTTGATAGTAATACGTTGGCAGTTGACGGCGGTAGTGCGTGGACAATTGATAGCAATGGCGTTTTAACAATTAGTGAAGGAAACTGGAAAGATCTTGCAAAGGATACTACTAAGTCTTGGTTGAAAAGTTCTCAGTGGAATAAGGTAACGACTGTTAATATTACTGGGCCAGTCGTAGGAACTGGTTCATTGGTTAACGCTTTTTTTAAGCAAGTCAATTTTACAGTTAAACCAATTACGAGCATCACTGGATTAGAAAATGTTAATACTGATAACGCCACTAGTTTCAGCGGTATGTTTAGTGGGAATAAAATTACAGATTTTACGGGTATTGAAAAGTGGAATACAAGTAACGTTACTAGTATGAGCAATATGTTCTCAAGTAATCAAGTCACCGATGAAAAGTTACTTCCAGTTCAAAACTGGGACGTCAGTAACGTTACTGAAATGGACGGCATGTTTTCTAATATGCCTTTGACTAGTCTTGATTTAAGTAACTGGCACCCGACAAGCTTAACATCAGTTGGTGGGATGTTTCTGAGTTCGAGTAAACTAGCCAGTGTAAATTTTGACGGCTGGCAGACTAGCACCATAACGCAAGCTGCAAATATGTTTAATGGAACTAGCAGTCTAACTTCATTGGATCTTTCTGGGTTTGATTTGACTGCGCTAAAGCAAGCAGCTGTTGTTAATATACTGTTAGGTACAACTAGCCTTAAGCAGCTGACGTTGGGCGATAATTCGCGTCTAATGGTCGGCACTAATAATGCCGGCTTGCCCGAAATTCCGGTTAGTGCAAACTACACTGGCAAGTGGGTTGCCGCTGAAAAGGACGCTAACGGGAACTGGGTGGCTGCAACCAAGGATGCGGCCGGAACCAGTGCCGAATTGATGGCACTTTACAGTATGGGGAGCACCATTCCCGCTGGAACAATCACTTATATTTGGCAAGAGGCCGAACCCGTTGCTGCTGGCAAGGTAAACGTTCAGTACGTTGATGAATCCGGCAAACTGATTGCGACGACGGATGAAGCCACTTATCCAGATGGTCAGTGGGTCGGAAAACAGTATACGACCACGCCAAAGAATATCGCCGGGTATGAATTTTTCCAAGTAGATTCAAGCGGCCTAGCTGCTAATGGCACATTAACGGCAGATGGTGGTACGGTCACGTATATCTATCGTCAAGCTGCTGAAAAGGTGAATGTTGAGTACGTCGATGAAGCTGGTAACGTCATTGATACCGGTGAAGCCACTTATCCAGACGGTCAATGGGTCGGAAAACAGTATACGACCGAGCAAAAGGATATAGATGGTTATGAATTCGTTCGCGTGGATTCGGATGGTTTGGCTGCTAACGGAACGTTAACTGCGGATGGTGGAACGGTCAAATACGTCTACCGCCAAGCCGCGGGTAAAGTGAACGTTCAGTACGTTGATGAAGCTGGTAACGTTATCAAGACGGGTGAAGCCGACTATCCAGATGGCCAGTGGGTTGGTCAGAAGTATACGACTGAGCAAAAAGATTTAGATGGTTACGAATTTGTTCGTGTAGATTCCGATGGCTTAGCTGCTGATGGAACGCTGACAGCCAAGGGTGGTACGGTCACGTATGTTTATCGTCAAGCTGCTGGAAAAGTGAACGTTCAGTACGTTGATGAAGCTGGCAACGTTATCAAGACGGGTGAAGCCGACTATCCAGATGGCCAGTGGGTTGGTCAGAAGTATACGACTGAGCAAAAAGATTTAGATGGTTACGAATTTGTTCGTGTAGATTCCGATGGCTTAGCTGCTGATGGAACGCTGACAGCCAAGGGTGGTACGGTCACGTATGTTTATCGTCAAGCTGCTGGAAAAGTGAACGTTCAGTACGTTGATGAAGCTGGCAACGTTATCAAGACGGGTGAAGCCGACTATCCAGATGGCCAGTGGGTTGGTCAGAAGTATACGACCGAGCAAAAGGACCTAGACGGTTATGAATTTGTCCGCGTAGATTCCAAGGACTTGGATGCAACCGGGACGTTGACAGCTAAGGGTGGTACGGTGACCTATGTCTACCGTCAAGCCGCTGGAAAAGTCAATGTTCAGTACGTCGATGAAGCTGGTAACGTCATTAAGACGGGCGTCGCAACTTATCCAGACGGTCAGTGGGTCGGTCAGAAGTATACGACCGAACAAAAGAATCTAGATGGCTATGAATTTGTCCGTGTAGATTCCAAAGGCTTAGCCGCTAACGGCACGTTAACGGCCAATGGCGGTACGGTAAAGTATATTTACCGGGCAATTCCTGCCACTCAGGGAACGGTCAATATCAATTTTATTGATGATACGACTGGCAAAACGTTAACGACTAAGACTCAGACGGGCGCTGAAGGGGCCCATGTCGACTTCAGTACCGCGGAATTGATCAAGTATTATAAATCATTAGGATACGTTCTAGTGAGTGATAATTATCCTACTGACGGTGTCACTTATAACGATGGCACGCAGACGTTTAGTGTCCACTTGAAGCATGAAATGATCGCCGTTCCCGCTGAAAGTAAAACGGTGAGCCAAACGATTCATTACGTCTACGCAAATGGGCAAACCGCGGCGGAGGACCACTACGCAAAATTGGTCTTTACCCGCCAAGGTCAACGTGATTTAGTCACTAATGAAATTGTCTGGGGTGCGTGGACTGCGGATGCAACGACGTTTAACGCGGTCACGTCACCAGTACTCAAGGGGTATCAAGCTGATCAGCCAACGGTCGCAGCAGTTATGGACGTCACAGCGGAGAGTGCGGACCAAGTCGTCACCGTAACGTATAAGGCGGATGCGGTTGACCCAGTTGATCCAGAAGTACCGGTTGACCCAGATAAACCAATCGATCCTGATAAACCAGTTGGACCGGAAAATCCTGGTGAACCCGACGTCGTTGATCCTGACAAACCGGTTGATCCGGGGACGCCAACCGTACCCGTTACACCAACGTTGCCAAGCCAGCCGGGTACTTCGACTCAGGTGGATCAGGATCAAGTTGTCGGGACTCGTCCGGGCAATACGGGAGTTGCCGATGCCACTGCACCAATTAAGCGTGCGACGGCAACAACACCAGCGGCTGCCCAAGCAACTGGCGACCTACCACAAACTAATGAAAATCGTCAACGCGGCGTATTGTCATTAGCGGGAGTTGGTTTACTCGCTATGTTGGGATGGTTCGGTTACCGTCGGAAGTCATAATAAGGATTAATAAATCTAAAAACTGAATTTAAGTTGTACTTCGTCAACAACTGTTGGCGGAGACCCAAAAAGGAAACCAATTCATATTCGAATTGGTTTCCTTTTTTACGATTTAATATTGATAATCGTATTGGCGCTTATTAAATAGGATAATCGCCGTTACCTGATCATGCTGACTTAGTCCTAGTAATAATTTGTTATTATGTTTTTTATCAATGTACATCGCGACTTTACCGTATCTATCGGTATTAAACGTAATGTAATGAGTCCCTAGCAGCTGTTTCACATTGTTTAAAGTCATCCCCATTGCCAAACCGTTGTCAAAGTGCGAGCGACAACCGTGGACTTTATCTACCAATTTTAAGCCGACAATATTGTTGTCAGCAGTTGTCGTAACGTAAAAGGCGTTCATGCCGCGGTGATTGTAGTCGTTCAATTTTGCCGTGTCACCTTCTTGTTTAACATAAGAAGAATCGGGTTTGAATTGATGACCTAGACTCAGCCGGTCATACGTGAGGTGGCTTAAGTCAGTCTCTTGAACCGTTAGAGAACCGAGCCGTTCCTTTAAAGTATCCCTATAAAGAAATCCAAGTACTATGACCAGTATGAGTAATATTGGAATACTAATTTTCCAAAGCTTTTTCATGCTATTTCCCCGTGCAATCCGTGATGAACAATCGGACTGTATTTATTGTTTTTAAATTTTGATTCCTTAGAACATTATAATATAATCATGGTAATTATTTTTGGCAGTTAATAACGTTGGCTAATTTAATCATGGTCGATTTTGGGTGTAAAAATCGTGTAAATTCGTGATCATTAATTGTTATTAATAGCATTAAGTGCTATGTTATTAGCATATTTTATGAAGTGGAGTGATGGTAATGGCTAATATTACTGTGGGAGATCGGGTTAAGTGCCAGAAAAATGGTAATACCGATTACGATTTCTATGCTAAAGTGGAAAAAGTTTACGAGAACTCCGCGTACGTCACGATTACCCATTATGATTTACGGGATGATATTAACGTGGGTGAGCTTCAATACCGGGCCGTGATTGCTTTAAAGAAAATGAAGGTTGCCCAACCAACGGACAGCGAAAAAGAAAAAATGCAGGCGGTTAGTGCAGCGATGTTGGCTGAATAAGCGTTCAGTCTAAGTGCCGACCGGTTCCACGTAAAATGAATATTAAAGTTAAGACTTGAGTCGATTGTGCTCAAGTCTTTTTTTGTGCGCCCAAACTTCACTAAACACCGTCCACGAAATTTTATCAGTAACCTAATCGAATATCCCTGTACATCATTGCTTAGAATGGTACAATGGATTATAGCAGTTAATAATAGTTCTAAAGTAAGAGGGAGGAATTATAATGAATGAAACCGATAAGACGCCGTCATTAACGGGTCGGCGACGATTTTGGTTCATTTTTACCTTGTTGACTGGGACGTGGACGATGTCCATTAGCCAGTCTTCATTGTCGACGGTTTACCCGACGTTTATGCGCGACTTTGGGATCTCCGCCTCAACGGTTCAATGGCTTACAACGGGATTCATGTTGACGATGGTTGTCATGATGCCAATCAGTCCCTGGTTATTGAATAACATTGGATTTAAGAAGTTGTTCTTAACCGTTCTGATTCTGTTTGATATTGGGTCAATTATTATTTATTTTGCGTCAAGCTTTCCGGTTATGATGGTTGGACGCTTAATTAAGGCCGCGGCGGTCGGGGTGCTGTTTCCTTCCTACCAGTCGATTTTACTGACGATTACGCCCGAAGAAAAACGTGGTACGACGATGGGGGTCGCGGGTCTGGTCATGGGCTCAGCCTTAGCTTCTGGTCCAATTATTTCTGGGGTCGTTTTAAAGTTTACTGACTGGCACGGGTTGTTTGCCGTCTTCATTACGGTTGCGACGATTTTGATTTTTCTGAGCTTCTTAACGATTCAAGACGTGATGGTCAACAAGCCATCGAAGCTCGATTTAATTTCCATCGTGACGTTGTTAGGCTTTGCGGGGATTCTGTACGTGGTCAATGAAATTGGCAAACCAAACGTTAACTGGACGTTCGGTTGGGCCTTGCTGATTGTGTCGATCTTGGCCGTAGCCTACTTTACGTATCGGCAATTTCATTTGGAAACGCCGTTATTGGAATTGCGCGTACTTAAAACGTTTAATTATGATTTAGCTATTTTTCTAACGGCGATTTCGTACGTTGCGTTGATCGTGGTCACCATTATTTTCCCACTGTACTATCAAGGTATTCTAAAAGTATCGCCTTTTGTATCCGGGATGGCGTTAGTTCCCGGCGCGGTTTTCTTGAGCATTTTAAACCCATTAACGGGGCGCTTAGCGGAGAAGATTGGGTATAAACAGATCATGTTACTCGGGATGAGTATGATCGTGCTAGGTTGGCTGATCTTAGCGCTCATTAGCCAAGAGTTAAACTTAGTCACGATGATCTTGATTGCGGCCCTGATTGAAGGCGGGAACGCCTTTGTCATGATGCCAGCGGTGACCCTCGGTGCGAACTCGCTACCGAATGAGCTGATTTCTCACGGGACCGCCGTGATTACCACGGTACGGCAAATTCTAGGTTCAGCCGGGGTCGCCGTCGCAACGTTAGTTTTATCTAACGTAACGGCCGCACAGCTGAAAGCCGGAGCACCAACTTTGACGGCTAACTTACAAGGTTACCACACGGTTTTCTGGATGATGTTAGGCATTGAAATCGTGGGCCTACTCTTAGCGTTATTGTTACGGGACGGGCGTCAAACAAAGAAATAAGTAATATAACCTAAATTATGATAAAAGCAGGTTTTTCGGGTGGTTAGTTCATCCGGAAAACCTGCTTTTATTAGTATCAATTAATTAATACAGTGTTTAATCTTGTTCGTTAGTTTGAATCTTAGCTAATTGCTGGTACTGACTAAGCATCCAGCTTTCATAAGTCTGGTGGGCGGGTAACGTTTCGGTCACTTTTAGGACCGGAACGTCGTACTTTTTAGCTAGTTTGACCATATTGGTAATAATGTTACTATCCGTTTGGGTGTTTTCCACAAAGAAAGCGATGCGGTGATGTTTAATATCGCTTTGCATTTGAGAAATATCACGTGGTGACGGGTCAGCACCATCTTCGATTGATTTTGCAAAGTGGTTGTTGCTGATCTTGTAGCCCAGTGCTTTCAATGAATAGTCGAAAACTGGTTCACTAACGGCGACGCGTTGTCCGTGGACGTGCTTCTTGAGGTTAGCAAGCTCTTTGGTAATCGGTGTTAGACGATCCTGATAAGCACGGGCTTGCTGCTCGAAGTAACGTTTATGTTGCGGTTGGATCTTAGCTAAGTCAGCTGCAATCTTAGTAGCCAATCGCGGCATGGTCGTCGGATTATACCAAACGTGTTCGTTGGCACCATCCGTTTGCTTTGCAATCGTCGTGCCAACTTCAATGACCCGCGTACCGGGTTCTTTATTAACGATGAGTTTTTGCATCCAATCATCGTACCCAATGCCATTGTAAATAATCAGTTGCGCTTGGCTAGCTTTTTTGGCCGTTGCAACGGTTGGCTCAAAGCTGTGGGGGTCAAGGCTGGGACGGTCAATGACTGACGTCACGTTGCCGTATTTACCCGCAACCTTTTGTGCCGTTTGTCCGTAAAAGTCGAGACTCGTAATAATGTTGATTTTGCCATCAGTGGTCTTCGGTGCGGCGGTCTTGGACTGACAGCCGGCTAACAAGACGCTGATTCCTAGTAATAGGCCAAGGTAGCCCCATATTCGACGGTAAGACATGTTTAAATCCCATCCTTTTTTAAATCGTAACAATTACTATTTACTTTAACGAAAAAACGGGTTGCCGTCAAGTGTTAAGATAACGTTTAGAAGTCGTCATTATCGTACCCGTTACCTGGGTAACCTGCTAAAATAGTTATACAACTAAAACAAGGGAGGCGGCGCATCGCATGATTTTTACAATTGTTATTTTAATTCTGTTAGGAACAGCCATTTTTCGGGGCTTTCACCGTGGCTTTGTTATTGAGATCCTTCACCTGATTGGGACCATTGCGGTACTGATTTTTGCCCGGTTACTTTACCAACCGCTTGCCCAAACGATTAGTAGTATCTTGACGAGTCTTCATCTAATTGAAACTTCGATTGCAAGTAACCTGATTATTAATACCATCGCGTTCTTTATTTTAACGTCGCTGGGGTGGGCCGTTGTTCGGCTATTGTCCCGAGTTTCACGGAGCGTCACTTGGTTGCCCGTCATCAAGCAAGTTAACAGCATTGCGGGTGGCATCGTCGCCTTCACGCTTTCCTATCTCATCATCTTTGTTTGCCTATCACTGGCTAATTTATTTAATACCGAATTTATCCAGACTCAAATGGATCAGTCACCGCTCGCAACGTTTATTGTTAAGAAAACGCCGGGGTTGACTAGTCACTATTTGGGAAACCTGATCAAGTTTGAAACGGGCACTCAAGACTCATAACTAATTCAAAAGTAGCGACTGGAAAATAATTCCGGGCGCTTTTTTTTATTAAAATTAAAATTTGAAAGCTAAATTAATTCCGACTGCCACTGATGGCATGCGGTCGTGGGACCGGGTCAAGCCTGAGGAGCGGTCTTGCCCCTCGCCCGAAATACTTGCAAAATGCGCAAGTATCTCGGACCGTCCGTGGCCTAAGACCGGCAAAAAAGCGCCGCCCTAATGCCACCAGCACGATCGATGCCATCAGTGGCAACCTCCGAGCATCCAACTAAAATAATAATAGTAAGGCAATTGTTAGCGCAGTCGGGTAGAGTTGGTGTGCTGTGTCGGCAAGATTGGCAGGTGGTTTTTATCTGCCAATCTTGCGGGGCAATTCAAAGACGTGGGTTATCGGCTTTGAATTGAGGTCACAGACCGCACCATGGCTGGGACTGTCCCCCATAGCACCCAACTCTGTCTGACGGAACGGATAATTTAAGAAAGACTATCGTTATATAACGGTGCGGGTCGTGGTTTTAGATTTTTTAACCTTTGGATTGGAATTCAAAACGTTTCTGGTTTGAGTCGGGGTATTTATCGGCTTACTGACGCGTTTCATGCTATGATTATAAGTAAAAATGAACTTGAGAGGGATACTTATGGGAATGATTCGAATTAACAACTTACGCTTCCATACGTTTAACGGCGTGTTACCAGAAGAACGGCGGAACGGACAGCAATTAGGCTTGGATATCGCCATTAAATATCCGATTGAAACCAAAGTTTTACATGATGATGTCCACGAAACAATCAATTATGCGGAAGTTCGGAATGTCACCGAACACTTTATTACAACGCATTCGTATAAACTAATCGAGTCGCTGGCTAACCATTTATTGGAGACTTTATTGGCCAGTTTTCCAACCGTTGATTCGATAAATATCAAAATTCGTAAATTTAGTGTGCCAATGCCAGGAATTTTTGATAATGTTGAAATTGAAGTTCAAGGGGCGCCCGATGCCAAGTAACGAAGAACGGGTCTACTTGAGTATTGGCTCCAATATTTATCCACGGGTCGCAAATATCCAGGAAGCCTTAACGCGTTTACGGGCGCTTAATGCAGTTGACGTGCTGGCAACGTCACACTGGTATGAGACCGAACCGTGGGGTAATCGCGACCAAGCGAACTTCTATAACGTTTCGGTTGCGTTGACGACGACCCTGACACCGGATGAACTACTAGACCAGCTCCATGAAATTGAACAGGCGTTACACCGCCAACGATTGATTCACTGGGGCCCCCGAACGATCGACCTCGATATTATTTTCTGGGGAGCTAGGCAAATACATACGGCAACGTTAACGATCCCGCATGCACAGGCAGCCCACCGGAACTTTGTGTTGCTACCGACCCAAGAAATTGCGGCGGGTGACCCGGTCGTTGGTCCCCAAGTTGACGCGTTGATTGCGCAAAATCAAGATCAGAGTTGGATAAAAAAAGTGAGAAATGTGAGTGAGTTAGATGATTGATGAACAAAACAAGGCAAAGATTGAACACGCTGTCCGTGATATTTTAACGGCGGTAGGTGAAGACCCCGACCGGGCCGGACTAGTTGAAACACCTGAACGGGTGGCACGGATGTACGCGGAGGTTTTCGCTACTAAGACCGCAGCGCCGTTTGATAATTACAAGTTATTTAAAGTGGAAGATCCGACTGAAATGGTCCTATTGAAAGACATTCCGTTCTATTCAATGTGTGAACACCATTTGTTACCGTTCTTTGGGACGGTTCAAGTAGCGTACGTCCCACAGCATGACCAAGTGATCGGGTTAAGTAAGATTCCACGATTAATCGACTACTGTGCCAAACAACCGAACGTTCAAGAACGCTTAACGGTCAACATTGCAAAGGAACTTCAACGGATTTTAGACCCCGCTGGGATTGCGGTTTCAATCACGGCCCGGCACATGTGCATGGAGATGCGTGGTGTTTCAAAACCCGGTGTACATACCGAGAGTAGCTATTACAGTGGTCAATTTAAAACGAATTTAGATTTGAAACGCGAATTTTTACAACGAATTGCAAAGTAGGGTGATCGTGTGGACGCAGCGGCGGTAATGGAACAATACCAAGCATTATTAGGACAATTGAATCAAGCCATGTTGGCAGATAATCATCAACGGGTCCCGCTATTACGGCGGATTATGGCGCATTTAGGCCACCCCGATAATTATTTTCACGTCATTCACATTGCCGGAACGAACGGAAAGGGCTCGACGGGTGCCATGTTAGCCAGTGTTTTGCGTGCACAGGGTTACCAAGTCGGCCGCTTCAGCAGTCCGGCCATTAATGATGCTCGTGAGCAACTCCAATTAAACGGGCAGTGGATCAGTCCGGCAGACTTTATTGATACTTATCAAGAGATCGTGCCAGTTTTGACTAACATGGGACTACAAGTGCACGACGTCTCGATTTTTGAGTGGTTCTTCCTTATTAGTATGGTCTGGTTTCGGAACCAAGACGTTCAGTGGGCCGTGGTTGAAGCTGGCCTAGGTGGCCTGTACGATGCAACCAATGCTTTAGCTGGTCCCCAGCTGACAGTCTTTACTAAGATTGCGCTGGATCATACCCGGATTTTAGGGCCGACGATTAAAGCAATTGCCCAGAATAAGTCCAAGATTATCAAACCGCATACGACGGTCGTGACGTTGGCGGACCAACATCCGGATGCCCTGGCCGTCTTAAAGACGGAAGCTTTGAATCAAGGGGTGCCGCTGGAAACCGCTGAACAATTGAAAATGACGGCGACGGAAGAATCAATCGACGGCATGGTGGTAACGGCCCAGAGCCAACTGTTCGACTGGTCGGATTTACACGTTAACTTATCAGGGACGTATCAGTTTCAAAACCTCAGCTTAGTTTTGACCGCGGTGGCCGTCTTAACGCGTCAGCACGTGACTATTACCCAGACTGCCGTACGGACGGGGCTACAGCACGTGACGTTACCGGGTCGATTGACGGTATTACAGCGCACGCCGTTAGTCATTGCGGACGGCGCACATAACCCGGATGGGATGGCGGCACTGGTTAAAAGTGTACAGCGCCTGCTACCGAACCGGGAGCTAATTTACGTGGTCGGTGTTTTGCGTGATAAGGCGTACCCTAAGATGCTCAAAAGTCTGTTACCGACTGCCAAACTCGTGATAACGAATACGCCGGCCAATCCTGAGCGGGCCATGCCAGCGGACGAACTTGCGCAAGCCGCAACGAGTTTAGCGGGTGCACACGGCCCAGAAATTATCGTCCAGCCGACCATTGTTGCGGCCTTAGACCTTGCGCAACAACGTGCAACGGAACACAGTGCCATTATCGTGACCGGGTCGTTTTATGTCATGCGCGAATTACAACAAGCTGGCTGGAAGGGACTGAGCCAATGACGTGGTTAATTGCATCGAATAATGGTGGGAAGAGTCGGGATTTAGCAGCCTGTTTAGCCTATTACGGGTTGTCAGCCGAACCGTATTTTCAGACGCGACCCCGCTTAGAATTTCCGAACGAAACAACCACCAGTTACGTGGATAACGCCGTGACGAAAGCGCAGTTTGCCGCGAACCGGTTAGGGGTTGCGGTGATTGCGGATGACAGTGGTCTGGAAGTTCCCGCTATGCCGGATTTTTTAGGGGTGACAACGGCTCGTGACCTTGGTGTTCGGGTAGGTGGCTTTGACCGTAATCAGGAGATTATTCAGGCAATGGCCGTTTTACAAAACTCGCAACGACGGGCCATCATGCGGGCAACGTTAGCCGTTGCGTGGCCCGACGGACGGGTCATCACGTCTCAAGCGACGATTACGGGCTACATCACATCCCATCAAATTGGCCGGTATTCGGGTGGCTTTGATCGGCTATTCTGGTTACCCCAGTATGGTCGAACCTTAGCCGAGTTACCTGATGCATGGCGGATTCCGCTAACGCATCGGGGCCAAGCCGCTCGCAACTTAATTCAACAACTGAACGAGATGAAAGGATCGGTGGAATAACATGCAAGTACAAGACATCACCAGTTCATTAGCACAAGCGAAGGATTTTACTAACGTGGCACTTAACGCTCAAGTTCAGCGCCAACAAAAAGTAATTTTACGTTTCAGTGACTACAACCGTGAGCAACAAATGCGGTTGGTTCAGCTTTGTCACCAGTTGGACGGGACCGTTCAAGCGAGTCCGGAACAACTGACCGTTTTGTTGGATCAAGCGGCGGGGCGGTTACTAGCTAAACGCTGGGCCGATTTCTTTGACGACCAACCAACCGTTCAAATTCAGTTGACCCAAATTATGAAGCAATATGATGTTTTTTGGCAGGCGGGCGAGCACCGGTTTAATTTGACGAAGCGGCCAATGATTTATGGCATTATGAACATTACCCCGGATTCGTTTTACGATGGCGGGCAATATAAAACGATGGATGACGTGTTGAACCACGTTGGCGATATGCTTCAGGCCGGAGCGGATGTCATCGAAGTTAACGGTCAAACGACCCGTCCAGGTTTTAAAGAAGTGACCCCGGAAGTTGAATTGGAGCGGACGTTGCCATACGTTCAAGCAATCAAGCAACGCTTTCCGGATGCGGTCTTAGCCGTGGATACTTATAAATACCCCGTCATGGAAAAACTGATGGCGGCGGGTGTTAGCATCATTAATGACGTTAACGCGTTTACTGACGATCCCCGTAAGCTGAGCTTAATGGCTGACAGTCACGTGGGTTTATTAACGATGCACAGTAGTCGGGACCGTGAATATCCCGATTTAACCAGTGGGATGCGCGCGTTTTTTGAACATAACTTAGCCACTTTGACGGCTGCCGGAATCGATATTGAGCGGATTGCCTTGGATCAAGGCATCGGCTACTCACAAGTCGCCCACGGGACCCAAGATTACGTGATGATGCGCAACATCGACGAGTTCAACTACTTACGTCGACCAATGATGGTGGCCATTTCACGGAAGGGTTATCTAGGATTACTCTTAGGATTAAAAAAGGAAGACCGGTTGCCAATGACCTTAGTGACTGAAACCGCGATGATGCTTAAGGGCGGCCGTATCATTCGGGTGCACGACATTGCTGAAACCAAGCAGATGGTGACCTTATTGGATCGCATTGAGAACGGTTATTGGTTGGTCAGCGACCATGATTAGTCCCACCGATTTTGATGACATTACGGCGAACGGTGCTAAGGACTACGACGCCTACTTCGGCACGCCTACGTACGATGATCACGTCTTATTTGAACTGTTGATCGTCGGTATTTTGCAAGTGGGACTGGGTTGGCAGGTTGCTGCGAGTCAGCTCCCAGTCTTACGGCAGCACATGGACGGTTTGCGCGTTGAGAAAGTGGCTGGTTATGAGGAACCGGAATGGGAACGGCTGATGGCGACACCGAAAGTGATGCACAATGGACGCAAACTGCGTGCCATCATCACGGACGCACGCGGCATCATGATGATTCAGCGGGAATTTGGTCATTTTAGCGACTACCTCTGGCAGTTTGTTGATACCACGCCGTTATTAATGCCCGCACCGGATGACGAATTACCGCACCAGTCACCGCTTGGTACGCGGGTTGCCAAGGATTTACATCGGCGGGGCTTTACGTTTGTTGGCCCCGTGGTGACCCACATGTTTCTGTTGGCTGCAGGAATAATTAAGGTAAATTAAAAAAGGGGATGCGCTTGCACCTCTTTTTTTGTGGGGAAACTAGGATTGTCCTGTAGGCAATGATAAGGCTTGTGGTACCCTAATAGAAGGAATGACAGGGGGCAGGACGGATGAAAAATGAAACGTGGTCGGTCCAACGAACGTTTATTTGGAACCTAATTAAGGCGGGAATTCTGGCGCTATTCATCGGTCAGTTTAGCGCCGCACCAATCATGATTTTCTTTACTTGGTACCATTGGTGGACGGTGCTACTGGGGTTCTTGGTCTATGCGCTCGAAGCGTGGTTGCTTTACGCGATTTATCGTCGTTATGCGCACACGCGGCGATTAAAACTACCGACCCTAACGGCGAAACTAGCCCCACGAACTATCATGATGATTGGCGTTGCGTTGGTGATTTTAGTGCTGCTAGCATTGGGCAACGCGGCGTTAACGCACTGGTTACACCTGCCCGTTGCGGAGAATCAAGTCGCTATCGATCGCATGATGAAATTGCACCCGGTCCCCTTAATTATTGGGGCTTCGTTCTTTGGCCCAATGTGTGAGGAACTAAACTTCCGGGGGATTTTTGCGAACTATACCGTGTTTGGACGTTATCAACGGCGGACCTACACGTTGGCAGTGTACCTTATTAGCAGTCTTCTATTTGGGTTCACACATACAGGGTTCAGTAATTTTCCTCAGTTTATTTATTACACCTTGTTTGGGATGGTCGTCGGTAGTACGTACTGGCTATCAGGGCGCGACATTCGGGTCAATACCGTGACGCACATGCTCGGTAACTTGATCCTTACCCTGATTTGATAGTCGGCAATGGTTTGAATTAGCCGCTTCGTCGGGCAAAATCGGTTCACAACTTATCGGAAAGATTAGCATTTTTCGGCGCTTCGCCGGCAGAATCAGTGGGCCGTGGGGTCGGCTACAGACAAAGGACGGTCTTCCGCCTCGCTTGAAAGCCTCAAAGAACGAGTCTTTCAAGTCGCCCCGCACTGTAACCTGGCAAACAACGCCAGCCAACAGTGCCGACACGGATCGCTGCTTCTGCCGGCTACGCTAAGATTGGTTTAAGACAAGCCGGAAACGGGAATCTTAACAAATTTATTGGTACTAGCGGTGCGCTATCAGTATCTAGACTGATATAAATTAACTATTTATGGGTTAGTCCGATTACCGCTGATGACTTCCAATTACCTGATAGTAATAACGGTTTTAGATTTTTCAACTTTTAGGATAGCAGTCAAAAAAAGGCACAGGACGATTCAGCATTGATTGCTGCAATTGCCTGTGTCTTTTGGGTATAACTGACTAAATCGAGTCATCGGTAGTTTCAAAGTCCACCTTACCCAGCTCAACCTGGATCGTGATGTGGGTTAATGGGAATTGTGAGCTTAAATCTTTATTGAGTTTTTCCAGAAATTCGTTGTTACCATCGAGCGTCGAGCGGCAGAGATGAACGGTCATGGCCGTTTCGGTCGTGCTCATACCCCAGATGTGCAAGTCGTGAACTTGGTTGACCGTGGGTTGTGAAACTAAGTAGTCGTGAATCGCCTGCTGATCAACGTTGCTCGGCACCGCTTCGAGGGAATAGTTCATGGCGTCGCGCAATAGGCCCCACGTCCCAATTAAGATGACGATGGCAATTAACAGTGAAACAACTGGGTCAAGCCAGTACCAGCCGGTTTGTAAAATAATGAAACCCGCAATCACGACACCGACCGAGACGCCAGCATCCGCTGCCATGTGCAAAAAGGCGCCCTTGATATTGAGATCGTGTTTTTGCCCCTTCATAAAGAGGAAGGCGGTAAACCCGTTGATTAGAACTCCTACGGCAGCCACGATAATGACGTCCCATTCAGCGACGGGGCCGGGATGCGATAGGCGTTGCAGCGCTTCAACTGAGATGGCGCCAATGGCCACTAACAGAAAGACCGCGTTAAAGAGGGCGGCCAAGATCGAAGAACTCTTGTAGCCGTACGTGTATTTTGCGTTAGCACTTTTTTGGCCGAGCCACAGTGCTAGCCAAGAAATAAGTAAGCCTAAAACGTCGCTGAGATTGTGACCGGCATCGGCAACGAGGGCTAACGATCCGCTAGCGAAGCCGTAACCAGCTTCCAGTACGATAAATGCTGAGTTTAATAAGACGCCAATTTTAAAGGCGTTCGTTTGTTGTTGGATTTGATGACTGTGCGCCATACTTAACACCCGTTTCTTAAGTGAGTCTAACAATCAGGACTCATGATTGGTTTTTTATATATGAGTAGATAAACATATGAATGATTGCTCATGTGTATTGTAACACGCTAATTAGCGGATAACAACCTGAACTGGGACCTCCAAATGGCATGAAAATAAGGGCTTGTTTTTCATCAACGGGATACCTAGTTTTAATGACTAGATGTATTGATATCAACACGATATGATGGTATGCTAATTACAATAAAAACATGAGGTGATTAACATGAAGCAATCCTCGCGACGTTATCAAATTACAAATGAAGTCTTGAACTCAGTCACTCACGGGATTGGATTGGCGTTAAGTATTGTTGGGTTTGTCTTTTTAATGTTAAAAGCTTATACGGATGGTAGTTCCATGGAGTGGGCGGCATTCATTATTTATGGTTGCTCGTTATTCGTACTGTATACCTGCTCGATGTTATTTCACGGGTTGTATTTTACCCGGGCACGAGAAGTTTTTCGAATCTTTGATCACAGCGGCGTTTACATTCTTATTGCCGGAACGTATACCCCGTACAGTTTGTTAGCGATTAAGGGCTGGTTAGGTTGGACAATCTTAATCACCATCTGGGTCCTAGCAATTACCGGGATCGTCGTGAATGCCGTGTGGCCCGGCCGGTTGCGTAAGATTGAAACGGTGATTTACGTGCTGATGGGCTGGATGTGTTTGGCTGGGGGCAAACAGTTATGGACCAACCTTGGGGTAACCGGTTTTTGGCTACTAGTTGCTGGTGGGGTTGCCTTTACCCTGGGCGCACTGCTATACAGCTTCCCGCATATTAAATACTTACACGTGATTTGGCACTTGTTTGTCATGCTCGGGACAACGTTAATGTATTTTTCGATTTATTTCTATATTTGATTAAAGGCGACAAAGCGATTTTTAAATAACCAATAAGCTATGTTTTGTGAAGACATCGAGTAATAACACTCGGTATCTTCGCTTTTTTTAAACCGATAAACTGGCCATTTGGGCTTGTAACAAAACTGTAATCAGCCAGGCGTCTCTTTTTGATTGTGTTTTTGATAAAACTTCCGTAGAATGGTAGGACAACTGAAATTTTAGCGAGGTGATCAAAATGGCATACGGTTTATTATTTGGTGGCATTTTTATGGAAGTAGTCGGGAGCTTTTTCTTGAAGCGCGCGAATGGTTTTCGGAATTTGATACCCACGGTGATGGTGTTAGTCGGGTATTTTAGTTCGTTAGTTTTAGTAACCTTGGCGATGCAGCACTTACCACTCGGGGTAACGTATGCCATGTGGGCCGGCTTGGGGACTTTCGCAACCGTTGTTTTAGCGGTTGTCGTTTACCGCGAACGGCTCAACCTAGCACGGATTAGCGGATTAGTCGCAATCGTGCTGGGTGCAATCTTGTTAAACGTATAGGGGGAATTAAAAATGCGAGCATGGGTACAATTGATTTTTGCAATTGGCGTTGAAATTGCGGGCACGAGTTTGTTGAAGTTGTCCGCGGGGTTCAGTCACCCGTTTATCGGGATGGCGGGCATGTTGTTATACGGCTTAGCCATTTTTAGTTTCTCACGTGCGTTGAGTCAAATTCCGTTAAGCGTTGGTTATGCTATCTGGGCCGGCGTCGGGACGGCAATCACGGGACTAATCGGCATTGTTGTTTTCGGTGAATTGATGACCGCGATTAAGATTGTGGGCTTTTCAGCAATTATCGTTGGCGTTATTCTCCTGAATGCACCGGTTAAAGCCCCAACTGATGAGGCCACTGTGAGGCAATCTCGGTGGCGTACGCGGATTAACCGTTAGATTTTAAAACAATTAAATTTAAATCACAAACGCTTCTCAGAAATTTTTAGATTTCTGGGGAGTGTTTTTTCTTTGGCAAATTGCTGGTGACAAACGGGTCGAAATCAGATAAGCTGATTAAAAATAGTTGAAGAAGATGATCGAATGCAAAAACCAATGGCGCTTCGGCGCGGGGATCAAGTTGCCATCGTTAGTCTATCCAGTGGAATTTTAGGTGAACCTAGTAGTGCGCACCAACTTAAACGTGGTTTGATGCGGCTCAAACAGATGGGACTAGTTCCTAAAATGATGCCAAATACTTTGCGGGGCTTAACCTACATTAAGGCCCATCCGGAAGCGCGGGCGGCGGATTTAAAGCGGGCTTTTTTGGACAAAGCAATCAAAGGGATTATTTGCGTTATTGGTGGCGATGATACGTACCGAATCGTCCCTGAGTTAATGACTGATCCTGAATTTGTGGCGGCCGTCCGCGCTCACCCGAAGTTGGTGACGGGGTTCTCTGATACGACCGTTGACCACTTAATGTTTTATCAATTAGGATTGCAGACCTTTTATGGGCCTAACTTCCTAAATGATTTGGCGGAGTTGGATACGGCGTTACTACCTTATACTGCGCAGACGTTGGCACACTATTTTGAGAATCCGGCTACGACGGTTATTAAAAGCAGTCCCGTCTGGTATGAAGAACGCACGGATTATAGTGCAGCGAGCTTAAATCAGCCACGGGTTAGCCATCCTGAACGCAGACACTATGAGGTATTGCGTGGCACGGGACAAATCAGTGGTCGCCTGCTGGGTGGTTGTTTGGACAGCTTATACGAATTATTAACGGATTCCCGGTATCCAGATGAAGCTAGTGTTGCAAAAAAGTACGGATTAATCCCGGCTCAAGCCGATTGGGTAGGGAAAATTCTTTTCATTGAGACGAGTAACGAGCGGCCGACACCGGCAAAGTTCACTAAAATGTTGGTTAAATTGCGGTCGGTGGGGATTTTGGGATCAGTAGCCGCCATCGTTGTGGGCAAGCCACAAAACGAACAGTTTTATGAGGCGTATCGTGAAGCACTACTCACCGAGACGGCTGGGACGCAAACGCCTATTTTAATGAACGTTAATTTTGGCCACGCGTACCCCAGAACGGCCCTGCCTTACGGTGCATTGGCAACGTTAGATTTCGATGCCGGTACTTTTACGATCGACGAACCTTTCTTTGATGGCCCGGTGATGACCGATTAGTTACTTGTAAGCTAGTCCGGTTGTCACTGATGACATGCGGTCGTGGGACCGGGCCTAGCCTGAGGAGCGGTCTAGTCTCTCACCCAGAACAGTTGCAAAATGCGCAATTGTCCCGGACCGTCCGTGGTTTAAGTCCGGAAAAATCACCGGACTAAGACCACCTTCACGACGGATGCCATCAGTGACGACCTCCGACTATTCGATGGTAATAACAATAGTAAGACTGTTTTGAGCGCACTTTGGCTGGGACCGTCCCCCCCATAGCACACCAGGGCTACCCGATGGAGCGGATAACTTAGGAATGACTATCGTTACTGTTATGGTGTTAATAACAATTTTAGACTTTTCAATCTTTAGATAAAGAAACAAAACAGGCTCGAATTACTGTGGTTAACAGTAGTTCGAGCCCGTTCTATAAGAATCTGACTTAAGCTTCTGGCCAGACAGTTTTAGCCGTATCGATGACGAGTTTTAATTTGGCCCATTGTTGCGCTTCACTCAGCTGATTACCTTCTTCAGTTGACGCAAAGCCACACTGAGTGGATAACGCTAAGTTTGCTAGGGGAACCTTCTTGCTGGCCGCTTGGATGCGCGCCTGAATATCTGCAGGGTTTTCCAGTTCGGGGAACTTAGACGTCACGAGGCCCAAAACGATCCGCTTGTGGTCGTCGTGGTTCCAGATTTGATCCAAAATTTCGAACCCACCAGCCCGTTGATTATCGTATTCGAGGAACAGGCCGTCATAGTTTAATTGCCCGAGGTACGGTGCAACGACGTCGTAACTCCCAGAGAAAAGGTAAGTAGATTTGAAGTTGCCACGACAAATATGGGTGGTGACCGTTAAATCTTTTGGTAAGCCATTTAACGCCGCGTTAATAACGGTGACGGCATCGGCGGCCATCTTGGTGTATTGGGCGTGATCGGTTTGGTCATCGTTTAACTTGCTGATTAGAAATGCCCAAGTCGTATCGTCCAACTGAATATAGCGACAGCCGAGGTCGTAAAAGTGTTGGATGGTCTCGTGATAAGCTTGCGCTAAATCGTTCAGATAGTCTTCCCAGCGGTCGTAAAACTTGTTCCAGTTATCGCTACGGTTATCGCGGAAGAGCATCGTTGGTGATGGAATGGTCTGCTTGGCTAGGACGCCATCGGGAACGAGTGACTGTAAGTATTTGAAAGCGGCGAAGAACGGGTGATCTGGATTATAGGCGATTTTACCAGTGAGTTCAGCATTGTCCGTTCTGGTATGGTCGCCTTTGAATTTATAACTCTTATGATAGTCATATTTACCAACGCCGGTTAAACCCCAGAGAAAGTCTAAGTGCCACCAGCTCCGAGAAAATTCGCCATCAGTGACGGCTTTTAAGCCTAACTTAACTTGTTCAGCGACAATCCGTTTAATTTCAGTTTGTTGAATGGCTAATTCTTGATCACGGGTGATTTCGCCCGCGGCTAGTTGTGCGTGGGCCTGTTTCAAACTAGCTGGTCGTAAGAGACTACCAACGACGTCGTAACGAAAGGGTGCTTGGATTGTAGTTGTAGTTGTCATAAATATCAAACTCCTTATTTTTGAATAGATTGAGAACGAAAAAAGCGTCGTCCTAAATGATGTGATTCATCATTCAGGACGACGCGTAGCCGTGGTACCACCTGGTTTTAAGTAGCGTTAACTACTTACTCAAAGCGACTGTCAAAGTGCCAATCGCCAACTAGGTTAACGGGTAGTTAAACCGGCTTTGACTAACCATCGGCTCATCAAAGCGAACTGTTACCGAGACCATCTTCATTGGTTGCTCCGGTATCGTTCCACCAACCCGATACTCGCTGTACGGTTACGCCAATTACTCATCTTTTAATCGTTCTCTAATTATTGATATTTATCTTACTGGTATTTTAAATGAAAGTCAAATTAAAGTTAAGGAAACGGGTAATCACTCCCGGTGAACTTATCATCATGCTATAATGCAACTAATATAACAGATGGGGGCTCACGATGGATCGAATTATTCGTTTTTTTAAGCGGGACGACGTCGATATGTATTTAACATTGGCGTTTCTTATTATCGTTATTTACTTAATGCGGGGCTTTGCGACCGTCATTTTACTGACAACGATCTTTGCATTCTTAGGGATTAAAGTCAGCCGGTGGTTGAATTTAAAAACGCACTTACCTTATTGGATTGCGGTCATTGTCACGTATTTACTAGTTATCGGAATCTTTGTTGGGGCGTTATCCTACGCGGCACCGACACTAATCACGCAGCTAAAAGTGATTCCGAATATGCTGACTAAGGCCATCACGAATCATCCGGTGTGGAATGCCAACATTGATAAATGGGTGAACCAAGCCATTCACAGTAGTGAACTGATTCAAAATGGTAAGTCACTGCTCATGACTGGTATTAAGGAGTTAGGGCACGTTGGGACTGGCTTTACCCACGTGATTATTGCGATCTTTTTGAGCTTCATCTTTTCCGTTTCGCGTGGCCGAATGATGGCGTTTGGCCGTCAATTTACGCATTCAAAGTTTAAAACCTTTTTTGGAAACGTCTACTACCTTGTCCATAAGTTCGTTATGATTTTGGGCCGGATTATTGAAACGCAGTTAGTCATCTGCACGATCAACACAATTTTAATGACGATTGGTTTCATCATTATTGGGATGCCAAGTATCATGGTGCTGGCCATTATCGTCTTTATCTTAGGCCTGATTCCGGTTGCCGGGGTCTTGCTCTCGATGATTCCGCTGACCTTACTGGCATTTGCTTCTGGTGGTATTATGCGGGTCGTCTGGGTAGTTATTCTGGTCATTTTGATTCACGCGTTTGAATCGTACTTCTTACACCCACGTTTGATGGCGGACCGGACGGATTTACCCGTCTTTGTCACCTTCATTACGTTAATTATTATGGAAAGTTTGCTAGGCGCATGGGGATTAATGATTGGGATTCCAATCGTGTCCTTCTTCCTCGACGTTTTAGGTGTTCAGGATTCGGAGCCGCACCGTGTGACGTCTGCGAATAAAACGAATAGTAAAGCGGAATAAATTGCCTTTTGGCCCACGTTTAGCCGTACTACTAAAAAAGCCGTTCAGAATTATTTTCTGAACGGCTTTTTTAGTGTTCATTAAAATTCAAATTGTGATTAGCCTTGTAGCGTTTCACCGTCACTGTCAATCACCTTTTGGTACCAGTAATAGCTGTCCTTAGGGTAACGGGCGAGTGATTTAGCATCCGTATCGTTACGGTCAACGTAGACGAATCCGTAGCGTTTGTCATAGCCGTTCAGCCAACTCAATAAGTCGGTAAATGACCAAGCACAGTAGCCGATAACGGGCACGCCGTCGTCCAATGCACCTTTAAGGGACAGCAAATGTTGTTGCAAGTATTTGATACGGTAATCATCGTGGACTTGATGCTTTTCCGTCAGTTGGTCAAACGCGCCCAGACCATTTTCAGTTACGAAGATGGGGAGCTGGTACTTTTCGTAAATTTGACGAAAGGCCACTTGAAATCCGACTGGATCAATTTCCCAGCCAAAGGACGTCTTTTCCAAGTGCGGATTTTCAACTGAATGGAAGAGGAGCTTTTCAGGCGTAATCCCGGTTTCCGCGTCGCCAGCCATCAAGTAAGGGTCGATATTGGTCAACTGCTTCGTGTGTGTGGGAGTCGTCATGGTTGGTGCTTCGACCGTCCCGCCGTGGTAATAGTTGAGTCCGATGAAGTCGGGGTGCGCTGATTTTAATAGTTTGTCGTCAGCGGCCGTGACTTCGGGGGCAATACCGAGTGTTTGCAAGGTCTTCATAATTTTAACCGGATAAGTCCCCCGGCAGTAAACGTCCATCCACCAGTCGTTATTGAATTGGTTGGCGTTTACAGCTGCCAAGACATCGTTAGGGTCACTCGTTGCGGGGTAAACTTCCCCGTAACCAAAGCTAGGCCCAATCAAGCCATTGGGAACCAGCTCGTGAAAGAGGTTGATGGCAGTGGCGTTAGCGAGGTTAACGATGTGATTGGCTGCGTACATCCGTTTAATGTCTTTGACATTAGGCGGATGGGAAGCCCATCGATAGCCCAGTGCGGTAAAGACGTTTTGTTCGTTGAAGGTGACCCAGTACTTAACATCGGCACCCAACCGTTCAAAAACGACCCGGCAGTACTTGGCGAAGGCCGTAACGACCTGACGCGATTCCCAACCACCGTATTTATCTTGTAAGGCTTGGGGTAGATCCCAATGGTAGAGGGTAACGACGGGCTCGACACCGTGTGCCTTGAGGTCGGCGACCAGGTCGACGTAAAATTGAAGGCCGGCTTGATTGATCACACCATCACCATCTGGGATGATCCGACTCCAAGCGATACTAAAGCGATAGGCTTTTAAGCCCATTTTTTGCATTAATTCAACGTCTTCGTGATAACGGTGATAATGATCAACGGCGATGTCGCCATTGGTGCCGTTTTTGGTTTTTCCTGGGATTTTAGCAAAGGTATCCCAGATTGAAGGGCCCTTACCGTCCGCGGTCGGGGCGCCTTCGATCTGGTAAGCCGCGGATGCGGCCCCCCAGAGAAAATCTTTAGGAAACTTAGTAGAAGATTCCATGGTAAACAATGCCTCCTTGAATGACTTGTTAACCCTAACTTAGCATAGCCATTCGACAAAGTAATTACCGAGATATACGTAAAAATATAACAAAATGAAACTGTTGTGCTATTTAGAAATAGAAGTGTCGGAACTTTCCGGGAGTCACCCGTTCAGCACGTTTGAACATCATGATGAAGTAACTGTAAGTATTAAAACCAACCATTCTACCAATTTCCTCAACTGAAAGGGTGGGTCTGTTCAATAGTAATTCTTTAGCTTTGCGAATTCGGAGATCAATTAAAATCTGGTGGGGCGTGTTGCCGTAATAAGTTCGAAAAGTTTCTAGGATGTACTGGGTACTATAGTGGGTCACCCGTTGGAAATCCGTATTATCAAGGTTCTCAGTATAATGTTCTTGGATCAGTTCCAAAATCGGGGCAATAATCTTTTGGTAGCTTTGCTGATTGCGCGGATTATCCAACATATATTTTTTGAGCATTAGTAAGAAGCTGTAGACGAGTTCGGAAGAGCCGTAGATTCGAAACGGATCATGGTTCTCAATCTCATCGTAGTGATTTTTGATGAAGTCTTTGATTTTCTCATCGGGTTGGGCCAAGTACAAGTAGTCGTGGAAGCCCAGTGTCGTTGTGATCTCACTAACCAGGGCGCCACCAAACGTGAAGTAGCCGGTCCGCCATTCGGTAGTTTCATCAGAATTTTCACTATGGTAACGGTGCGCAATTCCTTGATTGATGAGGATGCCTTGACCCGGAGCTAACTTGAGGGTTTGATTTTCAATTTCTACAATCCCATTACCACTGTAAGTCTGGAGCCAATGAACATATGGATAGCCTTGGGGACGGTTAACCGCCTCTTGACGCCAATCGTAGCCGATGCTATCTAAGTAAAGGGGCAACGAACGGTCCTTATCTTTAAAACTATAGCGCATAGTTTCACCTTCAACTTGTGTTATTTAGTGAGCAATTTCTTTAATTACAATACCACAGGCCTATGGTATTGTGAATGTGTTGAAAGAAATTAGGAGTTGATGGAAATGAAAACGCTAACTAATTGGTTCCAGAATAAATTTACGCCAGCTTTGGCCAAATTCGGGAACATGAAATACCTCGTTGCTTTGCGGGACGGGATGATTATTACGGTGCCGTTCACGGTGTTTGGGAGTATCTTTATGATTATTGCCAACTTACCGATCAACGGTTGGGCCAACTTTATTAAGCCAATTCAGCCCATGCTCCAAGCGCCGGTTACCATGACGTTTGGGATCTTGGCTTTGATCGTTGCCGTTGGGATGAGTTACCAAACCTCTAAAGCAAACCATATTGATACGCTATCCGGGACGGCGATTGGGACAGTTGCCTTCTTACTAGCGATGTTGAATAGTAAGGGGACCATTGATCTCGCCGACCTCGGTTCTAGTGGGATGTTTACAGCCATTGTTATTGCAATTCTATCTTCTGAAATTATGCGTTTCTTCATTAAGCGCAACATTGTCATTAAGATGCCCGATGCCGTGCCACCGGCCGTTGCTAGTTCGTTTGCATCGTTACTACCTGGTAGTGCTGCTTTACTAGTTGTTTGGATCATTCGGGTCGTCTTAAACATTCAAATTAACAGTGTTATCCAGACAATCTTCTCACCATTAGTTGTTGGTTTGAACAGCTTCTGGGGTGTTGAATTTATCCTCTTCTTAACGTTACTCATGTGGACCGTTGGGATTCACGGTAACAACGTTATTGGGGCGGTTGCTTCACCCGTTTACTTACAGTTCTTAACGGCGAACATTAACGCGGTCTCAAACGGCCACGCTGCCACCCACATTACCGCCGATGGTTTCTTAAACTTCGGGATGAACATTGGTGGTACCGGTGCGATTTTAGGATTAGTCATTTGTATGTTATTTGCTAAAAGTCAGCGTTACAAGCAATTGGGTCGCTTGGGCTTCTTGCCAGCCATTTTCCAAATCAGTGAACCCATTATGTTTGGTTTCCCAGTGGTCTTGAACCCTGCGTTGATGATTCCATTTATTACCGTACCAATGGTCTTACAAGGAATCAGTTACTTCTTGATCAAATACGGTGTTATCGGCATGGTGATCGCACAAGTGCCATGGACAACGCCAACCATGATCAACGGTTACCTCATTACCGGGGGCGACTGGCGCGCACCAGTTTGGCAATTGATTCAATTAATCGTGAGTGTTGCTTGTTACTGGCCATTCTTTAAGCTCAGTGACCGCAAAGCTTACGCTGAAGAACAACAGTCAGCTGCAGACGCTGAAGCTGTCGATGGTGTAAAGGATCCAGCTTAGGTCAATAATTATAGGTTGAAAGTCAGGCTTAGGAATTGATTACTGTTGTGTTGGTATCTAGTTTAATGTAAACTTTGCAAGCTATTCCGGTTGCCACTGACGACATGCGGTCGTGGGACCGGAGCTAGCCTGAGGAACGGTCTAGCCCCTCGTCAGGGACACTTGCAAAGGACGCAATTGTTCCTGACCGTCCGTGGTGTAAAGACCGGCAAAAAGCGCCGTTCTAAGGCCACCTTCACGACCGATGCCATCAGTGACAACCTCCGATTATCTGACAGTAATAACAATAGAAAGGTTGTTTCTAGCGCAATCGGGTAGCCTTGCGTGCTGTGTCGGCAAGATTGGCAGATGATTCTTGGCTGCCAATCTTGGGGGGCAATTCAAAGACGTGGGTTATCGGCTTTGAATTGAGGCGCCAGACCGCACTTTGGCTGGGGGCGTCCCCCATAGCACGCAAGGCTACCCGACGGAGCGGCTAACTTGGAAATAC
This sequence comes from uncultured Lactobacillus sp., assembly GCA_937916845.1. Classification (GTDB taxonomy): domain Bacteria; phylum Bacillota; class Bacilli; order Lactobacillales; family Lactobacillaceae; genus Lactiplantibacillus; species Lactiplantibacillus paraxiangfangensis. The sequence continues at coordinate 94,217 of CALFSK010000016.1, read as the reverse complement.
CTATAAGTGCTAAAGTGAAAGTTGTAGTGTTTATCATAATCAAAAGCGGTATTACGGAAATTCTTCGAGTTTCCGTAATACCGCTTTTTTAATAGTGAGTGACAGTCAGATCAGTCGTCGTTATCGGATGATTCGGTGTGATAAGGCTTGCCTTTTTGGGGATGCATCGTGTGCCGAACGGTCAGACTAGTCAACGTCGGGTCCGTTGCCGGCGTTGTAAATAGCGGTGTCGTTTCTTCCAAAACGTCGCTGAACTCCAAGCCGTACCAGATAGCCGGTGACGGCGTGATGTTTTGTAGGAGGACGCGCCCGCCGATTAAAAAGCGGTCCAGTTGTGGCATCGCCGGGTAACTTGCGAGATCCATCATCTGCTGATTTTGCACGACAAATTTGAAATCACCAACTAACCGGGGATGAATTGTTCCGTAGGCGGAGCGCTGGGCGTCAATGCTGTGATTATTAATTAAAGTCGTTACGATTTGGCGGAGGTAGAGGTTCACGTGTTGGGATTTACGAAACCCTAAGTTTAAGCGGACCTCGACAATGTTGCGGGTTCCTAACATGTCCACGCTGTAGTTACAGTCGTAGGGGCGGTTAGTTTCGTTAATCGTGATGAACCAGTAGACTTTGGCCCGTTTGGGACGCTTATCTAAAATGGAGTATAGAATCGACCGTTTGACCCGGTGCTGCCGGTCGATCTTTGCTAAATAGACCAAGTTCGTGGCAAAGATTGGGATGCGGTCGTCGTGACTAAGTTGAATCAGTTGTTGGCGGTAGTTTAGAAGGGAGATTTGCTCATTTGCTTGATTGTACTGAAGCCGTCTGCGGTTACCAAAGAACCAAATCACCATGATTAAGAAGATGGCTAGTGTCAGTCCGAGCGTCAAATAACCACCGTGAATGAATTTTGTTAAACTGGCCGTCAGAAAGACCGTCTCAAGTAGCCCAAAGCCCACTAGGAGGGTTAGCGACAAGTTACGGTGCCCCCGCATGTGGATCCACTGGCTGAGTAGAATCGTTGTCATTAACATCGTAATGGTAATGGCTAATCCGTAGGCGGCTTCCATCCGCGCTGAAGTTTGAAAAATCCAAACGATGCCTAACGTAACGGCACATAGGAGCCAGTTAATGGCGCCAATGTAAATCTGACTACGCACGTTGCTGGGATGCCGAATGAGCATGCGGGGCAAAAATTTGAGCCCGACCGCTTCATCCACGAGGGTGTATGAGCCGGTAATTAAGGCTTGCGAAGCAATAATGGCAGCCAGCGTTGCGACTACGATCATAGCAATCCGGAGGTTTACTGGAATCATTTCGTAAAATGGATTGAGGTTGGTGGCACTTTGCCACGCCGCACGGTTGTAGTGGCCGATAATCCAGGCGCCCTGACCTAGATAGTTTAAAGTCAGCGTCAGGTAAACAAAGGGCCAGGTCGCATCAATGTTGGCTTTGCCGACGTGGCCCATGTCGGAGTACAGGGCCTCCGCACCGGTCGTTGCAAGGAAGACGCTCCCGAGAATGAAAATACCCATTTTATTAGTCGGGCTAAACAGAACTTGCAAGGCGTATAGGGGTGAGAAGGCCTTAAGGATTTCAGGTGCTTGCCCGATGTTGAGTGCGCCGAAAACGCCGATTATGGTAAACCAGAGCAACATGATGGGGCCAAAGGAACGCCCGATGACGGCCGTGCCAAAGCCTTGAATCATGAATAGGATCAGTAAAATCACACTGACAGTTATGGGGACGAGCCTCGGGTGCTGACTGAATACGGCGAAACTGGCGATGCCCCGCAACCCTTCAACGGCAGAAGTGACGGTCACGGCAGGGGTCAGCGTGCCGTCAGCCAACAGCGCAGCCCCACCGATTAACGCAATGAAAATCAACCACTTGGCCCGGTGACGAACGAGGGCGTATAACGCAAAAATACCGCCTTCGTGGTGGTTATCCGCACGCAAGGCGATTAAAACGTATTTGATTGTCGTAATTAACATTAAGGCCCAAAAAATCAGGGAGACGCAACCAATCACGTATTCGGGCGTGGCTTTCCCCAATGGGCCGTTATCGTTAATAATGGCGTTCATAACGTATAGTGGCGATGTTCCGATGTCGCCGTAAACGACACCGAGGGTAATCAACATGCCAAAGATTGACCGCTGTTGAACTTTTTGACTCTTCATCAGTTTACGACCTCCGCTGTTTCCCAATCAATAAGTGCCTCATACTATACTAGTCTTTAGATATGATTGAGCGATTAGCCACTTATAAACGGCAGTTTTTAATCAACTTTATGATGGGATTTGTAAGCTGAATGAAGTTTCAAAAGCCACCAATTTTACGGGCAAAAACAATAAATCGACGGGTGACCAAATCGGCATTACAGCCGGTTTGACCATCCGTCGATGGAATGGATATTTAAACGAATTCCTAAGGGGTTACTTGACACCCTTAGTCTCGTTCTTAGTAAGTACCGTAGTCTTCTTGGCCATGATACCGTTAAGTTTAGAATGCTTGATTGAGTAGCCAAAGTAAACGCACATGCCGATTGCTAACCAGATAACGAAGCGTAACCACGTAACGGGCTTCAAGTTGATCAGCAGGAAAACGCAACTGATGATTGACATGATGGGTACGAATGGGACCCATGGGGTGCGGAATGGCCGCCGTAAGTTAGGTTGAGTCTTACGAAGGTGTAGAACGGAAAATGAAACCAAAACGAAGGCGGTCAGCGTCCCGATGTTAACTAATTCGGCTAAGGCTGCGAGGGGAATAAAGCCACCCATGATTGCGGCGATAAAACCGAATAAGACGGTTGATTTAACGGGTGCGTCCGATTTCTTGCTGATGTCGCTGAATAAGTGAGGGAGCAAGCCGTCTCTAGACATTGAGAAGGAAATCCGAGTTTGACCATATAAGCAGACCAACATAACGGTGGTCATTCCGAGAATGGCACCAATGTCGACGATCCCGGCAATCCAGTTTTGGCCGGAGTAGATCAAGACGGCGGAAATGGGATGGTCGATGTACTTAGCAAACATCCGGAAAGGCACAACGCCAGTCATGATAGCGGAAACGGCAACGTAGAGAATCGTGCAGATACCGAGTGACGTTAACATGGCGCGTGGCAAGGTCTTGGAAGGTTCCAACGTTTCTTCAACACTTGATGAGATGGCATCGAAACCAATGAAAGCAAAGAAGACGCTGGAAGCGGCGGTAAAGACGCCTTTCATTCCGAAGGGAAGTAGTGGTGACCAGTTGGCGGGTTTGATGAAACGAGCAGCGGTGAAGATAAAGAGGACAACGATGGCAAGTTTGATGACCACCATGATGTTGTTGACCCGTTTCGTTTCTTTAACGCCCACGGATAATAGTGCGGTGATCAATAGAATGATGGTAAATGCTGGTAAGTTGAAATAGCTGGTGACACCCGGTGTGGAGCCCATTGCAGCGCTCAACGCTGCGGGGAGCTTTAAACCAAATCCGGCAATAAATGATTGAAAATACCCGGACCAGCCAGCGGAAACGGTTGAGACGGCGAAGAGGTATTCGAGCATCAGGTCCCAGCCAATAATGAAGGCGATAATTTCACCTAACGTCGTGTATGAGTATGTGTAAGCTGACCCACTTTCGGGAACCATTGCGGCGAATTCAGCGTAACATAACGAAGCAAAGAGGCAGGCAATCGCAGCGATAACGAATGAAATCATTAACCCGGGTCCGGCGGTCAGGGCCCCGGTCCCCGTTAAAACGAAGATCCCGGTTCCGATAATGGCACCAATTCCGAGCATGGTGAGGTCAAAAGTTTTCATTTCCTTGTGAAGGGGACTGTGATAGTTGGCGAGCATCTCATTAATATCTTTCTTACGAAGTAATCGGTTGTGTGATAAGTCCATAAACATCGCCCCAATTCGTTTTAGTGGTGCCTATTTTAGGCGGGTTCCGATAATATGTAATGGCTAATTGGTCTAAAGTCAAAATTTATTTTAGGCGCTTTCACTAAAGCGCCATTTAGCTCCGGAACAGTCAGGTCGGTAAAAGCGCGTAAAATTAAGCTTTGTAAACGGTGCCTAGTTCGTCAGGCTAAATATAAAAAAATAGATTCCGACGGTTGTCGGAACCTATTAATAGAATGTTTTTTAACGATGCTTACGAAAATAATTGTAGGCAACTGCTAGTAGAATAATGATTAATAACAGGCCAACTGCGGCCCGGGGACCAGCCACTCGTTCCGTCATGTGAAACATCCGGATGGGGCCAAGTCCGTGCACGCCAAAGATTGCTAACATTTGCTAGTCCTCCCTAATAAACAAGATTATTACTGTTTTTATATGGAAATGCAAAAATTACATTCGCAAAAGATTATTATTGCTATGGGTTCTGCGGTAAAATGAATTTATTATTAGAATAGGTGGGTGCCTTCATTGCAATATATTTTGCCAATTTTTAACGTCATCGTGATTATTAACGCGGTGGCAGCAGTTATCACGGTCTTTCGCGACCGGCGTGATATTGCGGCGACGTGGGCTTGGCTGTTAGTGTTGATCATGATTCCGGTCGCCGGCTTCATTGCGTACGCGTTTATTGGCCGGAAGCTACCGAAGAACCGAATCTTTCGGTTGAAAAAAGAAACCCAGATTCGATTAGATCAGATGATCCAACGCCAGCGTGAGGAACTAGGAGCCGAATTAATGCCGGCCGATGCGGTTACGAGCTCGGTCCGCGGGATGGTCAGCTTGTTTTTGAATTCTGACGGGGCACTGTTAAGTCGTAAGAACCGGGTTAAAATCTTTACGGATGGTCACGAAAAGTTTCACGCCATGTTTCAGGATATTGAAGCGGCGCAAAAACACATTCATATTGAATATTATACGTTTTACAATGATAAAATTGGAAACGAATTGTTACATTTACTCGAACGCAAGGCGGCTCAGGGCGTGGACGTACGGGTACTCTATGATCCGTGGGGGTCAATGGGGACGTTCCGTAGCTTCTTCAAGCATTTAGAAGAACTCGGCGGCCACGCACGGCCGTTCTTGGGTGCGCATTCCGCAGTACTCGATTTCCGATTAAACTTCCGTGATCACCGTAAGATTGTGGTGACAGATGGTCGGGTCGGCTACGTCGGCGGGTTTAACGTTGGCGATCAGTACCTTGGTCGTGACAAAAAGTTCGGTTATTGGCGCGACACGCATTTGCGGATTGTCGGTTCCGGCGTATTCGAATTGCAGGAACGGTTCATTCGTGATTGGAACGCCACGGATGCGGAACACCGGATTGTCCCAACTTCTGAGATGTTCCCAGTAATTAAAGTGAAAGGGAACACGTCACTCCAAATCGTTTCGAGTGGTCCTGATAATGACGGCCAACAGATTAAAATGGGGTACATTAAGATGATTATGACCGCGCAACACCGGTTATGGATTCAATCCCCGTATTTAATCCCAGATGATTCCGTATTGGACGCCATTCGAATTGCAGCGATGTCCGGTGTCGATGTCCGAATCATGGTTCCGGACAAGCCGGACCACGCGTTTGTTTACCGGGCAACGCAATATTATGCGCGGGAACTCGCCGAAGCCGGCGTGAAGATTTACTATTACAATAATGGTTTCATTCACGCCAAGACCATGGTCATTGACGGTCAGGTCGCCTCGGTCGGTTCAGCTAATATGGATTTCCGGAGTTTTAAGTTGAACTTTGAAGTAAACGCCTTCTTATACGATACGGATCTTGCCAAGGAATTGGAAGGCATCTTCTTACGTGATCAAGCGCTCAGTAGCCTAGTGACGGTTCAAGATTTCAAAGATCAGCCATTCTGGTTGAAGTTTAAGCAGACCTTTTCACGGTTGTTATCGCCGATTCTCTAAGTGTGTTAGTCAAACGGACAAACTTTTGATTAGCCGCTTCCGGCTGTCAGCAACGTCATCGGCCGTGGGACCAGCCTGAGCCAAAGTGCGGTCTCAGGCTTCACTTTGATGCTTTGCAAATACCGCAAATCATCAAAGCTGTCCGCGCTGTAAACCGGGAAATTCACCCGGTCAACAGCGCCTTCACGGCTGATAACGTCACTGGCAGCCTGCAGCTAGACAGTAATTCTAAATTAAGATTATTGAAATTTAAGAGCATCCTATTTATTAGTAACAATCTGTTGCTGATAAATAGGATGCTCTTTTTTGATGAATTGTTAAAAGATTCAGACCGCATTTTGGCTGACGGATTGGCTAATTATGCCTCCAAATAAAGTGTCTTTAAGTCGTTGATGTCAGCGATTGATAGGCCGAGGACGTTATGCAAGTAGCCCATACCACCGCCGTAGAGGTCGTCGAATACCTGAAAAACCATTTTTAAGTTGTCCGCTTCAACGGACATCGCCACGTTGAACTGACTCGCGAGGTCACCCGCGTTGGCCTTGGTGATGATCGTATCGGTATCCATACTGTCAGCGGCCATGAAGACGGCGTTAGTGAGCAGGTAGTCTTGCATGATGGTCTCACGTGGTACGTCCAGCGCCGTCATGATGAGGGCGCCCGCTACGCCAGTTCGGTCCTTGCCAGCTGCGCAGTGGAACAGGACGGATTGGTTCGGTTCGGTGTTGGCCAGTAAAGTGGCGAACAGTCGCTGCCAGACTTTCACGGGATGGCTATCGGTGACCATCTGAGCGTAAGTTTGCGCATTAAAGGAATCGTCGACCACGAGCCGCTTTATTAAACGTTTGACGCGTCGATCGAACCGCCGATTGTCGGCGAATGGGTAGACGGAGGTATTGATGTACTTAGTGTGTTTAGGATAACGGTCCGGCGACATTTGCGCTTCGGCTTCTTGACGCAAATCGATATCGTAGCGAAGACCGTATTGGTCCAAATAAGCTAAATCTGATTTGGTTAAGAGGGACATGCCGCCGCAGCGGAGCAACTTCTGCCACTTGAGGGTCTTGCCGGCTGCGTTCTCGTAACCACCCAGCTCACGGAAATTAATGCCGTGTTCCAGGCGTAAAACTCGATTATGTTCCATAAGTGCTTACCTCGATTAGTGATATAGCCTAATTATAACCGCTTTCATTGTGATTGTCAGGGCAAACAGGGGGCTTGGTCTAATTTATGAAACACTAATGATAGAAAAATACCGAATCAGAAATATTGGCTATTTCTGATCCGGTATTTTGATTTTAAATTAAAGTGAGTCGCCGTTATAGATTGAGTTTCTAACGATGACGTAATCACACTTCGTAATCGCCTTGAGATCCCGACCACCGGCGTATGAAATGGCGGACTGTAAGTCTTCTTGCATTTCATTTAACGTGTCTGCCAAGTGTCCACGGTAAGGAACTAACATTTGTTTACCTTCAACGTTTTTGTGTTCCCCTTTTTGGGTCTCACTCGCTGAACCGTAATACTGTTTGTAAGTCTTACCGTCAATCTTAATAACGTTACCGGGTGATTCTTGATGACCAGCTAACATTGAGCCAATCATGACCATGGTCGCACCAAACCGAATGGATTTTGCAATGTCGCCGTTAGTCCGGACACCGCCATCCGCGATGATGGGTTTTCTGGCCGCCTTGGCACACCAACGCACGGCGGCTAACTGCCAGCCCCCAGTACCAAAACCGGTTTTGATCTTCGTGATGCAGGCCTTACCAGGACCGACACCGACCTTAGTCGCATCAGCACCGGCATTTTCTAAGTCACGCACGGCGGCCGGCGTCGCAACGTTACCAGCAATAACGAAACTAGCGGGTAACACTTTTTTAATGTGCTTGATCATTTCAATCACACTGTCGGCGTGACCGTGAGCGATGTCAATCGTGATGTATTCAGGAACGGCATCGTGCATGGCCAGTTCATCGATAAAATCATATTCGGACGGTTTGACCCCGACGGAAATCGAAGCAAATAAGTTGTCCGCGTGCATGCTTTCCACAAAGGCCCGCCTTGTTTCAGGGGCGAAGCGGTGCATGGTGTAGAAGTAATCGTGACTGGCCAGCCATTTCGCGAGGTCTTCGTTAATAACGGTCGCCATGTTAGCGGGAACCACCGGAATTTTAAAGCTCCGGTTGCCCAATTTGACCGTTGTGTCGGCTTCCGAACGACTATTAATCACACACTTATTCGGAATTAATTGAATATCATCGTAATCAAAAATTTCCATTGCCATAAAACGAGCACTCCCTTAATTAGTTCCAGATATCGTGGTCGATCACGTTAGTTTGTTCACGGTCAGGGCCGACTGAGAAGGTTGCAATCTTGACGCCAACGAGTTCTTCGATCCGCTTTAAGTAGTTACGCGCATTTTCTGGTAATTCGGCTAACGTCTTCACACTAGTAATATCTTCGTCCCAACCAGGTAGTTCGTCATAAACCGGTTTGCAAGCTTCTAATTCTTTCAAGCTAGCAGGGTAATGATAAATGGTTTCGCCGTTTAAGTCGTAGGCGGTACAAATCTTGATCGTCTTTAAGCCGGTTAAAACGTCTAGGCAGTTTAAGCTTAGGTGCGTTAATCCTGAAACCCGTTTGGCGTGGCGGAGCACAACGCTGTCAAACCAACCAATCCGACGGGGACGCTTAGTAACGGTCCCGTATTCATGGGCAGTTTCACGAATGAAATTGCCGACTTCGTCAAATAATTCAGTTGGGAAAGGACCGTCACCAACTCGAGAGGTGTAGGCTTTTAAGACGCCGACACAGTTGTCGATCTTAGAAGGGCCAACGCCACTCCCGATGGTCACGCCACCGGCAACGGGGTTCGAAGAAGTGACGTAAGGGTAAGTCCCTTGGTCGATATCGAGCATGACGCCTTGAGCACCTTCAAATAAGACGCGTTTGCCATTATCGAGAGCATCGTTAATGACAACGGAAGTATCGGTAACGAATGGTTTCAAAGTTTGGCCGTATTTGTAGTATTCTTCAAAAATATCATCAAATTTAAGTGGTTCCAGATCGTAAAGTTTGGTAATGATCTGGTTCTTTTCTGCTAAGTTCCGCTTCAAGAGTGCGGCAAAGGTATCCTTATCTAATAGGTCTGCAATACGAATCCCAATCCGTTCAGCCTTGTCCATGTAAGCTGGGCCGATCCCTTTGTTGGTCGTCCCAATCTTGCCGCTAGCTTTAGACTTTTCTTGGGCACCATCTAAAACGATATGGTAAGGCAAGATGACGTGCGCACGGTTAGAAATCCGGAGATTATCCGGGTTAACATCGTTGTCGCGAAGATATTGTAATTCTTCAACTAACGATTTAGGGTTTAAAACGACGCCGTTACCAATTACGGCAAGCTTGTCGTGGAAGAAGATCCCCGATGGAATCAGCCGTAATTTAAAAGTCTTACCATTAAATACGATGGTGTGGCCAGCGTTGTCGCCGCCTTGGTAACGTGATACCACATCTGCTTCCTGACTTAAAAAGTCCGTGATCTTTCCTTTACCTTCATCGCCCCATTGGCTACCTACTACTACGACTGATGCCATGTTTTCCACCTCATTAAAATAGTTTAATTATGAATGTTCAATAGCAAGAAGTAGTGAAACGTTCACCACTCCAACAGGAATGAGTATAGCAATTTTTATATCAAAGTGCAACTTTAAAACCGAATGTTCTTGTTTAGGGTTCTTTTTAATGTTCATAGTTAAGACGGGTTTACTGAAATATAAGCGGTTTTATGACGTGACTAACGAAAAATAAGTAAATGTTTTCATTGTTCGTCCCTACCAATAACTAAAGGAGTGTGATATAATAATGTTCGTGTTTTGTTAGTGAATAAGTGAATAGAAATGAGGATTTGCAATGATTGATCGTTATACGCGTCCTGAGATGGACAAAGTATGGTCGCTAGAAAACCAGTATCAAGCTTGGTTAGAAGTAGAAATTGCTGCGGATGAAGCTTGGGCAGCCTTAGGAAAGATTCCGGCCGAAGATGTTGCAAAAATTCGGGACAACGCTAAGTTTGACGTTGACCGAATCGCCGAAATTGAATCCGTGACGCATCACGATGTCGTGGCTTTTACCCGGGACGTTTCCGAATCACTAGGGGATGAACGTAAATGGGTCCACTACGGCTTAACTAGTACCGATGTGGTTGACACGGCGCAAGGCTACCGTTTAAAGCAGGCAAACGCAATTATTCGTCAGGACTTACAGGATTTACGCGCAACACTAGCACAACAGGCTAAAAAATATAAATATACCGTTGAAATGGGCCGGACCCACGGGGTTCATGCGGAACCAACGACCTTTGGGCTTAAATTAGCGCGTTGGTACTCTGAAATTAATCGTAATATTGAACGCTTTGACCACGCGGCAGCGGGCGTTGAAGCGGGTAAAATCAGTGGTGCGGTTGGGACTTTCGCCAATATTCCACCATTTGTTGAACAATTTGTCTGTGACAAGTTAGGAATTCGCGCACAGGAAATTTCAACGCAAGTATTACCACGTGATTTGCACGCGGAATACATTGCCACCATCGCTTTGATGGCGACGAGCGTTGAAGTGATTGCGACCGAAATTCGGGGATTACAAAAATCCGAAACCCACGAAGTTGAAGAATTCTTCAACAAGGGTCAAAAGGGGTCCTCCGCAATGCCACATAAGCGTAACCCAATCGGTTCAGAAAACGTGACTGGGTTGGCACGGGTTTTACGGGGTCACATGATGACCGCGTATGAAGACGTTCCGTTATGGCATGAACGTGATATTTCACATTCGTCCGCTGAACGAATTATCTTGCCAGATTCCACCATTTTAATTGATTACATTTTGACACGGATTAATAAAATTGTTTCAACGTTGACGGTATTCCCAGAACGAATGAAGCAAAATATGGATGCAACGTACGGCTTAATTTACAGTCAACGGGTACTTTTGAAGTTGATCGATACGGGCATGTCCCGTGAATCAGCGTACGACTTGGTTCAACCATTGACTGCGAAGGCGTGGGATGAACAGCTTCACTTCAAGCCGTTAGTTGAAGGCAACGAAGAGATCCGTAAGCACTTAGATCAAGCCGCAATCGACGACGCGTTTGATTACCACTACCATTTACGGCACGTGGACGATATCTTTAAGCGTCTAGGCTTAGATGATTAAGTCATAACATAAAAAAACACAAAACCGGAGTACTAACGGCCAAGCAATGGCCGTTAGTACTCCGGTTTTGTGTTAATAGGTGTTAAGTCACTTATTTAATAATTTCTTTTTGAATCCGATCATCCGGGAGATCCCGTGGTGTGAATGTTTCGGTCGTTTGCCCAAGGGTGAGGACGATCAATGGTTTGAATCCGGCTGGTAAAATATCAGCTGGAATTGAACCAAGGCTAGCCATGTTGTAGTTAGCGCCCAAGCCCAGGTCTTCGGCAGCGAGTTCCATGTTATGCACGATAACCCCGGCAGAGACAGCTTCCATAGTTGAAGCCGCGCTGGCTGCGACGATAATGGCCGTTGGCGCGCCGTGCAGACCGTTTAATTGGGAAATGATTGCTGGTTTTTGAACGGCGATGATGCGGTAGTTTTCAAATTGGCTCATCCCTACGGCACCGGCATTCCCAGCCTTTAAAATTGTTTGTAATTGTTCGTCAGAAATCTGACCACTGAATTCCCGAACGGCCTTACGGGATTGAATCATTTTAAGTGTTTCCATGTAAAAATACCCCCACTTGATTTGAGATTACTTTAATCATAACTGTTTTTGTATCCGTTTGCACGACCGTTTTTACTTTGTGCGGTGGCGGCGCTTAGGTTGACGTTCATATTTACGTTGTAATTTTTTCGATAAGGTATGTTCCTTAGCCTGGTTCTGCTTTTGTTTTTCAAAGGGGCGTTTTTCAGCGTAAAACACGTAGTACCCGTTTAATTCGGTGACTTCAACGTTTCCAAAGGTACTCTTGAGCTTATTTTCATACCAAGTGCGCCGTTTAGTCACCATGTACATGTGGCCGCCCATGCTTAATTGATGTTGGGCATTTTCGATGAAGCCCTTTGCGACCGCAAAATCGGTGTGATAGGGCGGGTTTGATAAAATTAAGTCAAAGGTCTCACCAGCGAGCTTTTCAAAACCGTTACTTTGTAAAATCGTTGGGGTGACGTGGTTGCGTTGGGCGTTCATCTTGGACAGCCCAACGGCGTTTTGATCAACGTCGACCATGGTTACCCGGTCGCGGGGGTACTGGGTGGCAAGGTAGATGCCGACAAAGCCGAATCCGCAACCTAGGTCCAAAACGCGTAGTCCATCCTTGGTGTGGAGCTGTTCCATCATGGATTCGGTCCCAAGGTCTAAGCCGCTTGGGGAAAAGACCTCCGGATCAGTTTCAAATTGGAGTGATGTTGCTTGGTAATTAATTGTTAACATAGATTGTCTCCTTAATAGTTGTCTTCTCGACAAGCATACGTGTTCTGGAGGCGTGAGTAAAGCATGGCGCGGATTGTGTCGGTGATTATAGACGCTTATACTGAAAATAACTAAGGTTTAAAGACAAAAGACTTTTAACTAATCGTCTTAATAAATAAAGAAGGTATTGGCATGCACGCATTAATTGCAATTGATTCGTTTAAAAATTCTATGACTAGTATGGTTGCTAATCAGACCGTGGCGGACCAGTTGGCTAAGTACGGCATTACTGCTAGTCAGGTCGCAATCGCTGACGGCGGTGAAGGGACGGTAGCGGCCTTTTTGGCAAACCAACCGGGTGGACAAGCCGTTGACGTCGAAACGGTTGATTTGGCCCAGCGCCCAATCAAAGCGACTTACGGTTATTTTGCAGCCCAACAGCTCGCCGTGATTGAGGTGGCGGCGGCCTCGGGAATTCAATTTTTAACGTCGGGGCTGAATCCGGCTAACACGAATACTTACGGGACCGGATTGTTGATCAAAGCTGCTGTTGAACGTGGCGCGACCAAAGTAATCTTGGGCCTGGGTGGCAGTGGAACGGTTGACGGGGGTGCCGGAATTTTACGCGCGTTAGGCGTGCGCTTCTTCGATGCGACGGACCGACCATTGGCGATGGTTGGCGCCGACCTTGGCCGTGTGAGTCGTGTAGATACTAGTCAAATGCTACCAGCTTTGCGGCAAGTAACGTTTGTAAGCGCTGCTGATGTAACCAATCCGCTGACCGGTGAATTAGGGGCAGCCCGAATTTTTGGTCCTCAAAAGGGGTTGGCCACAGACCAAGTGGCGCCCTATGATCAGGCGATGGCACATTATATGCGCACCGCGACTGGTGCGGTCAGTGAGCACCCAGCGGACGGGGCTGCCGGCGGAATCGGGTTTGCGCTCCGGTACTTCTTACACGCCCAAGTCCAATCGGGGTTTGAATTGATTGCTGAGCTGAGTCAACTGGGGACGCTGGTACAACAAGCGGACTTCGTGATTTCCGGTGAGGGTCAGGTCGATGACCAGAGTTTTATGGGGAAAGTGCCGATTCAAATTAGCCACCTAGCGCAAGCTGCGGGGAAAAACTGTTACTTGTTAGTTGGCCGACAAAAAGGGGCGGGGGCAACCTTTGCCAAACAAGGGGTGACCGCGGTGTTGCCGATTGTAGATCAAGTGATGACGTTAGAAGCGGCGTTAAAACGGGGTCCTGAGAACTTAGCCCGGACGGCCGAGCGGTTAGCACGTCTGATTACTCATCCAGTTTAAAAATTAACGTGACCGTTTTGTCTAATATAATTGACAATACAGCCTAAATAGCTTAATTTAGTCAGTAAGCGATGTCACATATAGTTTACATTGAGAGGAACTGGGCTGAATGAATCGGGTTAAAGAATATCGCCAACGGGCCCATTTATCACAAATGGGGCTGGCAGAAGCCATCGGGGTGGCGCGTCAGACGATTAACATGATTGAAAATGATAAGTATAATCCGTCGTTAGCCTTATGCTTGAACTTGGCTCACGTACTAAATACGGACCTAAACACGTTATTTTGGCTGGAGGATGACTCAAAGGAATAGACGGGGGTAGTAACGATGGGAAAAAATACGTGGTCGCAACGACTGATAAAATGGTTTTATGGGCTCGACCGAACGCTTGATGAGTATGAGCAACACGTTCTTGACCGTGCGGGGCATAATATCACGATTGGTCTCATGGTTTACTTATTATTAAGTGGACTCGGGATGTCCTTTTTGGCAGGGATGGTTGGCGTTAATACGAGCCTGATTATTTGGCAGTTCACCAATTTGGGCGTCTGCTTAGTGGCATGGGGCTACCTGAGCTGGGTCATCTACAAGCTGCATTTAAGCGATATTGAAGTCACGACTAAACAGTATCAGGGCGCAATTAAGGCCGTTTTAAAGAAATCACAACGACAAACGTTAGTGACGGTCGTCCTGTTTCAGGTAATCGATTCCTTAAGCAACGCTTGGTTAGATTCCGCTTCGTATTGGCAAACCTTTTTCAGTTGGTCACAGCTACGAACGTTACTAATCTTTGCAGTTGTGATGGGTGGTGCCAGCGTACTAATCGGCATGGCCCGCGTTAAAGTGGTTTACTAAAATCAATGATCATTAAATAAACATACTAAGACAAAACTCAAAAAGCTATCCAGAAATATCAACTATTTCTGAATGGCTTTCCTTATTACTATGGTCGAAACGTGTGACAAAAGGCAATTTGTTCCGCTTAACCCAAAATCAGCGACCATTCCAAACCCAGGAATAATCGCTGATTTTACGTTAATGCTCACAAACTGACCGCCTTTTGTCACACTCTCGCAGATAAATATTGGTCGAGAAAAGCCGTAACGTGTTTTTGATAAGTCGCGGGATCGATCCAAAAACTCTCCGCGTGGGTGGCATTCGGCACTTGCCACATAGTTTTGGGACCGCCAGCCGCCTGGTAGTTCTTTTTTAGCATCCAGCTAGGGACGTAGACGTCCTTTTCACCGTGAATGAAGAAGATGGGCCGGTCGTTATGACGAAGCTGTTCAACGGAACTCACGTCGCTTAAAAAGTAACCCATGCGGTGGCGGTTAATAAAACTAACGATCGGGACAAATGGATACTTCGGTAAGTGGAACTGGCGCTTAAGCAAGTAGGCGAGTTCCTCTTCAACGCTAGTATAACCGCAATCAGCGATGATGGCCTTAACTTGTTCAGGTAACTGTTCACCACTCATCATTTCGACGGTGGCCCCACCCATGCTGACTCCGAAGAGGACGATTTGGGTCCGTGGACCGCTGTGCTGAATGACGCGGTCAATCCAGCCAAGGTAGTCGCGGCGGTCCTGCCAACCGAAGCTGATGTATTTGCCGGCACTTTGACCATGCCCACGATCGTCAGGCAGTAAGACGTTGTAGCCCATCTGGGAAAACATGTAGGCGTAGTTGGCCATCGTTTCCCCGTCGCCCTTATAGCCGTGGGAGACGATGACCGTTTTTTGACTAGCCGTCTTTGCGGGAACGTACGTGGCTACTAACCGGTTTGCCTCATCCGCGATGTTTAATTGCCAAGTCTGAGTCGGTTGGCGGTGCAGCCAGTCGACGTAAGACCAGTAAGCGTCTGCGTACTTCTGCTTGTCGGCTGACGTTTCGGGAACGTAGTCGACCCGTTTAAATGCAAAATTATATAATTTTTCACTCGCTAGTAAAGTCGCTGAAAATAGGGCTAAAGGTGCCCCTAACGCGGCGAGTACGTGGCGTTTTTTCAAAATAATCACTCCTCAATCTCTTACTTCATTATGATAATCCTAATTTAGCAATTGGGGCAAGCGTGAGCATGGCAACTAATGAAATACCCGTTCCGTCGAGCAGACTTGTTGTGCTATGGGGGACGGTTCCAGCCATGGTGCGGTCTGGAACCTCGATTCAAAGCCGATACCCCATGTCTTTGAATCGCCCCCGCAACAGTAGTCGACAAAAATCATCGGCTACCGTTGCCGACACAGCACAACAAGTCTGCTCGACTTCACTGAAAATAGGTTTTATATTATTGTGGTCCAAAAACACATTGAACCATCGGAGGTTGTCGCTGATAACATCGGTCGTGAAGGTGGTTTTAGCCCGGTGATTTTTCCGGGCTTAAACCACGGACGGTCTGAAACAATTGCGCATTTTGCAACTGTTCCAGGCGAGGGGTAAGACCGCTCTTTGGCTTACCCTGGTCCCACGACCGCATGTTATCAGCGACGACCGGATTAGGTTCATAAATAACCAAATTTTATTCTTTAGCAAGGTAATAAAAAAACCACCGCGAAGGCGATGGTAGGAGTAGTTCATTTCGCCAGGTGATGTGCCCAGCGAGACTGATTTTCATTAACTTTGGAGGAGTAAATGAAAAAGGTTCCGGCAACTGGGCGCAAAACTCAGTTACCATATTATTAGTATAGTCCATTGACCGTTAAAAGATAAATTAAAGTGCCGTTATCGACGAAAGATTACGTTAACGGGTTAAATATTGCGGCCAGCCGACGGTTAAATTGCCGTTCGGGACGTGGACGCCAACTTGTTATGATGAAAAGTCAGCGTGACGTTGGCCTGGGGTTGATTTTCGATGTTGTTATAAGTCACGGTTTGAACGTTTTCAGTGGGCGTGGCCCAATTGGAGACCGTATTAGGAATACCTAAGGTTGCGGTTACCTGATTGTAGGGTGTCCCGGGTGTTAGTTGGTCCAACATGGTGCCAGTGACTTTTGAGTTTGGGCTCAGTTGGGCGCCCCGGTAGTTTTTAGCGACCGCAATACCGTCATGAAAACTCACGCTGATGATGGCGCCTTCTAAACTAGTATCCGGGTGTTTCCAGACGTAGGTTTTAAGTGAACGTTGTGCGACGGTGGTCACGTTATTAGTTTGGGTCGGTTGACCAAGGAGCGCATGGACTTGCTCGATGGTGCTCGCATAGTCGTTGGGTTCAATTGCTAGTTGAATCCGATCAAAGTTCGTTCGTGTGACACCGGGAACCCGTTTGCGAGTTGCGGTGCGCGCAGTGGGTGCGTCGTCGTGGTGATTGACGGGATGCATTGAAGCGGTGTTTCCACACGCCGTTAACGCGATCAGTGCCCAGCCCGAAAGCACCACGATGATGGTTCTTAACATGGTAAAATCCTCCGTGAAATGTAAATAATACTGGTTGTTTTCAATAACGATACCATTTATTCGCAGTAATGTACATAACCGCTATGAAAATGAGAATGTAAAAAACCACCGTATCGGGGAATACGGTGGAAAAAGGAGTAGGGTAGACATGTGACGGGGAATCACATGCCACTATGAATTTCATTACTTTGGAGGAGTAAATGAAAAATTTTAGGTTGTGTTATAGCTGATTGAGTTAACCTCAATTGCTATGATGCTATCATACCGAGGTCGTGTGAAGAATGTGTGAACGAATCGGTTCAATGTAATGAAAAAAGTGATAAGTAAAAATTAAGCATCTTCATCAGTGCGGTTAATTATCATCCCGGTTTCCACCAAAGAGCAGGATTAACCGTAGTAACTGTAAGAACGTTGACAGTGCGGCAGCGACGTAGGTGAGGGCCGCTGCCACGAGCACTTTGCGCACCATCGGAACTTCATCGCGGGTGAGCACTTGACCGTCAGATAGAATCTGCAAGGCTCGGCGGGACGCGTTAAATTCAACGGGTAACGTGACTAACTGGAATAGTAGCGCTAATGAAAATAGAAAAATTCCGATGTGAATAATGGTCTGATTGTAACTTAAAAGTACCCCGACAATGATGATGGGGAGTGAAAGGGTCGAGCCAAAGTTAGCGACTGGAACGATGGCGGAACGTAACCGCATTGGCCAATAGTTAACGTGATCTTGAACGGCGTGCCCACATTCGTGAGCGGCGACCCCAATAGCGGCAACGGACGTGGAATCAGCGGTCGCTTCAGATAGGCTGAGGACTTTTGTCTGACCGTTGTAGTTATCGGTTAGATCACCGCTGATCTTTTGGACGCCGACGTTATTAATGCCGGACTGCGCCAAAATAAAGCGAGCGGCGTCACTACCAGAGTAGTTGGACTGGCTACGATAGCTGTCAAAATGACGGAACGTGCGGTTAACGTAACCGGATGCCGCCATGGAAATGAGCAGTCCGATAATCACTAAAAAGTAAGTTGGATCAAAAAATGAATAGAACAAATGAAGACCTCCCAGGTTGTTTGATTGTTAATCGATATTTTATCAGATTTGATTTGCAGTTACCAAGCCTAGGAAGTCAAAAGTGTTTTTTCTGTTAACTAACGAATTGGCTCGGTATAATGCGATTGTCTAGAAGTGACACGCATTTAAAGTTAGGGGTAAGCACGAATGGAAAAAACTTATCGGACGCTAACGTATGGGAACATGCCGTTAAAGTTAGATTCTGGCAGTAGCTGGATCTTTCCGAAGGGTGTGGAAGTGAAGGCGAAGGTTGATTTGGAAACCGGACAAGTGACGTTCTTTGTGGATGCTAAGGACTTAGAATTATTGCGATCAGTTGATAAATAATAAAAGCGGGGCCCAAGATAGCTTGAGGGGCCTGCAAAAAAATCCATTCAGAAATGTTTCTGAGTGGATTTTCCTAGTGATATGGTTGAAACGTGGACCAAAAGGCAATTTGTTCCGCTTAACCAGAAATCAGCGACTATTCCAAACCCAGGAATAATCGCTGATTTCACGTTAATGCTCACAAAGTAATCGCCCTTTGGCACAGGCTTGGCGTTTTAAAATTTAGTCTCGTCCGCGCGCCGTTGATGTGGTTGCGGATCGTTGGTCGGTAGTGTATTGGTTGGACTATAGTTGTTGCTGACTAAGAAGCGTTGTAATTTGAAGCTCGAGGCCAGTTTGAAGCAAGTCTCCGCGTCGTGCAGGTCACAGCCGGTGAGCGCTGTGATATGGCTCAAGCGGTTGCGTAACGTATTCGGGTGGATGTACAAATTTTTAGCCGTTTGCGTCAGGTTGCAAGTGGCACATAAATAACCATCCAGGGTGGCGACTAAAGCGGTGTTGTTTTTAGCGTCGTAGGCGAGTAGTTCTTGTAAGGCCGGGTTAATAAAGAAGGGTAAGATTTCAATGTGGTTCACCCGGTCAAAGGCGAGGTTGTAAAATTGGTCTTCACAAAAGACGAGCCGGCCCCGGTACGTTTTAAGCCGGTCGGTCCGGTTGCAAACGGTGTAAGCGGCGAACGTGTCCTCCGGGTTAACGTAGTGTTGCGAAACGATGAGGCGGCAGTCAGCTTGCTCGGTAATCTGGTGTAACGTGGTCTTAAACTTGGGACTGTTATAATTCACCAAGCTGATGGAAATTAGGGCGAAACACTGCTGCTTAAACGTTGAAACGAGCACTTGCTTGAAGTGGGGCACTAGCAAGTACTGCAGGCGCTGCTGAAGGATGTGCGCAGACTGGTTTGTCAGTGGGTCACATTTAATGAGGACCATGGCATCCGGTAAAACGGCCCGTTGTTCTTCAAATTGCGCGGCGAAGGTGCTGCTCTGACGTTCAGTTAAGAGCATGTTTAAGAGTTGGTCGCGCTGAGATTCCGAGGTTGGCATGATTTGATTTTTAACGACGGACCCGGCAATCACCTGACCAATTTGGTTGATCAATAGGGCTTGGACGTCGTTTAACGGTGTCTTCATGGTGGTCATGACCAAATAGCCGATGGGTTCATGCGCATTAGCCAACGGTGTAATCAGCATGGGTCCCGCGGCGAGATCGTCGTTAACCATGTAGACTTGGGTTAAAAAATTAGGGTTGTCCGGTGCAAAACCGTGTTCTAGTAACCAGCGCGCAATCTTATTGTTTTCAATCGCGGCGTGGATACTGGGACCGTTAATATTCGTGGTGTGTGAACGGGACAAAATCTGGCCATTTAAGTCAATGATGGCCACTGGATTTTGCAATAGGTTGACCACGGCCTGTAACGTGGTATCAAAGTCGGCGGTGATAGCGTTAATCGCTAACGTATTGATATCAGCCTGCAGTTTATCCGTTGGCCCTAGCGACTGACCAATTTGAATTAATAGTTTTAACAGCTGACTCTGAAGCGCAATCGTGGTAGTTGAGTGTGCGCCAAGTTCGATGGTTCCAATAACGATTTCCTGTTGGTGCTCCCAACAACTCAACTGAACATCGTAGTCGTTGTTTGGACGCAAATATAAGCAGTTTGATTTGTGGTTAAACTGGGGACCAGAAAAGGCGGCCCGTTTGATTTCTGGGTTACGGTGATCCAATGATGTGGTGGTTGATAGTTCAAATTTAAGTTCAATTTTTTTAAGCAATGATTTTAATTTCATGACGACGTATCCCCCATATGTCAGTCTATAAGTCCAACTTAATGATAAGGAATGAAAACGCTTTTGTAAAGGCTGGTCGATTTCGTAAAATAGACAAAAACACTCATTGAACAGACCTGTTCAGTGGGTGTTTTTGACAATACTAGGAATTAAAATTTAAAGGAAGTCCGTCTGAGTTTTAGAATCGTAACGCGTTGTGTGGAGTGGTTCTTTAGCAGATTTCCCAATCGCAACCCCCATAACGGGAACGTAGCGCTTTGGATCTAGGCCTAGGGTTGGAATCATCTTTTCGAAGTCAATCCCAGAGAAGGCGTTAGCGTCGTAACCGTGGGCCCGTGCAACTAAGAGTAATTGCATTCCGACGGTTGAGCAGTCAATCGTTGCGTCAAACTTTAAGAAGTCTGGAGTGGCATTTTCATAAAGTGGTAAGAACGTGCCAAGAATTTGATCCAAACGTTCCTTAGTGATGTTACCAGCCTTGTAAACTTTGTTCCAAACATCGCGGTAAACCAAGTGTGACTGGGTATCACCGGCGATGAAGACAATGGCTGAAGCGCTGTCCACTTGTGGATAGTTGAATTTCATCACAGCTTTTTTGAATTTTTCTTTAGCTTCAGGGGTGTCGATGACGACGAAGTGCCATGATTGCAAATTGCATGCGGATGGTGCGGTAGCTGCTTCCGAAATCATCTTTTGTAATTCGTCGCGGTTGATTTTGACACTAGGATCAAAGGCCCGAACCGAGTGACGGTTAAACATCACGTCGGATAAGTCGTTATTTACTAATTCTTTAGTGGTTTCTGACATAGTTGAACCTTCCTTTCAAAAAGTTGATCGTTAAATGATATAAGTCGTGTCTTTCTGGTTAAAGAAGCCCCGGTCGTAGCGGCCCGTTAATAGTTTTGGCATGGTGACGTCGGCATCTACCGTGTCGAGTTTCAACGTATTGAACATAACGGATGTATCCATGTGGAACCAAGCGGCACCTAATGGCTTCAATACTTTTAATTCGCCCAATGGATCGTCAGGAGTTGAGTGCATTTCAATGTCTAAGTGACCTGGTTCAACTTGGTCACAGAGCGAACGCAGTTGGGTGGCAACGAGTTGGACATTTTCAAAGTGGTTAGTCCCGTCGTCGTGTTGGTCAATGTCGTACTTGTAGAAGAAACTGTTCATTTCGGCTTCTTTGCCTAAAGCCAACTGGCCAGCAAACTGCTTCATGATTGACGGATCGTTAAGTTCGCCCGCGTCCCATGAAACCTTCATCAAGGTCTTGCCGTGACGGTCAACGGTCGCGTATGCGCCGTCGTCGGTCCGGCGTAATTCAATGGCGTCGGCGAGTTTCTTAGGGATACCAGCGCCTTCACGGCCGGCAATCACACCGCTTTCAGCACCAGGGCCGTGGAGCAATAAGGTCAGTGGGTAAGCACCCATCATCTTATCTTTATAGCTAACTAATGCGAACAAGCTTTGTTCGAGGTATGGGCCGCCAAAAGTTGGTTTGCCCATGTGAACAACGTAGCCACAAACAACGGGCGCAACTAATTTGAGCGGTGCGGGAATGAGGCTAGCTAACGTTGCTGGGTCGGTTGCGTATGCGAAGCCAATCCCTTCTTGATCATTCATGCTAGGTGACTTTAAGAAGTTCTTTACATCATCGTTACTTACTACAAATGCCATAATAAACACTCCTTTGAATGACTACGTTACATGATGCCGTCCATAATGTGGACGTCTGGTTTGCCATCGTTAACGATCCGGTTGACCCGGTCGCTAATTAATGGGTTGAATTCTGGGTGGGTCAAAATGTAGAAGCGGTTATCTTCCAAGGCTTTAAAGACGGTCTCTTCGATCGTGTCGATTGGTTTACCGTTGGTGATAACGTACTTCGCAAATTGTTGTCCCTTTAAGTAAGCTTCGCTTTGATAGTATGGATCACTTGGGTCGCTGTATTGTGCTGGCCGGTGATTTTCGGTATGGTACAAATCGGTTTGAACGAAGCCGGGGCACATGACGTGCATGTCGATGTCGGCCTTGATTCGTTGCAAGTCGTAAGCCGTCGCTTCAGTCATCCCAACTGAGGCAAACTTGCTAGCGTGATATGACGGCATCCCAGGGGTGTCGACTAAGCCGGCGATAGAAGCAACGTTTAAGATGTCGCCATGGGTCTTTTGTTTTAACATGATTGGAATAACGCGTTGCATGGCGTAAACCTGGCTCATCAAGTTAATGTGCATGATCCATTCCCAATCGCGGCTTGGTAATTCCCAAATCCGGCCGGGAAGGGCGATGCCGGCGTTGTTGATCAGTAAATCAATCTGGCCGAACTTGTCCATGGTTTGTTGAATCGCGTCGTCCACGTTATCTTCAACCGTAACGTCGGCGGTCACCATAATCGCTTCAGCGCCTAAATCATCGGTAATGGTTTTGTAGGTTTTCTCCAGGGCGGGACCGTCAATATCAACGAGGGCTAAGCGCATGCCACGCTTGGCACCACCTTCTGCGATCACTTGGCCGAAGCCATGGGCCGCACCCGTAATGAACATTACTTTGTTTTTAAAATCCTTCATCGTAATACTACCTCCTCCAAAATTAGTTGTGATAGTTTTATAAAAGTCGACTCTTATGGGCGGGAATCATTTCACCCTCCTTAACAAGGTCTATCATAACTTAAAATTGGAAGCGCTTTAACGGTGAAAAGCACCAAATTTATTGCCAAGACACTGTGGACTATCTACATGTAAATAATTTCACAATTAAATACCTAGCTGAGAAAAATAACGACAAAAAAACCTCCGTACGGGGAATACGGAGGAAAAGGGAAAGTAAATATTTAAGTATACACACACATCTATTCATCGCTTGGGGAGGTAATGAATATTTGAAGTTAGGGGTCGTTAAGGAATGGGAAGTTCCTCAATGACTATGAATACAGTATAACGAGCGGTCGTGAAGAAAATGTGATGTTGAAATAGTAAAAACGTGATTTTCATTTGAAAAAAGATTTTAGTTGCGGGGCACACGCTTTTACAAAGTTTATAATCGATTTGCGACATACAGGCAACTAATGTTGGCTCAGAATATTGATTTATCAAGGATCTAAGCTTCTAAAGAATTGGCGATGCTATAATAAGTCTCAAATTCGTTGAAAGCGAGATTCCTTATGAGCATAAAAATCGTTACCGATTCTGCGGTGCGCCTGACCGCAGCAGAAATTGAACAATATAACATTGCAGTCGTACCATTATTAGTAGGATTTGGGAGCGATTTGATTGCTGATACGGCCGTTGACCCCGCCCAATTTGATCAACAGATGCGGGTCAGCCCTAGTTTACCCACAACAAGTCAACCACCGATTGGCAACTTTGTCAGCATTTACGATGCGTTGACCGCGGATGGCAGCCAAGTCTTATCGCTACACCTGACGGAAACGCTGAGCGGAACCGTTAACGCGGCCCGGCAAGCGGCTGAGCTATGTGACGGGGACGTGACGGTAATCGATACGCAGAGTGCGGATCGCGGGATGGCCTTTCAAGTTTTGACGGCGGCACGAATGGCGCACGGGGGTGCCACCTTAGACACGATTTTAGCTAAAATCACGGTTATTCGTGAGCACACTAAGACCTACTTATTTGTCGATACCCTGGATAATTTGGTCAAGGGTGGTCGGGTGCCGAAGTTAGCCGGCGTTGTGACTAACTTGATTAAGCTGAAGTTCGTTTTTGAATTAGCCGAAGGTAAGCTGAAACTCTATACCCGCGGCCGTGGGAAGAAAGCCTTGATTAAAGCCCAGGAGCGAATCTTAGCTGAGCTACAAGATGTAACGCGGGTCGAAGCCGCCGGAATTTCCTACGTGGGCGATCCTAGTGTGGCGGATGCACCAGAAGCCCTGTTGAAAAAAGTAGCACCACAAGCAGACTTAATGGTTGCGAGAACTAGTGCGGTGATTGCAACCCATGCGGGAATTGGTGCGTATGCTTTGATGTTTTATACTATAGATTAAATTAAGGGTGTCATTGTACTATTAAAATAATCTTTAGTATGCTATAATTAAAAGATAATGATTTAGAGCCGTGTTGGCGCACTGTTCTGAGCCTAACCACCATGAAAATGATGACTAGACCCGGATGGGGCGCCTTTTTTGTTACTACTAGACACTGAAAGAAAGTAGGAAAATGTGTGAATTATCTTCTCAATAATCCGTTTTTCGGGATTGGACTATCGGTCCTAGTTTATGGGATTGGCGAGTATTTATATCACAAAACAAATCGCTTCGTACTATTCCAACCGCTGTTTTTTGGAATGTTGCTCGGGATTGGTTTATTGGTATTGATGGCGTCGATTCTACGGACACCTGTACAAAAAGTTTACGAAGCGTACCAGATTGGTGGCGACTGGTTGTTCTGGTTTGTTGCACCGGCAACGGTCTCGTTTGCCGTACCGTTATATAAGCGTAATGATATCTTCAAAAAACACTGGGACGTAATCCTAGTTGCCCTGTTTATAGGCTTGCTGCTATCCCTGTTTGGGATTTATGGCGTTTCACGATTATTAGGCTTAACCGATGCGGCTTTGGGCGCGATGTTAGTTCAAGCGGCGACGACCGCGATTGCCTTACCCGTAGCGGAGTCAGTTGGTGGTGATCAGGCGATTGCAGCCTTTGCGGTTATTTTGAATTCGGTCCTGATTTACGCCCTGGGAGATCACTTTATTCGCTGGTTTAAGTTGCATAAGAATCCACTCGGCGCAGGCTTAGGATTCGGAATCGCGGGTAACGCGGTGGGTGCTACGAAGGCCATTGAAGTGAGTGAAGCAGCGGGCGCGACCGGTGCCATCGCCTTCGTTATCGCGGGGATTTTAGTTAACTTCATGGTACCGGGATTTGCTAGTTTCGTTGGTTTAGGTTAGGAGGAATTTGATGAAAAAAGGAATGTTTATCCGTCAAATTATGATTTACGGTGTGATTTTATTTGCCAGTAGTTTGCTGTCAAACTTATCCAGTCAGTTATGGCCAGCTTTTCCAATGCCGACCGCGTTGATTGGGATGATTATGTTGTACCTCCTCCTAACCTTTAAAGTGGTTAAGCTGGAACACGTCTCGGGTGTGAGCAACTTCTTTGTTCAGATTATTAGTTTAATTTTCATTCCATCTGGAATTGCCCTAGTGACGAAGCTAGATGTGTTAAAAGCAGAAGGGTTACAAATCATTGTCGTAATCATGATTTCAACGTTGATGTTATTGCTATTTACCGCTGGAATAGCGTGGGTACTGATTCAAGTTAAGGAATGGCTACAAGCACGAGTTGGTCGTTCGGTTGGAGAAATTGAAGAGGATTAAATCTTGGTGGCATTACATTTACTAAGCGGTAGATGTTGTACCAGTTAGATCTAGTCAATCATGAAACGTTGAGGGGAAAAGCGGTGGGGTCGTTGTTTTTTCCTTTTTTATTACCCGCTCCGTCGGGTATCCCTGGCGTGCTATGGGGGACGGTCGCAGCCATAGTGCGGTCTGCAACCTCGATGCAAAGCCGACAGCCCACGTCTTTGCATCGCCCCGCAAGATTAGCAACTAAAACCCACTTGCTAATCTTGCCGACACAGCACACCAAGACTACCCGACTGCGCTAAAAACAGACTTACTATTGTGATTCGGATAATCGGAGGTTGTCACTGATGATATCGGTCGTGAAGGTGGCGTTTGACCGGTGGTTTTCCGGTCTTAGGCCACGGACGGTTCGGGACAATTGTGGTTTTTGCAATTGTTCCGGGCGAGGGGGGAGACCGTTCTCTGGCTTCCCCCGGTCCCACGACCGCATATCATCAGTGGCAACCGGACTAACTCAGTTGTATTAGTCTAAATACTGATACAACAGTAATCAATCCCTAAATTTAACTTTCAACCTTTAGTTAGAAAATAAAAAAGCCACTACATCAAGGATGCAGTGGTCAAGGAGTAGGAAACATCAAAGTGGGGGCTTTGATGAACCCCATTCATAAGACTTGGGGGAGTCCATGAATGAAAATAATCACTAGTCGACGTTATGGCAGCAACGCCACTAATAATCTAAAAACTAAAGAATATTAAGGATTGACAGTCAGTTGGTCACTTACTATCAATCTGCGACTATTATAAGTGCAAACCCTAGCGGCTGCAACTAATTGAGCTGATTAATTATTTTAAGGTGACGCGTGGTTGAAAATCAGCTGCAAATAATCCCATGTGGTATAAATCGTAGCGATGCCCGTCCCGCATGACGGCCCGCACGTTGGTTCCTTCGAATTCAAAGCCGCTATTTTGATAAACGGCGATGGCGGATTGGTTTGTTGCGATGACGTCCAAACAGACCTTATAAAGGTTCAATTCGTTGAAACCATAATTAAGCATAAGATTTAACGTCTCGGTACCATAACCTTGACCACGATCACTGGGGTCGCCAATTGCGATGGCTAACTGTGCAATTTGGTTCGTCCATTCGATATTGTATAACGTGACAAAGCCTAGCAAGCGATCGTCGTCTGAACTGCGGACGTGAAAATAAAACTCGGTGTTTCGATCCAAATTGCGGTAAGTTCGTTCCAAGTCTTCACCGGAGAGGGGGCGTGCGGGCGCAGTATCCATCCGCCGCATAAAGTCGGCGTCGGTGTACCAGTCGCTAATTTCGTCAAAGTCTTCGGGTTGAGGCACGGCCAAAGTGACGCGCGGTCCTACTAAAATGTTTTTCAAATAAGGTCCCTCGTTTACTAAATTGATTTTCTGAAAAGAAGTTTGATTCCATCATAAGCCACTTTAGCGTAAAGGGCTACTATCAAGAAATTTACAATTTTTTTATATGATGGGTTGGTTAAACTTTACGTTTGCTAGTTATATTATAGGTAGCCGTTTGGTGAATCTGCAAGGTAGAGAAGTGATTAGTATGCAGCGCTTACACGTGATTCAAATTTCTGATCCACATTTGACGCCCCATGGCCAAGTATCGGTGCACCACCAACAAATCGATCCTTGGGTCAAATTGGCAACGATTATTGACGACATCCGGCAATTGCCGTTTCAACCTGATTTGATTGTGTTTACCGGCGATCTGATTCATAACGGTGGCGCTGACGATTATCAACGTCTGCACGCCGTTATTCACACGATGAAGTCAGAATTTAACTGTCACGTCCGGGTGATTTTAGGTAACCATGACTGCCGAGAAGTCTTCTACGAAGGATATTTACCCGCTGATCCGGGGCCCTATTACGCGAACCGGATGCGGTTGGGTAACAATGACTTTTATTTTTTGGATTCAAAAGTCAGCGGGTATGAAGCTGGGTGGTTGGCCCCCGAACAGCTAAAATGGTTGGGTAAGCATCTGCGGCAAGCGCCGACGAAGCGGGCCTTTTTGTTCTTACATCATCCGCTAGACGGACCAACGATGACGAACATGCACTACGCCATTTTACAAAATACCCCCGCGTTACTCTCGGTCTTGCGGGGGCATAACGTGGGTGGGGTGTTTACCGGCCACGTTCATTTTTCGACGAGCTACGTTATCGGTGACCACGTTTTAAACGTCGTCGCTGGTTCGGCTTCTTACGACGTTAATTGTATTAATCCGCACCAACACCGTATTCGTGAGAGTAGTCGCTATCAAATTATTACGATTGACCACGGGCAAGTCGGGATTGTTGAACGGCAGTTACTGCAAGGGTCAGCAATCATTGATCAGCTGTCCGTTGGCAGTACGCGATTTATCGGAAAACGTCCGACCGGCTACTGAATTAGATAGCGCTTACACTAATTTGGGCGTATACTGGGTGCAATTAATATAAGGGGGCTTGCACGATGTTTAAACGTTGTTGTCAACACCACTCATCACGAAAACCACTTTCACGCCACGTCGTTCAACGGATCTTACCGCTAGCGGCGCTAGAAGTGACAGCAAGTGCGATTGTGATTACCGATATTTTACAAGCGAAGTCCGTGCGCCGTGGGCATAAACTGGGTTGGTTACTACTAGCCTTTGTACAGCCAATTGGCCCGTGGCTCTATTTTGCTTTTGGTCAGAAACGTTAATTGAAATAAAGAAACGTGGATCGGGTCATCATACCTGTCGGGGGTACGATGATCGGTCCACGTTTTAACTAAAATACGATCTCTGACCGTTTTAACGTTTCATTAAGCTTCATTACGGGTTAAGTTCAATCGTCTTAAATCCGCAGTTTTCGTGACTTGTAAAAGTTTTTGACAGTCGGGGCACAGCCCGTAAACCTCCATGTTATGTCCCGTAACGAGGTAACCCGATAATTCGGCTGCCTTAGTTTCAACACCGGATAGGTCGGGTTCAAAAACGTCGGTAATTTTACCGCAATTCTCACAAACGACGTGGTAATGGGGCCGCCCGAAGAAGTCGTAGTGGGTCCCGGCATCACCATTTTGTAATTCGATGACAATTCCTAGGTCCACAAAGAGCTTTAAAGTGTTGTAAACCGTCGCCAAGCTTAGGTTCGGCAGTTGGGTATCTAAAGCCTGGTAAATCGTTTCAACTGAAGGATGATTGTGGTGCGTGACTAAGTAGGTCAGAATGATTTGCCGTTGAGGCGTTACCCTGATCTTGTGGTCTTTTAATTGTTGCAAGGCTTGTGTTAACATATCTTCTGCCATGACGCGGTTCCTCCTTTATAAGATTCAACCTTATTAAACCACACTTATTAGAAGGATTCCAATTTAGAAACGTTACTAAATGAAACTTTTGACAAAATTAAGCAATGAAATGGCGCTGGCCGGTTTACGTTGGCCCAATTGCTCGTTACACTAACGATAATAAAGTCTTGGTGTTGAACGTGATGGGAGGAACGATCATGAAGCAATACATTGTACCCGCCTTACCAACGGAACGTGCGCAATATGAACGGTGTTACCAACTTGGTTTAGAATCATTAGTCGCAACTGAACGGCAGTTACGCATTCAGCAATCCCAGTGTGAGGGAGAGGCGGTTAGCTGGTTTCCTCAGTTCACCGTCCGCTGCCAGGCGTTTCACGCCGATCAGCGGTTAGACGAAGTGCGCCAAGTATTGAGTGAATTACAAATAAAACCAACGAGCATTATGGTCACGTCTGCGTGGGTCGAATTGACTTTTGAATTGGCATCCGGTTTGGCAGGTGCACCACTGTGGCAAGCCACGGATGGCGGTCTGTGTCGGTTATACGACGGTCTCCTCAATAATTTCATTCAGACCAATGTTCAACCACTGACGCAAATTCGAGTGGGCCTATCTGACTTTGAAGCGGATCCTGACGTTACGCCCCAGCTAATCCGGCCAAACTTCAATCAGTATTCCGCAGCGACGTCCCGTTTGACAGTAATGGCGTTGCCAGAAGCCATGGTCAAGAAACCAGGACAACAATTGGTACGAAAGCTCTATCAATTGAAATAATAAATATGAAAATTCATTTAAATCAGCAAAATAGCCATTATCATTAGAGAATTACACTTTAATGATAATGGCTATTTTGATTGCTGATCCGACTATCCGTTAGTTGAGATTGCTTCATCAACCATCGCTGGAGATGGTTGACTAGTCTGTGCCCAGACCAGTAATTGGGCTTGGATATTTTCTAAAATTTTCATTGATAATTGGTAATCGCGTTCGGAACCGCTGCTATTAAAGCTGAGCGTACAAGTTCCAGCGAAGGTACTGGCTGCGATTTCCATGGCTGGGGTTGTCCGAAAGGCCCCGGAAAAGACACAGTTAACGACGGTTAAACCGTGGAATTTTAAGCGTTGTTGATCGATGACGCCGAAATTCGTGTAGGTCAGCGGTCGTTGTGCCAACCAGTGCTTAGTCATTTTACGCATTAGGCTAACTGGCATCGTGTGATTCATTTTTTGTAAATTTGTCAGACGGTACAAGAAGGCGGCCCGTTCACGTTCGGTCTTCAAAAGATCGTGAACTTGTTTGACCAAAGTACTAAAGGGCGCATCCGCGTCAATTTTTATCGTCAAAAAGACGTTGCTAGTTAAGTTCGCAATGCGGGTCGTCTTCTCAGCCTCAGGTGCGAAGCGCCTAAAGTTGATGGGACACGGCAACGTAATCGTCGTGTGGCCCGTTAAAACTTGAAGTGCTTTAGCGTACGCGGCTAGGATTGCCTCGCTAATGCCAACGTCTTGAGCTTTCGCCACACGCCGCACGCGCATGAACTGTTTACTACTCAACATCACGTGACCACCGTGGCGCAAGGTGATGCCAGGGTAGTGCGGTAGTTTAACGGCGGTGGTGACCAAGTTAGGGTGCGGCCGTGGCCGGGAAAACTTGCGTTGTAATTGTGTCATGACTGGTCGGAGTCGGCGTTCGTTTTGATAATCCGTTAAGTCGTCATAGTTGTAAGCCTGAGTTAATAAGTAGAGGTATTCTTTGAAACCGGTACTGTCGGTTAACAAATGGCTCATAAAGGCTTGTAAGACGTCGTACTGGTCATGATGCACAACGAAAAGTTGGAGTTGCGGCCCCTGGTTGAGGTCAAACGCCGTGTTTTCAGGGCTATAGGGGCTCTGAACTTCGTGAACGATCGCATCTATTGATTGATCATCTGCGACTACGAAGCGGTTATGATCAGCTTGATAGCCGCCAAATACTTCGGGGACAATTTGTGCCGAGGCGAGTACCGCGGCCTTCAATCGTTCGATATCGATTTTGCCTGAAAAGACGATTCGCAACCGCATTAGCGGCGCGTCATCATCCGTGAGTAACTGATTTAAAAAGTCGAGTACTTCACCACGATAATACAATGTTAATCCCCCCCAATCAATTGAGTTAACTAAATATAAAAAAACCGTTTAATGGTCGCAAATGATTTATGGCAAACATGATTGTCACCACAAATTGACTAACCATTTCTTAATCTAACAATCAGTATAACAGACTCCAATCAGTGGGGTCAGATGGTAAAGGGTATTTTGAAAAAAGTTAATAAACGCTTATGAATAATCAGCATTCTTTATTGAATACTTAAGGGTTGAAAGGCAAAATCTGTGATTTGAGGTTGTGCTACGGGACAGGGAGTTTTCGACCTGGTTAAATGTCACAATATGAAAATAATTATTGCAAAAGTGAAACCGGTTCCGGGTTTTGGTGAAAAACTGGTATACTAAAGTTAATCACATCTTAATTGCGGCGATACTAGTTAACTAGCATCGCCGCAATTAGGGACGCCGTTAATTAGCCACAGTCGACTAATTCGGGATTAAATCATAGTAAGGGGCTTTTTCGTATGAACAAGGAACGTAAGTTAGTTTATGTCATTTTAAATGATGAAGATGTCGAATATGATCTAGAAGAATTACCAGATCAATACGTCGTTTACATCCGGCAACAAAAGGGCGATTCACGAGACTTAGCGTTAGTGAATACTGAAATTCAGAACTTATTTAAAGATGCCGAGTTAGACTTTGAGGAAAAGGTTAAACCAGCCAACCACAAAGCCGACATTGTATTAGCCGTTAAGCGCACAAGCGTTGATGACGACTAGTTAGTGGGTTAATGAAGAGGACCAGTTCGCAACTGAACTGGTTCTCTTTTTGTAATCTGTTGAATAAGAGCCACAGTTGTAGGAGCATTTTTGGCGTTGAAGGGGTTGAACTTATAGTTTAGTTTCTATCACAAAAAGGGAGTCTTATTGTATGCGTTTTTCAAAGAAAATTATTTCTGTCATGTCAATGGCTGCGGTGGTCACCGTCGTTGGACCATTGAACGTTAACGCCGCAACGACGCAAGCATCAAAAGTAACGGCGGTAAAAACCAGTTATAACAGTAAGAAACACGTTGTTACCATCAAAGGTCGGGCGAAAGTGGCTAAATTAGCCTTGCAGTATAAGGGCAAGAAGGTTGCCAACGTTAAAGTAAAGTCCGGTAAATTTTCCGTAACGAAAGCCTTTAAGGGCTACGGCGTCTTCAAATTAGTTCACGGCACTAAAAATTTAAAGACGATTTCATCAGCCAAATATGCGACACCAAGAATCAACTTGGTCAGTGCGGAACGGACGACCAAGGGGATGCACTATAAGATCACCGGTCCCAAGCATGCTAAGTTAGTGATTGCTAGAAAAGGCAAAACAATCAAGACCGTCAAAACGGCCAAAACGACGACTAAGGTGTATTTGAAAAATGCCTTAATTAAGAATAGCAGCAAGCATTTAACCATGACCCAGCGGACTAGCAACAAGAAAACCAGTCGGGCGTATACGTTGCCAGCACTCAAAGTTGGGGTTAAGCAAGTGATTAATACTGATGACGTTTTATTAAATTAAAGTGATTTATCAGAAGCATTATAATTTTTAAAAGCTGAAAAGGCTGTGGCTGTGGTCACGGCCTTTTTTGCTGTCCTTACGATCTTTTATGGCATAATGGGCGAGTAACTTGAAATTTGAGGGGATATATTGATGACAATCGAAGATTTATACCAAACGATGCTAACCGAAATGGGACCACAACACTGGCTGGAACCAGGTGTACCACCCGCCGAAACCCCGTGGGAGATCTTGTGGGGTGGCATTCTGGTTCAAAATACGAATTGGCGCAACGTTGACTACGCCTTAGCAAACCTAAAAGCGGCCACCGGGTTTGAGCCGGAGCGCTTATTAGCATTATCAGCTGAGCAATTGACCGCACTGGTTAAGCCCGCGGGGTTTTATACCCGCAAAGTCCCAACGCTCCAAGGCTTGGCGGCTTGGTGTGGTCAGTACAACTTTGACTTGGGCCGGATCCGGACGTTACCAGCCGACCAGTTACGTCGGGAGCTTAAAGCCTTACGTGGCGTTGGCGATGAAACGGCCGATTACTTTAGTATGTACGTTTTTAACCAGCCAACCATTATTGTTGATACCTATTTACGGCGCTTATTCGGCTGGCTGGGTCAAACGTTGCCGAGTGGTTATTTAAAATCCCAAGCACAGATCAAAGCAAACTGGACCCCGGATTTTGAAAAAGCCCGTGAATTTCACGCCCTGATCGTTGAATTCGGAAAGCAGTTTAAGACAACCGCGGCGTTTGAGGCCTCTTTCTTAGGAGCCGACCGGTTAAGACTCGGTTTGGAAGGTAGTAAAACTAATTAAGTCGTTTGTTTAATGACTATATAAACGAACATATTAGGTTAACATGTTTGACCATTAATTTGTGGCCAGTTATGCTTAATGGCGAAAAGTGAAAGCGCTTTCTGAATCAAAGGTCAATTGAGGTGGGGGATGTAATGCAACTTTGATAACTAGCGACGTTGGGATGATTCACCGGTTCACAATGATGGCAGTTACGGAACTGACGAATTAAACCAGCTAATGGATTAGCCGGGTGCTTTAGAACTTGGCAGCTGTGATTAGAAACAGAAGGGGGAGAATCACAATGAAACAAGTGCAATTATTAACACCGGTAGCGGGACGTTTGATTCCGCTGAGTGCCATTCAAGATCCAGTTTTCTCACAGGGGATGATGGGACAAGGATTTGGGATTGAACCGTCTGTGGGCAAAATCGTTGCACCGGTTAGCGGGGAAGTAACGATGGTTGCGGACACGCTACATGCGATTGGATTTAAAGCCGATAACGGGTTAGAAGTATTGGTTCATTTGGGAATCGATACGGTTGAAATGGGTAACCAGCCACCGTTTAAGATTCAGATTAAAACTGGTGACCACGTTGAAGCCGGCGACCCAATCGGTATCATGGACATTCAAGCCGTTGCGGCGGCTGGTAAACGAACGACCGTCATTATTGCCGTGACCAATTCAGCGGATATGGTTGAAAAGCTGGATGCTAACGAAGGCGAGATTAAGGCGGGCGTTGTGGGTGCCGTCGTCGACTTGAAAAAAGAAGTGATGCCAGCGGCTACTACTAAACCCGCAAAGAAGTCGGGTAACAAGTACGATGACTTAGCGGTAGAGATTCTTGAAAATGTTGGTGGCGCAGGCAATGTTAAGAGCGTCATTCATTGTATTACCCGGGTGCGTTTTTACCTGAAAGATGAACAGCAAGCCAACGATGATGTGATTCGTAATTTACAGGGGGTCATCGACGTGGCTAAGGCTGGGGGCCAGTATCAAGTGGTTATTGGGCCCGCCGTCAATGATGTGTATGATGCAATTATTAACCAACTAGGCCCCGGATTTGGCGATGATGAAGCCTCCACCGCCGCGATGGAAAAAGAAGCCAACCGCGCCGCTTGGAAAAAAATGACGCCGTGGCAAAAAGTGAAGCACTCGTTCAGTAGTTTAATTGGGGTCATTACGGGTGCGATGATTCCAGTGATTGGTTTGTTAGCTGCTTCTGGGATTCTAAAAGGGGTCTTGGCCTTACTAACGACCTTCAACGTGGTTTCAGACAAGGCGCCAACCTACATTATCATCAACGCGATGGGGGACTCAGTGTTCTACTTCTTACCGATCTTCGTCGGGTTTACGGCTGCTAAGAAATTAGGCTCTGATCCGGTTATTATGGGGATCGTTGGTGGGGTACTGACGTATCCATCCATCATTGCACTCGCTACGGGTGGCAAGGTGACGAGTCACCTGTTAGGAATGGCCATCAACGCTGACTTCTTTGGGCTACCGGTTCACATGGCTTCATACACGTACTCGATTTTCCCAATGATTGCCGGGGCGTGGTTAGCAAGCAAATTAGAACCATGGCTGAAACGGGTTATTCCAGTCGTATTACGGATGATTTTTGTGCCATTGATTGAAGTTGTTTTGATTTCTGGGGTCATTATTCTATTCATCGGACCTATCATTACAGCGTTCTCCGGTGCATTGGCAGCTGGTATCATGGGCATCTACCAATTAAGTCCCGCAATTTCTGGCTTGATCATCGGTGGATTCTACCAAGTTCTAGTTATTTTCGGGCTTCACTGGGCGATTATTCCAATCGTGGTCAACGACATTACGACGACCGGACACAGTTACATCAACGCGATTATTTCCGCAACGATGGTTGCCCAAGGTGGGGCCGTTCTAGCCATCGCCTTAAAGACCAAAGTTGCTAGTGTTAAAGAGTTAGCTTGGCCAGCAACCATTTCTGCCTTTTGTGGTGTTACGGAACCCGCAATGTACGGGATTAACTTAAAGTACGGTCGGGCATTCGTTACTGCCAGCATTGGTGGGGCTGTTGGGGGCTTCCTAACTGGTCTATTGAACGTTAATATGTGGGGCTTTGCCGGTTCCATTATTGGTGTGACCTCCTTTATTAATCCGAAGGGTGTTGACTTCAGTCTGTTTGGTTTCCTCATTGCTTCAGTTGCAACGATCGTTGTTTCCTTCACATTAACGTACCTATTCGGCTTTGCTGATGCCGACGTTAAAAATGTTAAGGTGGCACCTGAAAAGAAGCACTTAGGCGAACAAACGGCTTAACAACTAACAGCGTGTGATAAAAGGCGATTAGTTTGTGAGCATTAACGTGGAACAAACTGCCTTTTAGAACACGTTTCGACTAAAAAGATAGCACGAAAAAATAGTGATTCAGGAATGCGCAACTGATTTCTGGCTCACTATTTTTGTCGTTAAATTAAAGGCGGCGATATCAAAATAGTTGACAATTTCATCCAAAACGGCTTAAATGTAACTTATAAAGTTACAAGAGAGGCGGAATCAAAATGAAATATACGATTACGGGTGCCACGGGTCATTTGGGCCAACAGGTTGTAGAAGCAATGGCTGAGTTAGTCTCTGCTGATGAACTTAATTTAGGCGTGCACACGCCTAGCAAGGCGGCCGCGTTTAAACAACGTGGGATGACCGTTAGTGCGATTGATTATCAAAATATCGATAGCTTGAAGGCAGTGGGTCAAGATAGTGATGTTTTTATTTATATTCCTAGCAAAAGTCATGACAGTTTTAGCCGGGTCACAGAGTTTGAGAATGTTCTTCAAGCGGTGACGGCTGCGCACGTTAAACATTTACTAGTCATGGGCTTTATCGCGGATCAGGTTGATAATCCGTTTGCGCTATCCGCATTTTACGGCTACGTGCCACGGCGTTTGGCTGGTAGCGGCGTCAACTATACAATTATTCGAAACGCCTTGTACGCTGATCCGTTGGTGCCATATTTACCAGAATTGATTGAACGTCACAATGTGATTTATCCAATGGCGGATAAGGCGCTTAGTTTTATTACTCAAACGGATAGCGCGGCGGCGTTTGCGAAGGTCGCGACTACCCCGGAACTGTTAATTAATGGCCGCATCTATACGTTAACGCAATCGCAAAACTATACGATGCCAGAGCTGGCACAAGTGTTGAGTACGGTCAGTGGTCAGCCAATTGGTTATCAGCCCATCGGTTTGCAGGCCTTTAGTGATCTGTATAACCAAGGCGGCGAAGGCCCCATGCTTGCTTCAATGTATGCTGGCGGGGCTCGCGGATTGCTGGAGACGGTAAGTTCAGATTTCGAAACAATTATGGGCCGTCCTGCCCAATCGTTAATTGATTTTTTGAAAGCAAACTACCATAACTAAAGTTATCGGTAAAAATTCAAGCGGGTTGCACGGTAGCGTCAAAATTCCATGCTATAATTTAACGTAGTAAAACGGATGGAAAGGGGCGCCAGAAATGACTAACGGCACGCGGTCAGATTTTCAGGAAATGTTTCATAAGGGACAACTGACTATTGGTATTAGTGAACTTAGTAAAATGACTGGTGTCTCGCCACGACAGCTACGTTACTGGCAAAAAAAGGGGTACATTATTCCAAAGAACCAGGATGAACCAGGGCGCGCACGGATTTATAACATGCGCATGGTGATTAAGGCGGCTGCGATGAGTAACTTATTGCAGACCGGCTATACCTTGAAGGCAGCGGCCGCTCAGGTGGATGAGCGAATGCAACCGGCCCAAACGATGTACCACGTCTTATTTGATCGGTACCAAGGGTTTGAAGTGGCGGACAACGGGGAAATTTTAGTGGATCTAGGGCCATTTGATCCGGATCCAACGCAAGAATTATACGCAAAATTAGTGGATAATCAGGCTAAGTTTGAGCTGAAGTCCAAAGAATAGGTATTGGAGAGAGTGGGCCAAAAGGCGGTTAATTTGCGAGCATTAACGTGAAAGCAGTGATTATTCCTGGGTTTTGGAATAGTCACTGCTTTCGGGTTAAGCGGAACAAATTGCCTTTTGGACCACGTTTCGACCATAACAATAGGAAAAACCAACCAGCCATTTTTCTGATTGGCTTTTTGAGTTTTGACCCAAACTCTTTTTTGCTAGTTTTCAGAAGTCTAATGGCAAATTTTTGTATGTAGAGGAGTAATCAAATGACAGCGATTAAATTAATTGTGAGCGATATCGACGGGACTTTGGTTGATGACCAGGGAAAGTTACTTTCCCAAACGATTAGCGGGGTCCAGGCTGCGGTGCAGTGTGGGGCGAAGATGGTGTTGGCGTCAGCGCGGCCACCGAAGGGAATGTTCCAGATTGCGCAACAACTGGGTATCGATTCTACGATGATTGCTTATAACGGCGCTTTAACGGCTAAAACGGATGCTAACGACCGGCTACAGGTCTTTGCAGAACAGCCGATTCCACGGGCATTGGCACAAAAGGTCCAGCGGGTGGTCGCTGAACGGTGGCCAGTTGCATCCATTAATCTGTACGCTAATAACGACTGGTTTGTGGCGAATGTGGGGCCGTGGGAACAACAGGAAGCAGCGGGAATTGGGTTTGATCCTCAGGTGACGAATCTGGCGGCGTGGTTGCGGGTAGGCAGCGAACCGGTACATAAGATGTTAATTATGGCGGACCCAAGCGTTATCAGTGCGGTTGAAAAGACCTTACAGGAACCAGAATTTGGAGAACTAACGGCTTACCGGTCAAAGGAGACCTATTTGGAAATCGTTGCAAATGGCGTCACGAAGGCGGCTGCGCTAACAACGTTGTTAAAAGAAGACCAATTATCACCACAAGCAGCCATTGCCTTTGGCGATAATTTTAACGATGTGGACATGTTAAAGACGGCGGGCGTAGGGGTCGCAATGGGAAACGCGCCCGCAGCAGTCAAGGCGGCGGCTGACCTCGTCACCACGGCTAATAACCAGCCAGGAATCCAGCAGGTGTTAGACAAGTATTTCAACTGATGGGGTAGCCTGATAAAAAATGTAAGCGCTAAGCATAAAAAATTAACCTGATATTGAAATGTAAAGGCTTTCAGTTAACTTTTTAACTTTAGTGAAGACGATAAAAAATCGCAATCTTTCGTTCGTTATCCCAGGTATACTAGGTTCATATTGAGAAAGAGGTAAATGAAATGTTAAAAATTGTGATTAAAGATGTTTTAGGCGCTGCAGCGGTTTTGGCTCTGGCAGCTGGGATGGGAAATTTAGGTCATAGTAAGACTGCGTCAGCACAAGCTAAGGTCCCAAGTGTAAGTGCGGCGTTACAAAAGAATCCGAGCTACGCGATGATGCCAACTAGTCAAAACTTGATGGTTTTGATGGCAGCCCACACACAAGTTAAATAATTAACGTTAAAACAACTAAAAATTAACCTGATAAAGAACTAATTTTATTGGGTTATTTTTTTGTGCAAAAATTTAATCTCATGAATGTGATTTTTTGCAGTTCAACTTAACGAAACCATGATACGATACGGTAAATAGTCAATCCTGAAAGAAGTGAACATAATGCCAGGACAAACAATGTGGCATAATATTCAATTTTATGAACTTAGTGAACTGTTACGACCAATTGAATCTAATGAAATTCGGTTTTTGATTGCGAATGTAAGCGATTTCAAAATTGCGTATGACCAAAAACAACTGGTTTTAAATCAGGGCGACTTCCTCATTTTAAATGCTAATAGTATTTGTCGCCTTGTTGATCAGCAAGGGGCGTTGTTAATTAGTATATTAGTTGACAACAGTGCTGGTGATTTAAGCAATAATGCCGTTGCAACCAAGGTGCAGGGATGCTCCGCAATTGAGCGGACGAAACACGACGATGCGGTCATGACTTGTTTGATGGGTCTAATTAAGCAGCGGTTAAATCCGGATAAATATACGAATGTTAGTGTATTAATGCGCTATTACGAGTTGTTAATGTTGATCTACCGATTTTATCTTAGCCAAATAAGTGATCCCGCGCCAGAAGATTTGGCGGATAACCAATCTAAGAGTGCGTACGCCGTTAAAAAGTATGTCGACGATCATTATACAAAACCAATTACTTTAGACTATGTTGCTGAGAAATTTTATTTGTCATCGCCATACCTATCCCGAATTTTTAAACAAACGTTTCAAGTGTCATTCCATAAGTACGTGACTAATTTGCGAGTACAAACGGCGTTAAACGATATGATTAATACTGAAAAAACGGTGACTGACATTGCTTTAGATAACGGTTTTCCCAACGTGGGTTCTTTTAATACGGCCTTTAAAGCGCAATATGGCATGACGCCCGGCGTTTATCGGGCTAGCTACCGTGAACGGCAACAACAAGAGCGACTAAAAAAGGCGCAACATGAACCTAAGCAACAGATGGCAGCAATTCTAGACTATTCAAATCAACGAACGAGTCAAAAAGCGGCGGTGACGTTTAAAGATATCTTTGCTCCTAGTCAGCAACACGCCATTTTAAGTACATCGTGGAAAAAGTTGATCAATCTTGGAAGTGCCGAATCATTGTTGTCGAGTAGTATGGAACAACAAGTTCAGGGTGTTCAAGCAGACATTAAATTTAAATACGGGCGAATTGACGGTATCTTTTCAGATACGATGTTATTAATTTCACCACAAAATCCAACTAACTATAGTTTTACTCGGATTGATGACGTCCTCGAGATGTTGTTGCGGACAAATTTAATTCCGTTTGTTGAGTTAGGAAAGAAACCTTTAAAAGTAAATATCACCTCTAAGGAACGGCTTAAAACGGACAATCCGTACAGCTTTATTTCGCAAGATGGATTTTCATGGGGTGGATTTTTATCGTCCTTTGTCCGACACTGTATTGCAAAGTGGGGTGTCGAAGAAGTTTCGCGGTGGTGCTTTGAATTATGGTATCCCAGTCAAAGCGTCTTATCCTCACAATACGCGCCTAACCAGTTGGATGAGCAACAAGTTCGGCAATATTTAGCCCATTTTCGCCAGACCAAGCAGTGTATTAATGAACTTTTACCCGATGTTAAGGTTGGTGGTTGTGGGTTGTCATTGGATATTGATTTCAGCAGTGTGGAAATGATTTTATCTCAGTGGCAGAAAACGGTGTTACCGGATTTCTTCTCGGTCTACGTTTATCCCCAAGATTTTGGTTTGGAAAAATCTAAGTTACAGATTCAGAATGCCGTTTCGAGTGACCCAGATCAAATTTTTAAGATGATTCAAGCCACCAAAAAGGTGATGCAGGAGTTAGGCGTCGACCGGATTCCGCTATACGTAACGCAGTGGAATATGTCAATTTCTGACCGTAATTTTGTGCATGATAGCTTATTTAAAGCGACGTACATTATTCGTAATGTCTTAAAATGTGCCAACCAGGTGGCTGTTTTTGGTTACTGGCAGTTGAGCGATACTTTTGGGACTTTCGGCGATACGAACGGGATTTTGCACGGTGGTTCGGGACTATTGACGAAAACAAATATCAAAAAACCCGCCTACTACGCCTTTCGTATGCTGGATAGCCTCAATGGGCAGATGCTAGCGGCAAAGGAACACGTCATCGTCACAAGTTATGGCTATGACCGGTTGAACGTTCTAGTCTCTAATTACAAGCATTTTAATAGTGTTTATTACCTGAATAAGGAAGATTTGATCGAACCGGAAAACATCAATAAAATTTTTGAGAACACGTCATCCTACGTTGGCACAGTCCATATTGAAGGATTAGTGGCCGGTCGGTACTTGTTAAAACAATGGTTGTTGAGTGACGAACACGGTGACGTTTTAAAGCAGTGGCTAAACTGGGGGAAGCCGCTGGATATTGGTACCGAGGCGACTGAATACCTACGTCATAGCGTGACGCCACAATTGAATTTACGGTCGATCACAGTTAACGACGAGTTAGTCTTACCGTTTGAATTATCAGCAAATGCTATCAGTTTATTTGAATTATATCGGGAATCGTAATACTGAAAATGCGGAGTCCAAGTCGGAATTCCGCATTTTTTTATGGGGAAAGCTGACCCTGATAAATTACGGGGAGCTGGAAGT
Organism: uncultured Lactobacillus sp.; assembly: GCA_937916845.1. Lineage (GTDB taxonomy): Bacteria > Bacillota > Bacilli > Lactobacillales > Lactobacillaceae > Lactiplantibacillus > Lactiplantibacillus paraxiangfangensis. The sequence goes on along the minus strand of CALFSK010000016.1, from coordinate 52,858 downwards.
CTGTAACTAAAAGGTTAAAAATTTATGGTTTTGCTAGTAGAAAATGCGAGTTAAAGAAAGCGCTTTCCTTGGTAAAGTTTTAGGTGTACATGTACAGCACCTAAGTTACGATAACCAGTTTATGAATAAGTCTACGAGGAGGGCTTTAAGATGAAACAAGCAATCGAGTCTAATCAGCCAGCGCACGACGAGGATTCAAGCGTCAAGACAGCCGGTAAATTAGTACTTAAAGAAAAGCTAAGTTACGGATTGGGTGATTTCTCATCTAATTTAATTTGGGGATTCATTGGGAGTTATTTATTATTCTTTTACACTGATGTGGCTTTAATTCCAGTAGCAGCAACGGGGACTTTGTTTTTAGTCGCACGGGCATTAGATGCGTTTATTGATCCGGTTATCGGGGGCTTTGTTGACCGAACCAATACGAAACATGGGCGGACAATTCCGTATATGCGCTTTGCTATTATTCCGCTAGCCATTGTATTAGTCCTGACTTTTTCGTTTATTCCAGGTTCAGCAGGATTGAAATTAGTCTACGCGTACGTGACGTATATCTTAGTCGGAATCGTGTATTCCGTTGTGAACGTTCCTTATGGTTCCTTAATGACGTTGATGACTCGTGATTCAGCTGAAAAAGCTAAATTATCAAGCTTCCGGGTGGCCGGGGCTGCTTTAGGGAGTATCGCCATTACCGGGTTAGCAATGCCACTAGTAAAGTTGACCGGTGGTGGTAATCAACGGTTAGGATTTGTCTTCACCGCAGCAATTTTTGGGATTTTAGGTATTATCGGGTTTGAAGTTGTCGCACGTAATTGCAAGGAACGTTATTTGGAACCCTCAACCGTTGCAACAGCAACTGGTGACCGTCCTAAAGGCAATATTTTAAAGACTTACAAGGATGCGCTACATAATCGTCCTTGGGCCGTAGCGGTTCTTCTTTCCCTATTACTCTTTATTCGGATTGGGGTCATTGTGGCTATCACCATTTACTTTGCCATGTATGTCTTGAATAATCCGGCTTTGATTTCGATTCTGTTACCACTACTATACGTTGGCCAATTGATTTCGTCTTTGTTCTCAGCACAATTGATTGCGAAGGTTGGTCACCGGAATGCTAATATTATTGCTCAGATTGGTTTTATCGCGTCATATTTGATCTTACCGTTTATCGAAAATAATATTCCGTTATTCTTAGCCGTTTACTTAGCTGGTAACGTTATTGGGGCCGTTAGTGCGGCATCTGTCTTCGGTATGAGCGCGGATTCCGTTGATTACAATGAATGGCGGTTCGGCGAACGTTCAGAAGGAACATTATACGCTGGGTACAGTTTTGCCACTAAAGTTGGGATGGCCATCGGTTCTGCCATCGCCGGCTACGCTTTGAGCTGGATTGGTTACAATGCCAATCATATTACGGCCGGAGTTGTTCATGGCTTGAATGTCTTGTTCTTTGTTATTCCAATTATCTTATCGATCTTAATGTTAATCACGGTCTTGTTCTACAACTTAGACCATCAGCATGAACAAATTGTTAGTGATTTAGCTAAGCGCGAAAAATAAGTTAATTTTTACAGCAACGATGATTAATAATTAACAACGTTTGATTTTAACCCATGAAGGCAGATAAATATTTGGGGTTCAGTTGGAAAATTATCACACTTTTGTAAGCGCTTAATCGATTAATATAATCATCGTACATGTACGAGACATAGAAAATTAAATCAACGAGGAGATACATCATGAAAAAATTACGATTTGGATTCATTGGTTGTGGTGGGATTGCGAACCAAAAACATTTTCCAGCACTTTCAAAGTTAACTGACAAAATTGAACTAGTTGCTTTCTGTGACTTAATTCCAGAACGTGCCGAAAAAGCCGCTAAGGAATACGGGACACCAGATGCAAAGACTTATACCGATTATCACGAATTACTGAAAGACGATTCAATCGATGTTGTCCACGTATTAACACCAAACGTTTCCCATTCTGAAATCACTTGTGCCGCTTTATATGCTGGCAAAGATGTTATGTGTGAAAAGCCAATGGCTATCAACTATGCAGAAGCTAAAAAGATGCTTGAAGCTTACCATAAGACTGGTCATAAATTAACGATTGGTTATCAAAACCGTTTCCGTGAAGATTCACAAGCAACTTATAAAGCAGCTCGTGGCGGTGAATTAGGTGATATCTACTTTGCTAAAGCACACGCTGTTCGTCGTCGGGGTGTTCCAACCTGGGGTGTGTTCCCAGATAAGTCTAAACAGGGTGGCGGTCCTTTAATCGATATCGGTACTCACGCGTTGGACTTAACACTTTGGTTCATGAATAACTACAAACCAAAGATGGTCTTAGGATCAACTTATCAAAAATTAAAGGATAACCCAGAAGCTAATATGTTTGGCCCTTGGGATCCAAAGACTTTTGAAACTGAAGATTCTGCTTTTGGTCTGATCAAGATGGAAAATGGCGCAACGATTTTCCTTGAAGCTGCATGGGCATTGAACGTCGTTGATCCAAAGGAAGCACAAGTAACGTTGTGTGGGACTAAAGCGGGTGCCGAAATGTTCGGTAAAGCCTTCTTAGACCAAGGTTACGTCGTCTTTAACAAGGCCGCTCATGGTGAACTTGAAGAAACGAAGCCTTCTGAAGCGGATGGTGTCTTCGGTTTTGGTGCTAACCACGTCGAACAACGTGATGCAGAAGCAACACAATGGGTCGATGCACTCTTGAACGACAAGGAACCATTGGTTAAACCAGAACAAGCCATTGTGGTTACTCAAATTCTTGAAGCCATTTACAAGTCAGCTGAAACTGGCAAGGTTGTTGAATTAAACGATTAATTGGATAGGAGTCACAAACAATGAGTGATATTAAAACTAGTATTAGTTTATATAGCTTGCAAAATGAATATATGCACGGACGGATGTCGCTTGAAGACATTTTCAAATTCTTGCACGCTAACAAAATTGAAGGACTGGAAATCTTACCAGATCAAATGATTCCAGGCGCACCAGAACCTTCTGAAGAAACTTTGGCCGAATGGGACCGCTTGGTTGCTAAGTACCACCAAAAGTTATCTTGTACGGATGTCTTTTTGAACACCAATTTGTATGACAATCGGACGTTGACCCTTAAAGAAGACGTTGCTTTGATGAAGAAAGAAATCAAATTAGCACATCGGATGGGCTTCCCAGTTGTTCGGATGATCTCAATGACACCACCAGCAGTTGTTAAGCCAATTTTACCGTTAGCCGAAAAGTATGGCATTAAGTTGACGTTGGAACTCCATGCTGGGTTATCATGGGGCATTCCTGAAACTGAAAAGTACTTAGATTTGATGAAAGAAATCGATTCACCAAACTTAGGGATTACCGTTGATACTGGGATCTTCTGTCGGAAAATTCCACGTGTGATGTCTGAATACTGGAAGCAAGTTTCAGGTGTTAGTCAGGAAACCATTGATTGGTGCAATACCTTCTTTGATCGTGGTGAAGACGTTGCTCGTTACGGCTTTAATCCAACACCAGAATTTGAAGCTGGTGTGAAGAAGTATGGTAAGACTGATGCAGACAAGATGTACATCACCTATGCACAAGGTTACGAAAATAAACCATTGTCCATCATGGATAGCTATTTGAAGTACATTAAGCACTTCCATTTCAAGTTATATGAAATGACTGATGATGGAGAAGAATACTCCATTAACTATCACGAAATTATGCAATACTTGAAGGATAAGGGCTACAAAGGTTATGTTTCAACCGAATACGAAGGCAACCGCTTTGTTTTACCTGGTCAGCCAATGGTTGAAAAAGAACAAGTTGCCGCGCATCAAGCAATGCTACGGCATGAATTATCATTATTGGAGGTGTAGGCTGATGTTTGATGAAAATGTTTTTATTAAAGATTCTGCCGCAAATGTTGTTGAAGCCGGTGAAGTCACTGGTTTTCAAATGAAAACGTTTATCACCTATTACCGTGGGATTCCACTATCAATGGTACGTGGGGTACATGTGTGGGTTGATGATGAACAGGTACCAGATGAAGATTTGCGCTTCTCAGTTGACGAAGAAGAATGGTTTACATTAGACGAATTAAAGACCGTTTCTGACTTGAAGTGGGAATTTGCTAATCCAGCGACGGTTCGAGTTGTTAAACCAGGTGGCTTAAGTGGGCAGCACCGGATTAAACTCAACATCGTGACTGTTACGGCCTATATTCCAGTACCATTAAGTGGTTTCAAGGAACGTGAAGTAACGTTCAGTTAAAAATAATGAATTAAAAAGGCGGCCGTCTGCGGATGAGCCGCCTTTTTGATGGAGAAAACGAGTAGGCAAATATTTATGGTACCAAACAGAAAAAATTAAGTCACCTCAACCATGTTAATTGGGAAAGGTTAAAAAACGACCCTCAATCACGTGATAAATACAGCGCTTTCATAGTAGCGTTTTTGTAAAATGAACTTGTAAATAAGTATTAGAAGGGAGGCGGTGAGATGCGTCATATCGGTTTTATTACGAATTGTTTGACGGGAACATTCACCCAAAAAGTCAAGCTTGCTCATGATTTGGGATATACCACTTTGGAGGTCGCATGTTGGCCAGTGGGTCATCCGAAACAGGGAGATTTAGATGCTGATCACTACAACACATATGATTTATTAGAAATTAAACAACTGCTTAAGCAGTCACACTTAGAAATTAGTACCCTAGCATTCTATGAAAATATGCTAGATCCAAATCCACAGCAACAAAGTCTTAACTTACAGCATTTAAAACGGGTCATTGCTTTGGCCGGTGATTTACAAGTTCCGTACGTTGGTACCTATATTGGTAAAAATCCGCAATTGTCACTGGACGATAACTTTAAGGCGTACGCCGAATTGTTTCCAGAGATTTTAACCTTTGCTGAAGAACGAAATGTAACCGTTTTAATCGAAAACTGTCCAATGCCAACGTGGGACCCCGAGGGTTATCCAGCAACAATTTCTTACTCTCCAGAAATGTGGCAACGGATGTTTGAACTCGTTCCGAATACTAATTTCGGATTGAATTTTGACCCATCGCACTTGGCTTGGATGCAAATGGATTATTTGAAGGCAGCGGCAACTTTTGCCGACCGAATCTACAGTGTACACGTGAAGGATATTACGACGAAACAAACGAATTTTTCACGTTACGGAATTTATGGTAAAAAGCTGGAACAAACCCATCGTTTTGACTTCGGCTATTATCAACCAACTTTACCGGGATACGGGGACTTAAACTGGGAAAAACTCTTTAAAGCCTTGCAACAACATGATTTTAACGGACCAATTCAGGTGGAATACAAGAACTCAAATGGCTATGGATCGTTGTCAGATCCGCGGCGAGGATTGCAATTGAGTTTAGATTATTTGAATGAAATTTTATCGTGAAAGGATTGAGAAATATGACTAAAAATTTAGTCTTGATTGGCTATGGTGGTATGGGCAAGCGTCATTTGGACCGACTAGAAATGGTTGATGAGATCGAAGTGCGGGGAATTTATGATTGGGATGCTGATAAGACCATGGCTGCCCAGACAGCTGGTTATCGGACTTATGATAGTTTAGACGCAGTTTTACAAGACCAAGCTGTCGATATTGTCTTAATCGCTACCCCGAACGACGTACATAAGGAACTTGCTATTGCTGCAATGCGGGCTGGTAAGCACGTTATTTGTGAAAAGCCAGTTACGATGGCGCCGCAAGATTTCCAGGATATCTTGGACGTTGCCAAGGAAACGAGTCGTTGCTTTATGGTAGATCAAAACCGGCGTTGGGACGAAAATTACCGGATGATCAAGAAACTCTATGATGAGCATACTTTGGGACGTGTGTATGACATTGAAAATCGTGTTCAAGGGTCGCGAGGCGTGCCAGATGACTGGCGCCGGACTAAGGAACACGGCGGTGGCATGATTTATGACTGGTGTGTTCACTTGTTAGATCGATTATTAATTTTGAAAAAGAAAAACCGATTAGTCAGCCTTTATGCGGATACTAGTGATGCGTTAGGGCACCCAGTCGACGATGGTTTCCGAATTATTTTGCGGTTTGATGACAATATGCGGGCGGTACTTGAAGTTGGGACCTTTAACTTTATTAAATTACCAGAATGGTACATGAGCGGTTCTACTGGTACTGCAATTATTAAGGATTTCGAGTTACACGGCGAGTACGTCACTCTGGAAGGCGAATTGGCCCAAGATACGGTTCCCGTAGAAGCTGGTGCGGGTTTTACGAAGACCATGGCCCCGCGGACGGATGATAGTATTCAGCATCATCCGTTACCACAAGTAAAGACGGATGTTTGTGACTTTTACCGTAACTTTGTGGCGTGGATCGACGGTAAGGAAGAACCACTGGTAAAGAATTCAGAAGTGATGTGGACGTTACAAGTAATCGAAAAAATTTTCGAATCAGCACGAGAAAACAAAGTAATTAATTTTTAAGCGAAGGAGTGTTTGAAGATGAAATTTGGATTTTTAACAGGGTGTTTGCAAAACATGACACTGCAAGAAAAGATGGCTTATGCGCATAAAGTCGGCTTTACGGCCTTAGATGTTTCATGTTGGCCTAAAGATAATAGCCGAGACTTTTCTGGTAGCGACATTGATGTAGAAAATTTGACTGACGATGGCGTTGCCGAAATTAAGGGCTGGCAAAAACAATACGATATTGAATTCTCGAGCCTAGCTTATTACGATAATATGTTAATTCCTGATGAAGCTTTGCGGACAAAGTATGCCAATCATTTAAAAGCTGTGATTGTTGCTGCTGGTAAATTAGGAACGCCTTTGGTTGGATGCTTCATTGGTAAAGATCAGACTAAGTCCCTAGCAGAAAATTTTGATGAGTTTGAAGTTTTATTCAAAGACTTCGTCGCGTTTGCGGAACAACATCATGTTAAGTTAATGATTGAAAACTGCCCAATGCCTGGTTGGCAGGCAGATGGTCTACCAGGGACAATCTCATATTCACCTGAATTATGGGATGAAATGTTCCGGCGGGTACCAAGCAAATCCTTTGGGTTAAACTTTGACCCGTCACATTTACACTGGTTGCACATTGACTACTTAAAAGCTTTGCGTGACTATAAGGATCGAATTTTCCATATCGATGCAAAAGACGTTATTGTCGATGAAGATAAGTTCCATTACTATGGTATTTTTGGCAAGAAGTTAAACCGGGAACACGAAGAAGATTTAGGCTTCTGGACACCTGTTATTCCTGGATTAGGTGACATTAACTGGAGTGAATTTTACCACGTGATGCAGTCCATTGGATTTGATTCTTACTTCAGTATTGAACATGAAGATCGCCGGTTTGCGGATAATAATGCGGACGTTGAAAAGGGCTTGGAATACGCTTATAACCATTTGAACCCAATTATTCATGAATTTAAAGCTTAATTTTTAGGAGGTGAGTTAGGATTAGGCACTAATCAAAGTCACTGACAGAGCGTTTAAATTGTGCATATCCTAAAAAACAATTGGAAAAGCTGACTCGTTTTGATTAGTAGATTAACAACAGCATAAACTTAAAAACACAAATTTATCATTAACTAGCCGTTTTGATGAGTTTGTGTTTTTAGTATTTATGGTTATAGAAGCAATCACAATGATGAACCTATTTTAGCGGAGTCGAGCAGCCTTGGTGTGCTGTGTCGGCAAGATTAGCGAGTGATTTTTCGCTAGTCTTGCGGGGCAATTCAAAGACGTGGATTGTCGGCTTTGAATTGAGGTTCCAGACCGCACCATGGCTGGAACCGTCCCCCCATAGAACACCAAGGCTGCTCGACGGAGCGAATATTAAAAGGCCTTCTGAAGTCATCGGATTTCAGAAGGCCTTTTAAAGTGTTGAGTTTAAATCTTATTTATTAATGAATTCCGTTAAAATTCGTTGGGCGGCGCGACCGCTAAAATCATTGGTCTGTAGTCGGTCAAAAACGTCCTTCATAATATGAGTCAGCTGTTCATCGCTGAGACCTTGTGCAGATAAGGTATTGAGCATGACCTGTAAAAGGTCGAGCGGGAGGACCGGCCGCATTTCGGGATGACTATGAAAGTACTCCGAAACGGCTTGATCATGAAGGGGCCAGTAGACTGGATTTTTAACGTCATCAAAAATGGTTTTTAACTGTGCTAAGGCTGGTGACAAAGGAATATTCTTTGCAATCAAAGTTGTCAGGACCCCGTCACGTGCGGGGACTAAGACGTCAGCGTTATAATCTTTCAACAGTAAAAAATGCGATTGGAACGGTGGTCGTAAGGTAAAGGTCATCGTTAATGCAATTTGACTATCAGATTCTGCCATCGCAAGGGCTTCCTTCCAAAGTTATTAGTGGCGTTTGGTGAACCGGACGACCGCTTCACACCGCGCTGTTTGTGGGAACATATCGATTGATTGAATATAATCGACTTGGTAACCGCGGGTCAACTCACGCAGATCTTGGGCTAAAGTGGACGGATTACATGAAATATAAACTAATTTTTCCGGGGCACTCTGCAAAATGGCGTCGATTAAAACGTTGTCTAACCCGGTCCGTGGTGGATCGACAACAATGGCGTCCGGTGCAAAGCCAGCTGCTAACCATTGTGGCAAGAGTGTTTCGGCTTCACCGACTTCGTAATGCGCATTGGTGATATTGTTGAGCTTGGCATTTTCGTTTGCATCGGTGACTGCGGCTGGAATGGTATCCATCCCACGAACTTCTTTAGCAACATCAGCTAGGGACAGCCCAATGGTTCCGACCCCGGAGTAGGCGTCGACTAAGGTTTCGTCAGGGGCTAGCGCCAAGGCTTCACGCGCTAATTGATACAACTTTTGTGTTTGTTCTGGATTCAGTTGGAAGAATGCCCGGGCAGAGAGGTTAAAGGCTAAGCCATCGAGTTCTTCCGTAATCGTTGTTTTACCAGCTAATAACGTGGTTTGATCACCCCAGATTAGGGAAGTTTTACCCACGTTAACGTTTTGCATCACGGAAACGACCATTGGTAATTTTTCGGCAATCTTCATGAGGAGCTGATGTTTTTTCGGTAATTTCGGCGTGTTGGTAATGAAGACAAGTTGGACTTCACCAGTTACTGCCGCAGCACGAACCACGATGGTTTTTACGATTCCTGAATTATGTTCTTCATCGTAAATCGGAACTTCCAGTTCTTCCAGCCAGGCGACAACTTGACGCATGACTTCCATGGTGACGGGCATTTGCACGGAGCAGGTCGGCAGATCAACTAAGTCGTGACTGTTTTCCTTGTATAAACCAGCTGCCACGTGCCCATCGATCATCCGAACTTGGAATTGGGCCTTGTTGCGGTACTCATATGGATCAGCCATCCCAATTGTTGGTCGAATTTCGTAGTTACGGAATCCTGCTGGCTGGTATTTTTCCAAAGCCTGACGAATGAGGTCCTGTTTGAACGCTAGTTGAGCAGGGTATTCTAAGTGTTCCAATTCAAACCCGCCAACTTCACCGGCGTACGGATCGCGGGGATCAACCCGGTCAGGACTCGGTTTCCGTAAAGTCCGAAGTCGAGCTTCCAAGTACCGGGGATGAACGGCGGTGACTTCGGCAACAATAACTTCATTGGGAAGGGCACCCTTTACAAACGTGATGACGTGTTTGTAATAGCCGATTCCTTCACCGTTGATGCCGAGGCGCTTAATGGTCAACGGGAACCGCTGTCCAATTTGCACGTCAGTCTGAACCTTCTCGACGGGTCGCTGGGGGCGACGGTCACGGTTCGGCCGGTGTTGATTCTCGTAATGATTGTTTGATTTCATAGGTGTTTTTCTAACCTCGTTTTCTGTAAACTACCTTCAAGTCATTATAGCATGGTCACGGAGACTTACTAAAGCGAGGCACTGGCTAACGAATTAAAACGCGGTGGTTGAAAGCGGTTTATAACATCAGTTATAATGATTCTAAACTAATTGAAGGTACGGGGAGGCTTTTGTAGTGGATGCATTAATGACGTTAAATCAGGTCAATTACCAAGTTAAAGATAAGCATATTTTACATGACATTAATTGGGAGATCTCAAGGGGGGCGCAGGTTACGTTGACTGGCCCGTCTGGTAGTGGGAAGAGTACGCTACTAAGAATTATCGCGTCAATGATTTCAAAAACGAGTGGGCAATTAATTTTTGATGGTCAGCCAATTGAAAGTTACGACCCGGTTATGTACCGGCGGCAAGTTTCTTACTGTTTTCAACAGCCGACGTTATTTGGTGAAACGGTGGCGGACAACCTGATGTTTCCTTACCAAATTCGCAAACAACCGTTTGACCGTGCGCATGCACTCGAGGCGTTAACCTATGTCGGCTTAACGGAACAAACGCTCCAACAGAAAGTGACGGATTTGTCCGGTGGTGAGCGGCAGCGGGTCGCCTTGATTCGAAACATTCTATTTTTACCACAAGTGTTGTTACTGGATGAGGTCACGGCGGGATTGGATGAGGCCAATAAGCAGATTATTCATGACTGGTTGCACCATTTGAATGCGGAACGGGGCGTTACGACCATCATGATTACCCACGATGCTGGCGAAATCGCTGAAGCCACCCAATTAATGCGCGTTGTTGACGGTCGTTTGGAGGTAGGAAAATGAATTTAACGGTAAATAATACGTCGCTATTTTTGGCGGCCATGCTAGTACTAGTCGCGCTGAGCATTAGTTTGTGGCAAAAATTGGGGTTGGATAAGGATATTGTTATCGGTGTTATCCGGGCAGTGGTCCAACTATTTATTGTGGGGTACCTGCTGAAGTATATTTTCCGGGTCAACAACTTATGGCTGACGTTAGCGATGATGGCCTTCATTATCTTTAATGCGGCCTGGAATGCCCAAAAACGGGGACCGGGGATCGACCACGTTTTGGTTATTTCGTTACTAGCCATTTTTGTTAGTACGGGCGTCACGCTGGGCGTCCTCGTCTTGTCCGGCGCTATCAAGTTTATTCCGTCTCAGATGATTCCCATTTCGGGGATGATTGCGTCGAACTCAATGGTGGCGATTGGGCTAGCCTTTCGAAGCCTCAACAGCCAATTTCATGATCAACGCCAAGGCGTTTTGGAGCGTTTAGCCCTGGGTGCCAACTTATTAGACGCCTCCATCGCAATCGTCAGAGAAGCGATTCGGACCGGGATGTCCCCAACGATTGATTCTGCCAAAACGGTGGGCTTGGTTAGTTTACCGGGGATGATGTCTGGGTTAATTTTTGCCGGGGTCGATCCGGTCCGGGCCATCAAGTACCAAATTATGGTGACGTTCATGCTATTGTCAGCGACTAGTTTAGGATCAATCATTGCTTGTTACTTGGCCTATCGCAATTTTTATAATGCGCAAAAACAGTTGAAGTAAATATGCTATTATAAAACATGAAATTTATGATAAATGGGGGTGCTCGCGTGAGCGATGCTGCGGTATGGGTACCGATACCACCGATGTTTTATTGGGGGTGGCTGGTTCCGATTACTTGTGGGATAGTCTTTAGCTGGCGGTACCATCGTGATAAGGTTCGGTTAAGTAACGGTATTTGGTTCTCGCTATTTTTCTATTCTTTTTTAACGATGCTGGCCATATCGATTTTTGGGACGAATAATCATCCACTGATTATCGTCTGCGGGACGATTTTTGTTTTATTCTTGATGGCTTTAGGGGCCATCTTCGTGTTACAAGCGTTCCTGCTTCTGTGGAACGCTTGGATTGTCTGGAAGCGTGAAAGTCACACGCTTGCCAACATGCTGACGTTATTTTTAGGCTTAGGAATCTTAATCTTGCCGTGGGTTGCCAGTACCATTGGTAACCACGTGCCGCAACCGGTGAATAGCTGGATGACGATTTTTCCTAACCTCGTAATCTTCTACGTCGCCTTTTGGTTTTATAATTACCTAACGATGCTGGTCATTTATCAGTTCAACTTTCCGCGGCTACGCCAAGATTACATCATTGTTTTAGGTGCGGGGCTGTTAAATGGGGACCAGGTGTCGCCGCTGTTAGGCCAACGGATTATGCGGGGCTTAGACTTTTATAAAAAGCAGCAGGCCAAAAAGAAGCATCCGGCCGTTATGATTTTTTCTGGTGGTCAGGGGGGCGACGAAACCGTTCCCGAAGGTCAAGCGATGTTAGACTATGCGATTGAGCATGGGTTACCACCTGAAAATGGCTGGGCAGAAACGCGGTCCAAGACGACGTTACAAAATATGCAGTACAGCAAAGTTTTGATTGATCAGGGGCCGGTGAAGCACCCAAAGACGATCTTCGTTACGAATAATTACCATACGTTTCGGGCGGGGATGTTTGCCAAGCAGGCCGGTTTAAAAGCGGACGGCATTGGCGCCCGGACGGCCCATTTCTTCTTGCCGGATGCCATTATTCGTGAGTACATCGCAATCTTTGTGCGGAATAAGTGGTGGCACGCACTGGCAATCGTTGGCATGTTCATTCTGTCAATTGCAATGGTCTGGCTAGATATTTACAACGGACAGTTATAAAAGCTGTTGAGATAAGACCATAATGCAAAATAGTGCTTCAGAAATCATTTAAAGATTTCTGAAGCACTATTTTTTTAAAAACTAACTTTTTACCCTTGCTGATTATGCTGGGTTTACGGTGATGTCGCCGTCTTGAGTTGTTAAGTGATACTGCTGTTTAGCATCTTTATTGTGATGATAATCCGTGTTGTCCGTGACGTGGTGGCTGAAAATGTTGAGGTCACCATCACCGCTAGTGGCGAAAACGCCGACCCGTTTGTTAGCGGAAAGGTGAATATCCCCATCCGTCGTAGTCGCGGTTAAACGAGTAACGTGGTTGCGATTCAAGTGGATATCCCCATCCTTGGCGTGAAGTTTAGCGGACTTGAAGTGGGTTTGTTCAACTGTAATGTCGCCGTCACGACTGTTGATGTTGGAACGGGCCGCGTTAAAGTGACTCTGCTGAATTCGGATGTTGCCGCTATCGGCATCGGTGTCGGCCTGTAAACTCGGTGCCGTTACATCGGTTAGATTAATGGCGTCCGCTGAAAACTGGGCCTCCTTTTTGATTTTAACGTTATTCAGTAAAACCAAATTGTTACTAGTTAGCAATTTGACATGGTCAGCCGTGACACCTTCAAGACGTACATTACCGGATTGTTGATGCGTTCCGCGAACCCAAGTGAGGGTAGTCTTGGTTGGAACCGTAATGACAGTGCGATTGTCAAAATCACTATCGCTGAAAAAGTAGCCCACTTGTTTTTGACTAGTTGGTTTAGAACTGACCGTGACGTGACCATTTTTAGTTGTCACCGTGGGGAGCTTATGACGCGACGAAACTAGAATTGAAGCGACGTTGCCGCGTTTAATCGTGACATTGTCAGCTGAATTAAGGGTGATATCAGTAATCTTATCGGGATAGTAAGTCTTTTGGCTCTTTTTGACGATTTTAAAGCCGTTGTTGCTCCAATAAATCGACTTAATCCCGTTGTTGGCAATCCCGAAAATTAACATGATAACGCCGACGACCAACATAATAACGCCGACTTTAATAGTTTTACGCATGGTGACGGCCCCCTCTCTCAGCCCGGTTTTTCTTGACGAACCGGTGGTATAGACGTTGAACTAAAGCGGAAATTCCTTGAATAATCAGATTAATGAACCAGATAACGAGTGGGGCAATTAGTAATTCGGCCCCGATAATGGCTAAACCACTGCCCAAGTAGAAACAGCCGGCCCAGAAAGATTGGGTGATGATGCCGACCCCGCCGATGAGCATCGCAATCCCGAGAAGGGTCACCCCGAAGAGTACCCCGGCGATACCGACGAGCAGGGCAAAAGCCACACTGGCAACAACGACCAGTGCCACTAAGATAAATAGTAGGGCTGGAATGGTAATGGGTGTTGAGATTAGCGCTAAAATAACCCACCAAATGGCCCGAATCCCCGCTTTTGATTGTTGGGTTTTGGATAGGTTGCCTTCCAAGTCTTCGTTAAAACGAATCGAATAGTCGGCTAGAACTTTGCGGGCTAACTGTTTGGGCGTGCCCAGCTCAGCGACACAGTCGTCGTAATCTTGAATTTGCGCGTCTAGTAAATATTCGCGGTAGAATTCAACAACTTCGTCACGCTCAGCATCGTTGAGCTGGACGAGAAAGTCGTTGAATTTGGCTAAATAGTTGTTCATGCGAGGGTTCCTCCTTGGCCTTGAAGTAAGGTGTTAATGGCTTGATTATAAGTAGCCCATTCCTTTTGAATAGCGGATAACTGCGCTTCCCCAGTTGCAGTGAGCTGATAATAGCGGCGGTTCCGGCCTTGGTAGGCCTGATCATAAGTGGTGACCCAGTCATTTTTCTTTAAGCGCCGTAAGACGGGGTAAAGGGTCGATTCAGAGACGGAAATCGACGCTTGTAGGCGTTGCGTCAGGGCGTAACCGTAGTAGTCTTGCGTTTTTAGGCAAGCGAGCACGCAACCATCGAGTAACTCGGAACTGATTTGAATGGCCATCGCTATTCCTCCTGTTATATTATACGTCATATAGTATCGTTCGATTAATAGTATAGAAGATGGATCTGTCCATGTCAATTGATACTAGGAAATTGATGACTATTGTCTTTTGGGGACAAAAAACCATCGCTTCCCAATTTTTTAGGCAAGCGATGGCTTATTTAAAAGTTATTCTGCTTTGTCGGAAATAGCCGTGAACGTCATTGCGGCTAGGAAGTCCGAAATTCGTTGGGTCGGCTGTTTGAAGAACTCATTTGGTGTGCCGTCGAATAGAATCTTACCATCTTCGACGAATAGAATCTTATCGGCAACGGCCCGGGCAAATTCCATGTTATGAGTGACGATGATCATAGAATTTTCTTCTTGCGCGAGGGCTAGTAGGACGCGGAGCACGCCGGCTTCAAGCTCGGGGTCCAACGCACTCGTTGGTTCGTCTAGTAAGATGTATTCCGGATTCATCGCAAGGGAACGTGCAATGGCGACCCGTTGCTGCTGACCACCGGAAAGTTGGCCGGGGTAGGCGTCGGCCTTATCAGCCAGACCAACTTTATCTAATAAGTCGAGCGCCGTTTGTTTAGCTGCGGCCGGCTTTTGTTTGAGGACTTGGACGGGGCCTTCCATCACGTTTTTGACGACGCTGAGGTGTGGAAACAGGTTGTAGCCCTGAAAGACCATTCCCGTTTTTCGCCGAATACTGAGCATCGTTTTACCCGTGATTGGTTTGGCAAAATCAATCGTTTGATCGTTGAAGTGGTATAAGCCGTCCTCGGGGCGTTCCAATAAGTTCAGGGAACGAAGCAAGGTCGATTTACCCGAACCAGAAGGCCCCACAATAACGGTCGTTTCGTGCGCTTCAAAAGTGGTGTTAATGTCACTTAACGCTTGGTGGTCGCCAAACGTCTTATTGACGTGTTCAAATTTAATCATAGCAACCCCTCCTAATTAAGTGGCCGTAAGTAACGGGACGTCCGTTTTTCCAAGTAACCTTGCAGCCAGCTCAAAAGGGTACATAAAATGGCGTAGAACGCCGCGACCAGTGAGTACATGACCAGTGGCTGGTAGTTTTCCGCCGCAATTTGTTGGCTGACTTCAAACATTTCAATAATCGTGATGGATGCGGCCAAGGAAGTATCCTTAACTAAGCTAATAAAGCTGTTAGAAAGTGGTGGTAATGAGACCCGGGCAGCCTGTGGCAAAATGATTCGCCATAGAACTTGCGACTTAGTCATACCGATGGAATAAGCGGCTTCCCACTGGCCTTGGGGAATGGCTAAAATGGCGGCCCGAATGGTTTCTGCACAGTAGGCCCCCGTGTTGAGTGAGAAGGTTGCAATCCCAGCCGTCCACGGATCAAGTTGAATCCCGTTTGGCCAGAGTCCCTTCACCTTTAGATAAGGTAATCCGAAATAGACGATGAATAATTGAACTAGCAGTGGGGTGCTCCGGAAAAGCCAGACGTAAAAGTAGGCGATTGCCTTTAAAATCGAGAACCAGCCGTGGCGTGGTGATAATTTAACCAGTGCCGTAAAGACGGCCAGAATTAACCCGATAATAAATGAAATAATGGCGATTGGAATGGTGTATTTTAAACCCGCAACTGCAATTTGAGGTGCGGAGGTAACGATAATGTGCCAAATTGAATCCATGAAGTTCCTCCTGTAAAGAAATAGTAGTGCTATGTAGCCCGCCGACAACGATCAGCGGGGGAAAACTTATTTATCGGTGACGTTACCACCGAAATACTTATTAGAAAGCTTTTTAAGGGTTCCGTCTTGGCGAAGCGATTGAATTGCTTTAGAAACTTGTTTTTCCATCTTAGGATGTTGCTTAGAAATCATCGCGCCAATCTTTTGGGCGGCAATTTCATTGTCAGCGTTAATTAACTTAATGTTGGCTTTCGGATTTTGCTTCAAGTAAGCGTAGAAAGCCTCACGTGAGTTGATCGTCCCAGCAACCCGACCTTGAGTAACTAAGTCGATTGATTGTTGGAAACCGTCCGTAGGGGTAATCGTGGCACCTAAACGCTTGGCGTCACCCGCATTGTTACTAGTGGTCGTTTGGGCCACTTTTTTACCCTTGATTGCGGTGATGTTTTTGATGCTGGAATTCTTCTTAACGGCTAATTGTGGTTTAGAGTAAATGTACGGTGTTGAGAAGAGGTATTTCTGTTTCCGTTCTTTACTTTCAGCCATGTTATTTAAAATAACGTCATATTTATTACCATTTAAACCGGCAATAAGTGAATCAAACTTCGTTGGGACGAACTTGGCTTTTAAGCCCATCTTTTTAGCAACGGCTTTACCTAAATCAACTTCAAAGCCGGTTAACTTACCATCTTTACGGTAACCGTATGGTTGGAAAGTTCCTTCCAAACCAATGGTTAACGTCCCCGATTTTTGTAACCCTAAGTCATTGCTGGTTGAGTTACTGCTAGATTTGCTCCCGCAGGCCGTTAAAGTGACGGCAAGTACGAGACCTAAAGCAGCTAACCCTAATTTTTTAGCCCAAATTTTCATTTAAACACACTCCTGGAATTTTTTGCGACACTCCTAGTTTATCGAAAAAAAGAAGTGTTAACAAAAAATAAGCATTATAAAACGGTTTTTAACGTCAGTATAAAAAATAATGGATGGTAGCGTTAGTGTAGCGAATGCTACAAGACCTGTCAAACGGGGCTTTGTGCTGGTATAAACTGATTGATACCCTAAGTGACGTTCAACGGCGTTTGGCGGGAGTTAATCAGCGCAATACCGTGCGAGAATATTTATTATTTTGACCATTAGGCCGTCTATTAGATTCAAAAAAGCAGTTTCCCGCATGGACAAGTCATGTAGGAAACTGCTTTTTGATTTATCAAACCAAGGTCAGTTAAGGCAGTGCCACTTTTGCGACGGTTGCGTCAACGTTAAGGTGCTGAAGAATGCCACCGAGCCGCTTGATACCCGTGGTAATCGTAACGGGGTCCAAGCCGGTGAAGTTCAGCCGGAAACCGTTCGTGACTTTGCGGTGTGCAAACTGGCAAGCGGCCGGAACGTACGCAACGTGGGCTTGTGGTAAGACGACATCTTGTAGTAGCCGTTGTGCGTCAACACCTTGTGGTAAATCGACCCAGATGAAGAACCCACCGGCTGGCCGCGTGAAACTGACGTTAGCTGGGAAGTAGCGGTCGAGTGCGTTTAACATGGCATCACGTTTGATCTGGTAAGCGGCGTTGAGGTTAGCGATGTGTTGATCGATATCGTTGTGAGCCAAGTAGCTATCGATAGCGGCTAACGTAACGCTAGAGGACTGAACGTCGGTTGCTGACTTCAAGTTTACGAGGGCCTGAATCAGTGGTTCGTCGGCCACTAGCCAGCCCGTCCGTAAAGCGGGTGATAAAATTTTTGAAAAACTAGAGATAAAGATGACGCGACCTTCAGTGTCAAAGTGTTTAACGGCGGGCAAGCTTGTCCCGTCATAACGGAGGTCGCGGTAAGGACTGTCCTCTAAGATAATGGCGTCATACTGATTGGCGAGGGCTACTAGGTCTTTACGACGTTGTAGACTCATCGTGGTCCCGGTTGGGTTATGAAAGTCGGGAACCGTGTAAATTAATTTGATTTCAGGATGCGCTTTAAGCGTATGCCGCAAGTAGCGGATATCCATACCGTCGTGATCGACTGGGATTTCATAATAAGTTGGTTCGTAAGTGTCAAAGGCGGCCAACGCGCCCATGTAAGTAGGGCCTTCAACGGCCATAGCGTCGCCGTGGTTGAGAAGTAATTTTGCGACTAAGTCAATGGCTTGCTGCCCGCCTTGCGTTAGCATGATGTTGTCAGCGGTGACTTGAACGTCGGCGTGGTTAGCCATCCGTTTCGCAAGTTTTTGACGGAGAGTCGCCAAGCCTTGTGTAGAGGCGTACTGGAAAAGCGATTGACCACCCCGGTTAATGGCGTCTTGATAAGCGGTCTGAAGGGCGTGATCTGGAAAGAGCCGGTTATCCGGAAAACCACCAGCGAAGGAAATATTTTCCGGATTAGCACTATTTTTGAAAATTTCGTTCAGGTCAGAAGTGTCGTTGTTCAAAACACGGTTCGCAAATAGATTTTTCATAATAATTTCCCCCACTGAAGTTTTAAAGTTATTGGTTTACTTGATGGTTACTATGATAAAATGAGAGCTGAAGTTAGTAAAGCTCAACTTTTTCAATCTTAGATGAAATCAGTTCATGTAAAAGGGGTTAAAAGTAATGGCAAATTTTGCTTACGAGGTGTTTGCGACCGTGGTTGCGCAACAAACATTCTATCAAGCTGCCGCCACGCTTAACGTGACGCCTAGTGCGGTCAGTCACTCTGTAAACCAATTAGAGAAGGAACTTGGTTTTCCGTTGTTCATTCGGAACCGTTCGGGGGTTGAACTTACCAGTGATGGTCGGCAGGTTTTACCGTACGTCCAGGAGATTCTCAATACGGAAAGTAACCTGCGCCAAGTCGCCGATAATATTCAAGGCCTGCACTCCGGATCGGTGCGAATTGGCGGTTTTAGTAGTGTTTGCATCAATTGGTTACCACGAATTATCCGTAAATTTAATCATGAATATCCCAATATTAAAATTTCAGTGATGCAAGGTAATTTTAATGAAATTACGAACTGGGCAAAAATTGGCACAATCGACATCGGTTTTACGTCGATGCCGGTGAATGAGAACTTACTTGTACATTCACTCGTTAATGATCCCATTTACTGTGTGACGCCCGCAGATTTTGTTCCTGAAAACGGGGAATACATTACGACGGACGACGTTGCGGACAAAAACTTTATCCTGCAACAAAGTGACTATGACCGTGATACGAAGTTGGCACTGGACCATTACCACGTTACGAATAACTTTTTACGATTCTCCATTGATGACCAATCGATTATTTCGATGGTGGAGTCCGGCTTAGGGATGGGAATCTTGCCCAAACTAGCGCTCAGAAAACTGACGGGGGACGTGAACACTTATCCGTTTGCGGAACCGTATAACCGTGAGATTGCGTTGGTAGCTAATAAGACTCAGGCGACAGCACCGTCAACGGCCATTATGATTCGAGCCATCAAACGCTTCTTGACGGCGGAATATCCTGACCAGATGTTATGGGCTTAGAAATAAAAAAACGACCACTCGGAAACTTTGAATTTCCGAGTGGTCGTTTTTGATTGATATTGGAAGGCGACGGCTAATCAATGAAATCTTGAATCGCGTCACCGAGTTTCCAACTTTCTAAAATATGCGCATGACTAGCATGCCAACTGTGAATGACAGTCTGTCGGTAATTTTTAATGACTGGTTTAAAAATACTTTGTCCGGCGAGGGCGCTTTGGATTGGAACCACGCCGTCCCCATTGCGGTGGCCCTTGGCGTTACCCGCAATGAGTAAGACCTTGGTCTTTGGACTGAGAGCTTTGCGTTTGTTAATTAATTGCGTCAAGGTGGCGGTTCTTTGGTTGCGGTCAACCGGGTTAGTTTTTTGAGAGTTATAGCGCTGATCCGTCCCGTTAAACGCCGTTGCAATGGTAATTAAGTGCGCCGGTGCCAAGCTAGGAACGGTATGTTCTAAGTAGTGAGTTGCAACGAGTCCCCCGTCGCCGTAACAAACGAGGTTGTACTTATCAAAATGGTAATTTTCCTTAGCGGTAATGATGGTCTTCTTGATTAACTGCGACTTTTTAGTGGCAGTTAGCCCCTTAGATAGCACCAGCTTGAGGTAGGGACGGTTGTCACTGGTTCGAATTGGCCCGTTAAATTTAATTTTGCCATCTGTAGAAATCTGGACGGTCGTCACTGGTTGCGAGCCGTTATTTTGTTGCATCGTGGCGATTAATTGTCGTTGCTGCTCAGCATCCAGTGAGGCATCCAGTAGTAATAAAACGGGGACCCGCTCTGTAGATGTCACCGTAATGCTATCAACGTTGTGGCGAGGCTTGCGCACTTGATGCTGCCAGAGCATCGTGCCACCAATCACAGCTAATAAGGTTATCAACCAGGCCGTACCAACTAGTACTTGTTTTGTCGTTTCTTTCATAAAGTCATAACTCATCTTTCCGTAGAACGTTCCCTATTAACTTAGCTTAGTCCTGCGGAAGTTGCAACCATCAATCATGGGTTTCATGGCTGAACGCCAAGGTTCAGTTGCTTAAAGATGACGAAATTTGTTCAATTTAGGAAAAGGTCGCAGAAGACGCAAAAGACCCGACCAAAGATTTGGCCGGGTCTTCTTAAAGGTATCAGTCTTGTGCTCCGAACAGGGCAGAGACTGATGCTTTAAGATTAGATATGGTACTCAAAAAGCATCACCCCCTTTCATTAATTGTCAGTAGCTTAACGCCGTTTGCTTTTTGGGTCAACTAATTGGTTCGCAAAGTTGGTAAACGTTGTATAATGAACTTCCTTGGCAGGGGCGCCCGGCACTTTAGTCACCGGGTTCTTTATCAAACAGCGGTCGTGATCACTTCGGTGGTGACGACCGCTGTTTGTATTGGTTAAATTATCCGTTTCGGTGGGCGGTACCGGTGTGCTGTGGGGGACGGTCCCAGCCCAAGTGCGGTCTGCGCCCTCAACTCAGAGCCGATATCCCACGTCTCTGAGTTGCCCCGCAATATCGGCCAAACCCTGGCCAATATTATCGACACAGCACACCGGTATCGCCCGCCTGCGCTAAGCTAAGACTTTATTGATGGTATCGATTCAGATTCACTAGAATAATCAGAAAGTATTGAAACATGGACAAAAATAAGGTGGATTTTAGTATTGAAATCAATAACAATAGGAAACTTAGATTGAGTGGAGTCGGGGAGAATTGGTGTGCAGTGGCGGCAAGATTAGGTGGCGGTTCTCAGCCGACTAATTTTGCGGGGCGCTTCAAAGACGTGGGGTGTCAGCTTTGAAGCGAGGAACCAGACCGAAGTGTGGCTGGGACCGTCCCCCCACAGCACACCGGTTCTCCCCGACGTTTCCCGCTAAACTGCGAAAATCAATTTGAACTTTGGATAGCGCCACTCTGCGGATTGGGACGGTCTAATCGGGTTCTTAATAATTTCTTTAAAAATGCCTACCACAACTTTCCTGAACATGGTAAATTAGTAAAGGTAGTTTTTTTGTAAACTTTTTGTTTTATCACTTATTTAGGGAAGAGGGATTATTCACATGATCTTTAACTTGGTAGTTAATATTATTGGGATCGTGGTATTCATTGCGATTGCCTACTTATTCTCCAAGCAAAAGCACGCTATTCATTGGCGCTCAGTTGGTATCATGTTGGTACTAGAAGTCTTGTTAGCATGGTTCTTGACGGGTTCACAAGTTGGGGTCGACGCAGTTAAGGCTGCCGCCGACGGATTCACTTGGCTCGTTAACGTTTCGTATGAAGGTATCTCGTTTGCGTTGGCCAGCTGGGTTAATGTTAAGCAGATGGACTTTGTAACGAGTTCGTTATTACCAATCTTATTGATTGTGCCATTATTCGATATTTTAACTTATATCGGCGTATTACCATGGATCATTAAATGGGTTGGCCGTGGGTTAGCTTACATTACGGGCCAACCTAAGTTTGAATCATTCTTCGTTGTCGAAATGATGTTCTTAGGTAACACTGAAGCCTTAGCCGTTTCACAGTTACAATTGAAACAGATGAAGGCACAGCGTAACTTAACGATTGCGATGATGTCGATGAGTTGTGTGACGGCGTCAATCTTAGGGGCTTACATCAAAATGATGCCTGGTCAATTTATCTTGACCGCGGTCCCAATGAACGTCTTAAACGCAGCGATTATTGCGGCAATTTTGAACCCCGTTGAAGTTAAACCGGAAGAAGATACGATTGCTAAAATTTCCGGTAGTTCAGCTGTTGAAGAAACGACTGACACCACTGAAAGCGGCTCAGAAGATTTAGCTAACGAACAAGTTAAGCAAGCTAAACCAGCTCGCGAACCATTCTTCTCTTTCTTAGGTGATTCAATTTTAGGCGCTGGGCGCTTAATCTTGATTATCGCAGCGAACGTTATTGCCTTCGTTGCCTTAGCTAAATTAATTGATAAATTATTAGGCTTGATTAATCCAAACCTTTCACTAGAAAACCTATTTGGGATCATTATGTTCCCATTTGCTTGGTTACTTGGTTTCAACCCACACGAAGCTTTCCAAATGGCATCGTTCATGGGGACGAAGTTAGTGACTAACGAATTCGTTGTCATGGGGGAAGTTTCAAGTAAGGTTAACACTTACACCCCTCACTTCCGCGCCGTCTTGACGGTCTTCTTAACATCCTTCGCGAACTTCTCAACGATTGGGATGATCATTGGTGCCTTTAAGGGTATCGTTGACCGTGAAAAGAACGACTTGATCTCACGGAACGTTGGCTACATGCTTCTTTCTGGGATCTTAGTTTCACTCTTATCAGCTGGGGTCGTTGGCCTCTTTGTTTGGTAGGAATTAATTATAATAATGATAATGAGGTTTCGGACAGTTTGTTCGGAGCCTTTTTTAGTCTCATCGTATTCGAAAAAATTCCAATCAAAATGAATCGCCTGAAGGGACGATAAACCCAGGCCTTTCAAGGGGTTGACGTTGGTAAGCAATCAAGCTCGTGCATTGATTTTAACCCGCATTTACGTTAAAGTTATGAGGTGACGTGAAACATTCAAGTTGTTTCACAAGTGTAAGGTAAATGCGACCTTAATTAAGGAGCTTTTTGATATGAATCCAGAAGAATTTAAACGGGCGTTGGCGAGTCATGGGATTGACCTGACGACCCAGCAGTTGGCCCAGTTTGCGACGTATTTCAAACTACTGATTGAGACTAACCGGCAGTTTAACTTAACGACCATTACTGCCGAGCCAGAAGTTTATCTCAAACATTTCTATGACTCAATTACGCCGGCATTCTACGTGCCAG
The DNA here is from genome assembly GCA_937916845.1 of uncultured Lactobacillus sp. GTDB lineage: Bacteria > Bacillota > Bacilli > Lactobacillales > Lactobacillaceae > Lactiplantibacillus > Lactiplantibacillus paraxiangfangensis. The sequence goes on along the minus strand of CALFSK010000016.1, from coordinate 29,441 downwards.
CACTACGGGAACAGCCATTAACGATTTGTGACGTAGGGGCGGGCGCCGGTTTTCCGTCAATTCCAATGAAGATTGTTTTCCCACAGTTACAAGTGACGATTGTGGATTCCCTCAATAAGCGAATCAATTTCTTGCAACAGTTAGTGGATCAGCTCGGGCTGACTAACGTGCAACTGTTCCATGATCGCGCAGAAACCTTTGCGGGTAAGAAATCAGTGCACCGTGAAGCGTACGACGTGGTGACGGCCCGTGCAGTGGCCCGCTTGTCCGTCTTGAGCGAACTTTGTTTGCCATTAGTTAAGGTTGGCGGCCAGATGATGGCTTTAAAGGCGGCTAATGCGAGAACGGAAACGGCTGAAGGCGAGTACGCTGTCAAAGTCTTAGGTGGTAAAATCACCGCGGATGAAGCGTTTAAGTTGCCTGAGACTGGTGATCCACGGCATATTATCGTCATCGATAAAAAACAGCCATCGCCAAAGCGCTATCCGCGCAAACCGGGAACGCCGGCAAAACAACCGTTAACGGCTAAGGCATAGGTTGGGGAGGTAACGACATGGCATTTTCTTTGTTTGGTTCTAATCGTGATAAACATAAGGAAGCTGAGGCACAAAATACGACTCAGCAGATTGTGCGCATTCCGGTAACCGCCATTATTCCTAACCGGTTCCAGCCACGGCAGATCTTTGACGAAGGCGGAATTGCAGAGTTAGCCGCAACGATTGCCGAGCACGGGTTGTTACAGCCAATTGTGTTGCGGGAGTATGAACCTAAAAAGTATGAAATTATCGCCGGTGAACGGCGCTTTCGGGCAATCACGTCGCTGCATTGGGCGGACGTGCCCGCCATTATTCAGAAGATGGATGATGGGGAAACGGCGTCAATGGCGTTGATTGAAAACTTGCAGCGCCAAGATTTAACAGTCATCGAAGAAGCAACGGCGTATCAAGAGCTGATGAAGCTCAATACGTTGACGCAATCCGCCTTGGCTAAGGAGTTGGGGAAGAGTCAGTCGTTCGTTGCGAATAAACTACGACTGTTAAAACTGGCTCGCCCCGTTCAGCAAGCCTTGCTGGAGCGCAAAATCAGTGAGCGCCACGGCCGAGCGTTGTTACATTTAACAACCGACCAACAAGTTGTCATCTTGAAACAAGTGTTGGCCGACCAGTTAACGGTCAAGGAAACGGAACAGTTAGTCACAAAACTGCAAACACCGCCCAAGCCAAAGAAAAAGCGCGCCCGGGGGCTGACTGGCGACACCCGGATTGCCGTGAATACGATAAAAAAATCTATTAAAATGGTGACCGATGCCGGGATGCCCGTCAAAACGCATGAAGAAAATACGGAAGACGGCTACCGAATCACGATCGAAATTCCAAAAAATCAACCAAGGGGTGGTAAGTAGTTATGGGAACCGTAATTGCACTCGCTAACCAAAAGGGTGGCGTTGGCAAGACCACGACCAGCATTAATTTAGGTGCTAGTCTCGTGGAATTAGGCCAAAAAGTATTGTTGATCGATACCGATGCGCAAGGAAACGCAACTAGTGGTTTGGGCATCCAAAAATCAACAATCGAAAATGAAATTTATGACGTACTGATCAACGACGTTCCCATTAAAGAGACGATTATCCCAACGAGTCATAAGGGCTTGGACATCGTGCCGGCCACGATTCAGTTATCAGGGGCCGAAATCGAATTAACACCGATGATGGCACGCGAAACCCGGTTACGGGATGCAATCGATGACGTGAAGGGTGATTATGACTTTATCTTGATCGACTGTCCGCCTTCGCTTGGGTTACTGACAATCAATGCGTTTACCGCCTGTGATTCGATTTTAATTCCCGTTCAAAGTGAATATTACGCTTTGGAAGGTTTAAGTCAGTTACTGAATACGGTCAAATTAGTGCAAAAGCACTTTAATAAACAACTGAAAATTGAAGGCGTATTGTTAACGATGTACGATGCCCGGACAAACTTGGGTGCGCAAGTTAATGAAGAAGTTCGTAAGTACTTCAAGGACGCCGTTTATAAGACCATTATTCCACGGAACGTTCGTTTGTCGGAAGCGCCAAGTCACGGTCTTTCTATCGTTGATTACGATATTCGTTCAAAAGGTGCACAAGTTTACTTAGCTTTAGCAAAGGAAGTGTTGGCCGCCCATGGCAAGTAAAGATAAGGATCAAAACAAAGCACTCGGTCGTGGAATCGGGGCCCTGTTTGCCGATGTTGATGAACCGACTAGTGAAGAAGCCGTCGTTGATCTGAATTTAACGGACATCCATGCCAACCCGTACCAGCCACGCCAAAAGTTTGACCAAGCGGCGTTAAAAGAACTGGCTAGTTCCATTAAGAAATCCGGCGTCTTCCAACCAATCATTGTGCGCCAGCCCGATGTAGAAGTTAAAAAGTACGAAATTATTGCTGGTGAACGGCGCTTCCGGGCGTCTAAGCTTGCAGGGCAGACGACGATTCCAGCCATTGTGCGGGACGTTACCGAAGAACAAATGATGGAAGTCGCCGTGTTGGAAAACTTACAACGCGAAGACTTAACCCCGTTAGAAGAAGCTGAAGCGTACGATTCTTTGATGAAAAAGTTGAAGTTAACGCAGGCAGAAGTTTCTAAACGCTTAGGCAAGAGTCGGCCTTACATTGCGAACTACTTGCGGTTGTTAGGATTACCAACGAGCGTTAAGCAGATGATTCAAAAAGGGCAACTATCGATGGGCCAGGCCCGGACATTGCTGTCGTTGAAAGACAAAGCCAAGCTAGCGCCATTAGCAAAACGCGCGATTAAAGATAATTTGACCGTTCGGCAATTGGAACAAATCGTGGCGCAGTATAATGGTGATACGAAAAAGGCGATCAAGAAACCCGCTGTTAAAAAGTCCCCTTATATTCGGGCCAGTGAAGAACAACTCCAGGAAAAATTTGGGACGGCTGTTTCGATCCAAGCCAAGACAAATAAAAAGGATCAAGGTAAAATCGAGATTCCGTACTTGTCGAATGACGATCTGACGCGGATTTTAGAAATTCTGCACATTGATTTAAATTAATTAATTTATAAAGGGGCGTTGCGCATGTATGATTTAGGTGATATTGTCGAAATGAAGAAAGCCCATCCATGTGGTGTGAACCGCTGGGAAATCACGCGAATGGGTGCCGACATTAAGATCAAATGTACCGGATGCGGTCACGTGGTCATGATGCCGCGCCGTGAATTCAATAAAAAGTTAAAAAAGGTTTTGGAAAAGAAAGCCGATCAAGCTTAATTATTTAAAAGGAAGAGTGAATAACCGATATGGCACTTACAGCAGGTATCGTTGGGTTACCAAACGTTGGTAAATCCACATTGTTTAACGCAATTACAAAGGCGGGGGCCGAAATGGCCAACTATCCATTTGCGACGATCGATCCAAACGTGGGGATGGTTGAAGTTCCCGACAAACGATTAGACCGAATCCAAGAACTTATTCCCGCTAAGAAAGTCGTTCCTACGACTTTTGAATTTACCGATATCGCCGGAATCGTTAAGGGTGCCAGCAAGGGTGAAGGACTTGGTAACAAGTTCCTTGAAAACATCCGCCAAGTTGACGCCATTGTGCACGTGGTTCGTGCTTTTGATGACGACAACATTACCCACGTTACTGGGAAGGTTGACCCACAAGACGATATTGAAACGATTAACTTAGAATTGAGTTTGGCTGACCTAGAAGCCGTTGACAAGCGTTTTACAAAGGTTCAACGTGCCGCTAAGGGGAGTGACAAAGAGGCTAAGGCCGAATATGCCGTTCTTGAAAAGATCAAGCCAGCGCTTGAAGCGGGCAAACCCGTTCGTTCTTTGGAATTTACCGAAGATGAACAACCAATTGTTCGCGGCCTATTCTTATTGACCTCAAAGCCCGTCTTATACGTGGCTAACATTGCGGAAGATGATATGGCTGATCCAGAAGGTTCTAAGTACTACAAGATCGTTGAAGACTACGCTAAGCAGGAAGGCGCCCAAGCAATTGGGGTCGCCGCTGAAACTGAAGAAGAAATCGCTGAATTGGATGACGATGATAAGGCGGACTTCTTAGCTGCTGAAGGCGTCGAAGAACCTGGTTTGAATAAGCTGATCCGGGCTTCTTACAAGCTCTTAGGCCTAGAAACCTTCTTCACGGCTGGTGGCAAGGAAACCCGTGCGTGGACCTTTAAACGCGGAACTAAGGCGCCTCAAGCTGCCGGAATTATTCACTCAGACTTTGAACGTGGATTTATTCGGGCCGAAGTCATGTCTTACGATGCCCTGAATGAAGCTGGTTCAGAAGCTAAAGTTAAAGAAAATGGGAAGTTACGGTTGGAAGGTAAAGACTATGTCATGCAAGATGGTGACATTGTTGAATTCCGCTTCAACGTTTAAGCCGAAAGGAGAACATACTCGTGAGTGAAAGTGAAACTTCAAAAACACCCCGAAATGCGGCGGCTGGCGCTAAGCAGATCAAAGCTGCTGAACGGCCAATCCAAGAAGCAACGGAATTAACGAAACGGAATGCCGAATACATGCGGCAGATGCGTAAATCGTTAAATGATACTAAGTTGAGCGGTGAAAAGAAAAAAGCCGTATTAGAAGAAATGACGAATACGTTATTAACGGAACAAGGCCGTGGGACCACTGCGCGTCAACTCTATGGGACCGTCCAAGAACGGACGCAAGAGATCGTTGATCCGAAGAAGACGCCGGTTGAACAACAACAAGCCAACTACTGGATTTCTTCTTTAGATAGTGGTCTGATGTTATTCATGATTTTCTGCTTGATGTACGGAATCATGGGCTTAATCGGTTCAAATACGCCAAAGAGCTCTCAAGGGGCGATGGGCGTTACCGCTATCCTATTGACTTCTGTCGTTGGGGGTCTTGGGGTAACGAAGCTGTTCCAATACCTCGTACCAGTTAAAGGACAACCAAAAGTTTCGCTATGGAAGAAAATTGGTTGGTCAGTTTTAGCCGTCGTCGTATGGATGTTCGTCTTTGCGACGGTCTCATACATCAAGGGACCATGGAACCCGATCTTACCAGGAATCGCCTACTTAGCGATTGCGGTCGTGGTCTTCTTCGTCCGGATGTGGCTAAAACGTCGTTACAAGATTACAACAAGCCTGTTTTAGGCTGTCTGCAGAACTCGGAAAATTCCGGGTTCTTTTTTGTAAAGGTCTAGTTAATATTTAGCTGTAAAGCGTCAAATTACGGGACTTTGTAAAATAAGAATTTTCTGAAATTCTTGCGTGTTACTTGCATTTGCCCTGATGTTTTGTTACCTTTACAGATAAAATAAAATCATAAGGAGCTAACGTTCAATGTCTAATTGGGATACAAAGTTTGGGAAAAAAGGTTACACGTTCGATGATGTACTATTAATTCCGGCTGAAAGTCATGTTTTGCCGAATGAAGTCAACTTGGGTGTCAAACTTGCGGATAATTTGCAACTGAATATTCCAATTTTGAGTGCGGGGATGGATACCGTTTCTGAATCCGCTATGGGAATCGCTATGGCTAACCAAGGTGGCTTAGCAGTTATCCATAAAAACTTGAGCATTGAAGCACAGGCTGGCGAAGTGGCGAAAGTTAAAGCCGTTGAAAAAGACGACCAACACCCACACGCTGCCGTTGATGCGAACAACCACTTGTTGGCTGTTGCTGCCGTTGGGGTCACTAGTGATACTTTCGAACGGGCTGAAGCCTTATTTACAGCCGGTGCCGATGCCATCGTGATTGATACGGCGCACGGCCACTCCGCTGGTGTGTTACGTAAGATCAAAGAAATTCGCAAGCACTTCCCAACGCAAACATTGATTGCTGGGAACGTTGCAACCGCTGAAGGTACGCGGGCATTATTCGATGCCGGTGTTGATGTCGTTAAAGTCGGCATTGGCCCTGGTTCAATTTGTACGACTCGGATCGTTGCCGGTGTTGGGGTGCCTCAATTGACCGCCATTTACGACGCTGCAAGTGTTGCACGTGAATATGGCAAGCCAATCATCGCCGATGGTGGGATCAAGTACTCTGGTGACATCGTAAAGGCCTTAGCAGCCGGTGGTAACGCCGTCATGTTAGGGAGTATGTTAGCCGGAACAACTGAAGCACCTGGTGAAGTCGTCTTCGACGATGGTCGCCAATACAAGTTCTACCGTGGAATGGGTTCCGTTGGGGCCATGTCACAAGCGCACGGTTCTTCTGACCGTTACTTCCAAGGTGGCGTTAATGAAGCCAACAAGTTGGTTCCTGAAGGTGTGGAAGGCCGCGTCCCATTCAAGGGTAGTGTCGATGACATTATCTTCCAAATGCTTGGTGGTTTACGCTCAGGGATGGGTTACGTTGGTGCTAAAGATATCGATGCACTGATTGATAACGCACAGTTTGTTGAAATCTCTGGTGCGGGCTTACGCGAATCACATCCACATGAAATTCAAATTACGAAAAATGCCCCTAACTACTCAGTTAATGGCTAATCAAAGTTAAATCAAAAGGCTGAAACGATTTTCGTTTCGGCCTTTTTTTGTGGGGTTAAACGGGTTTTCGCTGGGTGAGTGCGGTATGATTAAGTTATTGGTTCAAAGTAGAAAGATTTAAATTAGCCGCTCCGTCGGCTAGAACTGGTGTGCTATGGGGGACGGTCACAGCCACACTGCGGTCTGTGACCTCAATTCAAAGCCGATAGACCGCGTCTTTGAATTGCCCCGCAATATTAGGTCGGCAAAGAACGCCGGCCCAATATTGCCGACACAGCACACCAATTCTATCGACTCCACTAAATATAGTGTTACTTTGGTTGCTGTCTGTCAGAGTAGGTAAATAAGTGACTAATTTGCAATAGCGGTGGTAGCACTAAAAAGCCAGTAACTTAAGTATTTAAAGGCTGAAAGGCAAAGATGATTACTAGTTGCCTGTTACAGCAACGTTAGTACCAATAAACTTGTTTTAAAGCAGTCTTAGCGAAGCCGGCAGAACCAGCGGGCCGTGTCGGCACTGTTAGCTGGTGTTTTTTGCCAGGTTACAGTGCGGGGCGACTTGAAAGACTCGTCTTTTGAGGCTTTCAAGCGAGGCGGAAGACCGCTCTTTGGCTGTAGCCGACCCCACGGCCCACTGATTCTGCCGGCGAAGCGCCGAAAGATGCTAATGGGATTTTAAGCTTTCCCTAAAAAGGCACGTGAAGTGTTAAGTTGAGTTAACTTTTTGATAGAATGAAACCAGAATGATTTAAGGAGAAAATACTATGAAAATTTTAGTAGTCGATGATGACAAAGAAATTGCGCAACTATTAGAAATTTACATCAAAAATGAAGGTTACGAACCAATCAGTGCCTATAACGGGCGCGAAGCGTTAACTAAATTAAATACGAACCCGGATATCGCATTGATGATCTTGGACATTATGATGCCCGAAATGGACGGGATTCAAGTCATCAAAGAAGTGCGGAAAGATTCACAACTGCCAATCCTAGTGTTATCCGCTAAAACGGGCGACATGGATAAGATTCAAGGCTTGATTACGGGGGCCGACGATTACGTTACGAAGCCATTTAATCCACTAGAAATTATGGCGCGGGTCAAATCCTTATTACGGCGTTCAGAAAACAACGTGACGACTACTGAACCCGACGTTTTGGATATTGGACCACTGACCATCAATAAGGATTCCCATGAAGTTAAGACGTTGACGGGCAAAGACATTCAATTAACCGCGTTGGAATTTGGTATTTTATACTTACTTGCGAGCCATCCGAACCGGGTCTTTTCTGCGGATGATATTTTTGAACGGGTTTGGCAACAGGAAAGTATCGTGTCCGCCAAAACGGTCATGGTGCACGTGAGCCATTTGCGCGATAAGATCGAAGAAGCAACTGACGGCGAAAAGGTTATCCAAACCGTTTGGGGCGTCGGTTATAAGATTGAATCACGCTAACAGTGAGGTCAGCTTTTGAAATTAACAGGACGCGAAAAAAGTGAATTATTTTTTGAAGGAGTAGTGACAGTTATTCTGCTACTCCTTTTAAACTTGTCGATCGTTGTACTGATCAACAGTGCCATTGCCCATAATCCGGGTCTCCAAAGCGGGATTTTTCAGATTAAACGTTCAATCAAATTGGGACCGGCGAATTACCAACTATGGAGCTATGAGAACCTCTTCATTGTTTTAATGTTGATTGCGGACGGCTTTGTTTTGTATTGGCGCCTGATCCGGCGGTATAAACAGATGCAACTACGGCACATCATTAGCGAGCTGCACTACATTGCGGCGGGGCATTTTGACCACCGAATTGATTTTAGCCTGACTGGTGATACGCAACGGGTCGTTGAAAGTGTCAACGCGCTTGTCGATTCGGCCATCCATTCAATGGACGAAGAGCGTGAAATTGAGCGTTCTAAAGATGCGCTGATTACCAACGTCAGCCATGATATTCGAACGCCACTGACGTCGATTATCGGTTACTTAGGCCTGATTGAAAATAAGCAGTACCAGTCTGAAGAAGATTTGGTCAAATACGCACACATTGCCTACTTGAAGGCGACGCAGATGAAGTCGCTGGTTGAAGACCTATTTGAATACACGAAGGTCCGTCAGACCGAAACGCCACTAAATATCAGCCGGTTGAATTTAACCGCGATGTTGGAGCAGTTGGCGGCTAGTTTTGAATTGGAAGCTAATAAGAAGAACATGACGGTCGAAGTCGAGAGTGGGGATCAGCCCATCTACTTGGAGGCGGATGCCGAAAAGTTAGGCCGCGTTTTCAATAATTTGATTACGAACGCTTTTAAATACGGGACGGGTGCTAAGCGGATCATCTTACAGGCTGAGCAGCGTGACCAAGAAGTTGTGATTCACGTCGCTAACGATGGGCAGCGGATTCCGGCCGAAGCACTGGGCCGATTGTTTGAACGGTTTTACCGGGTCGAGGAGTCACGCTCCAAGGCAACCGGGGGTTCTGGATTAGGGTTGGCGATTGCACAAAGTATCGTTCAGCATCATGGCGGCTACATTTATGCGCAAAGTGATGATGAGCTGACGAGCTTTGTCATTCACCTACCAGTTGATCACGACCACCCGTTAACAAAAACTAAGCAAGAAATGACAAATTAGCTTGTTTCCGTCGAGCAATTTATTTAAACTTAGACTTAGCATCCAAGAAAGGGATAATTGAGAAATGAGATTTGCAGGAAAGTTCAAGAAAGTTATGATTGCCCTCGTTGCGGCAGTCACATTTAGCACCACGGGATTAGGCATTGCGGGAGCCGATATTCAGGCGCAGGCGGCTAGCACACCGTCAATTTCTGCAAAGGCAGCCATTGCGGTTGACGCATCGACCGGTCAAGTTTTGTACGACAAAAATAGTACGAAACCAATGGCAATTGCTTCAATGACTAAGATGTTAAGTACATACTTAATATTGCAGGCGATTCACAAAGGCAAGTTGTCTTGGAATCAAAAGATCAGTGTCAGCAAGGCCGTTGCCAAAATGAGTCAAAACAAGACTTATGCGAACGTGCCATTGTTGTCGACCAAGACGTATTCAGTTCGTCAATTATATAATGCGACTGAAATTTACTCTGCTAACGCAGCGGTTACGGCGTTAGGGGACGCCGTTGCCGGGTCACCACATAAATTTGTCGACATGATGAAGAAGACGGCTAAGTCTTGGGGCATCACGGACGCAACGATTATTAACGCCTGTGGGTTGACCAACAAAGAAGTCGGTAGTGATATTGGTTACAGCAACGTTGCTGGCAGTACTGAAAACATGATGTCGGCACAAGACATTGCGACGGTAGCGAAGAAATTATTGACGGACTACCCTGAAGTTTTGAAAACGGCAAGTATTGCCCACGCTTGGTTTGGAAAAGGAACCAGCTCTGAAACTAAGATGGACAACCGGAACTACATGTTAAAAGGGCTCGTTAAGCACTATTCCGCTTTGCCCGTTGATGGGTTAAAGACTGGGACTTCGACTAAAGCCGGGAACGCCTTTACTGGAACGGTTAAGTTTAGCAATGGTAACCGGATTATTACGGTCGTCTTACACGCGGGTTCTGCAAGTGACAACGGAACGGAACGTTTCACGCAGACGGCGCAAATTATGTCGTACGTCTTCCATAACTACACCACAACGACGATTGCCAAGTCAGGTGCAATCAAGGGTGTTAAGACTGCCGATGTGCAGGATGGTAAAGCGTTAACGACTAAGTTAGTTTCCAACGATGCAACGACTAAAATCTATTTACCAACTGGTACGGATGCCAGTGCCGTTACTGGGAAAGTCAGCTTGAAGAAGGCTGCTACCACGGATGGTAAGATTCAGGCACCAGTTAAAAACGGTAAGACGGTCGGTACGGCTAACTTGAGCTTGAGCAAGAAGCCAATTACGGTCGTTAATGGGACGAAGAGCAGTACGTTGAAACTGAACGTAACGCCAAAGAATTCAATTGAAAAAGCCAACATTTTTGTCCGCATGTGGCGGGGAATCAAGAGTTGGTTCTAAAACCTAACGTTGTGCGTCAAAATTTTGGCGGGCAATGACTAAGGACGAGTGTTGAACACGTGGGACGTGGTTGGCACTCGTTTTTATTTAGAAAATTTTGTCAGCTATGAAAAACTGATGTAACCCTTTCCAAAAAAATGTATAATAAAAATGATAGTACCAATTAGAATGGAGGAGTCGTCATGAGCATGACGTTACGGTTGGCAACGATGTCTGATTTGCCAGTCATTATCGATATTTATAATCAAACAATTCCCAGTCATGAAGTGACTGCTGATTTAAAACCCGTGACGGTGGACCAACGCCGAGCATGGTTCTTAGAACATACGCCTGAACACTATCCGATGTGGGTCGTGTTGCTAGATGAGATGGTCGTGGGGTGGTTAAGCTTTTCACCGTTTTACGGTCGGGCCGCGTACGCTAAGACGACTGAAATTGCCATTTACTTGGATCGCAGTGTTCAGGGGAAGGGGCTCGGGAGTCAAGTTTTGGAGCAGGTGCCGATTCAATTAGCTAAAGTAGGGTTAACCGCCGTAATTGCCAATATTTTCTCGAGTAACTTGCCAAGTATTAAATTATTTAAGAAATTTGGCTACGAACAGTGGGGATTTTTACCAGCCGTTGCTGAACTGAACGGTCGATCTAACGATTTAGTGATTATGGGAAAGCATTATTAATCAAAAACGACAATTATAAACGCTTACAACTAAGGAAATAACGAACAATCTAACTTTAGGTGGTAGGATTGCTATAAAAAACATGTTAAAATTAAACCCGAATGTCTAAACAAATAGACATCAATAATGTTGCTTGAATTCTTTACTGGTATGGTACTGGAGGCATTCTTGGTGAAAAAGAACGAGCCAAATTGGTTAATGGTATTACGGACGGTAATGCCACTTGGACTCAGCTATATTCCCATCGGATTGGCTTGTGGGGTCCTCTTACACGCGGCCGGGTTCAACCATTTACTGACGGCATTGATTTCAGTGATGGTCTTTTCCGGTGGTGCTCAATTTTTGATTGCATCGATGTTAACAATCAACGCACCGATGACGACAATTATTTTGATGATGTTTTTCTTGGAATTACGCTACGCCCTGTTAGGATCTAGCTTGTCACGCTACTTAAAGGGACAGTCATTACCGATGATTTTCGCGTTTGCGTTTTCAATGAACGATGAAAATTACGCGGTGAACTACTTGAAGTTTGCGACGGATAAGCATTGGAAGCCGAAACAGGCGTTGCTTGTTGAACACTACTCACTTATCTTTTGGACGATCAGTAACATTATCGGGAGCTTAATCGGTAGTGCGTTAACGATTGATCTAAAAGTGGTGGACTTTGCGTTGACGGCACTGTTTATTTATATGGCAATTATGCAAACTAAGAGCCGTTTAATCATTTTGGTGTCCGCGCTATCCGGTGTATTGACAATTTTCTTCCTCGTTTTGATGAAGAGTACGCTTGGGTTGGTGGTAGCGACGTTGCTTGCATCGTTGACCGGCTACTTCATTGAACGTTACTTAATGGAACATAAGCCAGAAAGTCATTTACTGTATAAGGTTCACGATCCAACGCGCCAGTCCGCGATGGAAGAATCTGATGAGTAAGGCGTAGAGGAGTTTTCTTATGCAATCAGTTAGTTCGATGACTAGTATGGATCATTTTTTGTTAATTATTTTCTGTGCGATTGTGGCCTTTATCCCGCGGTTTTTTCCGCTTTTGTTCTTCACGAAGCGTGCAATTCCGGATTGGTTTAACGAATGGATGCGGTTTGTGCCCGTTTCGCTATTTACGGCCCTAGTTGTCAAAAGTGTTTTTATCGACAGTAAGTATCACATCATGACGACCGGTAATTTAGGGATGATTATTTCCGCGATTCTGGTTGGCTTCGTTGCATACCGGACACGTTCAATGACGTTGTCGGTTGTGATTGGTTTAATCTCAGTCATGGTATTTGTATTAGTATTTCACATTTAAAAAAGTTAGCAAGGAACTGGAATAAGTACCGGTTCTTTTTTTGTAGGCGCTAAAATCGGACGGTTAGAAGGGATGGTTGGCTCAATGACGTGGTTGTTAGTGGTACTTCCGGCACTGTTAGCTGGTTTAGTTCAAGGTTTGACGGGGTTTGGTGCGGCCATTATTATGATGATCTTTTTACCCCAATTGTTACCGATCAATCAAAGCGCCGGGGTTGCGGGGCTGATTATGTTTGCGAGCGTCGTTACGATGACTTTGCGCTATCGGCACCACATCCATATTAAACGGATTATCATCCCGTTTATCGTCTACGCGAGCGTTGCCGCCTGGTCCGTTCATTTAGGTCAGACGCTGGATGTGCAACTGTTACGGAAACTACTCGGTGGGTTACTCGTGGGCTTAGCCCTCTATTTTACGTTCAGTCACCGCGAGAGCACCAAACGCTATCCGTGGTGGGTCGCGGGTCTGTTCATGGTTGTTTCGGGATTTTTCAACGGCTTATTCGGGATTGGCGGCCCGTTGATGGCGTTATACTTTCTATCTTTAGCAAAATCAACGGAAGACTACATTGGCAATTTACAGGCCTTCTTTTTAGTCGATGTTTTTTACATCACGACCGTGCGAATCATCAACGGGATTGTGACGGTTCAATTGGCACCGTACATTTTGATTGGAATGGTGGGCGCCTTCACAGGAACGGCGATTGCCGCGCGCATCTTGCCGAAGCTACCGATGACCACGGTGAAACAATTAATTTATATTTTCATCGGCATGAGTGGTGTTTACTACCTGTTTTTCTAAAGCTTGATAGCGATTACTGAACAATAGTTGTTTCTGAAAATAATAGCAAGGTCAGTGGGGATGCGCGGCTCATTTTTGAAACACCGTCATTCTATGTTACAATGCAAGTCGTTTGCTAATTATAACTATAATAGATTGACTCACATATAAGAAAGGAATATATCGCTTTTGAACCACACAGAAATGTGGCGACGTTATGCCATGGGATTGCTATTTATCTTAGCCATGGTCGCGGTTGCCACCGTCTTAAAAGACTCAGAATTAATTTTGCCAGAAATTGGGGCACTGACTGCGGGGACGTGGGTGTACCGAAAGCCGACTTGGATTCAGCACCCTTATAAACTCTTTTTAGTGCCATCGGGAACCGCGGTGATTGGTTTCTTAATCAACCGGTTGCCGTGGGATTACCCGGTAAAAGTACTGGTCGGGGTCGGCTTAATGCTCGTCCTGATGAAGGTATTGCGGTCGAACTTAGCACCAGCCTTTGCGACCGGATTGTTGCCAATTATTATTAACGCAACGCACTGGTCGTTCATCGTCGCCATCTTTTTTTGGACGCTCAGTTTAATGGCGGGCGTTTACTTACAACGCGAACCCCGAATGAAGACTGCAGGATCCACGATTCGGCCGCTACAGATGCTAGGCTTTATCGCACTAATCGTCCTGTGGGTAGTCGGCGTCTGGTTATTAGGTCGGCCCCAAATGGCGGCAATTCCACCGGTGGTCGTGGTGTTGTTTGAAGCGATTCAGAACACTAATTATTCGTATAAGATGGCCATTCGACAATGGGTTGCACTGACCGGTGCCGCTAGCCTCGGCGTTGGGTTGCATTGGTTGATTGCAAGCTGGTTACTGGCGGCCTTAGTCACGTTACCGTTAGTTTATTTATTACTAGGAATTTTGAAGATCAAATTACCAGCGGCGTACGCCTTTCCGTTATTGGCGTTAGTTTTGCCGGCAACGATGGAAGCGACGCTACCGTTTGCGGCGGCAGGCTCCGCGGCCTTATTCTTAGGCGCCCTCGTTAGTTATCGCTTTTTAGCAAACTGGCTACCAACGTTACGGACTGATGATGATCAAGCGTAAAAAAATAACTCAGTGAAAACCAATTTGGTTTTCACTGAGTTATTTTAGTTTAATTAAGCTTCGTTAGCAGCTACCGTGTTGTCATCGTACATGTATTCACGGGTCATTGGTAAGTTCCGTGAAGAAGGTCCTTTAGAAACAAGGTACTGCATAACGTCGATGTTCCCTGATTGGAAGGAAGCGGCGCAGGCTTGTAAGTAGAGGTCCCACATCCGAGTGAACCGTTCGCCCATCTTGGCTTCAATGGCGCCACGTTTGGCGTTGAAATTGTCGTCCCAGATTTCAGTCGTCCGTTGGTAATGACGACGGAGGGTTTCAACATCGTCGACCTGTAAACCAGAATCAACGATATGTTGTAAGTTTTCGGTCATGCCGGGAACGTAGCCACCTGGGAAGATGTATTTATCTAACCAGCCGTTAGTAGCGCCACCTTGTTGACGGGTGATCCCGTGAAGTAAGGCAACCCCATCGTCTTTAAGGTAATGCTTAACCTTGTCAAAGTACATCGCTAAGTTATCCTTACCTACGTGTTCAAACATCCCAACACTGGTGATGTAGTCGTAAGTTTCGTCGCCTAATTCACGGTAGTCTTCGAGGCGAACTTCCGCAACGTCACTTAAGCCTTCATCTTGGATCCGTTTGGAAACTAAGTTGTACTGTTCTTGTGAAAGGGTAATCCCAACTACTTTTAAGTCATATTCCTTAGCGGCAGTTAACATTAAGGTTCCCCAACCACAACCAATATCGAGTAAGGTCTTACCAGGTTGTGGATTTAATTTTTGAATGATGTGGTGAACTTTGTTGATTTGTGCGGTTTCTAGACTGTCGTCCTCATTCTTAAAGTATGCACAAGAATAAGTTAAAGTCGAATCCAGCCACATCTCGTAGAAGTCGTTACCAACGTCATAATGGCTTTGAATATCTTGTTGGCTCTTCTTTTCCGAGTGTGATTGTTTAGGCATGAAGCGTTTGAACTTGGAATTGTTAAAGAAACTGTCGGCGGATTCATAAGCAGATTCGATCAGCTTTTGAATACTACCTTCAATTTCGATTCGACCGTCCATGTAAGCTTCCCCTAAAGCAATCGAGGCATTCTTCGTAATTTCGCGCATCGGAATGGCTTCCTTGAAAGTCACCGTTACTTCTGGCGTGCCTTCGCCATAAGTTTCACTACTGTCATCCCAGTAGTTTACTTTAACTGGGATATTGAAGGAGTGGCTTAACAAGGTGTGGTAAAAAGTCTTTTCTAGCATTAGAATAAGGATCCTTTCTTCATAAAATACAAACATTATTATACGCCTATGAAAATGGTTTTGTAAGCACAATGCATTTACGGTCAAATGAGTAAACATGTTATAATAGAATAATCGAAAGAAACAATTCATTGGGGGTGTCGTTATGAAAAAATGGATATGGGTGGTTGTGGCCGCAGTTATTGCGGTTGGTGTCGGTGGTTACTCGTACACGCGTTACCGGCTTCAGGAACAGTCGTACACGACTGAAATGAAAGCTGGTAAAGAGGCGTTGCAATCTAAGGATTACACGCAGGCAGAAACCAATTTTACACATGCGAGCCGAACGAAGGCAAATGATACGACGGCCCAGCGTTACTTGACCCAAACGCAAACTTACGTTGGTGGACAAGACTCATTAAAATCTCGGCAGTTCAGTGCAGCAAAGAGTGCGTTTAAGACGGTTAATACGACTAAAAACGGTTCAACGGTATTAGTTAGCCGTTCTAAGGAACAATTAACGGCGCTCAAAAAGGTCTTAGCAAAACGAAAGACTTATAAAACACAGTATCAAAGCGCTCTTGAGTTGAATAAGGCAAATGAGTTTACGGATTCAAATGGGATTTTGAAAGTTATGTTGCAAGACGCGACTTTGAAGCAGAATGCTTACCAAGATATCTATAAACAGGCTCAGGACCTCCAGAAGCAGAATAACGCCTCACTTAAAGCCCTTACCGGTGGGACACCGATCAAGAACAGTGCGCAGAGTGCCACGACGAGTAGTGACAGCAGTACTAGTCAGAACGATGTTGCGGGTAGTAGCAGTAGCAAGTCTAAGACTGGTTCTACCGCTGCAAAGTCAACGGCCAGCGGTAAGTACAGCAATGCTCAAATCAAGTCGACCCGTTCTGAACTGAACGAAGCTGGGATGGACGACAGTAACTATAGCGATGCCCAGGTCGAAGCTATTTTGAAACGTGCGTCTGAACAACACATTTCAATTGCTCAGGCAGCCAAGACTGGCAGTTATAGTGCGGATCAAATCCAAGCGACCCGTTCAGAATTAGACCAAGCTGGGTTTAACAGCAGTAGCTATACGGACTCACAGGTTGAGGCCATCCTACAACAGGCGTCAGCACAGCATATGTCGATTGCCCAAGCTGCTAAATCATTGCAATAAATATAGCCAGATTAATAGAGGTATGGAAGCATACTTAACAATCACCGGTGAAACACCTACTTTTAGGTGTGAATCGGTGATTTTTTTATAAAAACTGTTATAGAATGTATCTGTAAGGACGGATGCTTTTCGTTCTACGTTGTAGTTTAGATTCATGGGGGCGGTCGGTTTATACCAAGCACGGGCATTTTTTTAGCAGTTAGATGTCAATATAGGTATAAAATTGACTATTTTGTGTACTATTTTTGTTTGATGCTATAGAATATTAACAGATTAGGGGGTTAAGGTGACCATCGTGACGACCGGATCGATGGCAGGCCAGATTGAGTAATCTGACAAATAATGATTCGGTGGACGACTGTGAACACCTAGATTCAGTATGATTATTAATAAACACGTGATGCGTAGTACCAATGAGAAACAAGTGCTGCAACAGGTTATTAATGAGGGACCAATTAGTCGAAGTCAAATTTCACGGAATCTGAGTTTAAATAAGGTGACCGTTTCAGATATTTATAATCAGTTATTACGGACTGATTTTATCAAGGAAATCGGTTGTGGCGTCAGTACCAAAAATGGCGGCCGCAAACCAGTAATGGCTGAACTGAACGTTAACTACGGATTTGTTGCTAGCATCGATTTATCTGCTGATGCTGTTAAACTCATGTATTCACGCTTGAATGGTAAGATCTTACATTTCCAAAGCTTTAAAACGAGTGATATGACCCTAACTGACGTCATTGACTTGATTGAAGACCAGTTACGTAACGTTGATGATTACGGGACGGTCAACGGGTTGATGGGTGTTTCCATTGCCCTAGACGGGATCATTTATGAAAACAAGATTTTGAAGACGCCAATTAAATGCTTAGCAAACTTTGATTTGGCTAAGTATCTCCGCGATAAATTACGGATGCCAGTTATGCTTGAAAAGAAAGCAAACTTAACGGCTGTATTTGAACGGGATTTCCACGACAATGAAATTTTCAACAACGTGGTTTCAGTGGTTGTCCGTGATGAAATCCACGCGGGGATCGTGGCGGATTCACGGTTGTACTCTGGGCACGAAGGTGAAGCAGGGGAAGTCGGGACGGCTTTATTAGAAGATCGGCACCTTGATAACCATATGGAGTCGGTCAACGACTATGCGTCTGAAAAAGCGCTGTGGGCACGGCTAAAGGCGATTAAGCACGTCGATCGGTTGGATTTAACTGCGGTTAAGCATGATTATATTAATCATGACCCAGAAGTGACGAAAGTCTTTAATGACTTCGTTTACTACCTATCCAAGGTTATTTCGAACGTCAGCACGGCGTTTGCACCGGACGTGGTCGTTTTGAACACGACGGTCTTAGAAATCTTGCCACAGTTATTAACGAATATCCGGGACATGACTTCTAAGATGTCTTCACCAAGTCGGCAAGTACCAATTATTGCCACTAAGAACGTACAATCAGCGGCCTTGTTGGGTGGGGCTTCCATCATCATCCATCAAGCCCTTGGTTTGGAAAGTTTGAAAATGCATTTTTCATAAACAACTAAATGTGATATGAAACGAACGTGTGAAGTTTATTGGCTTGCCAATAGCTTTACACGTTTTTTGCGTAATAATCGCTGACTTTTCATTTTTATTAATTTGGTTTTCCGTTAAAATGGGGGTAAGGATAATAGAGGGGTGGAGCTTTTGGAACTTTGGACACAGTTTGTCCACAACGTGCGGTTACGTCGGGCAAGCGTGCTAGTACTAATGGTCGTGATGTTATATCTGGCATCCAGCATGATGAGTATTATTTTGTTAACGTTTATTTTTACATTTCTAGTGACGCGACTCGTCCGGACAATTCGCAAGTGGATCAAAATTCCACCGACCGTGATTGTCATTACGGTCTATGCGCTGGTGATACTAGGGATGTATTTCGCGGTATCACTATACTTACCACAATTAATTAAACAGACATTTTCAACATTTGAATCGGTCTACCGGTTTTATCAAAATCCGTCGCATGACACGAACCAGGTATTGACGTGGGTCACGTCGTACTTGCAGGATTCGGATATTTTGAAGCAACTAAAAGGTGGCATTACGGTCGTTTTCCAATATATTACTAACATTGGTAATATGGGCTTAACGTTCTTCTTGTCGTTTATCCTTAGTTTCTTCTTTACCGTAGAAGATCGGCAGATGCGGGCCTTTTCCAAGCGCTTCTTAACGAGTACCTTTGGCTGGTTCTTTCAAGATGTCTATTACTTTGCCAAAAAATTTGTGAACAGTTTTGGTGTGGTATTGGAAGCCCAGTTCCTGATTGCCATTGTGAACACGGTGATTACGGTCACGTTCATGGCGTTTCTGAACATGCCACAGTTGATCAGTTTAGGATTAATGATATTCCTATTAAGCTTAATTCCGGTTGCTGGGGTGATTATCTCGCTGGTGCCGCTGAGCTTAATTGCGTACTCGGTGGGTGGCTTCCGCTACGTGGTCTACATGGTGATCATGATTGTGGTTGTTCATACGTTAGAGGCGTACGTGCTTAATCCTAAATTTATGTCGAGCCGAACGGAGTTACCGATTTTTTATACCTTCGTGGTCTTGCTCGTGAGTGAGCGCCTATTTGGGGTATGGGGCCTGATTGTTGGGGTGCCGATTTTTAATTTCATCCTGGATATTATCGGGGTGAAACCGGTTCACGGATTGCATCCGCAAATTAATCTGAAAAAAACGATCACTTTTCACCCGGACTCTGAAAATAAGAACTGATATTGTTTTGATTTTTCGCGGTTTCAGTGTAAAATAAGGGAAGTAAATAACTATAAGAAAGAGGTCATTAACTGCTATGGCAAAATTAGTATTGATTCGTCACGGTCAAAGCGAATGGAACTTATCTAACCAATTCACTGGTTGGGTTGACGTTGATTTAAGCGAAAAGGGTGTTGAAGAAGCTAAGGCGGCTGGTCAAAAAGTTAAAGAAGCTGGCTTAAAATTCGACTATGCCTTCACTTCAGTTTTGACTCGTGCCATCAAGACATTGCACTACGTTCTTGAAGAATCCGACCAACTTTGGATTCCAGAAACTAAGACGTGGCGCTTAAACGAACGTCATTACGGTGCTTTACAAGGTTTGAACAAGAAGGAAACCGCTGAAAAATACGGTGACGATCAAGTTCATATCTGGCGTCGTTCATATGACGTTTTACCTCCATTATTGAGTGCTGATGATGAAGGTTCAGCTGTTAACGATCGTCGTTATGCTGACTTAGACCCTAACATCGTCCCTGGTGGCGAAAACTTAAAGGTTACCCTGGAACGGGTTATGCCTTTCTGGGAAGATGAAATTGCGCCTAAATTATTAGACGGCAAGAACATTATCATCGCTGCCCATGGTAACTCACTCCGTGCCCTTTCGAAGTACATCGAACGCATCTCTGATGATGACATCATGGATCTTGAAATGGCTACTGGTGAACCAGTTGTTTATGACTTTGATGAAAAATTAAACGTCTTAGGCAAAGAAAAGTTAGGCAAATAATCAGCCGATTATTTACTAGATTTTCAAGAAGCGCCCGCTTAGTGGGGGGCGCTTTTTTATGGCCCTAAATTCGGCTAAGTTGAGATAACTTAGGCTGAGTTTGGCAATTAATGACAAGAACGGACGCTAAATGGACACTGCCACTTTCAAGTTAGTTGGTGAATTTTCTGAAAGCTGAGGATGATTTTACATGTATGATGAAGCAGAATTGGTAGAAGCTAAACGCCAAATTGATTCGACTTTGCATAAGATTCGTGAAGTTGTGAAGACCTTTGAGGCCAAGGAAGATCCGTCACGGTATAAGTCTCAACTAACACTGGCTAAACGGCGCTTGAAAGCTTTTGGTATCGCTAACCAGTTGATTGAGGACAAGTTAGCGGAATTGAAGTCCACTAGCGATTAGGATTTAGGGATTCACGGATTGGACTGAAATAGGTCCCCGTGAGCCCCGCAGCACCCGCGGGAGTGCGACGCATAAGAGATTGGTTAAGAAGACAAGAATTGATAGGGGTATTTGAATACATGAGTGAAACAGCAGCAAACGAAGTCACACAACGCGAAATGATCCGCATCATTGGGTTGTTCCGCAAGAACGGTTTTAAGGGCGAATACGTCAGTTTCCAACACGTCGTTGACGAAGGGGCTAGTTACTTCGTCGTGATGGCCGATGAAAATAACGGGACGCAAGGCTTGTTTAAAGCTGACTTGTTAGCTGAGACGATTGAATTCCAGTATATGTTGGATGAGAATCATGAAGTTGCTAAGTAAATAGGATTGATGAAAAAGGATGGCTGCGGCCGTCCTTTTTCAATACAATCATTGCCGGTATACTAGGGTGGACTAAACGCTTAAGATTGTGTCCAATGGAGCTTGAGTAAGAGTTGCGGAGCTGTAATTAATATTGTAGAATTTCCATAGAAATTATGTAATTGAAATTTATTTAACCAATGTGAATTATGATATTTTGGAAAAAGCAAAAAGAAAGGGGCAAAAAATGAAACTAATTTTTTCTAAGTCTGCTCAGCAAAAATTAAAAGAATATTTAGATAGTAAAAAGGTTTTGCTTGATTATGATGATGGTGTTGGTCCTTTTTCCCAAAAAGGAGATTTTCCAAATGGGCAACATTTTCATTTGGTTTTTGTTGATAAAGATGCGATTCTTCCAGATTTTGATCAGACTATTGACTCAAATTTAGGATTGGTGTGGATCAAAGGAGAAGCATCTGATCAACTAGATGAACAAATGGAAATCAGATTGAATGAGCAATGGAATACTTTTTCTTTGGCTGGTTCTAATAGCATATTGGATGCAGCTGTTGAAATTATTAATGACGATACTGAATAATTCTAATTGGAAGATTGAATTCCAATATATGTTGGATAAAAATCATGAAGTTGCTAAGTAAATAGAATTGATGTAAAAGGATGGCTGCAGCCGTCCTTTTTTGATACATATGTAGATTTTTAAAACAATAGCTAGTATTGTGGAGCTTGAAAGAGGGTTACAGAGCTGTAGCTAGTATTGTAGAGTTTGAATGGGAATTACGGGGCTGTAATAGGTATTGGTGAACAAGTTGTTTGTAACTAATGATGTGTAACATATAAGAAAATAGCTCGTTTATAAACATATGTTCCCCTTTTTGTGATATCCGTGATACACTTAAATAAATTAGTTGAGTGGGGGGATACGGTGTGAAGAAAATGACTTATCAACTTGATAAAAAGAGTAACCAAGCTGAACATTTTGACTATCAAGAACAGGCACGCGAAGCCAAGAAGGCGTTAATTGATCGTTATCGCAAGCACCACGTGTCAACAGCTGCATATACAACTTCAAAACCAGTAGTGGCTACTAAAGAGCAGCCAGACGCTGAGTTAAAACGAGAAAACCGACATTTACAACGACAATTAAAAAAGATTAAACAGTCGAAACAGGACCAAGGCCGAGCGCACGCATTGCGGCAGCAATTACACCAAATGAAGCACCAATTGCAAGTAACGCAAGAGAACTTGAAACAAACCAAAGTTCAGGTCTCGCAGCTTCAACAAAGTCGTGACCAAGGATTGTCAGATAAGCAGAAGCTTCAACACCGATTGACGCAGACTGAAACTTATATTAGTGGGGCTAGCGATTGGCTCGCGTATAGTTTGATTATTGCAGCTCAAACTGAGAAAAGAATGACTGAAGTCCGGCAGCAAGCAATCCTTAATCAGGAACAACGACCGATTACTGCTAAAGAAAAAGAAAAGCTTAAGCAGTATCATGATTTTAAACACCAAGTGATGGGATTAGATACTGCACTCAAAAGAGCACATGAACGGACTGATATGTTGTTAGAACAAAACACCCAGTTGCGACGTCAGCCTAAAAATCAGTCTAAGTTAACAGCCTTACCGTTAGTAGATCAGGTAATGCGTGAATTAACTGTTGAACGAATAGGAGCCGTCAAGTGGTTGCCAGATGCTTATCAGCGGTATCGGAAGATTTTGTTAGAAGACGTAATGGTGAATGATGGCAACCGAATTTTTGGCTGTTTTGTTAAACATCAGGGTGGGTATTATTTTCAAGTAGTCAATGGCCAGGTTTATCGACAGTATCGGTGCGTTGGTCAGTCTAAAAAGCGGCTATCGGTGAACGCCGTTTATGCGGGAAAGATTGATGGTAACCGGGTTGTGATTACGACGGTCTTTCGTGATGTTACGCCTAGCCAGTTACGATTGCACCATGAGTTACAGCTACACCGTCGCCATGCGCGTAAGGATTACCAGGATTTGTTGCCAGCAGATGCCGTAGCTAAGCTGAATGGAAAAAAGGTGCTGGTGGTGACTTGGCAACGGACACAGCGGCTCAATCAGATGTTCCGTTCGTTTGGAATCGATCCGATAATCGTGAATGATCAGGAACGCAGTATTTCATGGATCACGACCGCCGCATTATCCAAGCAAATTGATTTTACGCTACTGCTGAGCGAAGGATTGTCACACAGCTTGTTGGCAACAATTGGTAAACCGCAAATCAAGGTGCGGCAGGACCTTGAATTAGTCTACAATGAATCGCCGGAAGAACTTTTACGCCGGTGTTACCGCTTCTTTAGCCGATAATTTTAACACTATTTTTCGTGCATAAATGGAAGATGTAGACATGGTATACGCCAACTTAGCGAGCGACAACTTCAAAGAACAAGCGGAAACAATTGTTGAGGCAATGCACAAGGCTGGTAAAACAAGACTAGCCTGGTTCTCAACACTAGGTATTTACGATGAGGTTCCTGGTAAATTTGGTCAATGGAACAATACCACATTAGTTGACCATGAAGTTACACAAAAGGATGAATCGTTTAAGGGACTGAATTTTCAAGAAAGTCAATCGCCCAAATTGTTGTTGATATTGCTCAGAAACCATCAAAATTTAGCAAAGCATCAATCGGTGTTAACAAGCCAAATACAGATGGAGACAGGCCTAGCTGATTGTAAGGTACTAAGTAAATAGAGTGAGTTGAAGGGATGGTTAGTACCATCTCTTTTTTATACATAAAGCTTCATGACATTGAATTTCGATGTTTATTTTTTACGGGAAATTCAATCTGTTTTATTGTAGCCTGCCCAAGGTCTGTTAGGTAAGGATAGATAAGATTGGTGCAGACTTCATCCGTTTTTAATGGAGCTTGGTTTAATTCATTTTTAGGACCACAACGTAGTTCCCAAGCGTAATCAATGTTTAACAGGGTTAGTATCAGAATATGGTAGTTAGTCTCGGTGAGATCATTTCTAAATATTTTAAAATCAATTAATTTTTTAAAACAATGTTCATAGGCATCAAGTAACGTTGTGCGAAAAGCTTGAGCAGTTGCACGTAAATGAGGATTTTCATTCATAATGGCATCGAAATCCTTAAAATAAAACGTATGGACTTGTTTAATTTGAGCAGATTGAGTAAAAACTTTTAGCAACATACTTAAGGCATCTGTACCAGTATTAGATAAATCATTAGTAACATTGGTGAATTCAAAACTAATTTTGTTTTGAATTGCAATTAGTAGACTTTCTTTCTTGGGAAAATGGTAGGTTAGATTACCAATGGTTGTCCCAGCAACTTCAGCAATTGTCCGTAATGAGGTCCGCTTGTAACCGTCACGGTTGAACAATTGGATTGCAGTTTCAATAATCTTTTCTTCGGTGGTATTTGACATAATTGACCTCCACAAAACGAAGTATAGCATATCTTGATGAAAGTTGACTATTTTTACAGTACATTGTACTGTAAAGGCGAAGCAATCAAAAAATTAGTTTCAGGAAACGTAATTTTAAAATAGGAGTGATAGATTTTGACACAATTTCGATATGATACACAATGTTTAATTGATGGGCACGATATGGATGAAGACAAAATAAACAATTACTTTCGTACGAATCTTAAAGGCGATAGCTTGATTGCGGTTGGAGATACGAACTTAATTAAGATTCATTTTCATACTAATGAACCATGGCTGGTTTTAGAATATTGTGCATCGGTAGGAGAAATATTTGATGTGGTTGTGGAAGATATGGATCGACAATCAAGAGGACTAAAAGGCTAACGACTAAATCGGGTGTAATGATTATTCAAAAAAATTTTCAGTACAAGACCAATGCGTGGACGAGTATTGAATTAGATAAACTGCTCTGACTGTTATCGATGGCTATTCCAAAGATGGATACCAAATGATTTTAATCAGAAGTGTGCTGGAAAAAATTCTCAGCACACTTTTTGACATGGGACTACAATAAAAGAAGGTTATTGTGGAATAGACAGGACTAATTTAAACTTTAGAAAGTGTAATTTTGATGAAGACACATTTGTATACGAAGGATGTCAAGCTAGTCTTGGCAGCCAGTTTTTTCTTTTTAATGAATCCGATGTTAATTAATCCCGTTATTGCGGGCTTTGCGACCTCAGTTGGGGCCAATAGCCTGACAGCGGGAGTGGTTGCTGGTGCGACCAATTTGACGTCATTATTGTTACGTCCGGTGGCGGGCAACTTAACGGATCGAGTTTCTAAATACCATTTAACCCTCGTGGGTGGGAGCTTGTTTGTGCTCGCCAGTTTAGGATACAGTTTCACGACCAATCTTAAACTGATTATTCTTTGTCGGATTATTACTGGGATTGGTTACACACTCTGTTCAGTTTGCATGGCAACCTGGATGGCGAGCCTGTTGCCAGCGGACAGAATTGGTTCCGGCATGGGCATCTATGGCCTTGCCAATGCGATGGGGATGGCAGTGGGTCCTGCTTTAGCGGTCTATTTATATGCGCATTTTAGCTATCAATTGGTCTTTTGGACATCGGCTGCTTGCAGTTTATTGATGCTAGTTTTAATTCAGTTTGTTGGTAATCGTGGCATTCCACGACCGATGAAAAAGACAGCCCAACCGCGGCGGTTAAGAATCGTACAACCAAAAGTGATTCCGGTAGCCGTGATTTTAATGCTATTTTCGTTGCCTTATTTTGCAACGCAGACGTACATTGTCAGTTACATTGAACAGCGCCATTTTTCGGTACCGGCGGGGGCGTTTTTCCCAGTGTATGCTGTCATATTGCTAGGACTAAGACTAGGATTACGTGACTTGTTTGACCGGATTCCCTTTAAAAAGTTTTTCTGGATTTGCTTGGGATGTAATTTTATTGGTGTACTGGCCTTAATTGATTTGAGCAATTGGGCGATGCTAGTTGTGGCGGCGCTTGGGTTAGCTGCTGGCTACGGGTTGATGTACTCGATTTGCCAAGCTAAGGCGTTGACCTTAGTTCCTGACAGTGACCGTGGGCTGGCCAATAGCACTTTTTATATCGGCATCGACTTAGGCATGACGCTCGGCCCAATGTTTGGTGGCTTAATTAGCACACTTTTACCATGGGCATGGTTCTACCCAGTGATGATGATTACATTGCCGGCGGTTGTGCTGGTCTATTGGTTAAATCGGCGTCGGCTGGCTTAATGCGGTACTAACTTTTCTCTAAACAGAATCCAGCCCCAAGTTATCAATGTGGTTTCTAAGTAAATATGTTTTACGTTTGAAAGATGGCATGCTGCCGTCTTTTTTTATTCGCTTTTTGGACCAGATTAATATGACAGTATACAACCATCGTATGCTAGTATGTTAATCTGGTAATTTTCAAACAGCCAAGCCTGTCTTATGATTGGGTCATTCGCTCGGAAAGGTCAGCGAATGGTCAAATCGTTTGTCACGCCTATCTTTAATAGTGCGTTAACAGAAAAATATTTTAATTGAGATAGGGGCTTGTCATGACTCAAAATAAAGGAAAATTTGGAATTGTTTTACCAATTATTTTATTAAGCTATTTTATGATACTTTTGGATAATTCGATTGTGTTTACAAGTACGGTGAAAATAGCAACTGATCTTCAGTTGAATGCGCAAACACTGGCGTGGGTCAGCAGCGCGTACACCTTAACCTTCGGCGGCTTCCAATTGTTTGGCGGCCGCATCGGCGATGTGTACGGTCGTAAGCGAGTCTTTTTGATTGGTTTGCTGTTATTTTCCTTTGGGTCCTTGATGGTGGGGTTGTCGGTCAACGGTCCAATGATTATTTCCATGCGGGCTTTTCAAGGGATTGGGTCTGCCATCCTAGCGCCTACAACGTTGGCACTCTTGTTAGATAATTATCACGGAACGATGCGTGCTAGGGCAATTGCGGCCTATGGAACAACGGCCGGAATTGGTGCAAGCTGCGGGATGATACTCGGTGGGGTCATTACTAGCGTGTTTTCTTGGCGATACGGATTTTTCTTAAATGTTCCGGTTGGCTTACTGATGTTTTTACTAACACTGCGCTTTGTTAATGATAATGAAATCAAAAGTGCCAGTCGTCTTGATATCGTGGGTACGTTGTTGTCCGTGTTAGGATTATCAGCTCTAGTTTACAGTATCGATGGGGCTTCACATCAACGTTTAGCCTTGATGATTGCGATTGTTTCACTGGTGTTGTTTGTATACGTTGAACGAATGGTCAAAAGCCCAATTATGCCGCTGCGGCTATTTGCTAATCGCCAACGTAATAGTGCGTATGTTGCGCGCTTCTTCTTCATTGGCGCAGCGTTTGCTTATTTCTTTGTTACGACGCAAGCCCTACAACGTATTTATGGGTTTACACCGTTGATGACGGGGCTGGCATTTTTGCCCGTCACCATTCCACAGTTTGTTGGTGCGCTACAAGTTTCAAGATTATCTACTAAAATTGGCAATGCCCGTTTGATTCTTATTGCCGTAATACTAGTCACTGTTGGTGTCTTTTTGACCATTCCGTTAGGCTTAAATCGGGGTTACTGGATTGCAATTGCCATTCCAATGGTTATATTTGGCGTTGGGCAAGGCCTGGTGCTCAGTCCGTTAACAGCGGAAGGGGTGGCTAATACAGATCCTGAAATTGCCGGGGCGACGTCTGGTGTTGTCAACACGGTCCATCAATTTGGTCAATCAGTCGGGATTTCGGTCGTTGTTGCGCTGACGAGTGGTGTCCACAACTTTTCAACGAGGTACCTTGACCAGCTGCTAGTGATCTCAGTAATTTCGGGGCTAAGCTTAATTGCGGCACTTGTTTTATTGAGGAGTGAGAAACAGCGTTTAAGGTGAGAAGATGCAGTGAAATAGTGAGTTATCGAGGCTTTCTGGATACTTGTCCAGAAAACCTTTTTTGTAACAATTTTAAAATTATAATTTCACTTGATTTTTATTTCAATCGGGTTTATAGTGTATATACACGGAAAGGAGATGACTGATTTGACACATCACTTTTATGAGACGTGTGCCTATTTCACGGCGGCACGTTATATGCGCACCGCTGAAGCAGTTGCCGACAAGTTTTTTAAGCCTACCGGGATGAAACCGGCCTATTCATATTTAATGATGGCCTTAGAGGACCAGCACCCACAAACCATCAGTAATCTCGCTGAAAGACTTGGCTATGAACGGTCTTCAATTTACCGGATGGCACAGAAGTTAGAACGAAACGGCTACGTTAACATGTACCTCGAAGGAAAATCAGCGAAGATCGACTTATTACCTGAAAGTAAGGACTTTTTGACGACGGCCAACCAGTGCCTCGAAAAATGGGGCGCGTTTACTACGGAAAGGCTTGGCTCAGATAAGCCGGCGATGACGAATTTGTTAACCACTAATGACGAGAAATTAAGGAGATAATAATTATGACTAGTTTTCACACTATGCAATTAGACCAATTAAATATTTTTTATCGTGAATCAGGAGACCCTCAAAAGCCAACGATGATTTTGTTCCACGGTTTTCCTTCTGCGAGTCATATGTTTAGGGACTTAATGCCATTATTGGAAAATAATTTTCATTTAATTGCGCCAGATTATCCAGGCTTTGGCCAATCAAGTATGCCAGATCATGAGCACTTTACTTATACGTTTAATCATATAGCGGACATTATGACTGACTTTATTGAAAAACTCGGTTTGAAGAAATTTTATATGTATGTTTTTGATTATGGCGCACCAATTGGTTTTCAGATTGCAGCCAACCACCCAGAATGGATTCAGGGGATTGTTAGCCAAAACGGTAATGTTTACCGGGAAGGCTTAGGAGAAAAGTGGGCCACTCGCCAAGATTTCTGGGACAATCCAACTCCTGAAAAGCGGGATAGTTATCGGAGCGCGTTTGCACCCGCAACAATCAAAGGACAATACTTAACGGGAACGCCAGCGAACAGTGTTAGTCCAGATGGCTACACGCTAGATATTGCTTATACACAAAATCCTAATTATGCTGAAAATCAATTAGATCTAATTTTTGATTATCAGAACAATATTAAACAGTACCCGAAATTTCAAACCTATCTTCGCGAAAACCAACCTAAATTGTTAGCCATTTGGGGACGCAACGATCCTTCATTCATCTTTCCTGGTGCTGAAGCCTTCGCTAAGGATGATCAGAATGCCGTGGTTAAATCGGTGGATAGTGGTCACTTTGCACTTGAGAGTCACGCTGCTGAAATTGCGCAAAGTATCATTGAAACTTTCTGTTAAATTCAACTAACAATAATTTGGTAGCGTCAAGAATCTTGTGTAAATGAAATGCCTTCGTACATATAATATGTA
>CALFSK010000015.1 GCA_937916845.1 uncultured Lactobacillus sp. | reverse complement strand
AAGCGGAAGACGAGATTCGAACTCGCGACCCCCACCATGGCAAGG
Organism: uncultured Lactobacillus sp.; assembly: GCA_937916845.1. Classification (GTDB taxonomy): domain Bacteria; phylum Bacillota; class Bacilli; order Lactobacillales; family Lactobacillaceae; genus Lactiplantibacillus; species Lactiplantibacillus paraxiangfangensis. Next base: position 127,344 of record CALFSK010000015.1, on the reverse strand, counting down.
TGATGTTCTACCACTGAACTACTTCCGCATAAAAATATTAAGTTGTAAATGCCGACTAGAGGATTCGAACCTCCGACCTCCTCATTACTAGTGAGATGCTCTGCCAACTGAGCTAAGTCGGCATGTGCGGGTGAAGGGACTCGAACCCCCACGTCGTAAGACACTAGAACCTAAATCTAGCGCGTCTGCCAGTTCCGCCACACCCGCATGATTGTTATTTAATCATGCCCGTTGTCGTAACTAACAGCCTTACTCGCTTGCCTTTGACAACTATTTAACTTTATCATTCAAGCAAATGATTGTCAACAAGTTTTTATAAATCTTTTTGGATAAATATGCGGTTTCTGTTACTTAAGCCGCATATTTTCCGACAAGAAGTATTATAGCACGGGTCGGAAATTTAGCAAACCCTATTTTGAAAAAAAGTTGATTTATTTCATGCTTTTTCTTCTGAATCACATGATAAATCCTGTAATATCACCACTTTCTGCTTTAAAGACTGTTTTAAAAAAATGTTGATTTCCACCATAAAGTGGCCATTTTCCTATTCAAATCACCCCGTCACTTCTAAATTAGCCACGATCATCATTCAAAATTAATACATTTGTTCAAAGTCTAAAATCGTTACCATCGCCACAGTAATACTGCTGAGCTTTTTCCGCTCCGTCGGGTAGCCTTGGGTGCTATGGGGGACGCCCTCAGCCATGGTGCGGTCTGAGGACTCGATTCAAAGCCGATAACCCGCGTCTTTGAATCGCCCCACAAGATTGGTAGCTGAGAACCGCCTACCAATCTTGCCACCACAGCACCTAAGACTACCCGACTCCGCTAAAATTTGCTTTGCTATTGTTATTTGTAACAGATAATCAGTACCAACCAGAATAGCTTTATATGCATTAACCTCAGTATTACTACAATTAATCTCCTAACTTAACAAGACTACGAATTAGGTCAAAAAGTGGCTATCAGAAATTTTTTGATTTCTGATAGCCACTTTTAGCATTAATGTTGAGCATCGTACCCGTAGGCAGTTAACGATTAATTAAGCTTGTTTTTCAATTTTAGTTTTACCGTGCATGTAAGGAACCAAGACGTCTGGAATCGTGATCGAACCATCTTCGTTTTGGTAGTTTTCCATAATGGCGGCAACGGTCCGGCCAACGGCTAACCCACTCCCGTTTAACGTGTGGACGTATTGAAGCTTGCCATCGTCATCACGGTATTGAATGTGCGCGCGTCGTGCTTGGAAATCGGTACAGTTTGAACAACTTGAAATTTCACGGTACTTGTTTTGTTCTGGGAACCAAACTTCCAAGTCATGCGTCATAGCAGCCGTAAAGCTCATGTCACTCGTGGTTAACGTAATAACGTGGTATGGCAAGCCAAGCTTCTTCAATAATGATTCCGCATTGTTAGTCAATTTTTCCAATTCATCCCATGAATCTTCTGGCTTCGTAAATTTAACCATTTCAACCTTGTTGAATTGGTGTAAACGAATTAAACCTTTAGTATCACGGCCAGCACTCCCCGCTTCTTCACGGAAAGCAGGACTTAACGCCGTAAAGTAAACTGGTAACTTTTCAGCTGGAATTACTTCATCGCGGTAATAGTTAACCAATGGGACTTCCGCCGTTGGAATTAAGCTCAAATCTTGCGTCGTGATCCGGAACGCGTCATTTTTGAACTTAGGGAATTGGCCAGTGCCGTACATTGATTCGTCGGTGACCATGTATGGTGGTAAGACTTCGGTATAGCCTTCCGCTTCGTGTTGATCCAAGAAGAAGTTATAGACGGCCCGTTCCAACTTGGCCCCATCGCCAATGTAGTATAAGAAACGACTACCAGAAACTTTAGCACCACGTTCAAAGTCTAAGATGCCTAAATCTTCACCTAACGTCCAGTGAGGCTTAGGTTCAAAGTCAAACTTACGAGGTGTACCGATGCGACGAAGTTCAACCGAACCATCTTCCGTTGCACTGATAGGAACGTCTGGGTGTGGAATGTTTGGTAAGTGCGCAGCCATATCGTATACCTTGGCTTCAGTCGCACGGCGTTGTTCATCTAATTCCTTGATTTCAGCACTAACTTTTTGCATTTCAGCAATTTCGCCGCTAGCGTCTTCCTTGTTCCGCTTTTTAGCTGAAATTTCACCCGAAACTTGGTTCCGCGTTGACTTCAGCTGTTCGCTCTTAGCAATCAAGTCACGGCGTGCCGTGTCCTCGTCTAATAAAGCATCAATATCGGCTGGGTCCACGTTCCGGTTTCCGAGTTGTTCCTTAACAAAATCTGGTTTTTGGCGAATCATTTTAAGATCTAACATATTCTAATCCACGTCCCTTTCAGTAATTTAGCTAATAAAAAAAAACAGTCTCTCTCCCAACTAATTGGGACGAAGAGACTGTGATTCGCGGTACCACCCAAGTTCAGAATTAATTAAAATTCCACCCTTAAAACGGATAACGGACCTAGCCGTGCAGTATTACCTGCCCACATTGTCGCGTCGGAGTTTCGACTTCCGGTTCACACCAACCACCGGTTCTCTGAACGTCTACTTAAAACGCGCCGTGTTTAATATTCAATGTCTACTATAAGGCATGGATTGCTAAAAGGCAACTAGCTTAAGCTAGCAACTTTTTCATCAATCAACTTAATGACTTCTTTACGGGCTTCTGGATCCGCAACAAAGTCTAACTGATCACCATCGATTTGCATCTTAGGACTGTGATCATAGTTCGCATACCAGTTAGTATAACGTTCGTTTAATGTCTGGTAATATTTATAAAGATCGGGATCTTGGTCGATCTGTTCGTATGAGCGGCCCCGCTTTTGAATCCGTTTCAACATCGTATCAAACGAGATGTTAATGTGGATCAGTAAGTCCGGACTCTTTTGGTGTTCTGCTTCTGGTAATTCTTGCATCATGTTATTCAGCAAAGAATCGTAGATATCGACTTCGGTACTCGTCGCACGACCCAGGTCGCCATTCAAGTGAAATAACAGCGAATCCTCAAAGATCGAACGGTCTAGCACATCTAAGTCGTTCGCAAATGCGGACTTGATGCTGTCCAACCGTTTATTTAAGAAATAAATTTGGAGTAAAAAGGCGTACTTTTTAGGGTCCTTATAAAATAACGGTAAAATGGGATTGTCATCTACAGATTCGTAAAACGCGTGGGAGTCAAAATGTTTGGCAACCAGCTGCGTTAAACTCGTCTTACCGGCACCGATTGTTCCTGACATTACAAGCATGGGGCGTCTCTCCTTTAATATACGTACATTTTCGTTCATTCTTCAAAGCAACACTACATATTGTACGCACCTGTTTAGCAAAATGCAATATCTAGGGCGAGTTATGTTAATAGAAATTTACAGCACCCGCTGAAACATTATCAGATGAGTATTTAGCGTCAAAAATAGGTCTTCCAGCTTATCAGTTAGAAGACCTATTTTGCTATTTATTTTCTCGCGCTTTTAACAAGCTAACGTATTGTTCTAAGGTTAAATTATGCTTAGTGATAAACGCCGCGCTCTTTTTACCCACGTAACGGAAATGCCACGACTCGTAATCAATTCCGGTCGATTTTTCGCCGTTTTTAGGAAAACGCAGGATAAACCCGTAATCAGCAGCGTGTTTGATCAGCCATTGTTGCCCCTTATTCTTATCTGAAGCGGACAATAATTGATTGTCATGGGCATTGAACCACTGGGTGTTCATGATATCCGCGGCTAAACCGGTCTCGTGTTCACTCTCACTTGGTGCTGCCACAAACTCTTTCGTCAACTTCAGCGCTTGCTTAGCAGACTTGCCTTCATTCTCATAAGTCTGAATCGACTGGTTCCAGACTTCTTGTTGATAAGCCACTGACCGGTAGCCCGAAACCATCGTGGTTGGGTAACCCGCCTTCTTGGCACCGGCTAAGAAAGCTTCCAATGGTTTCACGATTGAACTGCGAACTGCAATCCCATCAACATCCGACTTGCTGAACGTCATTTCAGCACGCTTATGCCACTTATTAACCAGCACTAGGTCACTATCCGAAGACTTAACACCCTTAGGAAGCGCACTGATCAGTTGTTGTCGCCGCGACTGCTGGCTAGTCTTCTGACTCGCAGTCGCCGTTTTAGCCTTATTCGTCGTCGCACCACAGCCGCTTAACACGCCCGCTAACGCAACGAAGGCCAGCCCTTTCAATACTACTCTCTTTGTCATTTTCTCTCTCGCTGCCTTTCTCACTTAGGTTAGCATACCTCGCAAAGCCATAAGGTGTTACTAAAACTTTCTTCAATCTATCTTAACGAATTTGTAATAATTAAACTAGCAATTCGATAATAAATGCGTATAAAAATCCCTCACATAAAAAATTGCATGTGAGGGACCGCTACGACTGTTTTTTATTATCAAAAATCGAAGATCAAAAAACTCAAATTATCCGCTTCGTCAGGTTATATGTTGTTCTATGGGGAACGGTTCAAAGTCGATAACCCACATCTTTGAATTTTCCTGCAAGATTGGCAGATAAGAAACACCTGCCAATACAGCACACCAACTCTGTCCGACTGCATTCAAAATAGTCTTGCTACATGTTATTACCATCAGATAATCGGAGGTTGCCACCAATAACATCGGTCGTGAAGGTGGCCTTTGACCGGTGATTTTTCCGGTTTTAGGCCACGGACGGTCCGGGACAATTGCGAATTTTGCAAGTGTTCCGGGCGAGGTGCTAGACCGCTCCTCAGGCTAGCACCGATCCCTCGACCGTATGTCATTGGTGGCAACCGGAATGACTTTCCCTAATCATTAAGATTGAAACATGCGCCAAAAGACAATTTGATCCGCTTAACGTAAAATCAGCGACTATTCCAAACCCAGGAATAATCGCTGATTTTACGTTAATGCTCACAAACTAACCGCTCTTTGGCACACTCTTAACTAATCATCATGATGCGTCTTCGTCAGATCAACTTTATCCAACGGAATTACCTTAGTTCGATAACGAATCTTGTAGTAAGCGTACAGGATAATGAACAATGGGATACTCATATAAGTGATCCCGATAGCTTGCCAGTCTAACGTGGCAAAGGAATGCAGATCTTGTCCGATAATAACGATCACGCACAACAAGAATGCAAACCACGGGCCGAATGGGAACCACTTCGCATGGTAGCGAAGTTCACTCAATTGATGGCCCTGCTTCACAAAAGCTTGCCGGAAACGCAAGTGTGAAATGGCAATCCCTAGCCAGGCAATAAACCCGGTCAAACCACTCGCTGAGACTAGGAAAATGTAAATCCGTTCGCCAAAGAGGCTTGATAAGAAGGTTAACAGACCAATGACCGTCGTCCCTAGCAAAGCCACGATTGGAATCCCGCGCCGGTTGACCCGACCAAAGGTTTTCGGTGCGTAGCCTTGTAATGATAATGAATACAGCATCCGCGTTGAGGCGTACATCCCCGAGTTGGCTGCGGATAAAACTGAGGTTAAAATAACCGCGTTCATCACACTCGCCGCAGCGGCTAAGCCCGCCCGTTTGAAGACTAAGGTAAACGGACTAATGGCAATGTCACTCGCTGACGACCCTAATAGGTCTTTGGACGTATAAGGAATAATCGTTGCAATCACGAAGATGGCTAAAATGTAAAATAACAAAATCCGCCAAAAGACTTGTTTGATGGCCTTGGGAATACTCTTTTCTGGCGTTGCTGATTCGCCCGCCGTAATCCCTATTAATTCAGTGCCTTGGAATGAAAAACCAGCCACAACGAAGACACTTAAAATTGTCGGAATTCCACCAACAAACGGCGCCTTCTTATAAGTAAAGTTGGTTAAGCCGGTCGCGTGACCACCCATAATACCAAAAATCGTCAAAACACCAACGACTAAGAAGATTAAAACGGTGACCACTTTAATTAGTGACAACCAGTATTCCGTTTCACCAAACGACCGCACTGACAACGCGTTGATCGTAAAGATCAAAATCAACGCCACTAAACTAAAGACCCATCCCGGAATATTTGGTAACCAGAATTGCATGACAATTGCCGCGGTACTGATATCCACCGCCAGCGTTATTGCCCAGTTAAACCAGTAGTTCCAGCCCATCGCAAATCCTAACGCTGGATCAACAAACCGCGTCGCGTACGTTGAAAACGACCCCGATACGGGTAAATAGGTCGCCATTTCACCGAGACTAGTCATTAAAAAGTAAACCATGATCCCAATACCAACGTAGGCCAGTAGCGCACCACCGGGCCCCGCCGTTGAAATTGCTGAACCGGATGCCACAAACAAACCGGTCCCAATACTACCACCCAATGCAATCATGGATAAGTGCCGCGTTTGTAACGATCGGTGCACTTCCTGATGTTGTTCTTCCGCCATTGCAGAACCTCCAAAAAATCGATTTATATCTAAAAGTGTTCACACCGATTCAGGTAAGCTCAACCAAAATAAAAAAGTCCCTTTGCAAACTGCGCAAAAAGACTTTAATCAGATTGATTGACTAATGCTGATTTCATCGTCGATAGCGCCCCGCAACTATTCCAGCTGCGACAGTCCTTGATTTATTCAACCAAGGCCCAACGGACAAACCGGTCACCAGTTTGTCGATTTCGGCGGTCGTCCCTTTCACCAACGCTCGCAGACGGTGACCCGTCTCCCGCTGGTTACTGATGTTAACCGCATCCTCTTCTTTCGATATACTCAACCATTATACAAAACCCCAGTTGGTTTGACAACTGGGGTTGTTGATTCATTTTAATAAAATTGGTCAGGCAGCATAGTTTGACCCAGTGCTTGGTTGTCCGAATAGTCAATTGGAATATCCACGACAACCGGGCCCTCTGTCTTAAATGCTTGGTCCAAAACTTGATCTAAATCTTCTGGTTTTTCCACACGAAGACCAGTCGCGCCGAAGCTTTCCGCGTATTTCACGAAATCAACCGGGCCAAATTTGACCGCGGCGTCTTCACCGTACTTCATTTCTTCTTGGAACTTAACCATGTCATAGGTGCCGTCATTCCAGATCAAGTGCACGATGTTCAAGTTCATCCGCACGGCCGTTTCCAAGTCTTGCGAAGAAAATAGGAACCCACCGTCACCAGAAACTGAGACGATCTGCGTATTTGGCCGAACTAACGCTGCGGCAATCGCCCAAGGCAACGCCACACCTAACGTTTGCATCCCGTTACTGAATAACAGGTGGCGTGGTTCGTAACTCCGGAAATGGCGGGCCATCCAGATGTAGTGGCTCCCAACGTCAACCGTCACGGTCATTTCATCAGTCACCCGTTTTTGCAAGGCAGAAATAACGGATAACGGATGATTCAAGTCGGACTTTTGATCAATATTGGGTACAAAGTCGCGGTTTTGTAACCGTTCCTGTAGGCCATCAAGGTAAGTCTGTGAATCGGCACTTAAGTTATACCCGTTCATGTATGGTAGTAAGAAATCAATGGTTTGCGCAATGTCGCCCACAAGTTCCGTCTCTGGTTGGAAGTTATGGTCAATTTCAGAGCGCATGTCATCAATGACAACGATTCGGGCCTTACCTTCAGCGTTCCAGTTCCGTGGTTCGTATTCGATTGGGTCGTAGCCCACGGCAATCACTAAGTCGGACTTTTTAAGCAACATATCCCCTGGCTGGTTTCGGAATAGCCCGACACGACCAAAGAAGTGGTGTGCTTCAAGGTCCCGTGAAATCACCCCGGCAGCTTGGAAAGTTTCAACAACTGGCAAGTTAGCCGCGGTCACCAAGTTACGGATGGCTTTCGTGACTTCTGGTGATGAAGCCCGCATCCCAACTAGTAAGACCGGTAACTTAGCCGCTTTAATTTTTTGCGCTAATAAAGTCGTTTCAACGGGACTCGCTGGTCCTAATTTAGGTGCTTGAAGTGGCGTAATGACTGGTGTGCGGACAACTGAATCAGTCACATCTTGTGGGATGCTGACAAAACTAGCCCCCTGCTTAGCAGCCGTTGCTTCTTGATAAGCGTTCGCAATGACTTCTGAGATGTTTTCAGGTTCTTGCACTTCAGCCGTATACTTCGTAATTGGTTTAAATAGCGCAGCGTTATTCATGCTTTGATGCGTTAAACGGAGTAAGTCAGCCCGTTGCACTTGCCCAGAAATGGCCAAGACGGGATCACCTTCCGCCGTAGCGGTCACTAGCCCAGTAGCTAAGTTGCTGGCACCAGGACCAGACGTCGTCAGAACAACCCCTGGTTTACCCGTAATTCGCCCGATACCGGCCGCAATGAAAGCCGCGTTTTGTTCATGGCGAGTAACCACCATTTTGGGACTCTTAGGATTAACTGGGTGTTCAAGTCGTTCAAAAACCCGGTCAATCTTTGCGCCGGGAATCCCAAATACATATTTAACATCATGGTTGATCAGACTATCAACGATTGCGTCCGCACCATAGTATTTATTCTCTGCCATTTCTGTTTCCCCTATCTTCTATCTTTGTGAAAATCATTGTTAGAATACCATAAATAACGTTGTAATCATAGGAATTTAAAGCTTGTGAAAAAGTTTATAACTTGATAGTTCTGAAAAGATAAGCTAAACCTTGATAGGTCGAATCCAAGTCTAGTAAAACGCATACAATTCAACTTAACTTTGTGGGCCTACTCACTTGTCCGCCCGTAACCGCGCCAAAATCGTATTTAATTGCGCCATTTTATCCTCTGACTGGTTGGTCCAATCCAGGACGGGAATCTCTTTAACGGCTAGAAGTTCCTTAATTAAGGTCGCAATCTTCTGTTGGTCTAAGAATTCCAGCCACAGTTGATCCGCTTGTGAAAAAATAGTGTTGACGACCTTTGTCCCCTCGTAAGCAACGGGTTCAACGTCTTTAAAGACCTGGTCAAAATAACCGCGATCAGGAAACGTGTGTAACGTTCCTTCGATGGCTGACACCACATCTTTAATGGAAATCTCTTCTGGTGATTTAGCTAAGTGGACCCCACCATTATTGCCGCTACTCGATAACACGAGCCCGGCAACAACCAATTTACGAATGATTTTGCGAATATAACTGGCAGAGCCGCCGATCCGCTCGTGCAAGACATCGGCAGTCAGCGGTTTTTCTGGCTGCTGTGTCGCTAACAAAACAAGGACACAAGCAGCCTGTTCAAATGATTTAGCAAGTTGCATTTTGTTCATCCCCTAGCGTGGTCGCTAAGCCCACGCATTCATAAAACAATTCCGTTTGACCGGCTCCAAACGGCGCGTAGTCTGGATGCGTCACGGCATCGTATTGTCGAAACCCACCGTGTTCTAAGATTGACTTAGACGCAAGGTTATCTGCCAAACAGCTCGCCGTGATTCGTCTTAATTTTAACTCATTAAAGCCATATTGTTGGATTAGACGCACGGCCGCCGTCATCATTCCGCGACGCCAATAATCCATATTCAACATGTAGCCCAGGTCCATTTGTCGCGGTGCCGGTTCTCCGTAACGGTTCATTCGTTCATACAGACCAACACTGCCGATTACTTTCCCCGTCGCAACTAGTTCGAGCGCAAAAACCTGAGGCAGGTTTAGCTGCTGTTTCAATAAGAAGCCAGCCTCGGTCACACTATGGGCGACCGTAAACCCGGCCGGTGTGGCAATCGCTTGATTAGCGACCAACTCGTAATAATCCATCACGTCTGATGCCGTAAACGGCCTCAACCTGAGTTGTTCTCCCTGTGCTGTAACCGTAACCATTCCCATTTTTGTTCCACCCGTCTTGCGTTATAATAGTTATGTTAACCATATCAATTGAGGTGATTGCATGCAAGTTATTCAACAAAAATTAGCGGGCAGTTCTGCCCAATTAACCGGCTTTTTACACCAACCGGACGAAAATGCGCACCAAACGACCCTGCCGGCAATCATTATTGTTCCCGGTGGGTCGTATACCCACATTCCAACCGGTCAAGCCGAAACTTTAGCGATGGCCTTTGCTGGTCACGGCTACCAAGCATTCTACCTGGAATACACGTTACTTGGCGACCAAACCCCATTGGAACTAGCACCAGTCCTCGACTTAGGACGCGCGATGCAACTGATCCACGAAAAAGCGGACGCTTGGCATATCGATACTGACCAGATTACACCGGCTGGTTTCAGTGTCGGGGGTCACGTGGTTGCGCTGTACAACGACTATTGGTCAACTAAGGTCGCTGATCAATTAGCCGTTGCACCCGCAACCTTGCGTCCACAACAAGTCATTTTAGGCTACCCGGTCATTAGTCCTAACTTAGGATTTCCTAAGGATGCTGCGGCCATAACCACTTGGAGTGGCACTCCGGACTTAATTGCCGCGGAAATGCACGTTAGCGCCGACAACCAACCAACGTTTATCTGGGTAACCGCTGACGATCCAATCGTTCCGGCAACCAATTCATTAGCGTACGCCACGGCGTTAGCCCAGGCCAAAATTCCTTACGAGCTCCACGTTTTCAAACACGGGCCGCACGGGTTAGCACTAGCTAATGAACAGACTGCGTGGAAGGCCGATGCTGATCAGCCACACGCCGCTCACTGGCTAACGTTAGCTTTAGAATGGTTGCGTTCCAACCAGTTTTAAAAATGGCATCAAAAAAGGAGACTCATTGCGAGCCTCCTTTTATATTGCGATTAAATTAGTAAATTGACTTTATAAATAGGAACGATAGAATAGCTTCCACTGTAGCAAGTGCCGCGCCCACAAGACGTAGAACCACTCCATAACTTGTGCCCACGTCCACGCTAGTAAGACCGCGCCAATCGTATCGGTTGGGTAATGCGCGGATAAGTAAACCCGTGAAAAGATGACTAACAATAGCCACACGATGCTACCCCACTTCACAATTTGTGCGGTGCGAAAACTAGGTAGCTCCGGAACAACAAAGATTAACACGACACTAACTAGGACAAACGTTCCCAAAACATGCCCACTTGGGAAGCTGTACCCCGTATCAGCTGCCAAGTGATTGATGGGCCGAACCCGCGCAATCAAGTGTTTGGCAATTGCCCCAAGTACCATGGCACCCGCCATATAGCAAAGCGACCAGGCGGCTTGAATCTTGTACTTAAATCCATACATTAAAAATGACAGGATCACCAACCACACCACGTCTTTCATTGGTGAAGCAATCCAACTAACCACTTTATAAAAGGCGACAAAGAACCCACTGTTACTAACCTGTACTAGCGAAGTTGTCCCGGCATCGAACAAGTCAATGCCAATCGCACCAGCACTAATAAAATAACTGAGGTAAGCAAACAAAATGACGCCAATGACAAACTTGATCGGCCGGCTACGCGACTTATCGATCATCAAAACAAGAACCCCCATTAATATTAAAATTAGTAAAATTATACCATAATCCAGTAATTGACCGAGCAAAACCTTAATATCTGGCGGGCTGAACATTAAAAAAAACCAAAGAAATCACGATTTCCGCACTATTTCTTCTAAAAACCGGTATGATTAAACACGGAATTTAGAACGCGGGGATGAAAGGTTACGTGGATTCAGTTCCCGTCAGCCCCAAAAAATGCTAAACTTAGGTAAAGTTTTTCTACATTACCATTGGAGGAAGAGTTCATGGAAGATATGCCAAGTCGTTCAGAATTGCATCGCGATGAACATCGGGGCAATGGCCCCAAGGGAAAAGGCCCTAAAAAGGGACATCCCGTTTGCAATACAATTTTAATTATTATCGCCGTGTTATTAGTTGGGACCGGGGCTTTTGCCGCTCGAACCTACTTTAACGCTCGTAAAGCTGCTAACACGGCTTTCAATAGTAGTGGTATCAAAAAATCACGGAATACGAGTGCCGTTTTAAACGGTAAAAAACCAGTATCGATCCTATTGTTAGGAACTGATACCGGTGCGCTTGGCCGGGACTATAAAGGCCGGACTGATACAATCATCTTGGCCACTATCAACCCCAAGACAAAGACAACAACGTTAGTGAGCCTACCGCGTGACTCAGAAGTTGCCGTTTCTGGTTTTGAGCAAGACTTTCCGACTAAGCTAAACGCGGCCTATGCTTACGGTAGTGCCGGGACAACGATTACGACCATTCAAAAATGGTTAAACGTTCCAATTGACTACTACGCCTTGATCAACATGGGTGGGATGAAGAAAGTTGTCAATGAAATCGGCGGCGTCGACATTACACCGATCAGAACGTTTACTTACGAAGGTTACCATTACACGAAGGGCGTTAAGACCCACATGAATGGTGACAAAGCCTTACAATACTCACGGATGCGTTATCAAGATCCATTAGGTGACTACGGCCGGCAACAACGGCAACGTCAGTTAATCACGGCCATTCTGGGTGAAAGTACTAGTGCTTCAAACTTATTAAAACAAGACTTCTTACAGTCATTGGCTAAACAAACGAGAACCGATTTAACGTTTAATAACCTAACTAGCCTCTTCTCAAATTACCGGGTTGCAACTAAGAACGTGGTTTCTGACCACGCCCAAGGTAACGGTAAGATGATTAGTGGTCAGTCCTTCGAAGTCGTTCCTCAAACAGAAAAGCAACGAGTTACCAACGTTCTTCGTAAGTCCTTAGATCTTAAGGCAGCCACTACTGGTGAACGCTTCGCTAACCAAAACTAAACAGGTTTTTAAGTCATCTGCAATCATGCGGATGGCTTTTTTTGCCCAATAAAAAACACGCCGCATCTTCACCGACGTGTTTTTGCTAACTGCTCTCAAAAATAATTGCTAATCAGAATGCTATTCGATGTGCGCGCGTCGCCACTGGAGCATGCAAAACGCGATCAACCGGTTAAGGAGTTCTGCCAATAAGAACCCCAACGCAATGGCACCCGTAATCATAATGACCTGCAACGTGAACCCGACTGCTTGCCGATACTGGCCCAATGCAAAGTTACGCACCATTTGGTAAGCCTGGCTCCCCGGCACAAAGGAAACTAAGCTTGGAATGTTAAAAATAATTGCTGGCATCTTTTTATAATGGGCCGCCACACTACTCAGCACGCCGATTCCGAGCGACCCGATGAGGCTACCAAAAACAATGCCACCGTCGAACGCTTGCACGATCAAGTAGCCGCCCCACGTCAGCGTTCCAATCCAGCCCGCCACGTTGAGCGCTTGGTGCGGAATATTAATAATTAGGCCGAACCCTAAAACGGCAACGTAGGCCAAAATCAGTTGTCCAATAATTCCCATTAGTCCGCCCCCTAAAATAACGTAATCACAACGGCAATGCCAAAACCAAGCGCCGCCGCACTAATCAACGCTTCCACCCCACGTGCCGGACCACTCACAAAGTTTCCGGCTAAGGTGTCGCGAACCGCATTGGTCAGTGGGACGCCAGGTACTAGCGGCATCAACGCGCCAATAATAATATCATTCACGTTCGTTCCCCAACCAATCTGGACGGCCCATTCGGCACCAAACCCAATCATTAAGGCCGCCACTAGTTCACTCAAAAATTTGATCTTTAAGTAACGGTTCAATAAGTAAAAAATCAGATAACCCAGCGTTCCCATCACCACCGTCGGCCAAGTATTCACAATTTCTTGACGGAACATGATCATCAGCGGGCCGCTAACTAACGCCGCCCCCACTAATTGTAACCATAATGGGAATGACCGTGACGCCTGATCCAGCGTGCTGAGACGCTGGTGCAGCGTTGGCAAGTCAATCGCGTTTGCCGCGAATTCCCGTGACAGCTGATTGACCTGCGCCACTTTCTCGAGGTCAATCGTGCGTTTTGTCACCGCCGCAATCTGAGTCGCATTCCGGCCCTGAATCGACATCATGACCCCAGTAATCGTCACGTACGTGTTCGCCGAAATGACACCCGCATTTTGCGCAATCCGCATCATCGTATCATCCACCCGTGAAATTTCTGAGCCATTTTCAACCATGATCCGGCCAGCCTGTAAACAAGTCGTAATAATCAATTCATCCGCAGTCATTCGACCACCCCTTATTTTCACCGATATTCTTCAAAACTATTCCTAGTTTAAATCTGTTTCTAGTATCCACGAAAGGGCTATCAAATGTCAATCACGCCCCTTGGTTAACAATCCGGCCAATCATTGCAAAATCTGTGGACACAAAAAAACCGGCAACGGAAATTGCTTTCCATTGCCGGTTCGATTTAGCCATTTAAGCTTTTAAATTACGCTTTAGTAACGTTAACAGCTTGTGGGCCACGATCGCTTTCTTCAACGTCGAAGTTTACAGCTTGGCCTTCGTCAAGTGACTTGAAGCCGTCTTCTTGGATAGCTGAGAAATGTACGAATACATCGCTACCGTTTTCGCGAGTGATAAAACCAAAACCTTTATCGGCGTTAAACCATTTAACTGTTCCATGTTCCATAATAAAAAATCCTCCTAGTGCTTTTTGCACGTATAAAATAATGTAAATCATGATTCGGTGCAAATGGGGATAGTTTATTGAAACGATCTGACCAAAATTACCTAACCAAGCTACATGAGTAATTGTAGCATATTGTTGCTAAAAAAGGTACCCAATCCCCAGTATTTCCTAAAATACTTTATGTCGCGATAAATAAAACAGAATAACTGGCGCCGTTATGAAAATTTTGTTCAGGACGACGCGAATATTTCATTTTATTTTACGAACACGTTATGGGCGGCTTTGTAACTAACCGGAATCTGCTGACCAGTCGCTTTAACTTCAATCGTGACTGGGCCTTCAAAGGGATCGTGCTTGACCACCGTGACCTGCTGACCAATTTGCAATGCAATGTCATGCAAATACATCAATAAGTCATGGTTATCAATAAAACGTTCGATCGACACTTCTGCGCCGTCTTCCGTGTCAGCCAAGCTCGTATGACTGTCTTCTTGGTAATGACCATCTTTATCTGGAATGGCGCCACCATGCGGACAGTGCTTGGGGTTACCCAAAAAGGCTTCTAAGGAATCCACTAGCCGCTCACTCGTGACGTGTTCCAAAACTTCCGCTTCCGAATGGACGTCTGGCAAACCGTAGTTCAACTTATCAACTAAGAAATCTTCCCAGATGCGGTGCTTACGAACTAGGGTCTCCGCGTAACGGATACCCTTCTTAGTCAGCGAGATCCCAGCGTAAGGCGTATGCTTAGCCAAACCTTCCTGCACTAATTTACCAACCATTTCCGTTACGGAACCGGCTGCGATGTCTAAGCTCAGTGCAATCTGCTTGTTGGACACCTTTTTCTTCGTACCACCAAGTTCGAAAATAATTTTTAAGTAATCTTCCTTCATGGGGGTCATGAATATACTTCACCTCAACTAAATATTTACGTCTCGACTCTTATCTTCAACGCTAATTCCACTATGTTACTACAACCAACACGAACCTACCACTAGTAGCCAAAATAAGGTCCGGTAAAATTTTGTAAATCACGACTAATCGTGTCATAATTAAATTGTAGCGCAAACCAGTCAATTTGGTTACACTTACCGTAATTTATTTGGGACCGTGCTTCAATACTAAGGAGGAACCGCATCGTGAACAATGATGCTCAATTATCAATTACCCAACTTAATGAGAGTTTACAGCGTAAGGCCGTAGAAGATTTCGCTAAATTCTACATGGGACTTTTCGATGTTAACAACCTCGAACTGATGTCCAACTATGACGTGGTCAAATACATGACCGACATCAACGAACATCTGACCTATGGCCGCTACATGACCAAAAAGCAACGACTAGCCGATAGCGTCAGCTTTTCGTTTACCGATTACCTCAGCATGATTGATCAACTCGATCAAAAGTACTTCGAAAACGGTAATCCGGCCACTGCCTGGAATGAATGGTACGCCACTCACTTCTTACAGCTCGCTAATTCATAATTAACCACATTATATTGATCAATTGAGCCTCGGCCAACGCCGAAGCTTTTTTTGTGGTCTCATAACCAACGCAAGCGCTGCGTACCCTATAGCAAAGGACCCAAGCTTTCCCGCATCACTTGGGCCCCACTGGTAAGTATCATCACCGGGCGATTGAATACTACTACTAGTTTCAATTACACGTTGTTTTTATGCACGATTTCTACCCGGTTAAACCGGGTTTCTTCAGCGCTGCTTCGCGCTCTGTTGTAAATCCTCTTACAAAGTTAAACTTCAAAACACGACCAACATGACAACGGTCAATCCAGCCATAAGATCGATTGACGAGCGGGAAACTTGAATGCCCAAATGACTGACCGACACTTACCGACTTAAATCTACCATTAATTAACCGTTTTCACAAGTTAGAAGTCGGGCATGCCCAACTTATTTCACTGGATACACCCGATAATGGGGCTTTTCATCCTTAATGAAACAATACAATTCCTGCTGGTGATCTTCATCAAAATACCCCAATTTGATCATATGATGGCCGTCCCGTTCTTCCATCCCCTGAAACGCACTCATCATAAAAATCCGCATCATTTCCATCTGCGCCCCGTGTTCATCAGCCCGCTGTGCAGCGGCCGCCAGCGTAAAGCCTTCGTCCAGCATCATTTTAATGAAATGAACTCGCATCAGTGTCCCATACGAATACCGATGAACCGCATTTTTTTCAACTGCTTTAATACTGTGGATGTAAGCTTTTTGTTCCCAGTAACGAAGCTGGGTCTGCGAAACGCCCGTCATCTTGGCAAGATCACTAATGCCAACCGTAAACTGGTGTTTATGAATTTGGGCTTTAAACTTCTTAAAAAATGCTGCGTCTTGATTGTTCACATCTTTACCCCTTTTCTAATGATTTCAGTATTCAGTATATAATTTTTGATATTAATGTCAAGTTTGTTGACAAAGATATAAAATCCGATTATATTAGACAACGTACATTTTTAGAGAGAAGGGATCTATTTGTCAACAACTGTTGATACGCACGGCAAACCCTACAAGCGCGGTTTGCTGATTGCAATTTTACTGATTGGTACTTTTTGTACCGTTCTTAATCAAACGATTTTAACGACGGCCTTTCCAACTTTAATGAAGGCATTCGACATTACAACGTCGACCGTCCAATGGTTAACGACCGGCTTTATGCTGGTCAACGGGATCATGATTCCCGTTAGTGCCTGGCTTAGTTCCCGTTTTTCCACGAAATGGCTCTACTTATCAGCCATGACGATCTTCGAAATTGGGACTGTGATTGCTTGGACCGCCCCTAGCTTTGCTTTCTTATTAGCTGGCCGTTTAATCCAAGCCGTTGGAGTCGGGGTCACCATGCCACTGCTTCAAACCATTATGTTAACGATTTTTCCCGCCGATAAACGTGGCGCTGCCATGGGGACGGCCGGAATTGTTATTGGGCTTGCACCAGCGATTGGACCAACCTTGTCCGGGTGGGTCATTGATAACCTATCATGGCGTGACTTATTTGGCCTAATCGTTCCTATCGTTGGCTTAGTCCTCATCTTAGGATTTTTCTTTATGGCTGACGTTTTGGAGACCGCTAAGCCGAAACTAGACTTCTGGTCACTCGTTCTTTCTACCATTGGATTTGGGAGCTTGTTATACGGGTTCTCATCCGTTGGGGATAATGGCTGGACTTCCACTATCGTGCTTTCCACCCTGATTCTGGGGGTCATTTTCATCGCCCTGTTCATCTGGCGTCAATTAACAATGAAAAACCCATTTCTCGAATTACGAGTCTTCAAGCACTCTGAATTTACAATTGCGGCCATTTTGAGCTCCGTTGCTAACATGGCAATGGTTGGTGCCGAGATGGTCATTCCGCTTTACTTACAAATTATTCACGGCTTTTCCGCCTTTGAATCCGGCCTCTCACTATTAGCCGGTGCCTTGATGATGGGGATTATGAGCCCAATTACTGGTCGCGCCTTTGACCGGTTTGGGGCCCGGCGCTTATCCATCTTAGGGATGTTCCTGTTAACGGTCGGAACGTTACCATTCGTCTTCATTACGCGTGATACCGCAACAATCTACATTGTCTTCCTGTACGCCTTACGGATGTTTGGGATTGCAATGGTAATGATGCCTGCGACGACCGCCGGGATGAACGCCCTTCCCGTTGACTTAATGGGTCACGGGACCGCCGTTAACAACACGACGCGTCAAATCGCTAGCTCCATTGGGACGGCTATTTTGACCTCCGTCTTATCTAACGTCACCACCAGTGCCGAACCAGCACACAGTATGCTTAAGAGCAACCCACTCGGTTACAAGGACAGCTACTTTAACGCAACGTTAGGTGGTTACCACGCCGCTTTCTGGGTTGCGGTAGCATTCTGTGTCATCGGACTCGTTGTCGCCTTCTTCATGAAGGACAAGCAACATTCCGTTAAACCCGTCACTGAGGAGGTGCACGACTAATGATTTTAGTTCTCTTAGTTTTTAGTACGATTGCGCTGTTTCTATCATTTATTTACGTTCATCGCAAGTCGTTACGCCTAACTTTAACCGTCATCTTTGGTCTGTTGCTTCTGACGTCGTTAGTCTTCATTTCTGAAAATGACGGCCAGCACTATGGCATGGTCAAAACGACGACCACCAAGACGACCACGTTAGCCTCCGCGGGTAGTAGTAAGCAAATGGACTTGTTACTCTACCAATCCGTTGGAACGGCTGACAAGCACCGTGTTTACATTTACAAGAACACGGCGAACCAAAAGAAGGTTCAGCACACTAAGGCTGATACCAAGGTTGCTAATCACGTTAAGACCACGACTAGTACACCAAAACTGGTCACCAAAACAACCCGTTGGACTTATCAAAGTAACGCCGCAAAGTTCTGGTTCGGGCTTGCCGACAACGATAACCATCTCGTTAAACGAACCAATTACTTTTACGTCAATAAAAACTGGGTCGTTCTTAGCACAACTCAAGCTAAAGCATTCAGTAAGCTGATGAAACAGCAACAAGCAACGCTTAAGGCGCGTGCTAAAGTTTACGTTCAAAATCAGGTCAAGGCCGCAATGGTCAAGAACCCGACCATGAGCCAAGCGCAAATTGCTAAGATCAGCAAGGCCGCTGCCGCGCAATACCAAGCTAACGCCATCCAAAGTATGCTCGCCACGGTCAAACAGAACCAATAATCACATCTCATCAAAAGAACCGCCCATCGTTATTGAATGGGCGGTTCTTTTATTACCAGCTATTGAACGGCTAATCATCACGCAACAAAGTGAATTAATCAACTAAGGGTTTAAAGTCATTAAACACCTGACACCAACAAATTCAGTAAATTTTTCGCTTCCGGCCACCCATGATTTCACCTGCCGCGGCGACCGGACTAAGCCTGAGAAACGGTCTTAGTCCTCGCTTGTAAGCCGCAACCCCACGTCTCACAAGACGTCGGTGGCGTAAACCGGAAGAACACCGGTCAACGCCACTTTCGCGGCAGATTCATCATGGTTGACCTCCAGCTAAGGTAATTTTTCTATAAAAATTGATTTAACTTATTTTAACCAATCCTAGCGCAGCCGGCAGAACCAGTGGGCAGTGTCGGCCATGTTGCCTGGCGTTGTGTGCCAGGCGACATGGCGGGGCGTCTTGAAAGACTTGGGCTTTAGGCTTTCAAGCGAGGCGGAAGCCCGTACTCTGGCTGTAGCCGACCCCACAGCCCACTGATTCTGTCCGGCGGAGCGATGAAGAATCCTGTTTTTGTCACTAACCTTTGATATGATCTATTTTAACGCTTTCACCCTTCACTTCACCAATCAAAAACGGCTTTCCCGGAAGTAATCCTTCCAGAAAAGTCGTTTTTTGATAGCGTTAAAATTAGTTGGCAGCACACTGTTCGCACAGTGGCATTAAATCCTTTAAGTCCTCAACGGAGGAGCCATTTTCTAAGAAGCAATTGACCATATCTAGCCAATATTGATCGTCCTCACTAAAGACCGCGTGAGTATCCTTGCAAGGCAGTAATCCTGCTTGCGTATAAGTAACGATTTTATCAGCAGCGACCCCGCTTTGGGCTGCTAATTGTTCCAGAGTCATTTTCCCGTACCATTTGTCCTTTCAAAAAATCAATGTGCTTATGTTACGCCCGCTGGTTTTGAAATGCAAGCAACAATTTCATGACGGCTAAATTAGATTTCAATGATAATAATCTTCATTATTTTCACCAATAAGTGTAAACTATAATCTATTAACTTTTTTATTGGTCGTTTGGAGGTACACTATGGATTCAAGTCTTACGTTTAAAAGCGGGATCAAAGACGTCATTCCCACCGTGTTCGGATACATTGGGGTTGGTCTAGCAATGGGTATCGTGGCTAATACAAGCCACCTTTCCGTACTGGCCGTCCTAATAATGTCTCTGATCGTATACGCCGGTTCCGCGCAATTTATTATCATCAGTATGCTGCTTGCGGGTAGCCCGGTTTCAGCCATTGTTCTCTCAACCTTTCTCATTAATTCACGCATGATTCTCATGAGTATGTCGATTGCGCAATATTTTAAAAAGGATTCCTTAATGCAAAATATCGGGTTGGGTTCCCTGTTGACTGACGAGACCTTCGCGCTCAGCATGAATAAGCTTAACTTAACGCACCAACAACTCAAACCGACCTGGTTGCACGCCGCTAACGTTGTCGCCTACCTCGTGTGGGCGGCTGCGACGGTCGTCGGCTGTTTGTTAGGCAACCTAATTACCGACCCCAACCAGTTTGGACTCGATTTTGCAGTCGTGGGGATGTTCATCGGGCTACTATACCTCCAGATTATTACGGACCGTAGCAAGCCCCTGACGACCCAACTGTTGGTCGTTTTATTCGTCGCAATTGCCATGTACTTTTTGATGCGCTTTTTCCCGGGAAATATTGCGTTATTATTGGCCACCCTACTCGGCTGTAGTTTTGGAATGGTGGTGAGTCCGAAGTGAGCACCTACATTTTAGTTACGATCCTGCTCTGCGGGCTGGTCACGTGGCTATCCCGCGTTGTGCCGTTTGCCATCATTAAAAATATGTCGATTCCGCACTGGTTGATCAGCTTCCTCTCCTTCGTTCCGGTCGCCATCATGACGGCCATCTTCGTTGAGAGCCTATTAACGTACCACGCTGGGCACTGGCCAGGCTTCAACCTGCCTAATATTTACGCATCAATTCCAGCCATCCTAGCTGGCGTTCTCACTAAGAGCTTGCTCGCCGTCGTCATTACTGGTGTCGTTGCCATGGCGCTGATGCGTTTAATTGGCTGGGCATAATTCGTTCTCACGGTCGCATGTTATCAGCGACATCCGGACTAGGTCCATAAACACTAATCTTTATTAGCTATATTTATATCAAAAAGCCGGTATTTCATTTGCTGAAATACCGGCTTTTACGATTACCTTTTTAAGTCAATCTAATCAATCTTGTTGATCGACCCGTTTCGAATGGTTAAAGTGCCGGTTTAAAAAGTAAAACGGCACGGCGATAACTAAACATCCCAGTCCCATGATCAACTGGAACGCGGAAGCTTTGGACAAGAGCCATAAGCTCACCACGACCGCGACAATTGGCAGTACCGGTCCAAATGGCACCCGGAAACGACTCCCACCCGGGGTCATCTTGCGGCGCCGGAAGACTAGTACGGCTAAAATCGTCGGGATATACTGTGCAAATCGGGAGACCACCGAAATAGCTGCCAACGTTTGAAACGTCCCTGAAATAGCCAGTGGCACGGCGATGACAAATGAAACTAACATTGCGACGGCTGGAACACCACGGCGGTTACGGTACCCGACGACCTTAGGCATGACCCCGTTATCCGCCATCGACGATCCGATTCGGGGCAAGTAAAATGACTGCGCAGTCGCAATCCCCAAGATGGAGACTAGCGTGCCGACCGCAACGATCGTCTTTCCAACTGGTCCAATCATTTTTTCTAATCCGGCTTGAATTGGTGCTGGATTGCCCGCTAAGTGGGACCCTAAGACCCCAATCGACACGACTTGAATCAGAATATAAAGTAACGCAACCACGCTGAGAACAACCACAATGGCGAGCGGAATCGTTCGCTGTGGGTTATGGAACTCCTGCGCGGCGATGGCAATGGCCTCAAACCCTGTAAACGCGTAAAAAATTAAAATTGCAGCGGAACCAAATGCGCTATTAAAGTTTGTGGTTGTGACTACAAACGGTGTAAAGTGCGCGCCGTTAATAAAGAATAGCCCAACGATGACAAATAAAACTAATGGAACGAGTTTGGCAATCGTCACCACGTTATTGACTAACTTAGTGAGCGATACCCCGGAAATGTTGATCAAAGTCAGCGTCCCTAACAAGACAAAGATCGTGACCGCTTTCCATACTGGCTGCTGGACGACCGGAAAAATCGCACCTAGCGCCGTCGCAAAAGCCGTCGACATCGTGGCCCACGCAATAATACTGATGGCCCAAACACTGAATCCGACCTCGTAACCAACAAAGTCACCAAACGCCGACTTCGCGTAAAGGTACGGTCCCCCGTTCGCCTTAAAATAAGTCGCGTCCTCTGCGTAACATAACGCAATCGAAATAATGAGCAACATATCAAAAACAAACACTAAAATGCTTGCGGGACCAATCAGGCTTTCCGCTTGTCCGGGCAGGAGAAAAATTCCCGACCCAATAATTGAATTAATTCCTAACAAAATAACACTTAACATGCCAAACTTGGCTTTCAACGCTATCATCTCTCTCTTCTTTTGCCACGGTTCTATTATTAACGAATCTTCGTTAGCTGGCAAATTTAACGAACGCACTTCGCCCTACTGGAAGGGTTACTTTTGTCCCTTACCCCATAAAAACTTAATCAGCGTCTGATCAACTTGCGGATTTTCGTGCAGCTTACTGTGACGCGCTAACTTACCTGTGAATCGTTTTTCCTGATAGGACTTGGCCCGCGGCGCAACCAAATATTTCAATGATAATGATGAAACGTTCGGCACCGTCCCGTCCGTATGTCCACCGATGTCACCATAGAGGTTCAAGACGGCAACCTGCTTTGCCGGTAATACTTGGCGCAGCTTCGTCATCTGCCGATACGTGGCGTTCATTTTATTAGGACGACCGTTTGTAGCTAGCTTTAGACCAGCTGGTTGTTGCACGCTTTTCGGAACCCCTTTGAAGTTCAGTCCCGCAAAGTGCCCCGCAATGTTGACTTGTTTCCGCAGCTTAGGTAACCGGCGATTCTGACTGTTTTGTAGTGAGTAGTAAATCAACGAAATGTTACCCAGTGAGTGTCCCACCATGTTGAAGGACGTGAAGTGGTACTGCTTTTGCAACGCCACAACGACATTTTTAGCCCACCGTCCGTGTTGATTAAAGTTCAATTCCCGATTATTGGCATAATTCACTTCCACAATTGGGTTAACGGCGCCTTTTTTGATCCGCCCCACTAATTTTACCTGACCGTTCTTTGCGACCATCGCACGGATGACCGTATTAGTCGCACCGGCCTTTTTTGCCGCGTCCACCATGTGTTCCTCGGCATGGTAGCTACTACCCCCACCGTGGAAAAATAGTGTCGGACGATTCGTATGAACCACGTTACTAGCCACCTGTTGCCGACCACAACCACTCAAACTTACCGCTAATATCACAAGTAGTCCGAGCCACCCCAATTTCATTCTTAGACGCATTGCCGTCCCTCCTCTGATTAACTGTTCCTAACTATACAGCCTTCAAGTAAGTCGAACACAAGCCTAAATTTCAAAAAAGTTGGAATTGTTAGTAGCGATGTACGATGAGGCAACCAGTTAATAAGCCTTTCAATTAAATAGCCAAAGTTGCAGCGACTGGCTGCTCGCCCTAAGATGCAGTCAAAAAAGGAAAGACGCTCTATGAAAATTCTAAAATCATTTCTAAGTAGCTACTTTCGCGTTTTGATATTTTATATTGTCGCGATGTACTTAGTCACCGCCCCGCCAACGGGACCCTTCAGATTCAAGTGGACGCTCTTCAACGTTTTACTGACCGCTTCTTATAGCTTATTTTACCCGGCGTTAATTTATCTTTTTCCACATTTCAAGAAGCCGCGCCTAGTCTTAACTTCAGTAGGCACTAAAGCCTTACGTCAAGGCATCCAAGACGACCGTGATAGTGGCCGCGGTTACCGCAACAGTATCAACCCAGTCGCTAGCCGTGAACGGCTATTAATGGAAAAAGAAACTAAAGACGGCTTGATGACCTCGGAACTCTCATTTTTCATCCAAGGCGGCCTGCTGCTAGTTGCCATTCCAGTTTTAGTCGGAACCCTCTTGTTTCATTTAATAAAAAAGCACACTAAAAACGGTTCAAAAAAAACACCAGTCCAAAATTGAACTGGTGGTTCGTCTGTTTAGTTTAAATTAGTTGGCTAGAATCTTAATACCAGCCGTTTGCTTGCCAGAAACTTTGTGCTGCGGACCATGAGCCATAACGACTGGACACATAGTTTTCAGCAACGCGTTCTTGGTTGGCAGCGGAATAGTCACCGTTCAAGTATGCTGAACTTAATTGGTACTTCCCGATGTATTGGCCATTACGAGCAGTGTATGAACCGCCGGATTCCTTGTTGGCAATCCATGCTTTAGCGGCACTGTCACCATTGTTGTTTGCTGCAGGAGCTGCGGGTGCAGCCGGTGCTTGTTGTACCGGTGCAGCTGATTGTACGGGAGCCTGTGAAGCAGCTGCTGACTGTGGTGCTTGGCTTTGAACAGGCGCCTGTGAGGCTGCGGCCGATTGTGGCGCTTGGCTTTGAACGGGTGCTTGTGAAGCGGCAGCTGATTGTGGTGCTGCGGATTGCGCTTGTACGTTGGCAGTTGAAGTTGGCGTTGCACCATTGATTTCTAATTGTTGGCCAACGTAAATCAAGTTAACGTTCTTTAACGCGTTAGTCTTTTCGATGGCAGAAATCGTCGTGTTATGAGTTTCAGCAAGGGCACTTACCGTGTCGCCAGCTTTAACCGTAATGGTGTCGGCATTTGCAGCGGTTGCCCCTAAAACTAGCAAACTAGCTGCGGCGGCAGTTGATAATAATAAACTCTTGATCTTCATAATATAAATTCTTCACTCCTGTGGTTTTGTATTTAGTAATCTGTAGCACTACACCCAGTGGGTTGCAGTACTTAACAACACGAGTTAGTATACCGACCGAATGTAACAGCCCAATAGCAACCGGATTACTATTTTGGCCAATTTCTGTAATATATCGGGGATTTCGTAATATTTTGTAACATTAAGCCCGGGATTGGTTGGGTACGTTAGTTTAAATTAACCTGGCTAATCCGCATTCTTTTCCCATGAAACCGCTCTAAAGTGGCGCCCGTGGCTTTATCTTATGTGCTAAAGCAAGTATAATGATGGGAGCATATTTAGTTTTCGTTAGCCTTAATGTTCAATTGGATTAACACAATTTAATTCGGTAAGAAACCATTACAATTATCTAAACCGCTTTACTTCAAGATTGTAATTGGGTAAATTGACAGCGGACCACTAAGTATTCTATAAGATAAGTATTTTAACCATTCAAACTTTAAAGATTGAGAGATGAACATACATGTGCGGTTTTGCTGGTTGCTTAACTGATCGGACGAAGACGGATAACGCCGCTTACGATCAGACCATCCACGAAATGACGAAAATGATTGTCCATCGGGGACCCGATGACGATGGTTACTTTGCCGACGACAACATTACCATGGGGTTTCGGCGTTTAAGTATCATTGACTTGGCCGGTGGACATCAACCATTGTCTTACGATAATGAACGTTACTGGATGACATTTAATGGGGAAATTTATAACTACGTTGAATTGCGCGCGCAATTAAAACAAGAAGGTTATGAATTCAAAACCAACTCCGACTCTGAGGTTATTCTTGGCATGTATGCCAAATACAAGGAAAACGCCACGAAGTATCTCCGTGGGATGTTTGCCTTTGTTATTTGGGATAAACAGGAAAAGACCCTGTTTGCGGCTCGAGACCAATTTGGGATCAAGCCGTTTTACTACGCCGTCTCTGGTGACGACTTCTACTACGCTTCTGAAAGCAAGAGTATCTATAAGATCTTGAAGGATAAAACGTTTGATAAGAACGCCTTGCAAGATTACATGACCTTCCAGTTCGTACCAGAACCAGAAACACTGACTAAGCAAATTAAAATGCTCGAACCGGGCTGCTCACTGACTAAGAAGTTAGGATCTGCACCACGGATCGAACGCTACTATCACCGTGAATTCCATCCCGTTAAACGTTCTGAGGACGAATACGCCCAAAAGATTAAGGATGCTTTGATTGATTCCGTTAAGATTCACATGCGTTCCGACGTGCCAGTTGGTTCCTTCCTATCTGGTGGGATCGATTCCTCGATCATCGTGGCCATCGCTAAAAACTTTAACCCGAACCTTCAAACCATTTCCGTTGGTTTTGAACGCGAAGGCTACAGCGAATTAGACGTCGCCCAAGAAACCGCTGAAAAGCTCGGTGTGGAAAACTTCAGTATGACGATCACGCCAGAAGCCTTCATGAAGGCCTTCCCACACTTCGTTTGGAGTATGGATGATCCGTTGGCTGACCCGGCCGCTGTGCCGCAGTACTTCTTAGCTAAAGAAGCTGTTAAGCACGTTAAGGTTGCTTTGACCGGTGAAGGCGCTGACGAATTATTCGGTGGTTATACGATTTATCACGAACCCGAATCATTGAAACCATTCCGCTACACGAAGCCTATCAACGGTGCCTTGAAGCGAATCGCAACGATGATGCCAGAAGGAATGCGTGGTCGGTCATTCTTAATGCGTGGGACCACACCATTAGAAAACCGCTACGTTGGTAACGCCTTTATCTTTGGTGAACAAGAAAAACAATTGTTCATGAAAGATTACAATCGCAACCATCCCTTCCAGTCAATTACGCACCCATTCTACGACGAATCAGCGGATTACGATCCAATTAGCCGGATGCAATTTATCGATATGCATACTTGGCTTAACGGTGACTTGTTGCATAACGCTGACCGGACAACGATGGCGCACAGCTTAGAATTACGGACACCATTTGTGGACCGCGAAGTTTACAACTTGGCTGCCGAAATTCCAGCTGATTTACGGATCAGCCACGGCACGACGAAGTACATTTTACGGAAAGCCGTTGAGGACATTGTTCCGGCTCACGTCTTGCACCGTAAGAAGCTAGGCTTCCCAGTACCAATTCGTTTCTGGCTTAAAGACGAAATGTACGATTGGGCTAAGCAGATTATTAACGACTCACAAACGGACCAATACTTTGATAAATCTTACTTCTTGAAGTTATTAGACGATCACAAAGCTGGTCTTCGTGATAACTCCCGGAAGCTCTGGACCGTTTTGACGTTCATGATGTGGCACAAGATCTACGTTGAAAGTGACCACTTGATGGATAGCCCTGAAGCCAACGCCCTAGCATCAAAGGTTGAGGAGTAACACCCGATGGAAATTATTGTACAAAAATTCGGCGGCACTTCCGTCAAGGACATGGCCGCACGTAAACAAGCTTTGAAACACGTGCAGTACGCGGTCGACCAGGGTGACAAAGTGATCGTTGTCGTTTCCGCAATTGGCCGTAAGGGGGCGCCCTACGCGACCGACTCGTTACTCGGTTTAGTCGGGGCGGACCAGTCCCGGCTCACTAATCGGGAATTAGATATGATCGTTTCCGTTGGTGAAACAATTTCGACGGCGGTCTTTACCGAACTCGCCCGTGAACAAGGCCTTAACGTGACGGCCATGACCGGGCACGACGCGGGGATTGTCACCAATGACGATTATCAAAACGCAAAGATTTTGCGCGTTGATCCTAAACCAATCAAGGACGCCTTCGTCGATGCCGACGTGGTTGTCGTAACTGGTTTTCAAGGCGCAACCGAAAATGGTCACATCACAACGATTGGTCGCGGTGGTTCCGATACTTCCGCTGCCATTCTCGGTGCGGCTTTACACGCTAAACGGGTCGATATCTTTACCGACGTTAACGGCATGATGACGGCTGACCCCCGCTTGGTCACCCACGCGCGCTTCATCAAGAGTATCAGTTATGAAGAGCTCGCCAACATGGCCCACGAAGGTGCAAAAGTTATTCATCCCCGCGCGGTTGAAATTGCTGAACAGGCCCACGTTCCAATGCGGATTCGGTCCACTTATCAAGAACCGGACGCCCTCGGAACGTTGGTCAGTGACCGCACAACGACGAAGATTGAACACTACCGAACCGTTACCGGGATCGCGCACCAAACTGATTTAACCCAGTTTACCGTGCCAACCGATACATTAAGTTCGAGTGAAATCTTCCAGTTGATGGCGCAACACGGGTTGAGTGTTGATTTTATCAACATCACGCAACACCAAGTTGTCTTCAACTTAGTGGACGGTGACGCGACCGTTGCCAAAGACTTACTCGCAAACGCCCACGTTACTTGTCAGGTCATTGATCACTGTGCCAAGGTTTCAGTCGTTGGCGCCGGTATCACTGGGACGCCCGGTGTAACGGCTCGCATTGTGACGGCCTTGAGTACGCAAAACATTGACATTTTACAATCGACTGACAGTTACACCACGATTTGGGTGTTAGTCAAAGAAGCCGATTTAAAACCAGCCATGAACGCGTTACATGACGAATTTTTAGGTATTGAATAAATTCATATTAATGAAGCGTAGACGCATCTTACTGAATCAGTAATGTGCGGCTACGCTTTATTTTTATTCAACTAACTTAACTAACCTCAGCTTCGAGGTAGGCCCTTTGCGCCCTACCTCGACAATTCGCTTATTTGCATGTATTCTAGAAACAGTTATTTACGGATTCTATTGAAAAGGACGTAACTAAAAATGAAAGCAAGCGTATTAATTGATAGTTTAAAATTTAAGCAAGTTAAACCCGCCTTGCAAGATGACTTCGACGTCACCATGCTGACACAAGATACCCGGGAAGTTAAACCCGGCGCCATGTTCATCTGTGTTGACGGTTACCACGTTGACGGCCACGATTTAGCTGGCCAAGCCGTGGAAAAAGGCGCGAAGATCCTCGTCGCACAAAAACCCATCGACGTGAACGTACCCGTCATTTACGTACAAAACACGGAACGGGCCATGGCCATCTTAGCGGACGTCTTTTACGACGCACCGAGCCAAAAGATGCGGATGATTGGGGTCACCGGGACTAATGGGAAGACCACCGTCACCCACCTGATCGAACAAATCTACAGAGACCAACAACAAGCCACCGGTTTAATTGGAACGATGTACCGTAAGATCAAGGATGAAAAGCTACCAACGGCGAATACGACCCCCGATGCTATTACCACGCAACGGACACTCGCTGCAATGCGTGACGCCGGCGTGGAGACCGTTGCCATGGAAGTATCCTCAATCGCCCTCGTACTCGGACGGGTTTGGGGCATCGACTACGACATCGCCGTCTTCACCAACCTCACCCAAGATCACTTGGATTTCCACAAGACCATGGCTAACTACGCTGAAGCTAAAGCCATGTTATTTGCCCAATTAGGTAACAAGTACGGCGCTAACGGGACCAACAAAGTTGCCGTCCTCAATACCGACGATCCAGTGGGCCGCGAATTTGAACAGTACACCGCTGCGCACGTCTTAACGTTTGGGCTCAAACCAGACGCCATGATCAACGCGCAAAACGTTCAAATTCAGAGTCACGGCACTGAATTTGACCTTTCCGTCTTCGGTCACGTCACCCACGTCACCATGAAGCTTATCGGACAGTTCAACGTTTACAACATGTTAGCCGCCTTTTCAGCCGCATACGCGAGTGGGATCCCCGAAGAACAAATCATCGCTTCCTTGGAAAAAGTCACTGGGGTCAAGGGCCGTTTCCAAGCGGTGCCTTCACACACCGGCGTCAGCGTCATCGTGGATTACTCACACACACCAGATGGCCTGTTAAATGCACTTGAAACCATTCAAGACTTTGCTAAAAAAGACATTTACTGCGTTGTCGGTTGTGGTGGCGACCGCGATAAGGGCAAACGACCAAAGATGGCTAAGATTGCCGTTCAACGCAGCACCAAACCCATCTTCACTTCGGATAACCCCCGGACAGAAGACCCAACTGCTATTCTTCACGACATGGTCGCCGGCGTTCCGGATGCTGGTGTTCCCGTCTATGAAGATCGCCACGTAGCGATTGCGAAGGCCATTGAAGCGGCCCAACCAGGCGACGTTGTTTTAATTGCTGGTAAGGGTCACGAAGATTACCAGATCATCGGTCGCACTAAGCACCACTTCGACGACTACGAAGAAGCCGCCAAGGCGTTAGCATTGAAACCAACCATTAACTAATAATAGTTCCAGTTATATAAAAATAGTCCCAGTTCGAAGTCATAATTTGGCTTTGAACTGGGACTATTTTTAATTATATTAGCAGTACTAATTATGCTTAAACTATCCGCTCCGCTAAAACTAACTATATTATTGTTAGTTCAGTTAAATACTCGGAGGTTGGCGCTGATAACATCGGTCGTGACGGTGGTGTTGGTGCGGCGCTTTTTCTGCCGGGCTTACACCACGGACGGTCCGGGACAATTGTGCTTTTGCAATTGTTCCGGGCGAGGGGCTAGACCGCTCCCCAGGCTAGCCCCGGTCCCACGACCGTATGTTGTCAGCGCCAACCGGACTGGTTTCTAGCCATCTACCGGATTACAAATAACTGGTTTCGTTCCAGCGTTTAATCGTGAAGTTTTGGTTATCGTACGTCTCTAAGACCGTTAAACTATCATTGTCAACGATCCCCGTCCCGACCGTCTGTCCGTTTACGACGAGGGGCTGACGCAAGTCTTTGACCGCAACGTTCAATAGCCCTTTAATGCCAAAAGTGGTCGTCAAGCCGTGCGAAACAATCAAAATCGGTAAGGGGCTATCCAAGCCGACTGTTGCGACGGCATCGTGAATTGCCGCCGTCACTCGGTTTAAAAATTCGGGGTAGCTTTCACCACCGGTAGATAACTCAGGTTGATATTTTTCTGGTTGATTAACGCATACGTCATACTGCTCGTGCGGTTCAACCGTCGCCTCAATTTGGCCTTCCCACTTGCCAAAATCCATTTCTTTCAGCCGTGAATCTAGTGTGATTTCATCCTGCCAGCGATTGGGCGCCACCACGTACTCGGCCGTATTCAGTGCTCGCAGCTGGGGACTACTGTACACTTTGGCAAAGCGAACGTCCTTTAAATACGCTCCGGCCCGCTTGGCACCATCGATGCCACTTGCCAGCAGCGGCGAATCACAGCCACCGCCCTGAAAGCGGTGCTCGATGTTATACTGCGTTTGGCCATGGCGAATAAAATAAAGTTCCATTATATCCCTCCGTTCGGGGGTTACTTCAGAAAACTAGTTTCGTTCCATTTTTTTAAATTAAAATGTTCGTTATCTGTCGTTTCAATGACCGTTACACTGCCGTTATCCACGATACCGTTGCCGATGGTCTTCATTAACTGACCATTCATGTAAAACGGATCACGTAACTGTGCAACCGGCACGCCGAGCAAGGTCTTGACCGTCATCGTCGTAACTAGCCCATGCGCAACTACTAGTAAAGGTAGCGGGTTATCAGTCCCAGCTGCGGCCACGATTTTACGAACCGCCGCCGTTGTTCGATCCACAAACGCCGCGTAGCTTTCACCGCCACCCGCTTGGCTAGGGTCGTACTCCCCCGGTTGTTTTAACAAGACTTGCGCGTAAGCCCGAGGTTGCACTTCATTTTCGGCCTGTCCGTCCCAGGTCCCAAAGTCGAACTCTTTAAACCCAGGTTCAACGGTAATTTCCGGTTGCCACTGATTGGCAGCCACCACGTACTTCGCCGTATCCATCGCCCGCTTTTGCGGACTGCTATAAACTTTGGCGAATTGTGTGTCCGCTAGATATTTGCCAGCGGCTTGTGCATCAACAATTCCATCCGGTAGTAACGGTGAATCAGAACGACCACCCTGAAAACGGTGTTCCAGGTTAAACTGCGTCCGGCCGTGCCGAACAAAATAAATTTGCATGGGACTTCATCCTTCCAACGATCCTTATTCTTCTCTATTCTACCCGTGTTCTTTAAATTGATAAAGTATCCGCTTACGCTCAACCGCAAAAATTAATTCAATAACAAGTAAGAGCAGTCCCACGTATTAAACGTAAGACTGCTCTGATAATCGTTTTAACTTAAAGGCTTAGGCTTCAGTGGCCCCTTCAGTAATCGGTTTGACCATGTGTTCATACGGATGCACGCCAATCATCAGCTGACCATCAACGGTGAATCCTTGCCGGTGGTATAGCTTGGCGGCACGTGGATTGCCGTCATCAACGTTCAAGCTGAGTTTGGTAGCTCCTAAACCACTGACCAGCTTCGGTAGCGCCGTCAATAGTTGACTGCCGACACCGTGCCCTTGCGTTTGCGGGTCCACGGCCAGCATACTGAGGTACCATTCGCCAGGACGCGCTTCACCACCTAATTCCAGTGGTGCCGTAAAGCCGGAATGCTCGCCAGAAACACGTTTTAGTAGGTCGTTGACCGCAACCTCATTGTGAGCTGGGTGCCCAAACGCGACCCCAACGACCTTATCTTTAAAGGTCGCCACGAACGTTTGCGCTAACCCATCCAGGTTTTCCGGCAACGAATAGAGCTTGGTCAACATGTCTAGCAAGTCAGCCTCACTGACATCCTTCAACACTGGCATCTCCATATCCCGATAAATCATTGCAATCAGCGGTGCAATCTGTGCGCCATCTTGTGGTTGCGCTTTACGAATCTGCATACTTGTCCTACCTCCGTCGTTTTTTCTACCCTAACAAATCTTTCAACGCATCGTCAATCTTTTAGCTTACCTTGATTGCGGCGATGCTCGACCGTCATCACCCAGGTCGTCACTGGTACGGTCAAAATAACCCCCATCAGAGAAAACAAAACCATGATGACTTCCGCAACAAAAATCTTATTATTGATCACACTACCAAAAGAATAGTGTAACCCTGAGAACCAAATAAACAGTGCCAAAAAGCCCCCGAAGAAACCGAAGAACAGCGTGTTAAACGTCGTCCCAATAATTTGCTTACCAATACTAATCCCATCAATGTAGAGGCGCTTAGCCGTCACCTGCGGATGTTGTTCGATAATCTCACTCAACCCAGCCGCAATGGCAATGCTGGCTTCCGCAATCGCACCGAGCGTACTTAGAATGGCTTCCGTCACCGCGACCCCGACAAACGAAACGCCAATCGTTAGCGACATGCCTTCCAAATCTTCACTATCTTCTAGGCTAAAGCCCTGCGCCATGATCCAGTGCTCGACCGGAAAAATAATGAGGATTAAAACGACCATTACGATCAGTGCGGCGATGTAAGCCGTTTTGGCTGCCAGCTCATTGTCTTCGCCAAAGAAAATCGTGAAGGCCAAAATAATTGTACCGATAACTAATGAGACGCCCATCGCTGGAAAGCCCCACGAGATCAAGACGACTGCTAGAAATAGCAGGCCAAAATTAAAAATCAAACTGAGAAAGGCGGTCGCACCAGTTTTGCCACCGATGATCGTCATCAAAACAAATAATACCAATCCTAAAACCGTAATCGTACTCATGATGGCTTCACCTGCTCCCCGGGCATCAGCCGACTAGCCAGCCAGCTCGCCACCGGAATCGCTAAGACGATCCCAATCCCAGAAATCAAACTTTGGACCATTCCAAGGGACATGTTCATTGTGAAGGTGTAACCCCAATTATTGCCGTTTCGCAAATAGAGTAACGTCATCGCAAACGTATCCGCCATAAAAATTAGGAATAAGACGTTGATGAGCGGTCCCATGATTGAATGGCCAATTTGCAACCCGGATTTAAAAATCTGGTTAGGTTCAATGTCTGGTCGCTCCGTTTTCAACTGAAAGAGCGACGCTACAATATCCGTTGATTCGTCCATCACGGCGCCCAGCGACCCTAAAATCGTTTCGACTAAAAATAAAGGCCGCGGCACCTGGGTGACGTACTGCATTGATTCATAAGTCACACCACGTTCATGCGTCACCGCAAACACGGTCAGGCTAATCACGACAGCCAGGCCGGTCCCAGCCATGGTTGCGCCAAAGGTGACCCACATTTGACGACCCCACCCCAGGACGAGCCACAGGGTCAGCGCCGCAAAGATAACGGCGAGAATGCCAAACAACGTGTAAACGTGCCCACCGTTTGTCGCCAAATCGATTTGGATGGCGGCGTAGAACAGCGCTGCGTTTAAGGCCACGCTCAAAAATGCCATGAACCCACTAAACCGCATAATTAATAACAATAAGGCAAACGCTAGCCAGACGACAAACGCTAACGCCGTATCGCGTTTTAAGCCTTGAATCGTGACCGCGCTGTGCCGGTTGGCCGGAATTCGAACGAAGACTTGGTCCCCGCGCCGGTACGCTTGATCCATGGCGCCAGATTGCGTGTAATTATTTTTTATCCGGTAAGTTTTCCCCTGATGCTTATGGTTCAAGATTCGCACCGTGACGGTCTGAACCGCATCCACATCCTTATTTTCAAACTCATCGGTCGTTTTCGTCCGGCTGCTGGCCGTGACGTGTGTGACCTGGGCGACCGTCTGCCGGTAGAAGCCGGCGTTAAAACGCGTTAGACCCACGCCAATTAGGCCGACCACCACGATAATGATGGTCAGCCACAGGCCCCCGCGTTGTTTTATCCGCTGTTTCAAAATTTCACCCTTTTTCGTTCTAAGCTAACTTTAAGCTTAGCACTTCACTACTATCAGCAGTGTTTTAGTCAACCATTCTTTACCAGAAACTAAGCTTCTACTCGAACTCTTAAGGCTTTTAACCAAACTAACTCTTCACTCGCATTGCTTCGTTGCGCATACTTTAGGCCGGCATCGATCAGTTCGAGCGCGCGTTTAGGCTGATGATTGACTTGCCACTCGTATACGGCTTGCAACTTAAAGTTAGCCAGTGGTTCATACCGTTTCAGTAATTGCTGAACGCCCTGATCCTGATACCACCCGATAATCTGAGGCGCCGGATGTTCACTGAACAAATTCCAATAAAGCGTTGCGGTCATGTAGCGGGCCAAATCAGCTGGTGGTACTAAGTTAAAGCTTGGTTCCAACCGGCTCAATCCCGCTAAAAGATCCGGCGTGCTCAGCCCGTGCTGTAGTCCCCACTCCAAGATTAAAAAAGCCTGGCGAACGACCAAATAATTCTGGTTCCCGCCGTTACGGGGCATGACGATCATTGCGGCATCCAAATCAGCAACGCTGCCAGTTTGCATTCTTAACGCAGTCGCAGTAGCCGTGACGTACGCGGCCGTCATTGCGGCCGTTGATTCACGGGCAGCTCGAAACTCCTGCGCGGCGGTCGGCCGACCATGAAAATTCATCGGCAACAACTGGCCAACTTTTAACGTATTTGCCCAGACCCAAATAATAAAAATAAACAACCACAGATTGAAGTCCCAAGTAAACTGCATCATTGTGACGAGACTCAAGACAATGGCCAATAAATTAAACAGCCCGCCCCCAAAACAGTACAGGGCGTGGTTAAAGCGTTTAGGATCGACCGGCGGCATTGCGACTAAGTGCGGATAAGCCGTCAGTGGACGCTGAAATTTCCAGTGGCCGTCAACTCTACAAAGTTGATACCGAAATCCAACCAGGGCCACGACCCGCGCCCCAATGAGGCGATAGCCAACCCACTGCCCGAGATCATAAATCAGGGTAGCGAGTAGTTCACTGGCAATTAGTGCCAACCCTAACCATCCGATTGTGGCAATAAATGATCCAACAACCTGCATTTAAATTCCTCCAACTAAAAATTGATTTTATCGTCATTAATATGCCCATTATACCAAAATAAGGTGGTTCGTTACGGTTACCCGTAGCGAACCACCCATTCATTTGACCAAACCTTTACTTTTGGCAGCGGTCACTGCTCATTAATAAAATGCGTCCCCTCGGAATTGAACCGAGATCGCAAGGACCGAAATCTCGCGTGCTATCCGTTACACTAAGGACGCCCGTAATTTCATGTTACCACTTTTTAACGCCGGCGATGCTTGACCACGGTGAAAAAGTGCAAAATGCTAGCCAACAAAATGTAAAAGATAACGACAAAGGCGCCGTAGTACGTCCAAAAATTAGTGAGTGGGATCAACCGGCCCAAACCAGCTTCAATCCCCATAGTCAGTAATGCCATGACGGCAATCATGAAGAACAGTTCAACGTAACGTTTCATCGTATTATCATCCCTTTCCACTTTGTGAGCCGCCTTTTGGCCCACACGTTCGCCTTCCGCCTGCTTTTTAGCAGTTAAGTTCTGCATCCCCCAAGTACGCGTGATGACGACCTCGCGCAATTTAATGAGGCCGCCCATCGTCAAAAACTTGTCCATGGTTTTAAATGCCGCGTCGGTGACCCCGGTCAGGTAGTTTTCAACGCCCCCAGCATAACAGTCAGTAATCGTG
The DNA here is from genome assembly GCA_937916845.1 of uncultured Lactobacillus sp. Lineage (GTDB taxonomy): Bacteria > Bacillota > Bacilli > Lactobacillales > Lactobacillaceae > Lactiplantibacillus > Lactiplantibacillus paraxiangfangensis. The sequence goes on along the minus strand of CALFSK010000015.1, from coordinate 90,968 downwards.
ACATAGTGCTTATTTTTAAACTGATCCGGGACGGCCTCGCCAACCGCGTTATAGCGGGCAATCCGACTACGGAAGCAATCCAAAAAGTTCTTCATGACACCGGATAAACCACCTAGATAAGTTGGCGCTGCCAAAACCCACACGTCAGCCGCTTGCAACTTAGCCGCTAACTGGTCTAACTCAGGATTGGGCAAATTATCATGGTCCGGAACCAGGGTGTAGTCGTTTAAATTGACTAGTTCCGTTTCAGCACTAGTGGCCGCGCCCTTTAATACGGCTTTCAGCATTTGACCCGTAACCCCGTCCGGATTATGGGTCCCTAGAATTCCAATAACCCTCATAGCCATCCCCCTCTTTATTCGTTATTTCCATTTTACCGCACTTTTACGTTCAAATACGTATACAAAACGAACGCAAACCATTAAAGTGGCTAATGATGTTCACTTTTGACAAAAACGATTGACAATCAATTAAGGTCTTGTTTTAATAAACGTAAGTACAACTTTACCAATCTTGTACAGTCTGTTCGACAACTTGCAGACTTAAATACAGCCAACCTATTCCGGACTAATACGCAGACGGATGGGACGGCTTTATTGCGACGCTTAAGGCCGCAAACGCCGGGATGGCGTAGTTGTTCACTTTGAGAAGCTGCATAATGGTTTGGCGTACGCACCAATGGGGGACCGTCGTGCAGTCACTCTAAATTGAAGCCGAAAGGACACAGTTAGATATGGCTAACTATCAAGAATCTGAAGCTGCACTCGCAAAGAGCGCTACTTTAATCAACATTTTTTCTGAGAAGATTCGGCGCCAAATCATCATTGCTCTGGGGAACAGTGATGACGGCCTAAACGTGACGGATATTACCGCCATGGTCAACATTTCGCGCCCCGCCGTCTCACACCACTTGCGATTAATGCGCGAAGCGGGTGTGATCGACATGCGGAGTAACGGGGTCGAGCACATTTATTTTCTCACCTTGCGTGATCCGTTGAAGCAATTGCAAGCAACCTTTGATACTTTAGCGGCCGACACACTCACTGCCGGTGGCAAATAGGTTTAACAAAAAATGGTATTTCAGAAGATTTTTTCTGAAATACCATTTTTTGTTATATTTAGACGTTTGATTTCATACTGACAGTTAAACCGGCAATCGACTCAAATCATCCGGTAACGGGGCTTCAAAGTAGACCTGAGTTTGTTCAAACGGATCGTAAAAACTCAGAGTAGCCGCGTGCAGCGCCTGGCGCTGAATCAACTGTTGATTACCGCCATACAGCGCATCCCCGAGTAACGGGTGCCCTAAACTGGTCAGGTGCACGCGAATCTGGTGCGTCCGTCCGGTCACGAGTTCTAAGCGAACCCGACTGACATCAGCGGTTGCATTAGTCGCAACCACCTCATACTTAGTCACAGCATGCTTCCCCGTCGCCATCACTTGGCGCCGCGGCGACTCATCTGGTCGGCCAATTGGTTGCTCAATGACGCCTTTAGCTGGTTGAATGGTTCCCTGAATCCAAGCTAAATAAGTCTTATGCAAGGTGGCCTTCAACTGCGGGTCAGCCAAGATACTCTGAGCGACCCGGTGCTTTGCAACTAACACTAACCCACTCGTGTCCCGGTCTAAACGAGTGATCAAATGGGGCCGCTGATTAGGCGCCTGTTGCGCAATTAAATACCCCTTGATTCGATTGACGAGCGTCGCTTCCCGGTCACTGGGACCCGGAACACTGGTGAGTCCTGCCGGTTTATTGACGACTAACCAATTATCATCTTCAAAAATAACCGCTAACGATTCATTATTGACCGCAATTTCCGGGTCCGGTGCTTCGTTAGCTAGCCGTAACCCCGCTACGTCACCGTTATTGACCGTTATGACACCAGTCACCGGGTGATCATTGACGAGAAACTGCCCCTCACCGTGTTTAACGGCCTTGATAAGCCGCATACTGATTCCGTGAGTCGTTAAAAAGTGCTTCATGGAAACCGGGGCGCCCCGGTGCTGCCAGACAAATTGCATGTTGAAAATCCTTTCTGAAACTCAGGCTAAAAAATAACCCTTAGTTGTTGGTCTTTATACCAAATCTTAACAATTATGCTTATACAAGCATGGTATAGTTAGGTCATTATAATGCCATAATTTGGGGGAATTAATGATGCATTTTCCACGTCGTTCTGAGTGGTATTACGTCACGCTCAGCTTGGTCATCCTTGGGGGAATTGGACTGGCCTTTTTTATGATTACCAACCGTTTCAATGCCGATCGCACCGTCACTAAAGCATCACCAACCACCGTTATTACGCGGGCTAAGTCCCGTCCGCACAAGACTAAGCATACCGACAAACCGCTCCCAACGGTTGTCAAAAATACCAATATTGACCAGTACCTGACTAAGCTACACTTTTCAGGTACCGCCCTAGTCGTTCGCAATCATCAGGTCATTTTAAGAAAAGCATACGGCGAACGCGACCGGGAAGCAAAAACGCCCAACGAAACCACGACCCCTTACTACATTGGGTCAGCTCAAAAAGCCATCATCGCGACCGCAATTTTACAATTACAAGATCATCACAAACTAAAAGTGACCGATCCAATCGCGACTTATTTTCCAGACTTTCCTAACGGTCATAAAATCACGTTAAAAAACTTGCTCAACCACACGTCCGGCATCGTTGGCCACCACGAAACCAGTTCGGTGATGACGCCTGCCGCCCTCGTTAAAGATATCGAAAAACAGGGGATTCGTGCACAACCCGGTCAGTGGCACTACCTTGATAGTAACTACACGGTGCTCGCCTACTTGGTCGAGAAGTTGAACGGCCAATCGTTAATGACTTATTTACAAAAAAACATTTTCCAACCGGCGGGCATGACCGGGACTGGCACTTACCAGACCTTTGATCAGATTCCTAACCATTCCGTCGGCTACCAGGTCGAAAACGGGCAGTACGTTCATCCCCAACTAGGCGACCTATCACAGTTGTTTGGTGTTGGTAATCTTTACATGCCAGTCGATGACATGTACCGGTTCGACCACGCCCTAATGACTGGTCGGCTAATTTCCAAGGACGCGCGTAAGACCATGTTTACACCTGGCAGCTCGTCGACTTACGGTATGGGCTTTTACTGTAATCCCGGCAGCTATAGTAGCCACGGAATCGTTAGCGGCTGGAACGTTGCCAATAGCTTCAGTCCCAGCGGGCTAACGTACGTCGTCATCATGACAAACGTTCAAAATAACATTACTTCATTCGGACACGTGACCGGTAACATTTATGGTCTGTTGAACCAAGCCGACACAGACGCAACCGCCCAGCCTGCCAAAAACTAGGCTGGCGTATCGGAAGGCGCTTCGTGCGCCGCAGCCCGAATCGTTGCCATAAAGGTTTCGCCATACTTTTCGAGCTTACTTTGCCCCACGCCACGGACCGTTAAGAACGCCGCGTCCGTTTCAGGCATCACGTCACACATTGAATGTAACGTTTTATCAGAGAAAATAACAAACGGTGGCACTTGCTGATCTTCGGCTAACTGGCGACGCAAGGTTCGCAACTGTTCAAATAACGCACTATTTTCCGGCACGGACTGTTGAACAGTTCGTGCCGTTTTGCGGTAAACTTGCCCCTTGCCTTTCAAAATTGTGACGCCCATTTGGGTCACCGATAGCGTTGGGTACTGACCACCAACGGCTTGCAAATAGCCCGCCGCCGTCAAGAAATCAATCAGTTCACTGACACTCTTCTGCCGCTGATTAGACATTAACCCGTACGTCGATAACGTACTCAAGTTGGACTCACGAATACGCTGATTATTGGCGCCGGTCAAGACTTGTGCGACCACGCCCTTGCCAAACCGCGAGTGCAACCGCACAACGCAAGACAAGACTTTTTGCGCGTCGGTCGTAATATCTTGCGCTTCTCGGTCGTCGGTACAGTTACTGCACCGGCCGCACGGTTCCGAAGCTTCCCCGAAGTATTTCAAAATAAACTGTTGGAGACAGCCCTGGGTATTGGCGTACTGCGTCATGACCTGCAATTTATGGTAAGCACGGTGTTTATGTTCATCGTCCATTTCCGACTCATCAATGAAGAAATGTTGCAACTGGGTATCGGCTGGCCGAAAAATAAGAATGGCTTCACTCGGTAGGCCATCCCGCCCCGCACGCCCGGCTTCCTGATAATAAGCTTCCAACGTTCCCGGAACCTGCGCGTGGATCACGAACCGCACGTTACTCTTATCAATCCCCATCCCAAACGCGTTAGTTGCGACCATCACGTCGACCCGATCAAATAAGAAATCTTCTTGATTTTTACGGCGCACATCGTCATCTAGCCCCGCGTGGTATGGTGCGACCTTTACGTGGTGCTTTTGTAACAAAGTGGTTAAGCGCATGACTTCCTTACGCGTGCTGGCATAGATAATCCCCGCTTCACCGTGATTGACCTTTAAGTAATCTAAAATGTAGCGGTCCGTATCTTGATCCTTAACAACCGTTAAGTTTAAATTATCCCGGGCAAAGCCCGTATTGACTTCTCCTTTAGGATCGATTGCCAACCGTTGACAAATATCTTGCGCCACTTGTTCCGTAGCCGTTGCGGTCAACGCCAAGACTTGCGGATGCGTCGGTAGCTGTTCGATCGCCGTACTGAGCGCTAAGTAGCTGGGCCGAAAGTCGTGGCCCCACTGGGAAATACAGTGCGCTTCATCAATCGCCAATAAATCAATCGGCAGTTGCCCCAGCGCCCGGATAAAGTAATCTGAGTCTAAGCGTTCCGGTGCAACGTACAGCAGGGTGTAATCCCCTGCACGCAATTCTTGTAACCGTTCATTAATGGCTTGGTTGCTCAGCGAACTGTTAATGAAGGTCGCCGCGATCCCGTTGTCATTTAACGCGTCGACCTGGTCTTTCATTAATGAAATCAGTGGTGAAACGACCACGGTCAATCCCGAAAAAAGCAACGCCGGAATTTGGTAGCACAAAGACTTACCGCCACCCGTTGGCATGATGGCCAGTGTATTTTCACCAGCCAAAACTTGCTCGATGACAGCTTTTTGACCGGGCCGAAATTCATCGTACCCAAAGGTCGTTTTCAATACTTGTTGCGCCGCCGTTAAATCCATCTCCGCACTCCTCTTTCTGTGTAATCATTGGTTTCATTTTACAGGGTATCCTGGGCAGATACAACTTAGCTTCTCGAACCTACTATTTCCTATTTACGCCAAATGAAAAAGGAACCGTGACCAAAATCACGATTCCTTTATTATAAAATTGAACACCATCGGCGCAACGTGCTTTTCGCCGGATAACACGACAATTACCCGCTACTCTGAACACGTTTTTCGTATGTAACCCTACTTAGCCTGCTTAGGTCGACCCCGGTGATCAACTAAGCCTTCCATGCCGCCTTGACGATACTTGCGAACCCAAGTATAAACTTGCGGGTAGGAGACGTTAAATTGATCGGCTGCCTGCTGATAGTTGTTCTCATGGGCCAACGTATACTTTACGATGGCAATTCGTTCTTCTAGCGTTGCGCGTCGTCCACGCTCCATGGCAAGGCCCCCTTTCATTCGTCCAGATTTCATCATACCAAGAGTCACTCAATTTTTATAGCTTTTTTCACGTAACTTTATCGATTCATTTATTTTTTTAACCAGCACTACCAAACGCTTCGATAACTCAACTGTCAAACTTAATTTTTGATAGTTTGCTTTTTAGTTGCAAATCAGAACGTACGTTCGTATAATGTTATCGAGGTGATTTTCATGAATGAACAAAGCTTAACGGTTAACTACGCTAATCAATATAAAATTTTGAAATATGATCCTTTTATGCTCTACCTAAAAGTAACCCCCATCGCTGATCAAACTCAGCCCATTCACTGCATTGTCGTCAAACACGCCCTAACTTTATTATACCAATTGCAACCTAACGCGCGTTTAGCACTGTACGGTCATTACAACCGTCGTCACCAATTCGTGATTACAAAATTTATGGTGCAGACACCAGTGCAATCATTGGCAAGTTAACGGACAATCTGCGTACAATGAACTTACCCAGACCAGAGGAGTGATGTACATGTCGTCAGCTTTGACTATGCTGGAACGTCGAATTTCTAACAACCTCAATTGTCTCTACTTACTGAATCGTCCGGTTTATCAGGTTCAAACTGATAAGCGACTCACGCTGGCTAAAGAATATGCCCTAGCCGGTAACGTGACCGCAATCTTTCAGGATGACCAGCAACGGTGTCACATCAGTTTTACGCACCGCAACGAACTCGTCATTGCTGAAAAGAAAGTGCTCACTTGCAGTGACGCTAACATATCACCATCATATCACGATTTCTTGCAATCATTTGGCTACCGCCTACCTACCGAAGAACCGGTCGGCACCCTTACCCCAATCAATCGGCCTAGTATTTTAATGCCCGCGACCGTACTACCTAACATGCCCGACCACTACATCATTATCGATTGTGAATTTGGCAACCTCTTCCGCCGAACTAGTGCTTCCAATACGATTAACTGGCAAGTCTTCAAGTTTTCAGGGCTTAAAACCAATATTTTCCAACTAAGCGCAATCAGTTTTAAGGACCATCGTCAGACCGCAATTTTCTTCAATCGCTATTTTGACAATCCGAACTTCCTACCCGAAAAGAAAATTACCGGTTTAGCAGAAACGGGGCTGACCCTTTCTGAGTATGAGCGGCAAGGTGATGCACTCGCAATCATTCAAACGTTTATCTCCCAAGTATTAACGCCACAATTACCGTTAGTCTTTTGGGATCAGACCCAAGATGTCAAATACTTACGGCGCGCCATTGCGACGCACTATGCTGAATTAACGCCCAAAGAACAGGCCGTCGTCACGGCCCCCATTACCATCTTCGACGCGCAAGCCTTCACGAATACCATTATCAATCACGGCAACCACAAGTCTGGCTACCACGATTTGCCCTTAAACGGACTCGCCGCGCTATTTAACATTACAAATCCGAACCAACATAACGCCATCTGGGATGTTCAGACAACTGAACTAGTTATGCGTAAAATGACCCACCTCTACGCACAGACCCCGGTCAAAACTGTGCAACCCGCGCCCATCTTTGCCCCGACGCCTACCAGTACCCCAGCGATGCGGACCCGCCAGCAAAGCCGGCATGCCAAGTACGCGCTCGTTCACAAATTACACGCCCGGGGCAAGACTTACCGAGAGATTGCGGCGGTGACCGGCATCAGCATCAGCGGCGTCAATTACATTTTAAAAAAGGCAGTGACGACTAGTCCCACTAACGGTGTAACCCCCGGCCTGGAAAGCGTATAATAAGCTTAACAGTACACAAAGGAGTGTTATTCTACTATGGAAAAACGTATCAAGGGCTCTTGTACCACGATTTTAGTCGGTAAAAAGGCTTCAATCGATGGGTCAACCATTATTTCACGTAACGACGACGGGCACGAAGCCCTCGACCCAGAGCGGTTAGTTGTCGTTAATCCTGAAGACCAACCTAAGCACTACCAGTCAGTTATCAGTAAGGTTCAGGTGACCTTACCTGATAACCCACTGCGCTACACTTCCATTCCTAATTCAATTCTAACCAACGGGACTTGGCCAGCTGCCGGTATCAACAGTGAAAACATCGCGATGTCCGCGACGGAAACCATTACGACCAACTCACGCATTCAAGGTGCCGATCCGTTGGTTGCAGGCGGTATCGGTGAAGAAGACCTCGTCACCTTAGTGTTGCCTTACATTCACAGTGCTAAAGAAGGGGTCACCCGTTTAGGCGCCCTCTTAAAAGAATACGGGACTTACGAACCAAACGGGATCGCCTTCTCTGACAAAGACGAAATCTGGTGGTTAGAAACCATTGGTGGGCATCACTGGGCTGCTAAACGCATCCCCGACGACGCTTACGTGGTTGCGCCTAATCGCATGAACATCGACGACTTTGACTTCAACGCCGCTGACACGATGGCTTCTGACGATTTAGAAGACCTCATTGCGACCTATCACTTAAACCCTGACTTTGACCGGGTTAACTTACGCCACATCTTCGGTAGCTCATCCATCAAAGACACGGTTTATAACAACCCCCGGGCTTGGTTCGGTCAGAAGTACTTTACGCCGGACGTTCAACAAGACCCAATGGAGCAAGACTTACCATTCATTTGTCACGCCAACCGTAAGATTTCGATTGAAGACGTGAAGTTTGTCTTGAGCTCTCACTTTGAAAACACGAAGTATGACGTTTACGGGAGTGGTTCTGAAGCCGAAAAGAAATTGTTCCGGCCAATCGGAATCAACCGGAACCACGATGTCCACATCTTACAAATTCGTAACGACGTGCCCGCCGAAATCGCTGGGATTCACTGGTTAGCCTTTGGTGCCAACACCTTTAACACGGTCGTTCCTTTCTACGCTAACGTTAACGATACGCCAGCAAGCTACAAGGACGCGAACGGCACGTTTAACTTAAACGACATGTACTGGTTAAGCTGCACCACTGCCTTGCTTGGTGACACCGACTACGACTTCTACGTTGATATGCGGAACAGCTACGAACTTGAAGCCATGAGTGCCTACCGTAAGCTTGAAAACGACACCGACGCTGATTTAAGCAACCACACTGACACCACCGCCTACTTGGAAGCCGCTAACCAACAATTAGCCGACACTGCCATGAAACTACAAACCAAATTATTGGGCGAAATGGTGATTGCTGGTTCTGAAAAAATGAAATTACGTTATAATTTGAACGACTAATAAATCGCTCAACGGTGCAGGTTTATCTGGCATTTAAATGGTGATTTCATGAGTGATAATTAATTTAATTTTAATTTTATTGTTTACAATCACAGAAATAGTGCTAATATAAATGGCACAAGATAAAAAACGTAGGAAAGAGGAGTACGATTAATCAACCTGCCAGTGAATCGGGGATGAGTGGAAACCCGACCAGTACTTGATTAATCCGAAAAACACTTTCTTAGTTGCTAACTGAAATAACTACGTTAAAGTAGGATTAGCCGTTAACCGGTACGTTATCATCGGTGGAGTATGTTCGTACTCTATTTAGAGCTGGTCTGCATTTTGGCAGACAACTTGGGTGGTACCGCGAAAGAAGTCTTTCGTCCCTTGATAATTCAAGGGATGGAAGGCTTTTTTCTTTTATCTTGAAAAATCTATGTTAATCAATAAATTATTTTAAAGGAGTTCCGACTTATGCATTTAATTATTCCAAAGGATTACGATCCAAAATTATCCGTTAAAGAAACCCAACAAGCGATTCGTTATATTCGTGAAACTTTCCAAGAAGAATTTGGTAAGCAATTAAACCTATCACGGTTATCTGCTCCCATGTTCGTTGAAAAGAAAACTGGTTTAAACGATAACTTAAATGGGATTGAAAAACCGGTCTCCTTTACAATGCAAGATATGGGCGACGAAACAATTGAAATCGTCCACTCATTAGCTAAATGGAAACGGGTCGCTTTGAAACGTTACGGCTTCGACATGCACGAAGGCCTCTACACGAACATGAACGCAATTCGTAAAGACGAAGATTTAGACAACTACCATTCAGCTTACGTTGACCAGTGGGACTGGGAAAAAGTGATTGCCAAAGACGAACGTAACGTCCAAACTTTGGAAGACACGGTCAAAACCATTTTCAAAGTTATCAAACATATGGAACACGAAGTTTGGTACAAGTTCCCTAAAGCCGTTCACCATTTACCAGACGAAATTCACTTCATCACCACTCAAGAACTAGAAGATATGTACCCTGACATGACGCCGCGCGAACGCGAAAACGCCATCTGTAAAAAATTAGGCTGTGTCTTCTTAATGCAAATTGGTTGGAAGTTAAACAGTGGCAAACGTCATGACGGCCGCGCACCCGACTACGACGACTGGAAATTAAACGGCGATATCCTCTTCTGGTACGAACCATTAGACCAAGCCATTGAAATTTCCAGCATGGGAATTCGGGTTGACGCCGACTCAATGAAGGCCCAATTAAAAGACGCCGACGCTGAAGACCGGTTAAGCTTGCCATATCACAAGATGATCTTGGACGCCTCCGTCCCTTACACCATTGGTGGTGGGATTGGTCAATCCCGGCTCTGCATGTTATTGCTTGGTAAAGCCCACGTTGGTGAAGTCCAAGCCGCACTTTGGCCACAAGCCATGATCGATAAGTGCGAAGCTAACAACATCCACTTACTTTAATAAAAAATTGATATTAGTTGCGGGTTCCCATTGGTTCGTTAGCTTGGCTTAACTAGTAACCAGTTAACTACCAATGTCACTGAATTCAATCTAAAACCAAACCTAATACGTTTAAAGTGACACAACCATCAAGTATCAAAATAGCTCACGGAAAATTTCAAATTTTCCGTGAGCTATTTTTCACTTAATGAAAATGTTCATATAATGATTGCCCGCTAATGATTATTGGCATTATGCCCTGTGAATCACTAACTTGAATTCCATGACGCGTTAAGTAATCTAGTAATTGTGGTAAGTAATCCCGTACCTGAGCGTTTAAATCAAGCGTCCACGTCCGCTTCGCCGTCATTAGCATAATTTGAAAATAATCCGGGTTAATATCAAACACTGAAGTTCGCTTGCGAGTGTGGTACTGAAGCGCCACACCCCGTAACTGTTCATAGCGAATGACCGTTTTAGTAGGTTGCCGCATGAGCAGCTCCTTAAATTTAACCAATGTTTTAGTGGAATACTGATTGAGGATAAGACCTGATTGGGTGATCACCCAATAATCGCTAACTGCAACGGGTAAGACGACGATTACACCGAGCCCCATAACCGCACCAAAAAGCCACCATGGCTGGTAGCCAAATCCTGTGAATAGTAAGCTAACCAATAGCCAAAATAAAATTAGCCCCACAGCTCGTTTCACGTTGAAACGTTTTCCAACCAAATAAGGCTTTTTAAAAAATGGGCTTCCCTGGACAAGTTCATCTAATGAAATATTGTAAAAATCCGATAAAGCCAATAAGTTATCGATCGACGGTACTGCCCTACCAGTTTCCCATTTAGAGACAGCTTGCGTCGTCACAAATAGCTGACTTGCAAGTTGGGATTGTGTTAACCCCCGCTGCTGCCGTCGTAATTTTAACATCGCCTGTAACCGCATTTTCTCGCCCCCCCTAATTTTCCTCCCTAGCATACGTTCGATGCCGCTTAGTCGCAATCAACTCATGGTTGATGGTCACTTCACTTGGCATTTAAGTCATTCAAGATTTGCTGAACTTCCATTTCCAGATCTGATTGCTGATTAATCAACTGTTCTGAAGACCAGCCCAACACATCGTGTGGTAGCCACCACTGTTTCATCTCTTGGGGGCCAAAGTCCCGGGTCCGAGTCTGGTGACGGGCTAGGGTCGTTTTAAAATCAACATCAAAATAGTAAGCTAGCGTCTTGGAAAACGGCTCTTCCAATTTTCTTAGCATCACTTCATAGCGTTCACGGGCCAAGATTCCTTCTACAATAACGACGGGCACCCGGTGATTACCATATGTTGCAATCTGCTTAATAAGATCAATTGATAAATTTCCCGGGTTATCACGGCTCATTAACATCTCACGCCGCACCACATCCTGCTCAACTAGCAACGTGTTACGCCCTAAGCGTTTTTGTAACGTTTCTGCTAAGGTGGTTTTGCCGCTACCAGAATTTCCGCGAATAATAATTAACGTTGTTTCCATTCCACAAGTCCCCTTAATGCTACGACTTCACTTTCTAATAGCCATTATAGGACTAAACCAGGTGGTTCCGAGACGAAACTCAAAAAGCCAATCAGAAAATTTCTGGTTGGCTCTTCCTATTACTATTGTCGAAACGTGCGCCAAACGGCAGTTTGTTCCGCTTAACCCGAAATCAGCGACTATTCCAAACCCAGGAATAATCGCTACTTTCACGTTAATGCTCGCAAACTAACCGCCCTTTGGCCCACTCTCACCTGTTTTACTTACTCTTTTGTAAATTGCGTCGATAATCGTGTAACACTTTTAACGCCCGTTTACGCGACTTTAAGTTCGAACTTCTCAAACGACGCCGTGCGCTTGCTAAATCTTGTTTTTCCATATTCAAAACCCCTTATATTTAAATCGTAATCATTACTATTTAAATATATCATGAGCCATTAAAAAAGCCAAAGCATTTGCCTATAAATACCTAACGTAATTCATGGCAATCAATTGATCCACCCGTTTGGAATTCTCCGGTGATAACACGATGTCATTCTTCCGTAAACAAGCCGAGATTTCGAGCCCCATTCGTTCAAAAACGTACATGTTCGAACCAGATTGTTGCTGCACCAGCTCACGATAATAGCTTCCAATCAGTTCTCGAAACGGCCGTTCCGTCGTTTGATTTAAATTAGCGACTAAATCCATCATGATGGCCGTCGCAGCCTTTGCTCGAGCTTGTCCGCTACTATACCACTTGGCGGAATGATTTTCAGTTGTCCCCATTGCCTTTTTGCTCCCCTTACGAAACCAAACGCGATACCACGGGCGCTTCGCCACTGGTTGAGTCATTCCCAACAAGTAATCCGCTGAGACTTCGAATAATTGCGCAAGCATGACTAAACTCTCCAGGTCGGGATAGCTCTTGCCCAGTTCCCACTTAGAAATTGTTTGGCGTGATACCAGCAACTTTTCTGCCAGCACTTGTTGCGACCATTCCCGCTGTTCACGTTGATCTTTGATTTTTGGTCCAATTGCAATCTTCACTGTACCGCTCCCCCACTTAAAATAAAATTCTTTGCCCCGCACCAATTAGTTGCCTCATCAAATACCACCCGCAACGCGTCGTTGCACCCTTGTTAAATCAAGGTTTGTAGGTTGCTCTCCCAATTTGCTGAGACTACCGCGATAAATTCATAACACTTCCATTTTACACGTAAGGTTACCAAATGATTAGTTGAGTTTAACAATCCCGTGTTAGCCGGATGAATGCCACCTGAGCACACCCAAACACGCAGTTATCAGATTATACATATATCGATATTTTTAAAATAAAACCTAATCGATATAAAAATTAGTAATAGATAATTACCATTTCCCATCTAAATAATTCAGTCATCACCATCTTAATTGCAAACTACCCTCAGTACATCTCAATATGGTTAGTTCATCTTATTAATCCTTTAGGCATAAGGATTTTATCCCTGCTATTTCGCCAAACGTTGTCTTATCAAGCTGTAACTAACCACCACATTTATTATTAATAATTGAGACTATAACCTATATCAAATCACAATAAAATGATATTTTAATTTAATTATCATTAATTAGACTATCAACATTAACGGTGCTACACTCTAACTATTAACTGGGTTATATAATAATTAATTAAAACGATTTTCTTTCTAAAGGATGGGGATACTTTGAAAAAATCAGTAAACAAACAGTTAAATAAGCAATTTAATAACCAGCGCCAATCGCGTTGGCTGATCACTGGGGTTACGACCATGCTTTTAACTGTCACCGCAATCACCAATCAAACCGTATCTGCAGACGAGGTCACGGCAACACCAAAACCTAGTCAGGCTGAAAGTAGCCAGACCGTCACGGCCAGTCCGCTACAGCAAAATAGTGTTAATTTAAAAACTGAACCAACTACTTCACAGGCGCCAACAACGCCCAATTCTGTCAATAATACTGGTACATCAAGTGCTGGTGAAAGCACCCAACCCGCATCTGAGCAAAACACTAACTCCTCTGCCGCACCAATAAGTGAAGCACCGGTAAATAGCGCTACTGCCCCAACGAGCAGTGCAGCGTCATCAGCCGCAAAGGAATCCGCTAGTAGCGAACAGCCAGCACAATCAACTGGTGCGAAATCGGAAGCACCCGCAACCAACGCATCAGCCGAAGCGTCACAAGCGTCGACGGAATCCGTCCAAAAAGAAGCGCCTGAAAATCAGCTGACAACTAAACAAGCGGCTCAGCCCGCAATGGGGCCACGCGCACGGATGGCGGCAGTAGCCGATGAAAGCATCGATACTTGGATGCCCAATAAGCTGTTGCAACAAGAAGTCTTACGCTAGCTCCGCGCGCAAAATAAGGATCGTACCTGGAACTCAGCCGCTGATATTACTAAAGATGATATGTTGCTGCTCAAAACCTATTACGGAACTGATACCTATATTGACGGTAAAACGGATTATTCACTCGACGGTTTACAATACGCCACTAACCTAACAAGCGTTACCCTCAATAAGGGGTTAAATAGTAGTATCCCTGTTCACTATTATGGGGACGTAGCTGACATTACCCCACTCGCCGGATTGACAAACCTAACAGCAATCGATATTCAAGACAATCGGGTCACTGATATTTCACCTTTGAAAAACCTAGTAAACTTGGAGAAGCTGTACGTCGATTTCAACCACATTTCTGACTTTTCTAGCCTAAAAGACTTAACCAACTTAACTAAATTGTCATACGGTAACCAAGTCGTCGTCAACCTCAATCCAATTTTCATCGATAAAAACAATCCCAATTACACATTACCCAGCCCGTTCCGTAATCAAGACGGCTCAACCGTTATTCTAAGTAGTTCTGCCGGAATTGCCGAACCAGTAACATATAACAGTACTAATTTACATTTTTCTTACAAGTATTATTTCAATGGTGCTGCCAACACAACCCAGGATGGTAAGGGTGGCCTGACCTTTACTGGTTTACAATCACAACCTGGTAGCTGGTGGGCCGGCGATGCTAATGGCCAGTATAATGGGTCTACCGTCGTTCCAGTCAAAGATGTTTATTACATGATTGGTTCTTACAGTGTCGGTACCGTTTACTTCGCAATCGCGCAAACATACGAACTAACCGATGTCGCCCAACCCGTCACCGTCAAATATCAAGACGCTGACGGCAACACCTTAGCCTCGGATCAAACTTTAACCGGGCTCATCGGTGAAACCTATACGGCTCCTAGCAAGTCGTTTACCAACTACCAATTGGTCAGCACCAGTGTCAACCCTACTGGGACCTTTACGGATGCCGCCCAAACGGTGATTTTCACCTATGCCCGGATGGACGCTGGCGATATAACTTTCAAATTCCAAGACAAAAACGGGAACACCTTAATGCCTGACCAAACAGTTCCTGGTAAAGGTCATCTAGGACAAGACTTCGACATTCCAGCACCCGCAATCAAGGACTACATCTCACCCGCTAACGCTACCGGGACACTAACTACTGAAAGTCAAACCTACATCTTTGTTTACACTCGTAAAGATGCCGCTGACGTCACCATCAAATACCAAGATGCCGCCGGTAATACGTTAGCTCCTGATAAAGTTTTAAACGGTAAAGAACAGCTCAACGCCGATGTGGCAGACCAGACTATTGCTATTCCAAACTATACCTTTGACCAAGCTATTGGCGACCCAACGTTTACCGATTCTGCCCACGATATCATTTACGTTTACAAGCGAAGCGACGCTGGCGACGTGACTATCAAGTACCAGGATGAGAACGGCAATAAACTCTCCGATGACTTGAACTTATCCGGTCAAGGTCAAATGGGACTGGAAATTCCAGATCAGCAACTGACCATTCCGGGTTATACCTATAAAGAACTTCAGACCCGTGCCATTGGAATTTTCACCGACCATCCACAAACCATCGTTTACGTTTATACCCGCAACGCTGGTCAAGCCGTCACCGTTCAGTACCAAGACGAAAATGGCAAATCATTACACGCGGATATCGTTTTGAACGGCTATGAGGGTGACCCGTACGCAAGCGAACAGTTAGCTATTAAAGGCTATACGTTTAAGAGCGTTCAAGGCAACGCCAATGGTCTCTTTACCGATAAGCCACAAACCATCACTTATGTTTACACCCGCACGGCTGGTCAAGCCGTCACTGTTCAATACCAGGATGAAAATGGCAAATCATTACATGCCGACGTGACGTTAACCGGTTATGAAGGCGACGCCTATACCACCGAACAATTAGCCATCGATGGCTACACGTTCAAGACTGTCCAAGGTAACGCAACGGGAACCTTTACGGATGCGACCCAAACCGTTACCTACATTTACACACGCAACACCGGTAAGGCCGTCACCGTCCAGTATCAAGATGAGAACGGCAAAACTATTCACCCTGACGCAACTTTAAATGGTTTCCTCGGCGACACTTACACGACTGAACAATTGGCCATCGACGGTTACACGTTTAAGGCTGTCCAAGGTAACACGACAGGAACCTTTACTGACACACCACAAATTATTACCTACATTTACACGCGAAATACTGGTAAGGCCGTTACCGTTCAGTATCAGGATGAAAATGGTAAAACTATCCACCCCAACGCGACTTTAAACGGTTTCCTTGGAGACACTTACCAGACTGAACAATTAGCCATTGACGGCTACACGTTTAAGGCTGTCCAAGGCAACGCAACAGGAACCTTCACAGACACACCACAAACCGTTACCTACATTTACACTCGGAATGCCGGTAAAGCCGTTACCGTTCAGTATCAAGATGAAAACGGCAAAACTATTCATCCAGAGACCGTTTTAACCGGTTTTCTCGGCGACACTTACCAGAGTGAACAATTGGCCATCGACGGCTACACGTTTAAAACTGTCCACGGCAATCCAACCGGGACATTCAGTGCCGATGCCCAAACAGTGACCTACGTTTACACTCAGGATCAACCAGTTGACCCTGATACCACGGGAACCGTCACAGTCCACTATGTCACCGCCGATGGAAAGACTTTGAAGACCACCACCCTTAGCGGAAATACCGGTACGGCTTACCAGACGACTGCTTTAACTTTTGACGGTTATCAACTCGTCACTTCTCCGGCTAACGCTAACGGCCAATTTGCTGAGGGCAACCAAGACGTGACCTACGTTTACGAAGCCGTGCCAACAACGGATGGCGGCGACGGCGACCACGTGGATCCTGAAAATCCAGCCACACCAGAAAAACCAACTGAGCCGGAACAACCGACTCAACCAGCACAACCAGACAAACCGGGACAAGTCACTACGGTTGACCGTGACCAAGTCACACCACCAAAGACTACTGTTAAACCAGCTAAGGTTCTGCCTGCTCAAGCTAAGGCAACGGCCCAAAAAGATACGACCGCATTGCCACAAACTAACGAACAGGCCTCAGCACTTAGCTTGCTTTGGATGGGTGTCCTCTCCCTCCTAGCAACCCTCGGTCTTAAAAAGCGTAAAGATTAAACTTTGATTTCAAGACATTCCAAAAGCGTTCCGTTAACCACTGATATTAATGGTTAACGGAACGCTTTTCTTTTCCCGATAACGCCCGCTACCGGAGTATACTTGAGTTAACAAAAATAAACCTAATTCAAAGGAGTTTTTGATCATGAAAGTCTACTTAATTCGACACTCTGAACCTTCTTACGACCAAGTGGCCGCAGCGGGCTTACGCGGTTACGGTCGCGAGCTACGGCCACTAACCGACCGGGGCATTCAAATTGCACGGAAACGGGCAAAAGATCCACTTTTCCAAGAAGTTCAACTAGTGCTCGCCTCACCTTATACCCGCGCCCTTCAAACGGCTTTAGAATTCGTTCGCTATCATGATATTCCCCTAAAAGTTGAATTAGGTTTACGCGAATGGCAGCCTGACAATACCGGTGCGCGGAACGACAACGATGAGTTGGCTGAAGCCGCCTACCAAGCATTTTTGAAACATCCTCATGAACGTCCAACGGATTGTCCCTATCATTACGATACGATTGAAGACATGCAAAACCGTTTCATGGCCGTTCTAAAAAGCTACGCCACCCAATACGACTGCATTGCCTGTGTTAGTCATGGCACCATCATCAGTCAAATGGGCCCCTGGGGTAGTTTGGATTATTGTGAAGTCCATCAACTGAATGTTTAACCTTCTGGCAATCATATATCAACGGAAGCGGCTATTTATTCAATGATTCTGGATCACTAAATTCAATTCTGACAACAATAGCAAAACTATATTTAGCGAAGGCGGGCAGGATTGGTGTGCTGTGTCGGCAATATTAGCCGTTGGTCCTTAGCGGCTAATATTGCGGGGCGATTCAAAGACGCGGTCTTTCGGCTTCGAATCGAGGTTCCAGACCGCACTTCGGCTGGGACCGTCCCCCACAGCACACCGATTCTGCCCGCCGAAGCGCTTAGCTTTATTTTAATAGCAAGTAAAAAGGCGTAAAACCAGCAATTCTGCCAGCTTTACGCCTTTTGGTTACGCTAAATTTACTTAATTACTGCTTTAATCGCGTCGTTAACAGCCGCTTTTTCGGCTTCGACCAAGTCAACCCGACTCTCGATGACCTTGGTGTCCATCTTGATTTCACGGGTTAAACCAGGGGTGTTAATTTTTGGTTCAAAGAAGGCTTTAAATTCAGCCAACCGTTCTTTGGTATGGAAGAGCCGTGAAATAACCGTAATGTACGTGGAGAATTCCATGTCACCACCGACCGTTGCTTCCAACCAGTCCCAGTCGTTTCGAATCCAATCCCAAGCTAACTGTTCGCCAGTGTGGTTGGCAAGCACGCCGCGGAACCAAGCCCGCAAGTCTTGCGGCTTGATCGTGGCAGCGTCTTCAAACGCATCGATCAATTGGCCTAATAACTTCGTATCCGGCGTTGCGGTCAACGCATCGCAGATATCCGCCTTGTAGCTAGCGTCGGAAGTCTTCCGGTACGTGTTTAATAACTGGTCAAAGAGGGCCGCGTTACCAAAGTTTTTCACTTCGTTCCGTAAAACGAAGACCCGGATATCAGCTGGCAAACTAGGTAATTGCGCTTGATTGCCTTCAAACAATTCGTGCGCAGCTAGAATCGCTGCCTTGTTTTTAGCGAACAGCGCCGCACTTAAAACGTATGGCCGCGTCAACTGATCATCGTTGGATTCGCCCGCTTTAGGCATCCAACCTAACCGTTGAACTTGACCCGCACTTAATTGATCGTAAAGTGCTTGTAAGTGTTGTTCTTCATCAGAATCCGGCGTCACAAACTTGCGTAAGTTGCCGGCTAATTGGTACAACGCCGCGTTAACGACCGTTGAATGACTGTCCGCGAACCGGTCCAACAAAGGAACGACGCTCGCGTAAGACATTTGCCGCCCTTCAGCCAATAAACGGTAATCTTGCAACAACTGTAGTTGGTCAATCGGTGTTAAGTCATCAACGTGTGCCAAAATGTCGTCCATCAAGGTTTGGTCGTATTTCACGATGAAGTGTGAATTATTCCCAACGTTTAAACGGAATGGTTGTCCATTCGTCTGCCGTAATGCTTGGTAGTCACCGAGCACCGCCGTGTGATCACTGAGAATGGCAGGGGCCGCCTTGTAGTTACTGTTAAGCGGTAACTTCCATTGCCGACCTACTTCGTGACCTTCACCGATAAAGAACTGTTGTTGCGTGATCGTCAATTGACCATCTTTTACCGCAGCCGTCAAAACTGGATATCCAGGTTGTTCCAGCCAAGTATTCATGATGTCGCCAACTTGAATGCCCGAAGCATCGCCAAGCGCTTGCCACAAGTCATCCCCGGTCGCATTGCCATATTTATGGCTAATAAAGTACTGTTTCAAGCCCTGACGTAAAGCGTCGTCGCCAATCATACCGCGGACCATAACTAACATCCGGGCACCCTTAGCGTAGACGATTGCGCTGTCGAAAATCGAATCGATTTCGGCCGGATCTTCTACTTGAACGTGCACGGATTGGACGCCGTCCGTCGCATCCCGTTGTAGCGCCATGGAAGCTTCGGAAGTCTGGAAGGTTTCCCAAATGTGCCAGTCTGGTTCAAGCGCATCAATAGCGACGTATTCCATCATGTTAGCAAAACTTTCGTTAAGCCATAGGTTATCCCACCACTTCATGGTTACTAAATCACCAAACCATTGGTGAGCGAGTTCGTGGGCAATCACCGTGGCGACACGTTGTTTGATTTCAAGCGCCGTATTATCAGGATCTAACAGTAAGTAGGCTTCCCGGTAAGTAACCAGCCCCCAGTTTTCCATCGCGCCGGCTGAAAAGTCTGGTAACGCCAGCTGCCATGAATGTGGTAGTGGATATGGTGTCTGGTAAAAGTCTTCGTAAAATTCAATCGAGCGTTTTGCAATGTCTAACGCAAAATCAAGCTCGTTTGCTTGGTGCGCCTTGGTTCCAAATACGCCAACCGTTACGCCGCTCTTCGTCTTCGTTTCCTTACCTTGTAATTCCCCAAAGGCAAAGGCAATCAAGTACGTTGACATCCGAACCGTCGTATCAAAGTAGTGCACGCCGTCTGCTTCACGTTTTTCGGGCATGTTGCTTAAAATCGTTTCGCCGGCATGTTCGTCATACTTAATGGCTAAATCAAAGGTCGCCTTGGCTTCAGGTTCATCCACACATGGGAAGGCCTGACGGGCAGCCGTGGTTTCAAACTGAGTCCCGATGATTTGTTTTGGTTCACCGTTAACTTCGTAATATGACGGGTAAATCCCCATCATGCTATCAGTTAGCTTGGCACTGTAAGCAATTGCCAGCGTCACTTTACCGGTCTTCGCCAGGTCAATCCGAATTCCTTGAATATCGTTATCAACGGTAAACGGCACATCCTTGCCATCAGCCTGTACGGATGCAATGGATAAGAAGTTTTGATGAATCAAGACTTCTTTTACTTGGGCCTCACCAGTAATGGTGGATTTACCGGAAAACTGCTTCTTTTCACGGTTAATGTCGATATAAATGTCGTAATGTTCTGGTTGGAAAGTTTCGTAAAAATGCGTTGTCTCTGCCATGTTTTTCTCCTCGTTTTTTCAGAATACTTTCATTATACGACATCTCTATCTAGAATGTGCTATTACCGGTTTAATAACGCGGAAATCACTACTGTAATAACCCTTCGACTAACTGTTCATTCATAATAATTAGCCATTGATTTACGCTTTCGAAAAAACGACCCAGTCACATTTGACTGAGCCGTTTTAGGAATTTAATACTAGCTAAAAATCGTTTTATTCAATCGTTGCCCCGCTCTTTTTATCAAAGAAGTGGGCCTTACTCATTTCAAATGCCATTTGCACGCTTTCACCCGGCTTGTGGAAATCACGGGCGTTGACCTGCGCGACGAATTCGGTGTCGCCCGTCTTCGAATAGAGGTTTGAATCCGTTCCTAAGAATTCGGAAACCACCACTTTTGCGTTCACAACGGCATTGGGGAACGTGGTTAGCGCCACTTGCTCCGTATGAATATCTTCCGGTCGCATCCCTAACGTCACGTCCTTATCCTGATAACCCTGCTCCCGCAAAATCTTCAGCCGGCCTTCCGGAACCTCGACGTCAAAACCCTTATCGTTAGCGACGCGGTTGCCATGCAGATGAACATCAAAGAAGTTCATCGCGGGCGAGCCAATGAACCCAGCCACAAACTGATTGACCGGCTTATTATAAAGCTCATCCGGCGTCCCAATTTGTTGCACCTTGCCGTCGTTCATGATAACGATTCGATCCGCCATCGTCATCGCTTCGACCTGATCGTGGGTCACGTAAATCATGTTCGTCTTCAGACGCAGGTGTAACTGTGCAATTTGTGTCCGCATGTCGACCCGCAACTTGGCGTCCAAGTTAGATAACGGTTCATCCAGTAAAAACAGGCTGGCATCGCGGACAATGGCCCGACCTAACGCTACCCGTTGCCGCTGCCCACCGGATAACGCGCCCGGCTTACGCCCCAGGTAATCACTGAGGCCTAAAATCTCTGCGGCGTCGGACACCCGCTTCTTAATCTCATCGCGTGGCGTCTTCCGAATCTTCAGCCCGAAGCCCATGTTATCGGCAACCGTCATGTTTGGGTACAACGCGTAATTTTGGAAAACCATCGCAATGTCACGGTCCTTAGGCTGAACTTTATTCACGACCTGCCCGTTCATGTAAAGATTACCTTTAGTGATGGTTTCTAGTCCCGCCACCATCCGCAAAGTCGTTGACTTCCCGCAACCGGACGGACCCACAAACACCACGAACTCCTCATTTGGAATCGACATGTTAAAGTCCGTGACCGAGTAATCATCATTTCCTTTATATTTCTTATAAATATGATCTAATTTAATTTCAACCATTTTGAGTCACCCTTTTAGTTATAAAACCTACAACCATTAACATCGGCGCGTTGTTTGCCGGCGAATCAGCTGGTAAGGCACGTGGCGTTCAATATTCGTTTCCGGCTGGTGGCCATCGACCAATTCTTGAATCAACCGGGCCGCTTCCTGGCCGAATTCATACGGCTGTTGCACGACCGTTGATAAAGCTGGCGACACGTACGCGCCGATATCTAACCCATCAAAACCAATCACGCCCACGTCACCGGGAACGCGCTTTCCCATGTCCTTTAGTGCTTGCAAAACGCCCAGCGCCATAATGTCACTCGCACAGAAAAAAGCGTCGATTGTCGGGTCCTGCTGCAACGCCTGCTTCGCCATCAAATTCGCAATCTGTTCATCGTAATTGGCATATTGAATCAGACTCGAATTAATTTTAAAGCCGGCGTCCCCCAGTGCCTTTTTATACCCGCGTTCCCGCAAAATACTCACCGCGGCATCGTAAGTGCCGTTCATCATATCAATATTTTTATACCCGGCTTTGATTAGACTATTGACCGCGTCCTTTGCCGCGGTCAGATTATCCGTCGTAATCGACCCGACCCACTGATTAGTGGGCACGGCCATGTCGATCAACACGGTCGGCACGGTCGTCGCCTTCAGCTGTTCAACGTAGGGATCATTTTGATGCAATCCTTGCATAATGACCCCGGTCACGTCGCGCTCGCTGCAAAATTGTTCGTAGGTTTTGCCCCTTTGTTTTTGCGTCGTCATTGCATAAAATGCAAATTCAAAATTCTGTTCCTCCGCGTAATCCAGAACACCATTCAAAATCGACATCGGAAAGGTGTTTTTAGGTTGGTAGACCAAGTCGTTAAACACTAACGCAATCGTTTGTAATCGTTTCGAAGAGAGCATACGCGCGGCGATATTCGGAACGTACCCAATTTGCGACGCAATTTTAAAAACGTGCTGCCGCGTTGCTTCGCTGATATCCGGATAATCGTTAAACACCCGTGATACCGTACCGATTGAAACGTTTGCTTGCCTGGCCACGTCTTTGATCGTCACCTTTTTCAAGCCGCCACCCTCTTCCAGACTGGACGGCTACTTTTCGCCATCCATCCGAACACCTTGTAAGAAGTATCCATTAAAGATAATGTACAAGATAATAATTGGAATAATCGAGACGATACTGGCCGCCATGGTATGATCCCAGCGGACCCCCGCAGCCTGACTCGTGAAGGTTTGTAGCCCTAACGTCAACGTGTACTTCTTTGGCGTTGAAATATACAGCATCGGTTGCATAAAGTTATTCCAAAAGCCCATGAAAACGAATAGCGCTTGCGTCGCAATTGACGGCCGGGCCAGCGGCATCACAATTCTAAAGAATGTGGCAATCCGGCCAAGCCCATCGATTTCCGCGGCTTCTTCAACGTCCATTGGAAACGAAAGGAAGAATTGTCGCATCATAAAGATGTTGGCGATGTTGATTGCGGCCGGTAAAATCAGGGAGCCAAACGTATCCAACATACCGAGATTCATTAAAATCAAGTAGTTTGGAATTAGTAACACTTGCGTTGGCACCATCATCAAAGCTAAAAAGCCGTAGTAAATTTTTTGCCGTCCCGGGAAGTTCAACCGGGCTAAGGCGTACCCCGCCATCGTGTTCAGGAATAAGTTAACGATGGTCCCGATAATGGAAACCAGTACGGAATTCATGAACCACCTTGTAAATAAGGAGGACGTCCCGGTAATGTACTGATAGTTTGCCAGCGTAAAGTGCTTGGGCATTAATGCCGGACTGCCGCTCACGATTTCTTTCAACGGCTTGAACGACGCGGCTAGCGCCCACAAGAACGGGTACAGCGTAATGATTGCGTAGACAATCAAAACGATGTACAAAATCATTTTTAAAATTTTCGATTTTTCTGTCATTTCAATGCCCCCTTACTGCAATCCATTCCGCCCGTTCAGTTTTTCAGTGAGCCGCGAGACCACGAAGATGATAATCGTCAAGACCACCGCCAGCGCACTGGCGTAGCCCATGGTATTCATTGAGCCAAACGCGTACTGATAAATCATCAAGGCAATCGTCAAGGTTGAATTATCCGGCCCCCCGGAACCGTTTGAGAAGATGTAGGCTTGGTCAAACATTTGAAACGTTCCGATAATCCCGGTCAATAAAACGTAAGTCGTAATCGGTTGTAAATAGGGCACGGTGATGTACCGTAGTTTCTGCCAAGCCGAAGCCCCGTCAATTTCCGCCGCTTCGTAAAAGGATTCTGGTAAATCGACCAAGGACGCCAGGTACACCGTCATGTAGTTCGGTACCGTCGACCAGATATTCATGACCATGATCACTTTTAGCGAATAGGCCGGGTTTTGTAAAAAGTTGATGGGATGTTGATACAACCCCATTGAGATCATGAAGTTGTTCAGCGGACCCGTCACGTTAAAGATAAACATGAAGATCAACGTTAGCGCCGCGCTCGAAGTCAGCGTCGGTAAAAAGTAAACCAGTCGGAATAACTTTTTACCTTTGATACCGCGCGTGCTCAGTGCGTACGCGATCAACAGCGCAATAATCGTTTGACTAGGCACCACGATCAGCGAAAACAGCGCCGTATTTTTAAGCGCCGTCATCGCAACGTTGTCTTGAAAGACATCCACGTAGTTTTTGATTCCAGTAAAGTCAAACTGTTGTGAAATCATGTTGACGTGGTTAAACGACATGTATAACGCGAAAATAATCGCAGCAACGAAGAAAATTGCGGCAATGACGAACGCGGGTGCCAAGAAAATATAGGCTTGCCACGTTTGACCATGGGCACCGTTCAGACCTCGTGCTGGTCTAGGCGTCTTCTTCTGCATTTCCATTGCTTTCACCCCTTTTTGAGCCGGCGAGTCCGTGACCAAAGGCAACCCAATTATTTTTCAATCCTTATAATAGGGAAAACCGTTCAGAAATATTAAATATTTTTGAACGGTTTTTGCCTTCTATTCACAGTTTCACCGTCTCAAGTCTTACTTAGCTTTTGAAATTGCCGCGTTCGCTTGCTTGTCAGCCGAAGTCATCGCGGACTTCATGGAAGACTTGCCATCGAGTGCCTTTGCAACAAAGTTTTGATACGAGGTGTTCACAGTGGTTGCGGTCGTCCCCGCTTGCCATACGGTGGAGTACTTCGTCGCGTCCAACCACGTCTTCATGCTAGGGTTGTCCGATAACTTAATGGCGTTCGCCACGTCCGGCCGACTTGGCATCGTTCCAACGGCGTTGACCCACTTCGTTTGACCAGTCTTGCTCGTGGCGTAAGCAATCCACGCACTTGCCAATGGTTTAACCTTACTGCCGGCGTATTCACCCCAGCCAACGGTAAAGATCATCCCGCGACGGGCGCCTTGATAAGTCGGCATTGGTAAGACTTCGAAGTCCGTCTTGTACTGCTTCTTCTGAACTTGATACGTCCAGTTACCTTCTTCAGTCATGGCAACCTTGCCAGTCCCAAAGGCCGTCCCGTTATCGCCGGAACCTAAGTCCTTCGCCGTCGAAACCGCACCCGTTTTGACTAATTCTTGGTACAGCTTCATGTTCTCAAGGACTTGAGGGCTAGCTAAGTTAGCGTCACCGTTGCTCTTGATTGGCGTCCCGCCGTTGGTCTTCATAATCGTATAATTACGTGCCATATCCTGGTCATAAGTCATGGCTTTGACTTTGTTCTTGCCGTAAGCCTGGTCCAACTTAGCTTGGAAGCCCGGTAACCACTTGATCAAGCCGTTATAGCTCGTTGGAATGCTCGAGACTTTGACGCCAGTTTTCTTCATGATTTTCTTGTTAACGATCAGTCCCAAAGTCGAGTTATCCTTTGGCACCCCGTACAAGTCGCCGTTCGTCTTAAAGGCCTTAATTAAGTTCGGATAAAACTTGGACGCCTGCATTTGTGAACTGTCGAGTTTTTCTAGCACGCCCTGCTTCTTGAACCACGGGTACATGGAAGAATCAACGTAAAAGGCGTCCGGTGCTTTATGTCCCGATAAATCAGCTTGAATTTGCGTGTTAAAGTTCGTGTAAACCTTCGTTTGAACCTTTGCCCCGGTCTTCTTTTCAAATCCCTTAATGACTTGATTAATCCCGTTCCGTTCCTCGTCACTCCCGTACCAAATCCCAATTTTGATTGTTTGGCCCTTAAAGTTAGTCTGCTTGGATGACGATTTATTATTGCCACAGGCCCCTAATAAACCGACTGAAGCTAACACAACCGCTGAAACCCCGATACCTTTAATCCAGCTCTTCATAATCTTGTCCTCCTCAAGTTATTTACAGCGTAATGGTTACGCTTTCATTTTCATTTAATTGATACGATTGCCCGTGCGTCATAAAGCTGACCGGTTCCTGGCCTTCCACCATCGCAACAACTAACTGTTGATGATCAATGTCCAAGCCCAGGCGCTGACCTTGCCAAAAAATTTCAAACCTTAAATGATTCCAAGCCTCTGGTAAGTGTGGCTCGATGCGAAGCTTTTCACCGAGTAACCGCACACCCCCGAAACCAAAGACTGCCATGTTCCAGATACCACCTAACGACGCGGCGTGAATCCCATTGTTAGAAGACCGCATGTCCGGGCCAATATCGATCTGGCAGGCCCGCTGGAAGAAGCGGTACGCCGTGTCCATCATTTCTAGGTCAGCAGCTAAAATCGTGTGGGTCGATAACGACAGCGATGAGTCGTGCGTCGTTTTAGGTTCGTAATAGTCCCAGTTCAACCGTTTTTCCTTGGTGGCAAATTGCTGCTCGAATAAATATAGCAATAGTAAAACGTCCGCTTGTTTCGTAATTTGTAACTGATTCACTTGTTCCAGGTTATAGTCGTTAAAAATGCCACCGACGTGTTCCTCATTGCGGTACTTGCTAATATCCACCTGTTTTAGCGTCAAATAGGTCGCGTTTTCCGGAATGACGCCATCCTGATTAGGGGCAAGCAGGTAAATTCGACCGACCTGCTTTTTCCATAGCGGGTAACATTGGTCCAACCCCAGCTTGTCGTTCAGCTTTGTGAACTTATTAGGATGGTCAGCCGCGAGCTCATCATAAATTTGAATGGCCGTTTCAATGGTCCACTTCGCGGTATAGTTCGTAAACGCGTTGTTATCGGCGTGTTCCTTGTACTCGTCCGGTCCGATAACATCGTTGATCTCGTAGCGGTCAGCGGCTTCGTTGTATTCAAGGCGGCTTGACCAAAACTTGGCCGCGTCCAAAACGATTTCGTCGACACACTCGAGGGCAAACTCCTGATCACCGCTCGCCCGGACATAGTCGAGGGCGCCCAGCGCCACGTCACTCGTAATGTGCTGTTCGATCAGTCCCGACCAGATTTTCATCGCCCGACCAGTAACAATGTCAGCCGAACCCCACAGTGGCGTCGTTTCACCATCCGAAGGCCAAGCGGCTTCCCAAGGAAATTGGGCCCCTTCATAATGATTGTCCTGAGCCTTGCGATGGGCCCCCGCCAAACCGCGGTACCGATATTCAACTAACTGCTTCGCTACGGCCGGTTTCGTAAAGATGTAGTACGGCAGCATAAAAATTTCAGTATCCCAAAAGGCGTGCCCCTTATAGCCTTCACCCGTCAGGCCCTTGGCGGCAATGTTCATGCGTGAGTCGTGTTCTGGTGTGGAAATGGCTAATTGGTAACGCGCAAAGTTGATGGCTAACTGGTCATCGGGATCGTCCGATTCCAATTGCACCTTACCGAAGTCCCACACGCGTTGTTCCCACGCGACGGCGGTTTCGGCGAGTAATTCGTCAAACGACCGCTGGGAACTATGCTTAAGCAGGTCCAATCCGAAAGCTTGAAGCGCTTCTAAATCTTGACCGGAAAAATCATTATCGCGATCCGTCACCAGCGTACTGTATTTAACCAAGCGTAACGCCTCACCCTGATCCACGGTCGCCTGATAGTTGCAGAAAATCTGGCGCCGGCCAAGTTCCATCCGGGGCGCCATAGCAGCCTGACCAGCCGTTTCAAACTCGTGACAAGTTGAAAAGGCTAAGTTGATCTTCGATTCACTGGTCTGAGTCAGCAGTTGCATGTAATGGTGGTCAAACAAGCGTTTATCACCTTCCACCAAGTGTTGCGAGCCGTGATTCGTTTGCTGGCCGTCAATCCCCGATTTGATTTTAACGACGCTCGTCCCGCTCATCGGGGTCACGCCGATGCGGGAAACGACCAGGTGGCGATTTTCCATGGAGACGAACCGTTCAAACTTAAATTGATAGGTCCGTTGGTCGACCGTCCAGTGAAACGCCCGGGTCAATAGCCCGTTCTTTAGGTCGATCATGCGCCGATAATGGCTGACCGTGCCCTGATTCAAATCCAGTCGTTGCCCATCTACTTCAATTTCCAAACCAACCACGTCCGGTAAGTTCGGCAATTCCGTGACTTCGCCGTTAAACTTATCAAACGTCCCGGCAATGAACGTATCACGGGTCTCCCCGACATAGTGCTCCTCCGTTGCCGCACGAATGCCCATATAGCCGTTGCCTAAACACATGTTGGCTTCGGCTTTGCCTAAATGGCCCGCGTCAAATTGACCTTCCTTCAGGATCCACGGGTTCTTCGGATCCGATATAAACCCCAG
Organism: uncultured Lactobacillus sp.; assembly: GCA_937916845.1. Classification (GTDB taxonomy): domain Bacteria; phylum Bacillota; class Bacilli; order Lactobacillales; family Lactobacillaceae; genus Lactiplantibacillus; species Lactiplantibacillus paraxiangfangensis. Next base: position 62,211 of record CALFSK010000015.1, on the reverse strand, counting down.
TTTCATCCTATTGAACTCCCCTCAATAATGATAAAAGTAACGATTGGAGCGGTGTAGCACCACCCCGGCACCTGCTAAATAAATTCCGATTTGTAACGCAATTTGTAAATGTAAAATAACTGAAATGATGACAAACGGGATTAAGTAACCCAAATACCATTTATAAATTTCCCGAATATCGTTCCGATTGCGATGCAGATAAACAATCACAATGGCGTAAATGGCAGTGAGTAGAAATACGGCCAGTAAGCCGACCGTATTAATATTAGTTAATGGTAATTTCATAATTGACCTCATTTTTCGACGTTGATCAGATCTTTTTCCAAGACGACCGTGCTATTACCCAAGTAGTCGTGGAGCATGCGGCCGGTCAACAAGCACAATACCAGACTGACGAGCCCAAAGATCAACCCGACGAACGGCAAAAAGTAAATCGCCTTGGTCACCTCACGAATCCCGGCGATGAGCGCCTTGCTCGGCCGCTCATCATTGACCAGCACGTACTCGCGGCCAATCTTCTTTCCCAGCGTCTGGCCCTGATTACTAGTAATCAAAATGATGTTGTACACGACAAACCCCAATTGGCCTAAAATATCCGCCGTTCTTAAGTTTGCGCGTAAGAATAGCACCGCTAAAACAACGATGGGAACGTAGACCACGATGACGTCAATCAGGCCAGCTAGCACCCGTAATTGAAGATACTTAAATCGCATCATCGTCCCTCCTTTGAAAATCACAAAAACGTTTTTGTTTGGGTCCCAATATAATGTCCTGCCAATTTTTTTGGCAAGACATTTCGTAAAATTTCACACAATTAGTTTGTCAGTTAACGTTTGCCTGACGAACAAACTATTATTTTCGAGTTTTGTACACTACAAAAAGGCACCAGTGTACCTTTTTGTAGCCAACAAGAACAATATGTTTGCGTTAACCAGTTGTTCTAGGTTGCCCATCAACGACTAGTTTGACTTCAGGGCCACTCAAACACGTCACGCTCGTCTGGTTTTGATCCAGTTTGATAGCCAAAACACTCCCGCGAAAGCGAACTCTAAAGGACAGGTGAGTGAGTTCCGCCGGTAAATCATTGGTGATGTGTAACACGCCATCATGGACGTACATCCCTGCAAATCCGTACGTTAACCCTAGCCAGCTGCCCCCTAAATTAGCTTCATGTAACCCGTCTTGCGCGTTGCCTTGTAAATCAACTAGGTCCATTAACGCCGTATCCATGTAGTAATTAAAAGCTTTTTGGTGACGCTTTAAGCGACTCGCTAAGATACTAAAAATTGACCGCGACAACGATGAATCGTGCGTGGTAATCGGTTCGTAGTAGTCATAGTCGCGTTTGAGCTGTTGGGGCAACTGGTCTTCCGGAAATAGCATCTCCGCCAGCAAGGTGTCAGCCTGCTTGTTCACCCGGTAACGATAGATCGTCAGGGGATGGTAGTGCAACAGTAACGGATAGTGGTCTTTCGGCGTCCGTTCAAACGGCCATACCGGCATTGCGGGCGAATCGTCATCTTGTTCAGTAACCTGAATAATGTGATCATACGGGAGGTACATCCGCTTTCCGGCTTCAGCCAACTCATTCTGCTCACCGGGCTGGCCCGCAATAACGCCTTGCTTTATCAACTGGCTGGCAAACAACAAGTTTTCCTTAGCCATTCGATTCGTATAGTAGTTATTATCCACTAACGCCGTATATTCATCGGGACCGGTCACCTTGAATAGGCAGAAAGCTTGGCGCCCATTGCGTTCGTGCCAGCTCCCAAAGTTTAGCCAGAAGCGCGCCGTTTCGAGGACGAGTGCCGCGCCCTTTTCCCGCATAAACGCCTGGTCGTCGGTAACGTCGTCGTACAGTTTGACGGCGTAGGCAATGTCCGCGTTGATGTGATACTGCGCCGTTCCGGCGGGATAGTAGGCACTCGCCTCTTCACCGTTGATCGTTCGCCAAGCAAAGAGCGCACCTTGATCGACACCTAAGTCCTTAGCCCGCTGACGTGCTTGCGGTAAGATATTGTAGCGATAAGCGAGTAACTGCTTGGCAATCTTAGGATTAGTAAAAATAAAGAACGGCAACATGTACATTTCGGTATCCCAGAAGTAATGCCCTTCATACCCGGGCCCGGTGATGCCCTTCGCCGCAATGTTGGTACGGCCGTCACGACCAGCGGATTGGAAAAGCTGAAACAAGTTATACTGAATGCCCGTTTGGAGCTTTGTGTCACTGATTTCAACTTGGGATTGCTGCCAGAAATCCTTCAAAATTTGCCGATTAATTGGGCGACCGTCCGTAATCTTTACAGGAACCAGCGGCTGGTTAATCTCACTAACTTGACGAACGAATTGCCAAGCGAAGCAATCCCTGGCCGTGATCATCCCCTCACCAGAAAAGCCCGTTTCACTCTTTTTCAATGAAACATTTTCCGGCAACAACTGTACCGTGTCGCATTGGCTCACCGTTTGCTGCGTTGAAGCCGTCGTGTCAGTCCATTGAAACTGTTTTTCGTTAGTAGTGGGCAAAACTTCCGTGGTGAGTTTGGCTGCCCGCATCGCGACCCTGGGATCATCGGCCTCATCCGGCATTGCCACTGGTTGGGTATTCTTGCTAATTAATGGCCGGTTAAAACGTAACGTTCCCGTATAATTTACCGACTCCAATGAATACGTCACGGTGAATTGATGCGTGCCGTCTTGAACGATCAGTGACGTCACGTTTAACAAAAACTTTTCGCCAGTTTTTGTTTTTAACCGAAAACGTTCGTTCAACGTCCCATCGCTAAAATTTAAAGTCGTTGCCATTAATTCAACGGCCCAATCCCCCGGTTTGGCAGAATCCGCCGTGGCCGTCGCAAGGTCAAAGTCCCGCGGATTAGGCAATGAAACGATTGTTTGGTGGGCCTTAGCGTAGCCATAAGCACTTTCACCGTAGACAATCGGATTGGTGGCGTAAAAACCGTTGACCAGCATTACCGGCAAAGTTTCCGCCTGATTACCAGTAAACGGCATCGCGTCCCGCACGCCAAAATGGCCATCCCCTAAGGCGAAAATCGTTTCGAGGTACTGGCGGTCCTGGCTAGCAACGTCGTCCAAAGTTAACTGTTTTATCGTCATATAACTCCCCCTTCCTTTAAGTCATTTGCAGTATAGCACCTTTACGAAAACGTTTTTATTTAACACGACTAATCAGTATTCTTAAGTAACCTTAATTTATTAACGACTTTGCTTGCTTAAATTTTCAGTACCAATTTTCACTTAGTCCAGTCGTCACTGATAACAACAAAAAGAGCCTGGAATTCATTCCAGACTCAATTAATAGCTACACTTGATTATTCATGTTTACGTTTTGGCTTCGCTAACCCGATCAATCCTGCAACCATCAAGCCAATCAAACCAAAGAGTGACGCGGTTTGACCTGCACTTTCATCAGTTTGTGGTAAGGCATCGGTCTGCTTAACACTCGTCGACGGTTCCGTCAGCGTCGCGGCTGCGGTCTGTGGTTTAACCACAGTATTTTCATGGTCACTGACTTGCGTTGAATCCGTTTCCGGATGCACAGTCATAACGCTGTCTTTAATCACCGTGGTGGTTTCAGTCGGTTCAGTAGTCGTTGTTTTTTCAGACGTTACCGTCCCGTGATTATCTACTACCGGCTGGTCAACGTGGTCGGCTTCACCTTGGGTATTTTCCTGATTGGTCTGAGGATTCCCCTGGTTATTCCCAGAAGTATCGGTTCCGGCGTTATCAGTATTGGTATCAGTACCCGGATTCGTCTCATGGCCAGTGTTCGTGTCCGTATTGGTATCGCCGCCATTGTCCGTCGTGGTCCCGGTGTTGTTGCCGGTATCCGTGCCCGGATTAGTGTCGCCACCATTATCCGTTGTGGTTCCGGTATTGTTACCGGTGTTGTTATCCGTATCGGTGTTACCGCCATTTTGCTGGCCGTTGTCACCCGGATCAACCGCCAATTTTTCAACCGGAATGTTGAGTGACCAAGCCGTACTGTCGCTATCAACGTCGTACGAAACTTCGCTCGTTCCACCGACGATTTGGTACCCGGTTGGCGCGGTCAGTTGATGTTTAGCGGTACTGTCAGCTAAGGTCACGACCTCAGTTTTTACAACGGTCCCGTTTTGATCACAGTAACTAACCGTCAGCGTCTGTGGCAAGTCTTCGCGAACAACTAGCGTGCTCAACGCAGCCAAATTCGTCACGTTGCCGAGTTGGGCGCCGTTTTCACTAGTCAATAGGATTCGACCGGCACTCAAGTTGTAAGCGTCAAAGTTCGCCGCTTGATCATTCACGTTGAATAGCACGAACAGCTTGTGTCCACCCGCAAGGTATTCAAAGGCAAAGATCCCGTCTTGACCGGATTGAAGCACCTTGACCGACTTGGAAATATCGTCGTAGTTCGTTAACCGGAAGACCTTTTCGCCCTTACGCAAGTTCACTAACTGTTTGAAATAGTTGACCATACCCTGGTTAGCTTGGACCCGGTCCCAGTTAATCGCATTAACGGTATCTGAAGACTGGTAACTGTTATCGTCGCCACCCTTAGTCCGTAAGGCTTCTTGGCCGGCATTGACGAACGGTACCCCTTCGGCCAACATGGCCATCGAAGTTGCAAGTTGATCCCGTTTGACCAGGTTGGCTTCCGATTCTTCAGGCATTAACGCCGTCAGCATATCGTAAAGCGTCCGGTTATCATGGCAAGCGACGTAGTTTATCGTCTGCGTTGGCGCTTGGTACGGGTGCGAAGTTGTCGCGTTGGCATAGTTTTTTCCGCCTAAGAAACCGTCAACGAAGGCCTGCGCGTGGTCGTTATAGTTCTCTTCTTGGCCGTTGCCTTCAACTAAGCCCTTGCTGATGCCGCCAAACTCGGCCCCTTTAATGGCATTACGAATGTCATCGCTGAAGAAGCCCACGTCCTTGTCGACCTTGTCGGCGTTATATTGCGCAGCGCCGAGGTCGTGGTTCGTGGCCCGCATATCCCAGCCTTCACCGTAAACCATAATGCCGGGATCAATGGCATTGAGTTCCGCTCGAATAGCGTTCATGGTATCGACATCGAGGATGCCCATCAAGTCAAACCGGAAGCCGTCGATGTTGTATTCACTTGCCCAGTATTTCACTGAATCGAGAATATATTTCCGAACCATCTTCCGTTCACTGGCGACGTCGTTTCCGACACCGGTCCCGTTAGTCACGTGCCCTTCAGCATCGTACTGGAAGTAGTACCCGGGAACCACCTTTTGAAAAGCCTGGTCACCCATTGAGTAAACGTGGTTATAAACCACGTCCATGACAACTCGGATGCCCGCCTTATGATACCCATTGATCATTTCTTTCATTTCCATGATCCGGGTCGTTGGGTCGCTGGCGTCGGTTGAGTAACTCCCCTCCGGAACGTTATAGTTCTTCGGGTCGTAGCCCCAGTTATAGCCAGGATTGCTACTTGTTTCATCAACACTGGCAAAGTCGTACATTGGCATTAATTGTACGTGGGTCACGCCAAGGTCCTTCAAGTAATCTAAGCCCGTTACTTGACCGGAAGCGGTGTGCGTCCCGGATTCAACCATCCCTAAGAACTTGCCCTTGTCGGTAACGCCCGAATTAGGGTCCTTCGTAAAGTCGCGGACACTGGTTTCATAAATGACCGCGTTGGTGGCGTCGCCGAAACTTGGCATGCGGTTGAAATCAGCTGGCTTAACTTGGTTAACGTCTTCGATCACGCTACGGGTCCCGTTAATCGTTACCGCGCGGGCGTAAGGATCGTCTGTCGTGGTGACGGTGCCGTCGCCAAAGTGCAACTGGTAATCGTAGGCCCAGTTCTTATAGTCGCCGTTTAAGACGCTTGTCCAAACGCCCTTGTCACCGCGTTGCATTTCGATGACCTTCGTCGCTGGCGCCGCGTTGTCGTCCGAATCATATAAACGCAGTTCAATATGGTTGGCCGTTGGCGCCCAAAGTTTAATTTGCGTCCGGTTGGCGGTGTACGTTGCCCCGAGGTCGTCGCCCGCGTAGTAGTACTGATCGTCAAACGTGCTGGAACGCACGTAGTTCCCAATATCGATGGCCTTGGCGTTGCCGTCAAAGCTGACCGTGTTATTTTGTAAAATATCTAAATCGTCGGTGGTCGTCAGCGTGAAGGTCTTGCTCAAACCGTTGGCGTCAGGGTCCACCGCAACCACGCTTTTAATCGTATGGTTGGCGACACTGAGTTGCTTTTGCGCGTCACTGGCCGAGAGTTTCTTGCCGATTGCCACCGTTAAGTTGTTGGCCGTATTCAAGTTAGCCGTGGTGACCATCTCCTGACTAAGTGCAAAACTAGCGGTGTAGTAAGGTTGTTGATCATTAGCAACCAGGTAGATGTCGGTGGCGTCATCCCCGTCGAGCGGTGTAAATTCACGAATCACTTGGTCGGTTCCAAGCGTCTGGACAAAGATTGTTTTAAAGTTAGCGTCGGTCAGTTTAACCGTGCCAAGCTTATTGCCGTAGTCGTCATTTTGGTCAAACGCAACCGTTTGGGCCGTGTCCGCTGAAGACTGGTCCGTCCAAACTTTGTAACTGGTCACGTTGTCGGCGTCCTTATCGTGATAATGGACATTGATCGACTTATCGTTGTACGTTGGCGTCACGGTCTGAGCGTCGTCACTACCTTGTTTATACCAAACTTCACCCTTGCCGCTGTCAGCGACGTTAATGGTCCGGTTTTCACCAGCGCCGTCCTTGTCCCAGCTATCGGCGCCCTTGATCAGCACGCCGACTTGCTGGTAATTCTGGTCCATGTCGATGTTGGCATAACTGCCGTAATCATCGGTCCCAGTCCAATCGTATTGTTGGCCGTTGCCGTTGGGTTTGAGGCCCCAAACGTAAGGGACCCACTTGCTACCGTCACCCTGATAATGAATAACCACTTTAGTTGAATCTTTCACTGGCGCGGTTTGGGTCGGCGCGGCCACTTTTTCAGGCGTTACGGTTGCCGCAGTCGCCTGGGGTTGCTCAGTTGATTGTTTTTGTATCGATGGATCTGCTGGTGCGTCCTTGGATTCAGTAGCTGGCTGTTGTGGCGTCCTCTTAGTTGTCGCTGGTGCTTCTGGCTTAGGCGTTACTGGTTGGGTCTCAACGACTGGCGCCTTTTTTTCAACTTCCTGACCAGTTGCAGACTTGTCCACTGGTGCTTGCTTAGGTTGCGATGTTGCTGGCGCCTGTTCTTTAACTTGATCGTTCGTTGCCGGTAAGTTCTTGTCAGCCGCTGGCGCAACCGGTTGCACCACAGCGGTTGGGTTAGCGTCCGCTGTCTGAGCATGGGCCGTTATCCCCGTTAGACCAGCTCCCATGGTCATGACTAGTAGCGCCCCTGAAGCGTATAACCATTTCTTACCACTCTTCCACATCCGCCAATTCTTTTGAATAACATCCTGATTATGCATGTCGTTTGCCCCCTGATAATATTTGTCTACTCAATCCTTTTAGGTAAACCAATTTTGTCTTAACGTTACTAGGATAATGCAAACGCTTTCATCTGTGCAAGCTAATTCGGAATGTTATCGCTAACATTATTGTTCAATTATATAAACAATGTTCGGCGGTCACTACTTATTTATACGGATTTAAGGGAATCAAAAAACGTGCGTCCCGTTGAAGGCGCACGTTTTCATCTGTTCATAGACTATTTTTGGAAATAAAACCTAGGCTAATTGTCGGCGAATATAAAAATAGACCAATTGCATTTCATCCCTGAAAACTACAATCAAACTTGTGACTAGATAATACAAAGAGCAAACCGCTCAATTTAGCGATTTGCTCTTAATTAATTACCCAACTGACTCATTCACCCGAATGAGGTCAGAGTGGTGCGCGTTAGGCTTAATCTGATTAATAATATGCACAGGTTGTTCTCGTTCAATCTTATCTTTATCGACGTACTCATTAATTTTCATCAAGACAAACATTGAAATGATTGCAAGGTGGGTAAAGACTAGTACAAGCACAATGTGAATGATGCCCCTTTTAATCTGATGATGCAGGAACGGTCCTTTGATAATGCTCCATAAAAATGGAAACGGGACGATGAAAGCAGCACCGAAGACCAAAGTTTGAAGCCATTTTGCCGTCTCAGGTACAAAAAGACTTGGTTCCAATTGTCCCATTACGAATAACAGTAACATCGCTCCCGCGTATAACCACGATGTCCAAAAAGCGACCTTCCGCCCCGTCTCACTGATACTTGGAAAATACCGTTTTCGAATTAAAAACCAATACGTTGACAACGGATTAAACAGCACTACCGGCAACACAAACAATAGGATACCGAGTATCGCTACCACAATAAAACTGAGTTCACCCGTTCCCCCGCTATAATTATTTTGAGCGGCGCCACAATGCGGGCAATACTGCGCCCCACCGGTTGGCTGCCCACAATTATTACAAAACACGTTAGACAAACTTCCCTTCTACTTCTTTAAACCATTCGAACGCTCGACTGTAAATGTAAATTATTCACGGTAATACGCTTGTGACGCAAATCCTGATTCACCGCCACTAAGAATCAGCCGGTCCTGATTAACGTTAGAATCATCATCCTTAGTAACTTTGACACCACGCGGAACAATTGCAAACGGCGTAAACGACTGATCCTTAAAAGACCCGTAGCCACCCATAATATAGCCATCTTTGATTTGACCACTAGTGATGACTTCAGAACCACTCGTATGACCCGGACCACTAACTGCTACCCCTTTGTCAGAAGCAATCATACTATCTGCAGGCTTCTTAACAATCTTATTCGTAACCGTAATCACCTTACCGGCCGAGTTTTTCCACCGACCAGCTAAACTGCTAAAGTTTTCCGCTTGAATCTGTTCTAAATCAATCCCACTAATCTGGGTGCCTTTTTTACTCTGCGCAAAAATCTGGGTATAGGAGTTATTACTGGTCCAGACAACGATTATATTTTTGGTATTCTTACTAGCGTGCGAATCGTCACGATATTCACTGGTTGTCCCCTTCGGATAAAAAGTGACGGCCCAATTAATCGAAGTTTCATCATCTTTCAATAACACCGTTAAAACGTTATTTTTCACTTGATATTCTACCGGGTGGTTTAGATCATTAGCAGTCAATGTATGTCCATGTAATGTTATCCCATCAGTCCCAGTTGTTATCGACGACTTGGAAACGGATAACTGACCATCACCGCCAGCCTTGTACCGCATCCCGTGCTGATCGTGGCGGTTATAACCCGTCCCAATTTGTGACCAATTACCGCTTAAGCCACTAAAATTGCCCGCTTCAATCTGATCAAAGTCCATCGAAAGCTTAGCCGTCGTCTTAGTTGCCTTTGCTGTTGGTTGACTGCTTGCAGTTTTCTGACTGCTACTAGTTGAAGCTGACTTAACGCTACTACTCGACTTTTTACTTACTTTGCTGGTTTTGGTTGCGGATTCTGACGACTTTGTCACGGTAGCCTCATTTTGACCGCACGCCGCAAGCGTCGTTAGTAGCAAGGCACTCGTCAGCAGAACCGTTACTTTTTTCTTTATCATTTTCCTGCCTTCGTGTACTTCGTCCCGCTAGCTAACGCAGCTAAACCGGGGGCACTGTCGATCGTAAATGAATTCTTATCATCAGACAACGTTGCGGTCATCTTTTGACCATTTAGATCAATTTCCAAATTGTCGCCGGAAACCTTATACGTCCCCTTGTTACCAGTACCTTCTTCGGTAACGTCCTTACCTTTGAAAGTCCAAGTATCCGTGGTGGTTGTCCCTAACAAGGTTGTTTCATGGCTATAAGAGCCATTCAGACCTTTAGGAATCAGCATGAAGATAACGATGACCAAGACGATAATGGCCCCGATACCGCCGACAAGCCAAGCCGGTTTGACTTGTTTGCCAGTCTTCTTGCTAGCAGCATCTGCCAAGTTATTGGTCTTATTAATGGCAGCGTCCTTAAACTTCTGAACGGTGCTGGACTCCGAATTAGTCGTAACTGGCCGTTTTGGATTAGTAGATGCTGCTGAAGGCGTCGCACCCGCAACCTTCTGACCACATTTTGCGCAAAATCCTTGGTCCGGAATGAGTGGTGCGCCACAGTTTGTACAGAATTTTTTTGTTGTTTCCATTAATCATTCTCCTCGCATTGCCAATCGTTCGTTTTATTTGTCGTTTAGAAGTTCCGGCCACGCTTGCGCTTGAGACCGGCTAAACCTAACACTCCTAATGTCAGGGCTAAAACCGCACCCCAAGCAACCTGTTGATTGCGGCGTTCACTAGTTTGCGGCAAAGAGCTCGTATTCGTTGGCACCTTCTTTTGAGTAGCTACGGGTGTACTCAACTTAGCCTGCGCTGGTTGAACCGTTTGGGCGTGATCCCCAGCGGCCGTTTTTTCAGTTACGGTTGCTTGAGCATCCGGCGTTGTGAGTGTGACAACGTCGTCACCGTCCACGCCATCCAACGTCGCGTTGATTTTAGCGGCACGTTGCAACCGGGTCAATTGGGCTTTTGCGGTAGCTAGTTTGCTTTTTGCATCAGTAACCCGCGCTAAGAGTGCTTGGTAGGCGGCGTCATCAACCGTTGCATTTTGACGGTCTTCGTTGGCCTGTTGCACTAACTTATCGTATTCAGCTTGAGCCTGTTGTACCGCAATCTTAGCGTCCGCTAAAGCTGGCTTGGCATTTTGTAAACTTGCTAAAGTCGCTTGCTTAGTTGCTAATGCAGTTTGAGCGACCATCAACGCTTGTTGATCGTGAGCTAGCGTTGCTTTAGTGCTAGCCAATTGCTGGTTAGCAACCGTTAAATTCGTTTGCGCTTTGCTCAATGCAACCTGTTTATCCGCCTGGTTTTGTTTGGTTTGCATCAATACGCTTTGGGCAGTCTTGAACGCTTGTTGCTTAACTTCAGGACTAGCATTATAGTCGTCGACCGTTTGTTGGGCCGCCGTAACGGTATCCGTAGCGGATTTAACAGCCGCTTGTGCCGTCGTTAACGCTGTCTTAGCCGTGGCTTGTTTTTGTTGCGCCGTCGTCAAATTGGCTTTGGCCGTTTTAAGGGTTTGGCTTGCAGCTGCGACCTTTTGGGTAGCCGTCGTCAACGCCGTGTTGGCCGCTTTAGCAGCCGCTTGTTTGGTCGCTAAGACTGCGGATAAGGCGTCCACGTCAGCTTGAGTTGTTCCGACCTTAGGTAACGGAACTACGGTTGTATCAAAGAGCGGGGAGCCCATTGCGCTTCCTTCTAAGTACGGTAAAAAGTGAATATCCAAGGTAACGTATTTATCACCATTTTTAGGATTACTGCCAAATTGTCGGACACTTAGCGACGTTCCTAACATATTGTGGAACCCAGAATCTTGAGCAAGGCCCATTTCTCTGAGACCTAACAGAACATAAGCATGGCCCCAGTTTGATGGATCATCATCCAATAGCGTGCCGTAGACAGCATAATAAAGGCCCGATTTAATCTTGGCTAAATTAGTTTTCCAATTAGTTTTGATATCTCCCTGAATATTCGCAATCGCGTTATAAGCCGATGCGCCACTTTCATTGGCACGTTCAGGTAAGCCATTGGCCTTAGCAGCATCATTAATCCCCTTAATATCATGAATTCCAGTAGTAAAGTCCCAATTGTCAGATTCATAATTTTTAGCAACGTCATCGGCGAATTTAATAATTCCTTTGGTGACGATAACGGTCGGCAATCCAGCCGCTACCCGTAACTTGTTGATTAACGCCGCCGCGTAAACGGCGATTTCCGTCCGAATTTCAGGCGTCAGGTCGCTTTCGCCATTGATCAGTGTTTTTTCATCAGCGGCGCTAGGAACAAATTTAGGAAGATGATTGAACATATCTGCCCCAATATCAGTCAGACGTTTTCTTAACGTCGAATCCGCAGATTGACTTTCATAATAATCATCAATGGTCTTGAAGTAGTCAGCCGAAAGCGGTACAGCATTATCACCCAGTTGACTCTTGGCAGCATCCAACATTTTCTGCGCATCCGTGACATTATTATTAGCATCGATAACGGATTGTTGAGCCGCATTTAACGCTGTGTTGGCGCTATCCGTATTAGTCTGTGCCGTTTTAACCTGGTTAGCAGCATCGGCTGCAGTCTGATCTGCTTGCGTCACATTACTTTGTGCAACGTTAGTCTGTTGATTGGCCTGAGTTTGTTGTTGCTTAGCATCAGCTAGTTTTTGCTGTGCCGCGTCAAGACCATCATTATCCGCAACCTTTTGCGCAGCGTCGGCTTTCGCCTGTGCGTCTTTAACGGTCGCATCCGCACCGGTTAAATTCTTCTGGGCAGTAACCACGTTCGTTTTGGACTGGTCAGTAGTCTGCTGAGCATCGGTCACTTTAGACTGATCCGTTTGGATGCGTTTTGCTGCTTCATTAGTCGTCGCATTCTGTTGCTGAACCTCTGATTGTGCCTGTTTGATAGCGTCTGGCGTAGCATGATCAACAGTTTGCTGGGCTGCACTTTCAGTATTCTTTGCCTGGTCCAACGTCTCTTTAGCAGCAATGACAGCTTTTTGACTATCATCAGCTTTACTTTTTGAACTATTAGTTTTGGCTTTAGCCGCAGCCAGCTCACTTTGCGTTTGTGTTGCGGTTTGCTGCGCTGTTTTTACGTTTTGCTTAGCGTCCGTAACTGAAAGACTAGTCGCTGTAGTCGTGGTTGGGACATCCGCGCTCGGTTCCGTATCCGCCCGTGCATTAAGCGTATTGTTTCCCCCGATAATCGCTAAAGTGGCGGCAGCCGTCGTTGTGGCAATCACTAATTTATTCCCATTTTTTCCCATCGTAAAAACTCCTCCTTAATTTCATTACGAAATATGACATAAATAATCAAACTATTAATACATCTTTATTATACATAATTATTTCATACGTGACATATTTTATCGCAAATATTAATTCATTGGAGCTGTGTTATCTAACGCTGATTGTCCTTAGTGTTGTTAATGTAAATACGAATATGGAGGTTGTTGAATGTTTAACACAGTCGGTAAAATTATTCACCAGCACCGAACTGCTCAGGGACTGACCATCGCGCAACTAGCAGAATCCGCCAACGTTTCTGATAGTTACATTTCCCGCATTGAACTCGGAAACGTTAAGGATACCCACCTTCTAAAGTTAGAGCGCGTCGCTAACGCGCTAGGTTTGCAGCTCACAGATTTATTCACCGAAACCCAATTAGATCCGCATACCACGGAACTGATTCGGAAATTGACGATGCTCCCTGATTCTAAAAGAGCCGCAGTTGCCCAAAAGATTCTTGAATTGATCAACCTTCTAGATTAGTGTCGCTAACCGCACATGTTTAGTTTAGCTAGCATGCGCAGTAAAACCCGACTTTATTTTTTTACAACAAAAATGGTTCCCCTCAAAGGTGACTGACATCACCTTTGAGGGGAACCAATGCGTTACAATTCGATTAACTAGTACTTACACGCGACTACTTTTTATATAACGGATCACGTTTCTCAACCTTTTTAACTGTGGCATGCTTAACGTATTCGTACTTGCCAAGCTTCTTCCACTTCTTCCAACTACGGTTGTTACCGACGTTTGGATCAATATGATTCCAAAGTTGCTTCTTGTAAAGAATGACCTTCTTACCCGATTTTTTGACCTTGAAGCGTTCGTCCGGCCAACCAGAAGTAAGCTTGTAAGTTAATTTAATTTCATAAGTATTCTTGGCGACTTTACGGTACGCTGTGTGGGTAATTTCATCATAGCCAAAGCTAGCAACGTTGATGAATAATTCAGAAAAATGGTATTTACCATCGGAAGCAAAGTACGGCACTTCTTGATTGACGACTTCCCATTTTCTCAGTTTCGAATAGTCCCACGACAAGTAATTCCGTGTATAGAACTGGTTAGAAGTCCCAAACTTACTCTTTTTAGGGTTGACCCATACTTTATGTTTCTTAACAAGACTCGGTACCCCTTTGTGCCACTTGCCGGCGCTGGCATTAGCTGACGTGCTGGCAGCCCCAATACCCAATACCATGACCGCTAACGTTAACACGATGGCGGTTAAAACTTTTTTCCAGTTACGCATGTAGTTCGCTCCTTTTAGCTTACTATAATTCATTTAATTTTTTAATTCGTTTTTATTATAGTCTTATAACTCACATATGCAATATAGATAAGTAATAAATAATTCATTAGTGACAGGATACTCTATTTTCCCATAACCCATTAAGGTCTCAACACCGTCTTTCATCGACAGTATTGAGACCTTAAATGATTAAACTTATTGGTATGTGATTTATTCGCGATAGTAGGCTTGTGACGCAAAGCCAGCCTGACCGCCGCCTTTAATCAGACGATCCTTATTAACGTTGGAATCATCATCCTTGGTGGCCTTGATCCCACGGGGCACGATGGCCAGTGGCTCAAACGTCTGCTCGTTGAAATGACCAATTCCGCCTAAAATATAACCATCCGAAACGGTACCAGCGACTACGACTTCAGGGCTACCGTCATGGTCTGCACCGCTGACAACCGCGCCCTTATCACTGGCGATGGCACTATCGGCAGGCTTGTTTTCGACTTTGTTCGTAATCGTAATCACCTTACCGTCAGAGTTCTTCCACCGACCAACGAGGCTACTGAAATTGTCCGACTGCAACTGCTCCGTATCCAGTTTACTTGCGCTCGTCTGGGCAGCCTTGGCGCCCTGCGCAAAGATCTGGGTATACGAGTTATTGCTGGTCCAAACAACGACGATGTTCTTCGTATTCTTGCTGGCTTTCGAATCATCCCGATACTCGCTGGTCGTCCCTTTAGGGTAAAAAGTGACGGTCCAGTTAATCGCAGACTCCGCATCCTTCATCGAAACCGTTAATACGTTATTTTTAACTTGGTAGATCAGCGGATGGTCACCGGCGTCGTCGGTCAACGTGTGACCGTGCAGCGTCATCCCGGTGCCATTCGTTAACGTTGTTTTAGAAACTGACAACTGGTCTTTTCCGCCGGTTTTATACCGCATTCCGTGCGCATCGTGGCGGTTATAGCCCGTCCCGATTTGTGCCCAGTCACCGACTAAGCCGCTGAAATTGCCCGCTTTGATCTGGTTAAAGTTCATCGCAGCGTTACCAGTGGTCTTGTTAGTTTGAGCCGTCGACTGGCTAGTCGCCGTTTTGGCACTGCTACTGGTCGAGGACTGCTTAGCGCCACTACTCTTTTTGGTCGTTTGACTGGATTTAGCCGTGGTATCCGCTGACTTGGTCGTGGCTGATTTATCCTGACCACACGCCGCGAGCGTTGCGACCAGTAGCGCGCTGGTCAGCAACACCGTTACTTTATGCTTCATCATTGTTCGACCTTCGTGTACTTCGTCCCGTTAGCAAGCGCTGCTAAGCCGGGGGCACTGTCGATGGTAAATGACTTCTTATCATCAGACAACGTTGCGGTCATTTTTTGCCCGTTTAAATCGATTTCCAAATTGTCGCCGGAAACCTTATACGTTCCCTTGTTACCAGTGCCTTTTTCGGTGACGTCTTTCCCTTTAAAGACCCAAGTATCGGTGGTAGACGTGCCTAAAAATGTCGTTGTATGACTGTACGACCCGTTCAAGCCCTTTGGAATGAGCATAAAGATAACAACCGCTAAAACGATGATGGCCCCGATGCCACCCACGATCCAAGAAGGCTTAACCTGTTTGCCCGTCTTTTTGCTAGCCGCATCGGCCAGGTTGTTGGTGCTACTGATGGCTGCGTCCTTTAATTTCTGAACGGTGCCAGGTTCGTTGTTAGATTTGGTGCTGGTCGCAGCTGGTTGTGACGCGTTACTGCTTGGCTGAGCAACTTCGGCAACCTTGTGGCCACACTTGGCACAGAATCCCTGACCTGGCTTGAGTGGCGCACCGCAGTTGGTACAAAATTTTTTCGTCGTTTCCATTGATATTCCCCTCGTTCTAAAAGTTGATTGAATTTAGCGGGCTATTTCCCCGATAATAGCCGCCGTTATAATTGCAATGACTAACTTCTCCCCATTTTCCCGTTAAAAAAGATCCTCCTTTTTCTCGATGAATATGTTCCAAGTAATTAAACGATTAACTTATCTTTATTATACCTAATAATGTCACCCACACCATATTTTAATTAATAAAACAGTTCACGGGTACAACGTTGGCTTTTCTTAGTAGTGGCACTGTAAAACTCACTTAGGAATCCATACTTGTACAATCGAGATTACTAAAAAAGTCCGCTCAAACTTGACTATGGTCAGTTTTGAGCAGACTTATGCGTTGCTATGAGTAACAACTCGATTAATTAAAACTCATTAGCATTGGTTATTTCTTGAATAACGGATCACGTTTGTCAGCCTTTTTCATCGTAGCTTTCTTAACGTATTCGTACTTGCCGAGTTTCTTCCACTTCTTCCAAGTCCGGTTGTTAGCGAGATTGGGATCGATGTGGTTCCAGTATTGACGCTGATAGATGGTCAGCTTTGAACCAGACTTTTTGATTTTGAAACGGTTGTCTGGCCAGCCAGAGCGGCGTTTCAAAGATGATTTAACATTATAAGTATTCTTGGCAACCTTATGGTAAGCAGTTCGGCTGATACCGTCAACGTTTCCATAGTTGAAGAATAATTCGAACGCATAATATTTACCATCCGACTTCATGTATGGAACGGTATGGTTGTACAAGTCCATCTTGGTCTTCTTACCAGTTGTTGCAAAATAGCTACGATAATAGAACTGGTTAGAACTACCAAACTTAACTTTCTTGGTGTTCACCCATAATTTGTGTTTCTTGACGATACTTGGTAACCCCTTGTGCCACGTGCTGGCACTAGCCGATGTGCTGGCTGCCCCGATGCCAAGAACCATCATCGCTAGCGTTAAAACAACTGTGGTTAAAACTTTTTTCCAATTGCGCATTCTTTCCACCCCTTCTGAATCACATCATTTTAATTAATCGAATTATCAATAGTTAGTTATAAATATATTTTTATTATAAACCTGCTATCGGTGGGTGCAATAACTTTCGGAGTAGATTGGATTATTTATTTGGGCAAACCAAAAGAGACGTTGCAGTTATTGGATTGCAACGTCTCTTTTCTAATTCAATTATGGCGAACAGACAAAATATCAAGTAACATATTATAAAAAGAAACAATTGGGGCGTACTGATAATGACTCGGTTAATAGATCCAAACGCACCTCGTCAAACTTATACGGGTGTGCTTTCTGCGTTCGGTACAGCATCGAACGGACAACGCGTTACAGCTTTAAAAATGGTAGAAAATCATAGTGGTCAAACCGTCGCAGATCATGTCTGGATTCAAAAAGGGTTAGTTAATTTTTCCAAACATAACACAGACGCACTAGGCACTATTATTTCGTTTGTAGCTGATCCAGTTGAATACTATCATTACTCAGAAGGTGCCGTTAGCTATTCACTTAATCCTAGTGGCCTCATTTTTGAGGCACATAACGTTCCCAAAGATTTAACAACCAAATTTCGTCATCGAATTTTCAAACATAAAGACCAATACTTTGCTGGAATTATTGAGGACCATAAACTGAGATTCATTGGTCAGGGTAGTGATGGTGCACTGCGGCTTACCTTACGAAATGTATACTTTGTAGAATCAATTTCAAAGCTACTGCCAATTGTTAAACCGTACGCGCGGTCAAGGAATTATTGTTTTCAAAGCAATTGTTTATAAGGGCACTCCCTTTTTCGGAATGTTACTGAAGTAATTGATGTCATACAGTACTGCTCATGAAAAATGAGAATTACTACATGAACATTTACTTATTTGAAAAACATCTCCTAAACCTGGATTCATATAAGTCATACTTTTCAACATTTCTCACATAAACGGCTTATTTATTTGATTCAAATAGTCAATTGCTTCATCAAGCGTAGTAAAGCTTTTCTTATATTGCTCCCCTTTGATAGTTTTATTAACCTGATAATGAAATCCATTTTTACCTTTCAATTCACGAGTATTTGTCAGATCTTCTATACGAGTTCCATGCGGATAAGATTGGCACTTTTGTTTTTTAAATGGGGAAAACCGAAATTCTGTTTCCTTTTTCGGTTCTTGATTCTTTAGCAGACGCTTCTCTCTATCTAATCTTGCTTGCTCACGCTCATCAATCTGGTCCGTTTCTTCTTTCAACGCCAAGCGCTTTTCTTCTGACACTTTATCTCCCAATAGTTGACCATTGAACTCAGTTGCTAATGGTTGAAATGCGCTCAGTGGCAAATGATAGCCATTAACCACTGGTATTCTTAGTTTCATATTAGCAATATCAATAACAGAATGACTCCCCCGAAACCCGACCACAGTTTCAATTTTACTTATTTTAAGATCATCCTTAGACATAATTGTTTGATAAACCATAGATTGCCTAATAATATCGTAAGTCGTGACTTTCCGCATCTGATTTAGCCTGAAAGCACAATCATTATATGCATATCCCGTTACAATTAAGGCAGTGAAGAATTCAAATGGATTATGGTCGTATCCCATTTTCAATATTTCAATTGCCTCCTTAACATAAATCTTCGCCTGATATAAATTAGGGCCCTCCACATCGGAATATCCAGCATTCCCAACAAAAACATTCTTGATTTTGTTAATTTTCCTTTGCACAGAATTAATATAACGTTTGGGACTTTTTAAATATATAGATAGAACTTTTTTATTTCCCCAACTTCCAGCTCTTCTATAGCCTTGAAAACTTATTTTTCTTGATTCACTTTTGATTACCTCTTCATTACCTGTGCTGAAAATAATTGAAGGATCTCTAAATCTAGCTAAGGCATCATGTATATCTATCAATCCATACATCTTTTCATTTGGAACTAATTGTCCAAATTGCGATAATGAAAATTTTTCAAACCAAGTCTCAGTATTATATCCAGCTTGTGTTGCAATTGAATTAGCTTCATGAATATCTTTGTGAGTGTGTCCGCTTATTAACCAGTACTTTTCTCCCACTTGACTATTGACCGTCGCATCCTTTGGAAAACCCGCATCCGTCTGCCACCAACTAGATCCTTTTTTCCCGGCTTTCTGATCCATCGGCCAATGAGTGACGATAAAAAGCGGGTCTTTTTTGGATTGCTTTTTTATTTCTTTCTTGGCAAAATTACTCCATTTTGTATTCAACTTTTGCACTACTTCTGCATTAAGACCTTTTATTTGAAAAGCATCCTGTGTGGACTCCTGTAATTCTTTAGTTGTTGTAACTTTATCAAAATGATCATTACCGTCGCTATCTACCCAAAAACTAGAATAATGTAAATTTGTAAATCCTGTGTCTCCAATAAACGTTAGACCATTGACAAGATACCTTCTTCCGGTCAAAAGCAAGCGACAATAATGATTACTTTCCGTCTCAGTGGAAGCGATTTCAATTGACTGTTTTAAAGTCATCTTATTATTAAAATAGGTCCAATAATCATGATTACCTAAAACAACGAAGGAAACTACCTTTAATTTTTCTAATAAGGAAATAAAATCAAGCGTTTTAAATAGATCATCGAAGAAGTCTCCCGCAAGAATAAAAATATTGTCAGTTTTATTTTCATCCAGTACGCTAACTACTGATTTCACATTCAATTCAATTTGTGCCTTCGAATAATGATAGTGAGGATTATTATCAACCTCACGCAGATAGGCTTTTTGCCCTTCCAAATCTCCCAATTCTGCTAATTTATTTAGCCTCTTTTTTACATTCCCTGGCAGTCTCTTCGTATCAAAGTGCAAATCACTCATTATATAAATATTAGGCTTATCCACCATAATCGACACCTCGCTTATATATGTTACTTATAACTATAGGGGTTCAGATACAATAGTAAAGAAGATATTTATATATATCATCATAATCAAAAAGAGACGTAAATACGCCTCTTTGGGTTCTCCTTAATTTTCTGTTTTGCTCCAATGACGTTGCTGATTAAATTTCATTTTATTAGCAACAATATCCAGTGGGTTGACGCCTAGCTTTTCACACATATAAAAGGTATAGATCAAAGTATCAGCTAGCTCTTCTTCTAAATGATCACGCTCGCTTGTTGTTAATTCATGGTCACTCGGCTCCCACTGAAATATTTCTAATACCTCACTCGCCTCTAAGTTTAATGAAATAGCTAAATCCTTTAGATTATGGAACTTTTGCCAACCCTTCTTATTGCGGAACTCGATTAGTCCTTGTTCGACGTCTTTATAATCCATTTATTTATCCCCCAAAATATGTTCTGTTCCGGCCATCTCTAACAATGCTTGTTGTAGCTCTTCATCAACAGCATAAATATATAATCCGTGTACACCTCGCGTAAGCAAGACATTCAGTTCATTTCGTAGTAACTCTTTAGCAACATTAATCTTCTTGCCGTTCCAAGTCCGATTGTTAGTCGCTCGCTTATTACTACTTGCACTCGGATCAAATACAATCTTACCATCACGATAAGTAACCGATGACCCAATAATCAAGCCGGCATAATTCAGATCAAATCCCTGAATGGTGTACGTGGAACCAACCTCATCGATTGTCTGTGACTGTTCTGCCCATGCTAACGACTTATTTCTCTTCTTCTGCTTACGAGGAACTTTCAACTGTAAATTCCATGGTAACTGCCAATCTCCAACGCTGACGTTCCAAGTACCGCCGGATTCCGGCCCCTTGGCATCCTTATAAGGCCAATCAAATGTTGCCAACATCCGTGCTAAGCCAGCAGTACCATGTCCTCGATTTTGATCCAATACTTTAATTTTCTTGTAAATAACATCAGGAGTTTTGGCTACTTTTAAGTCATAATGTTGATCATCAGGAATTGGACTCAACTCCCTATTGATAGCAAAATCATGTAGCCATTCGATAGTCTCGGCATCAGCATCCATTCGTTCCTGATCTTTCAAGGTAATGGTATTACCCGTTCTTGAAGCAACTGCCTCCAAATGGTTGATTGCTGCGTCGTCTAAATATTCATCGGTTGTCAAAATCTGGTACTTATCAAAAACAATAATGACTACCTTAGCTAGACCCAATAGATCATCTAACTGATTTTTTCCTCGATAAGATTGTTTACCATGCGTCCACAATAAATGGGCTTCATCAACCAAAATCACATCTGCTTTTTTGGCTTCTGGTTTTTGATGTTCATTAATAAATCGCGTTGGTTTACAAACTACATCCTCATTATTTTGATCTAGTCCCAGTTTATGCGCAATCTGCTTATATACAATTAATTGTTGGTCATGATTGACTAATAAATTAACAGCTTTATCACCAGTCATCTTACTATTCACTAAATCAGTAAACAGATTGCTTAACAAAACAGTTTTGCCAGTCCCCGCTTGACCAGAAATGAAAATAACCGCTGCCTTGTCATTGTCCACTTGCTTGGCCTTTTCCAAAACGTTCACAACTCGATCAAGAATTTTATCTTTGCCTTCAAGTTGTTTTTCATTCAGCGCATGAAATGGTGATGCTTTATAGATAGCAGAACTTTCTATCTCCTTCTGAATAGGAAAAAGCTCTGGTTTCTCTCGTCTCAGTGCATCCCATACCCCAGCGAAAATCCTGTCAAATTGTCCAGACATAAAATATTTACGTTGTGGATTGGTCCGACGATTATTTAAGTGCCTAATATGATCCACACTAAGTAAATACATCATTAATCGGTTCTCAATATCGAGCGTCAATGATTTATTGAAGTATTTATCGCCTATAACCATCATTTCGGCATTAGGACTATTCTTTAGCTTCTGCCAATCTTCACGGACTTTAGTATCATCATCAAGATGTTGCCGCGTTCTCTGACCAATATTGTTAGTCTCACCTACGTACACAGTAAATTCCGGTATTTCATCCTTGCGACCTTTTTCTTGTTGATCCGCAATCACATAAACCGTTGGATACTCAAAAATAAGCTCATTATTATGGCTATTTTGCTCCAATGCGTGTTCATAATTAACGTTATAAGGAACCACATCTACAATTGGCCTTACATCGACCTGTGGTTCAACCGATTTATTTTTGTCCAAATTGTAATGCCCCCTTCCGATTACCTATAACTCTATTATCCACAACTAAGGACTTTGTGTCGATATATTTTCTAAAGAAGCTAATCTGTTAAAGGTATTTTCATAAACTTGACCCGCATCAAATTATTTAATTCCGTTACTAGCTATAATTAACCTATCAAATACAAAGAGGTGGGTCTTATGACAACCGTTAAAACCTATTTAGCAACACACCATGACAAATTAGACTTTTATACGCACGCAATCACGAACGCCCATGGTCAAAATCATCCCGAAGTGTTCTCAGTCCGTGATCAGTACCTTCAATTACGCGCAGATGCCAGCGCCGGCCGGTCCTTAGATCAAAATTTTGCCCAACTCCGCCAAACGACTCACGACTACGCGATTCCCGATGACGTTTGCCCCGTCTTCAAATCTACCTACCACATGCTCGCGCAAGCTGACAAACTGAACGCTGCGGTATAAATAAAAACTGCTACTAACCACCCGGGTTCGTCTGGGCGATTAGTAGCAGTTTTATTTAATTCATTTTGATTTATCAAATCATGAACTGTGCGGGTGACCCGTCAACGTTAGTCGCACCGGAGGATTGTACAGTAAATGGATAATAATTTTTCATTTTTTGACTCAAATGACGATACCACGTATCGAAGTCGGCCAAGTGATGCTCGTCACCTTTTGAAGTATGAACGCGCTTCATATCAGTTAACTTAACCCAACCGCCAACGTTCTTATGCTTCGTCTTCGTCGTCACATAGTAGTAAACCATCCAATTGCCCTTATGCTTAACTTGAGTAATCTTGGTTCGCTTCCACGTCTTCTTAGCATAATTTTTTAAATAATGATTCGTCTTAAGCTTAACGTTTTTGGCCTTGCCCGTTATCGTGTACGTGTGGCCCTTTTTATTTTTGACCTTATAATTAACGTGCCTGATCTTCCACTTCTCAATCCGACTATACCCCGTCTTCTTGGCAGCTGAAGCCGTCATAGCTGGTGCCATCGCACCGCCAAACATCAGCATCGCAACCAATGTCACAATAACTAACCGTAATTTTTTCATCTTAAAGCTCCTTTTATTTTAAGACCTACCCCAACGATTAAAAAAATAATATTTCAATAACATTTTAGCATATCGATCATTAATAACCTATGAGTCAAAAAGTCAATTAACAATAAAATTTTCGGCGTTAGAATTGCTTAGTTCTATTTTTCTTTTGATTCCTATTCACTGAGTCCATTACCGGTTACACAATAAACATTTCAGTGGTACGCTTATATTAGTGAGCGCTTTCAAAAATAATTCGACAAGAAGGTATTTTGATGATTATTGCTAATGAAGAAAAGATGACTTGGCACGCGTCCTACGACGTTTTAGTCTTAGGCTTCGGTGGTGCCGGGGCCACAGCCGCCCGTTTTGCAGCTGACCAAGGCGCTAAAGTCTTACTAGTTGACGCCGCACCAGCCGGCCACGAAGGCGGCAACACCCGCTATTCCGGCCAACTGATTGCCTCAACTAACGACAAAGCAGCCTATAAACAGTACTATCAGGCGCAGGTTGCCCCACTCAAATTAAATGACGACATTTTAGACGTCTTCGTTAACGGCGTTGCCAATATGCAGGACTATCTACGGACCTATTTAAACGTCGAGCCCTTCGTATTCCGCGACCATCCCGATGATCCCGCCGTTCAGTCCGTCGCCAACGACAACCCTGATTACCCGAGCTATCCCGGCGCCAAGGCCTACACGATGCTTACGGTTCACCAAGGCAAGACCATTTCTGACGGCGCCTTTTGGACGAAGCTCCGCGAAAACGTCCTAAGCCGTGCCGACAAAATTGACGTTTGGTACGAATCGCCAGCGATCCGCCTTTTACAAGCCACTGACGGCACCATTCTTGGCGCTCAGATCAAACGCCAAGGCCAAATGTTAAACATCCGTGCCACTAACGGTGTCGTCCTGACCACCGGTGGGTTTGAAAACGACCCAACCGCCATTCAAAACTACACCGGTAATGCACACTTAGTCCCAATGGGAACTCTGTATAACAAAGGTGATTCCATTCGCTTAGCGACTGACGTGGGCGCCGACATTTGGC
Organism: uncultured Lactobacillus sp.; assembly: GCA_937916845.1. Taxonomy (GTDB): domain Bacteria; phylum Bacillota; class Bacilli; order Lactobacillales; family Lactobacillaceae; genus Lactiplantibacillus; species Lactiplantibacillus paraxiangfangensis. The sequence goes on along the minus strand of CALFSK010000015.1, from coordinate 38,083 downwards.
ACACGAACGCTTACAACGCTGCCGGCATGTTCCATGGTCTGACATATCAAGTCCCTGAAGGTCAACGAGGCATTTTATCAGCAACCTGGCCCGAACTATACACTGGCAGTATCTTCATCGCCAGCACGGATGGTAGCCGTTACTTTAAGGAAGACGAAGCCGCTAAAGAAGGCTATCTCTACACCCACGGTTCTTGGCGCCATCCCCTGTTTCCAACAAAGTCCCATTTGATTTTTGATGCCAAACAGTATCAAAAACTCTTGCAAGTCAACGATCCTGCATTGCAGCCGGCGCTAAAACACGTGCTTTCCGCGACGTCGCCCGCCGAACTCGCACAGCAAATCACGGCTGATGCTGATATTCTGACCGACACCATCGCGACCTTTAATAAGTTCGCATCTCAAAACTACGATTACGAATTCCACCGGGCGTCCGATACCCTAACGGCCTTTACTGGTAACCGGCTTTACGCCTTACCACTCTCGCCGGTCGTCTTGAACACTCAGGGCGGGCCTAAGCGCAACGCCCAAGCTGAAATCGTCAACATGCTAGGCGACCCAATTCCACACCTTTACGGCGCTGGTGAAGCTGGCAGTATCACAACTAACCGCTATCAAGCTGGGCAAGACTTAGCCGAATGCCTGATTTTCGGTAAGATTGCCGGTGAAGCCGCCGCTACGGCTAAGACTGACAAACCGGTTGCTAAGACTGATGCCGTTTCTGGTGCTTCAGCTGACACTGATTTGTTGAAGAGTGATCTGGCAACTGATGAACATTACGCCACTAACGATCACCAATTCATCGGTCGCAGTACGGCTGGTATGGGTGACGAAATCGTTGTGCGGGTTACCACCGACACTCACGACACGTTGACTAACGTGGAAGTGTTAAAGCAAAGCGAAAGTGAAGATGTTGGTTTGAAGGCCATCAAAGAATTACCAACAGCTATGGCTGAACAGCATTCAGCCGATGTGGATGCAATTTCTGGCGCTTCAACGACTAGCCGGGCTTTGAAAGCCGCCGTTGAAGACGCTCTGTCCCAAGCAAAAATGCACGCTTAATTTTTAAACCTAAAGAGCGACTAACTCAGATGGTCAATCCATCCGAGTTAGTCGCTCTTTAATTTAGTTAATAACCTCAGCCACGATATCACCTATATTGGTCGACTGTCGGTTAACCGAAAACATGGAGACATTACTTGCGTTTTCAATAGCCACGTACACCTTATCATCCTTTACAATTGTTTCCATTTGTCTGCTATTTCCTTTAACATAATCTGCGTTTAAGTATCCTGAAAGTTGCGCATTCAAATGCATCTGGTTCTCAATCCTATTCGTAATACTCTGAAAATGGGCTAGTAACCATACTTCAAATGACAAATTCGAAATACCTAATTTACAATCCAAACATTGCTTGCCCAGCTTTTCGCTCTTCTTCTTCATTTTGGCAATAGCTGCCTCAGTCAAATCATCCTTATCGAAAATAATAAATATTTTGGTATTGCGGTCTGGTTGTAGACTAGGATTATTTCTCATCATGTTAGCCGCTTTGTCCACCCAATCTTTGCCGCTGTTATCCATTATCTTTATGGTCCTAGCAGCTAAAAGCCGATATTCTTGGGATAAAGCATCAAAAAACACTTTCTCGGTCTTTCCCTCTACAAAAAAGAATATTCTTGGCTTTAACTTTCTTTTTTTGCGCTCTCTGCTCATTCTTCTAACAATGCCTCCAAAAGTAAATTGCGATTCACCAATTGAGTTGCACCATAGATTCCTTCAAGATAACGTTTCTTGTAATTGAAATCGCCGCGTTTTAACGCCGGATCGTCAAAATCAAAAATACTAAAGAGTTCGCTTTCACCAAAACGATTCTTTTCGGCAAACCAAATTTGGTCCTGTCGTAACTCAGAGTCCATTAATGACAACTCATGAGTCGTTAAGATGAATTGATTATTCTGATTTTTGCTATTAATCAGTGTCAACAACGCTTGCGCCAATTCCAAGTGATAAGATCGGTCAAATTCATCAATCATCAATGTTTTTTCGCTGTTGTTTAAGATATATAATGCCAAGAACATGAATACTTTAGTACCGGTACTTTCATTGTTAAAATAAACCGGGAATTGCCCATTCTCAGATTTATGAGTGGAATAGATGTCATATCTAACTGAATTCATAAACTCAATATCATCAGCAGCAGCATCAGAATCACCGTTAGCATTTAATTTCTTTATTATCGACTCCGGTGTTGGCACCGTCTCTTTTCGTTCCCTGACTTCGACATCCACAATATTAAAATCCGCAGCTCGTAGGAAGTTTAAAAATTTATGTTTAAATTTCTCATCTTGCAATGCTTTGAAACGATCATTTCTTATTTGATCAGTATTCACAAAAATTAAATCTTCAACAAACCACCTGTAAACTGCTTTGGCGTGTTCTTCATTATTTTGTTGTGCAAAATATAGCAAAAGCTGATTTTTGCGGACATTATCAATTAACGGCGACAATTGAACGGGAACAGTCGTGAATGATTGCTCGTCACGTGAGAAAATTAACGTTTCATTCATAGATAGTTGTTCAGAAACCACTTCATTAGCATTATATTCTAATGCATATCTGTATTTATTTTCAGCTACTGAAAAGCAAATTTCAAAAACTGTATTTTTTTTGTTATAACCGAACGTGTCCGTCATTAACTTTTGCAATTCATCTTTGGTCGGATTGGTCACTAAGTTTTTGAGCATGATCAACGCCTTAATTAAATTCGTTTTACCATTAGCGTTCGCACCAAAAATTAAAGCCGATTTCAATAATCGTCCATCAATCGACATCACTGTATTGGAATCCTGATATTTACGCAATCGTTTACCAGTCTGCATTGAAAAATCTTGTTCCGTCTTAAATGATCTGTAATTTTGAACTTTAAAATCTATTAACATTGGCTTCTCCTTTAAAAACGTTTTTTCGTTTTTAACTATACCTTATTATCGCTAATTTAACTTAATCAGTCAATAAAATAGATTTTTTCGTACTTACATTTAAAAATTAACATGTTGGCTAAACATTATTAGCTTTCAGACATCCCATAAAGTTTGATATTTCAACTTAAGTAGCATACTGACCAGAGATGAACATAGTCTTCCCCATACAAGTTAGAAGCGCTCTAACCTTCTATTCAACCGGCAGCCACGCCTCATCAAAGCGCACGTGCGTTTCATCATTATCCAGCACTAACAGCACCGACGTCAGCACGTCCCCCTGCAATCGCAAGTGTCTACGCCGGAGCTCATCCAACGCCGGTTGAAGCCACTGCCGACTTTCAATCTGTTGCGAGCCACCCACTAGGACCGTGTGCAGACACTTGCATCCCGGAATCGCCTGCACACGCTCGCTCATTGACAAACCAAACTTATCAAAATGGTCACTCGTCATGATCATCCCAATCTCCGGTTCCAATTCCAACTCGTCACTCACCACCGCCGTGTGACCGTACCGCACCGACGCATCGGTAATCGGCATCAACTCATTCCACTGACGGTATTCATCAGACTGGTGCGCATCGCTACGATGGGCGCACTCCATTGACCGCAAAAACAGCCATTTGAAATCCGGCGAGTCCGTCAACTCAAAAAACGGTCCGTCATCGGCTTTTTCCAGCAACGCTAAGTTACGCTCCAAAACTTCAATGGTCGTATCTAAACGCAACTGTTGCCGTTTAAGTTTGGTAATCATCGTGGCAAACGCATCTTCAGCCGCGACCGGTTTTTCCGCATTTAACACCGCCAAAGTCTGATCGACGTTGAACCCGATTTGCCGTAAGTAGCGGGTCATCCAAATGCGATAGGTCTCCATCAGATTAAACTGCCGTTGCTTGTTGTTCCCCACGCGGTTGGGCTTAATCAGTCCCTTTTTCTCGTAATACTCGATGCCCTTAATGGTGATGCCAAAATATTTACCTAACTCCGACGACGTATAAATATACGGATAGCGATGCTCCGGCTGTTTTTCTGTCATGACGATCCTCCTTGAACGTTCGCCATAAGTATAGCATCCGAGCGTAAACAAAAACTGACTAAGACGGATTATCTTAGCCAGTTTTTTCTATTTAAATAAGCTTTAATTCGTAACTTTTTCCTGCTTCATCTTACTGATGGCGTCCTTCGCCGCAGCGCGACCAAAGACCCCGCAAGTCAACAGCGACATGCCGTCACCGTAGTAGTCAATGCCCATGACACCGCTGTCCGCACAAGAACCAGCCGCGTATAACCCAGGGATTGGCTTGTCGTTTTTATCCAAGACTTCCGCGTGCTCATTGATTTTAGCACCCGTGTAAGCATCGGTACAAATCTGTGGCATCCGTAAAATATAGTACGGCGCCGTAATTTTGACCATGTTGTCCGGGTTCTTACCGAAGTCGTCATCCTTGCCTTGGTCACAAAGTTCATTGTAACGATCGACGGTTGCTTGTAACTTAGCCGGATCGATACCAACATCCTTAGCTAAAGCTTCAATCGTCATTTCACGGTACCCAAACGGCTTATCGTGGGCCGTCTTAGTCGTTAACCCGATGTCAGTCATTACCGGATACTTATCCGCGACCGTTTGACCATAAAGCGCATAACCTTCGTCATAACCGTTGCGCCAGCAGCGCTTAGTAAATTCGAAGGTGAAGTCATCTTCTGACGCTAGACGCTGTCCGCCACCATCAACTGATAACACGTCGTAGTTTGGCAACGTCGGTGATTCTGGAATAGCTTCTGGGAAACGACTACCCCATGAAACGCCGTAGAAGTAATACATGAACTGCAAGTACGGCACGTCGACGATTTTAGCGCCCGCCTGATTGAAGAACTTCATGGAAGACCCGTCACCGTTACCAACGATGACGTCAATGTTCGTCATTCTTGGGTTCATCCGTTTGATCATGTCACGGTTCATCGTGTACGACCCGGTCCCGATTAAGACCGCTGATGCGTGAATCGTGAGTTTATCGCCGGCAATGGTCGTTGCGTGAACCCCTTTAACGGCGCCGTCTTCGATAATCAAATCGTCAACTTTGGTGCCTAACCGCAAATCAACGCCCTTTTGCTTAGTGGCTTTAACCAACGTGTTGATCAACGTGGTCCCCATTCCTTTGATCGTGTGGGCCCGCTTCGTTAACCGCGGTTCCTTAGGGGCAATGTTAACCACCTTGTCCCACTTCAAGCCTTGGTCTTCTAGGAATTTGATGTAGCTTGCGGATTCATCCGCCAACTTCCGAAGCAATTTTGGTTCAATGTTAGGTTCATCCCCGTATACGGTCATCAAATCTTTGTAGAAATGATCCGCGCTATCGGTAATACCGCGCCGTTTTTGTTCATCAGTCGCCGCGCCCATGATAAAGCCTTGGGCCCGCGTTGTTGAGCTACTGTACGTTTGACCAGCTTCCAATAACATGACTTTGGCACCGTCTTGGGCGGCTTCGATTGCGCCACTGAAACCGGCTAAACCAGCCCCGATGGCAAGCACGTCGGTATGCAATTCCTTATGTTCAGGTGTGTGCACAGGTAACTGCCGGTTTGCGAACGCCGTTGGTTCACCGCCAGCTTGTTCAATCGCAGTATCAACACCGGATAAATAGGCCCGTGACGAGACCGTCGCACTACTGATTGCGTCAACAGCGGTCGATTGATTATCGATAATTTTATCTTTTAATAGTTTAAAGGCCATGCCACCAATTACTGGAGTATCGGTATACTTTGGCACGGTAATGTCTTGAATCTGGTTGTCTTTGAAGCTAACTGCCATTGTTGCTTTACCCTTGCCAGGTAACCCTTGATTCTCGACAAACGAGTCTACATCAACGGTATAAGTCCCATCCTTGACGGTCGTTTCAGTCGACTTTTGGACGCCGTTTGACTGATCAACAGCGTCTTTCAAGGCTGCGTTAAAGCCATCTGAAGTATGTGAAGCGCCGGAAACACCGTCAACTTCGAATTGATGGGTCTGATTGGCACTATTAATTAAATCTGGCAGTGTCTTTTCACCAACCTCTTCACTTTCATTACTTGATACCAATTCAACTTTTTCGAGTTTACCATCCGTAATTGTGACATTTAAAACAATATCATCTTTAAAACCTTTTCCTTTACCAATAAAAGTTTCAGTTTTTTCACGACTCATTGATATGGCCTCCTAATAAGCTAAGTTAAGCGCTTTCAATCCTTAGTATAGGTGATGAAGTTGGTTCATCGTCAAGGAAATTTGTCGTAATTCACTAAACTTTTTTTACAGAATAAATAGGATGAAGTCCAAAGTATGTGAATGATTCACTTATTTTTCATCCAATAACCAATTATTCAAAGTAATTAAGTCAGCAGGCAACTGACAGCCGAACAGTTACATATCAAAAACGCTAAAAATCGAATAACCGTCATTCGATTTTTAGCGTTTTATTCCTATTCAACCCACGCACCTAAAAGTTACTCTTCAAACTTCCAACATTCTTAATCACCACCGAAGTACTGCCATCTGGATTCGTTTCAAATTCAATCGCATCCCGGTTCTTCAGCAAGCTAATCGGCACGTTGATTTCAATCCCATTATCAAGTTTGATCTTTTGGCGCTCATATTTCTTTTCGAAATAATCCGCGTTGGGGACGGTGACGACTGGCTCAATCGATTTTTTGGCCAGTTGGTCCTTGAATTCTGCTTTAGCGTCTTCTTTCTGGTCAAACACCACGTCGGCGATATAATCATTATCGATGACGCCATCCGTCTCGATGCTATCGTGAATCGCCTGTTGCGTCTTGGACGTGATGGTAAAGTCATCCCCGTCATCGTACTGTTCCGAAATCTTTTGAATCGATTTTTTGATCTGCTTAACGTTGTTCGAAACTTTGGCGGGGACCGCCGCAACGTTGAGAAAATCCCGTGACATCAGCCACTTGCCACTCTCTCCCGTGTACTGCTGTTCACGTAACTGAACTTTATCGCCATCAATCAGCAGCATGTTCTTGACCCCCTGACTAGGCGATGGCAAGATACTGTTGTTTTGAACGATATTGTTCACCAAAACATCATCGTCATACTCAACGTTATGGATATAGCGCTGGGTGTAATCCAACTTGGCAATCCCAATCATTTGGCTCAAGTCCTCTAGTTCGACGTTAAAGAATAACAAGTCTCCACCGGGAATTTTTTCATTGACCTTGATACTGTCAAAATAATCCAACGCAAATTTTTCCGTCAGTTTTTGAAAATCGTCACGACCATTCCAAAACTGTTCGAGCATCGGAATTCGTGATAGCTCTAGCTCCACATATTCACTTTTTTCAAATTTATCAATCACTTTTTCAACGTACTTGGAAATTTCAAGGTTATCCTTAGCAATCTCTTTTTGCGACAATACAACGTTGCCGGAGTCCTTATCCAAGATATGGTCAATCACATTTAGAATTCGCATTACTTTTCCTCGCTATGCATACCGTTTTAATTGTTGGTAAAAATCATCTAATATCATTATATCTAGTGTTGATTACGAAAGCTATCACCACCGGCCATCCTTATTCCGTCTAAACAAAGTGACCAAACAAGCGTATACTGATGAAAACAAAATTAGGGGTCTTTTCCATGGAAGATAATTGTCTCATTTGTCAACGCATCGCAATGATTAAGGCCAATCTGAATCCGTACTTTGTTAAAGAACTCTCAACTGGTTACGTGGTGTTAGCCGACAGTCAATATTTTCGTGGATATACGTTATTTTTAGCCAAGGAACACGTTACCGAGCTCCATCTCATGTCGCCAGCCACCAAGACCCAGTTCATGTTAGAAATGAGCTGGGTCGCCGAAGCCTGCGCAAAGGTGTTTCACGCGGACAAAATGAATGTTGAAATGCTAGGCAACGGCGATTCCCACGCACACTGGCACATCATTCCCCGGCACAATGGCGACACGCCGACTCCGGGTCCCATTTGGTGGGTCAAGCCCGAAATCATGTACGCTGACGATACCGCACCCACCCCTGAGGATTTGGCAGCCATGAAATCTGAACTGAACACTGCGCTCGAGACAGTCATTAGTCACTACCGCTAATTAAAATGAGGTGAATCATTTGATCACAACACGCTATTTTAAACCGACCGACGCTAAAAAGGTCGCAACCATGATTGCGACCACTTTACGAACATCTAATTGTCAAGACTATTCCAGCGACTACCTAGAAGCCTTAATCGCTGAAATGCCACCCGCTTTTTTCGTAGCCAAAGCGCAGCAAACTCACTTTTACGTTTTTGAAAGCGACGGCCAAATCGTTGGCACTGGTGCCATTGGATCTTACTGGGGTAAAAAGACTGAATTCAGTCTTTTCGACATCTTTGCGTTACCAACCTTTCAAGGACACGGACTGGGCCGCAAAATCATCGAAACCCTTGAAGCCGACGACTACTTTAAGCAAGCTACCCGGGTTGAGATTCCAGCTTCAATTACCGCGTTAGGCTTTTATCAGCACATGGGCTACACGTTTAAAGCCGGTCACGATACCCTCGATGACGAAAAATTGTACCGTTTAGAAAAATTTCCGACGCACACGCGCTAAATCTCAACTTCGGTTGGGGTTATTTTTTTGACCTAACCGCAAGCTTATACGCCCGCTTTAATCAGCCGCCACGTCGCTTCAAACCGATCTTGGTAATCCGGCCACGACCACGCCGCGCTTAAATTAGGTAGCGTAAAGACGGCGAACGCCGACATAATGGTCTCCGCACGCAAATAGTTCTCGTCGTGGTAGCCCATTAACTCATCAATTTGTTGATACGCGGGTTGCAGCACCCGTTCAAGTGCCAGCGGATTACTATCGACGTACTGCGTGTTCAGCCTGAACATCTCATGATTGGCTAAATAGGCCGTCTTCTTGGCGTTCACAAACGCCCACAACCAGTCATGCAAAACGGTCACGCGATCACGCTGTTCAGCTTGCCCGTCGCTTAGCACCGTCTGCATCACTTTATCGATAATCTGGGTATGGAACCATTGCTCGGCGACCGCCTCCCAGATGGCTTGCTTACTATCGAAATGTTTATATAACGCGCCGTGCGTAATCCCGAGCGCATCCGCGATGGTATTTAAAGAAATGTCGATGCGCCCCTGCTCTTGAATGAGGGCACTGGCGGTATCGACGATTTTGCGTTGCGTAATTTTTGCCATGCTAAGTCCGCCTTCCTGATAAATCTTCCATACTAGACTAGCATAATTTTTAAAAAGTGACAATTGTTGATATTTGTTACCATATGCGTTAAACTCGTTTTAGTCACAAAATCGAATATCTGTTACTAAAGAGATTAAACAAACGGAGGAACTGCTTATGAAGGCCGCACAACTCACAAAATACGCAAAAGATTATCAACTTAATGTCCAAACGATAGCCAAACCACAGATTCAACCTGACGAGGTCTTGGTCGAGGTTCGCGAGGCGGCGGTTAACCCGCTGGACTCATTGCTTGGAACTGGTAGCTTACGCCTTGTTCAAGGAATTGACCTCCCCCACACAATGGGGAACGAACTAACGGGCGTCGTTGTTGAAATCGGCGCAAACGTGACGGACTTCGAAGTTGGGACCGCCATCTACACTCGCTTACCCCTCGACAACATCGGGGCGTTTGCCGAATACGTCGCTGTTAAGGCCGACGCCGTTGCGCCCCTACCTAAAAACCTTACTTTTAAAACGGGGGCGGCCGCGGCGTTGACCGGTTTAACCGCCTACCAAGCCTTCCATGAAATTCTCCATGCCAAAGCTGGTCAAACCGTCTTTATTCCCGGCGGCTCAGGTTCATTTGGCCAAATGGCGATTCCCATCGCAAAAGACTTGGGCTTGACGGTCATTGTCAGCGGGAATGCCCGGGCCCGCGAACGGACCTTAGCTGCCGGCGCCGACCAATATTTTGATTACGCCACGGAAAACTACTGGGAATCCTTAGCTGACGTCGACTTTGTTATCGATACCTTAGGTCCTAAGGAGTTGGATCACGAACTCTCAATCATCAAATCCGGCGGCCGGTTACTGTCACTGCGAATTGGACCCAACGGCGCATTCGCACGCGACAACCATTTCCCAGCATGGAAAAAGCTTCTATTTACCTTAAACGGTCTGAGCATTGACCGCCAAGCCAAGCGTCATGGCGTGGACTACCGCTTTATCTACGTTCGTAGCGATGGCCAACAACTGCGTGCATTGACGAAGATTATTGAAAAGAACAACATCGTGCCCGCCGTTGATCCGACCGAATTTTCTTTGGATCAGGTTAACGACGCGCAAGCCTACTTGGCAAACGGCCACCCCAAGGGCAAAGTGCTTCTTCACTTTGCTGGAAAGGATTAATCAAATGACTGCATATATTAACGTTCCAACTAAAACACTGACCACCCCGACAAACAAAACTTTCGCCTACCGCGAAGTTGGTATCGACTCCGGCATCCCGGTAATCGGACTGATTCACCTTTCCGGTAACCTCGACAACTGGGACCCGTCCGTCATTGACGGAATTGCAAAAGAACACCGGTTAATTTTGCCCGACTATCAAGGCGTTGGTGGTTCAGGCGGTAAAGCCGCCCCAACCATTCAAGGCATGGCGAAAGAAATCCGCGAGTTTATCCATGCACTCGGCTTCGAAAAAGTTGACCTGTTTGGATTTTCAATGGGCGGTTTCGTCGCGCAAGAAGTGATCAACCAAGAATCAACGCTGATTCGGCGGGCCCTGCTAACCGGGACTGGTCCTCGTGGCGGCGAAGGCATTAGCAACGTCACCAAGATTTCCGACCAATCGTTAGTTAAAGCAATTTTCACTTTGACGGATATCAAGACCTACCTCTTCTTCACCCGGACAGAAAACGGGAAGCATCAAGCTAAGGAATTCTTGAGTCGGATCAAGGCTCGCAAGGAGAACCGCGACCGGTCAATCGGCTGGCCAGCCTACCGGACGCAACTGAAAGCTATTAATAAATGGGGCTCCGAACAGCCAATTAACTTCTCAAAGGTGGAAGTTCCAGTCCTAGTTGCGAACGGCGACCACGACGCGATGGTTCCAACTAAACCGAATAGTTACGACCTGGCGAAGGCCTTTCCAAATAGCCAGATCGTCATTTACCCAGACGCTGGCCACGCGGGCGTCTTCCAGTTTAGCGAAGACTTTGTGAAACAAGCTAATCAGTTCTTGAAATAAACCGCTTTAAACGCATGGTCAAAATGTCTAACGATTCAAGTTCATAAAATTCAGAACTTAAAACGACCTCCCAAGTGGCTATCCGCCAACTTAGGAGGTCGTTTTTGAGTTCTGAACTATTAAGCTTGCCGTCGCAATCCTGATAACGCTACCTTAGGGTATCTGACAAAGCGTCCTTACTAGTTACTCATTATTGATTAATATTTTTGACTTATTTTAATTTTTTGAACCAGATTTCCCCACCGTATTGATAGCTCCAGTCCAGCTTTTTCCCATGTTTAGACAAAAAGTTCACTTTTCCGTAAGGACCCATGCCCTTTAAATCAACTAAGTGCTTATAAACTTTCTTAACTTTTAGCTTATAGACTTTATGATTATATCCTTTAGGCAAATATCCCTTTGCTTGGTATTGAACCGTTTTGCTAGTTATTTTTAGTTGAAGTTTTGGCATCGCCATATTCTTTTTAGTGTGCTTTTTTTGATACGTATATACTGGTTTTGAAACCCATTTTCCCCGATAAGTTTTTGGAATACGTTTCGTACTAGCACTGACCGGCATTGCTGTTGCTAATGGTGCTAACATTGCGCCTGCCATTAACAGAACGCCTACCTTTTTAAGCTTCATTTATTTCTCCTCCAAACAATTGTTTTAAACCTAATTGATTGTAGCATTCAACTATATAAAAGTCATAAAAAAATTGTTCTTCAAAAACAATTAAAAAAATAGGTAAATTCTTCTCAATAAGTAACTTAGCCTGTCAAAAACAGTTTTTATAATTCGCTTTCCTTCAGATTAACTTCATCTATTATATTATCCAAGCTCATAGGTGCATACCCAATCATATCGGCACCAACGTTTACTGCCGTATAGCCTAAAGTGTTTTCGAAAAAGCTTTGCCGAGTCTGGTGGACATGCCCATACAATAAAATTGCGCTGTTAAAATAGCCATCCCATTCTAAAATTGGATAATGAAATAAAACAAATTTTCTTTTTTGATATCTAAAGGAACAATAGTCCTTAATCCATTCATAGTTTTTTGGATTAAACAATGGATCATTCAAATAGTCTTCGTGATTGCCTTTAATTAAATACTTTTTCCCATTTAACTGTTTCAAAATGTCATTTGCTCGTTTACCAAATTCACCAATTAAGAAGTCACCCAGAATATAAACCTCGTCACTTGGATTTTTCACGCTCGCATTCCACCGTTCAATTAGTTGTTGATTCATCTCAGAAACCGTTTTAAACGGCCGGTTACTAAAACCAATAATAGCTTCATGATCAAAGTGCAAGTCAGCAATCGCATATTTCATACCAAAGCCACTTCCTCGGTAGATTATATTCACTTCCGATGATACTTTATTAAGCCTCGATTTTCTATCTAAAGCAGCTCGCTTCTAATGATTCTTATCTTCTTGAAATCGACAGCAATCACTGACCAAACTAATGACTATACTTGTGCCTCAAAGGATGGTGCAATGAACGTTTTTTGGGGGCATTAACGACGATATTTAATTTTTGTACCACCCGATGTTCAAAACAAAAAAGGTGTACCAACTTTGGTACCACCTTTTTGTGTGATTCTATTCAAATGTATCATGTTTTGGTAAAAATCAAGCTCTGTTAAATCAAGCTAAATGCTGATAGATGTGAATGAGAACTAATGGATTTTAATAAATCCTATTCCCATTCAATAGTCGAAGGTGGCTTGCTCGTAACATCATACACGATGCGGTTAACGTGATCAACTTCGTTTACGATCCGTACGGAAATCTTTTGCAAGACGTCCCATGGAATCCGTGCGAAGTCGGCGGTCATCCCGTCGATCGACGTTACGGCCCGGATACCGACTGTGTAGTCGTATGTCCGGCCATCACCCATGACACCGACTGACTTGATCCCTGGTAATACCGTAAAGTATTGCCAGATTTCGCGGTCTAAGCCGGCCTTCTTGATTTCATCCCGTAAGATGTAATCACTGTCACGAACGATTTCAAGCTTATCTTCCGTGATTTCACCAATCACCCGAATCCCAAGACCTGGGCCTGGGAATGGTTGCCGCCATACAAGGGCGGATGGCATGCCTAGCTTTTCACCCAATTCACGTGCTTCGTCCTTGAACAAAGTCCGCAATGGTTCGATCAGCTTGAACTGCATGTCTTTTGGCAACCCGCCGACGTTATGGTGAGACTTAATCGTTTGCGCCGTGGACGTCCCACTTTCGATGACGTCAGTATACAACGTCCCCTGCGCTAAGAATTCCATCCCGTTTAACTTCGTCGCTTCTTCGTCGAAGACTTGGATAAATTCGTTCCCAATAATCTTCCGCTTACGTTCTGGATCGCTAACGCCAGCTAATTTGCTCATAAACCGTTCCTTCGCATCAACTTTAATGATGTTCAGTCCGAATTTACCTTCCAAACTAGCCATAACTTGGTCAGCTTCACCCTTACGTAACAGACCGTGGTCCACGAAAATACTGGTTAATTGCGTCCCGATGGCCTTGTGTAATAACACGCCAACGACACTGGAGTCGACCCCACCGGATAATCCGAGTAAGACCTTCTTATCGCCAACTTCGGCCCGGATCTTTTCGATTTGCATATCGATAAAGTCATCCATTGACCAGTTAGCTTCCGCTTGGCAGACGTTAAACGCGAAGTTCTTCAAGATGTTTTCGCCGTAGTCCGTGTTCCGAACTTCAGCGTGCAATTGAATCCCGTAGAACTTCTTGTCAACGTTTTGAATCGCTGCGATTGGGCAGTTCTTCGAAGTTGCCACCACGTCAAAACCATCTGGTGCCTGGGTAACCAAGTCACCATGGCTCATCCAAACTGACTGTTCCTTAGGCGTCCCGTCAAACAAGGTTGACGCATCGCCGGTCACTTGGATGTTAGCCTTACCGTATTCCCGGTTGTCAGCTGATTCGACCTTACCGCCCGGAAGCATGTAAGTCATCAGCTGCATCCCGTAACAGATTCCCAAAATAGGCAAGCCTAAGTTGAAGATCTCAGGATCAACCCGAAAGGCGCCATCATCGTAAACACTGTTGGGGCCACCAGAGAAAATAATTCCCTTAGGGTGGCGGGCTTTGATTTCTTCAGCGGAAATCGTATTAGGCAGTAATTCCGAATAAATGCCGAAATCACGAATGCGTCGGGTAATCAACTGATTGTATTGACTACCAAAATCCAACACAAGAATTGAGTCGAAAGACGCGGTGTCCGTTTTTGCCAAGTTGTTCACTCCTTTTGGATTAGTTAATGCTCAATAGGTCTATCATACTGATTTCTAAACAAGTGGTCAATAAATATGAGAAATTTCTTAGGCGCTAATACTTACGAAAATAAACGGCGTCAATCACATGGTGCGCGATTTTGTGTAAAATCAAATCCGCACGATTCCTAGTCGGCAGGATATAATCATTCAAGTTTTTCAAATCAACGTCTTCCCACACCCGCTTCGCCATCTCGATAGCTTCACCGTGATCGCCAATCGCCCACGGGTAAAAATAGTTCTTAGGATCTTGGAAAGCCGTCTTCATCAACGCCTCAAACCGGTCCAAGTACCACGATTCAATCAGGTCGGCGTCCGCGTCCACGTAAACCGAAAAGTCGGTGAAATCACTGATGTAGATGCGTTCGTTAGACGGTAGCTGCAAGACGTTGATTCCTTCGATGATTAAGATATCCGGATGGGTAATGACGTCAAAGCGGTTCGGCACGATGTCGTAAGTTTGATGTGAATACACCGGCGCCTTCGCCAGCGGCTGGCCGCTCTTGACGTCGTTTAAAAACTGAATCAGCCGCGGCATGTTATAGCTTTCCGGAAAGCCTTTGCGTTCCATCAGCTGCATTTTCTTTAATTCAGCGTTGGAATATAAGAACCCATCGGTCGTAATCAGTTGCGTCCGGCGATCCGGATACAGGTATTTCAGTAGTATTTCTAACAAGCGTGCCGTGGTCGTTTTTCCCACGGCCACGCTCCCCGATACCCCAATGATGAAGGGCGATTGTCGATTTTGACGACGCAAAAAGGACGATTCCGTCGCTCGCCAGGATAAGTAATGCTCAAACTTTGCCTGCAACAAGTGGGTCACCGGCAAGTAAATCTCGCGGACATCATCCAAACTAATGCGATCATTAAACGCTTTAATCTCATGTAAGTTGTCGGCGGTTAACGGCACGTGCCCGTCGCGGTAAAACTGCTTCCACTGTTCCCGTGAGAAGCGATAATAATTCAATTGCTCTTCCATAGTTGTCTGCCACCAATAGTAAATTAATGGGTTGATTATAGCATAAAATATACTGCTTGCCGGAGATTAATTTAACCATAATCAATCATTACATAACTAATCGTTGTGCTAGCTAGTTAAAACATTCATCTATCGAAAATAATCCGGAATAAAGCGCAAAAATCCAATCAGAAAAGTTAATAATTTCTGATTGGATTTTTCCTATTATTCTGGTCGAAACGTGTTCTAAAAGGCAATTTGCTCCGCTTAACCCGGCATCAGCAATCATTCCAAGCCCAGGAATAATCACTGATGCCACGTTAATGCTCACAAATTAACCGCCTTTTATCTCACTCTTTTAATCTTCATGCCGCCGGTGACTCGCACCTAATCCAGCTAATAAGCCGGTCAGGCCCAGCGCACCAACGATGATCCCAGCTAAACCAGTCGTCCGTTCATCGGTCTGTGGTAAAGCCGTCGCCTTAGCTTGTGCGGGGGCAACCGTGTGATCCGCCTGACTAGTTGAAGTCAAAGGCTGCGCTGGTTGTGCCGCTTTAGCTGGCGTCACCTGCTTCTGAATCTTGGCTGGCGCAGTCGGTTGACTGGTCTCGCCATTATTTCCTGGTTTAACCGCGTCGCCGGTGCCAGGTTCGGTAATCATACCACCGTTACATGCATCGGTCGTACTATTGTTATCGCCAGCATCAATCGCGTTACCACCGTTGTCCGGATTAGTAATACCGTCGCCATCACCCGGATCGGTCGTCGTACCACCGCCGTTGCCGGGATCAGTCGTTGTACCACCACCATTGCCTGGATCAGTCGTCGTACCACCACCGTTACCTGGGTCGGTCGTCGTACCACCACCGTTACCTGGGTCGGTCGTCGTACCACCACCGTTGCCTGGATCAGTCGTTGTGCCACCACCGTTGCCTGGATCTGTGGTCGTTCCGCCACCATTGCCTGGATCAGTCGTCGTTCCGCCACCGTTACCCGGGTCAGTCGTTGTACCGCCGCCATCGCCGGGATCAGTTGTGCCACCGCCGTTGCCTGGTTGGTCCGGTTTGCCGGCCTCAACGACCGTAACAACCGCCGTCTGGGTATAAACGTTCCCCGCAATATCGGTATACGTGTAAGTGACCGGGTACGTCCCGGCAACGCTGGTATTCACCGTTCCGCTAACCGTCACCGCGCTCACTGTTAATGGCTGACCCGTTGCATCGGTTACTTGGGCCAAATTGTCACTCGGCTGCCAAGTACTCCCAACTTTCAACTGGCTGTCAGTTACTTTCAACGTCGCTTGCGTTGCTACCACGTTAACGGTCGCCGTACCCGTTACTAAGTTCCCGGCTGCGTCCAGGTACCGTAACGTTAAGGTATAGGTTCCGGGTTTCTGCACGTTTGGTGTCCCGGCAGCCGTGATCTGGTTCAAGTCTGCTGCGGAAAGCTGCGTGCCGTCCGCCGCAAAGGTCTTTTGCCAGTCGATACTGTCGTTTAACGTCCAACTGGCTTTTGGTCCAGCGATAATCGTCACGTTTTGAACACCACTCACAGCCGCCTTAGTTTTAACGGTCGTGACCACCGCAGTAAACTGCTGCGTCCGGCCTAAGTTGTCGGTGTACGCCAACACGATGGTCTGAGGTTGTCCAATCATAGCATCGCTCAAATCGGGTCCCGTAATCACTTGTACGTCAGCGTTTTTGCTATCAATTGTTTGCCCCGTGCTGTCCGTCGCGCTGTCGACATCACTCAAATAGTCCCACTTAGCGTTCGGACCAGCGATGACTTGCGTTGGCTTAGTCGTCAAACTAGCTAGGTCAACGGTCACAGTCATCGTTGTCGTGACGGGATTACCCGCTGCATCCGTATAAGTTAGCGTCACCGTTTGGGCACCCGCTTGCGTTTCATCGATTGACGTCATCGTAACCCCGGTGAAATCAGTGATCGCTTTACCGGAGGCGTCCGTCACGCTTTGCACCAAATCAGCCGCCGTCAGTTTAGAGACATCCTGTGGCCAAACCACTTGATCCGCTTTAGCCGTAATCGTCGCCTGACTGGCAAGTACGTTGACGATGGCCGTCGCTGAGTGCACGGTGCCCTGGTCATCGGTGTACGCAAACGTGACAGTTTGTTGGCCCGCCTGCGTTAAATCTGGACCGCCATTTACGTTAGTAATCTTTAAATTAGCCCACTCACTGGCGTCAATCGAATTACCGTCATAATCACTGACACTGGCAAGGTGGTCTAAGTAATTCCACGTTGCGTTAGGCCCCATGACCACTTCACTTGGATCAAAGCTAATTTGCGCCTTTGATTGGGTCACTGGTTGGAAGACCAACGCCCCCGCTAGCAAATCAAACCCGTTCATCGACTGGCCGTTGAGATCCGTTGGGTACGTCGTATATGACGCGTCGCTTAGATAAAATTGACCGTACACTAGCTGCCCTTGGAACAACTGCGGGTTAACTAGCGTATACTGCCAAACGGTTGCCGTGGTGCCGTCAGCCTGTTTCTGAGTCACTTGGTTTGCGTCGGCCACGACCAACTTACCATCTGCCGTTCCATCAGCTTGATAGTAGCGCACTTGGTAATTGATCGATTCGCCGTGAATCCCCTTGATTGGGGAAGTTACGACGACCGTGTCGCCCTGCTGATAACTAACGGCCTGCTTGTTAAAAGCATACTGAAGCCAACCGGTTACACGTCCGCCTTTGTGCGCCGATAACGTGTTCAACGGGCTAAAGTCGGTAATATTATTCCCGCCAAACGACATCATTGGACTAGACTGCGGATAATTATTTTCAAGCACTGCCTGAACAAACGGCGCTAAAATCGCAAATTGATGGTTGTTCATCCCGTAAGGATTAATTGACATCGGCTCAGTAGAGCCAAAGTCTAAGTCATAGATATAGTGCGGGTCCAAATCGGCAATCGTCCGTAATTGCTCATCCGTTGCGGCCCCCCAGTAAGGGGTCTCCAGCGTTAATCCCCTTAGAGTAACCGCTTTCAGTGGTGAAAAATCGAAATTAGGCATCTCCTGGTAGCTGGCCCCGACTGCCACTTGGACACCAACTGAAACCCGGGATGGCAAATCAGCCAAGGTTTCCAAGCCTTTAAGACTCGTCACCGGCTGAACAGCCCCGTTGACCGCGGTTGTCACGTTCAGACTCTGCCCGTAACCGTTACCGTAAGCTTTGATGACGGCCTTAGTCAGTAACTGATTATCCTTTAAACTCAGACCTTTGCGAACGGCAGCCAGTAAGGTTGGATCCTCAAACTGGTCACTCAAATCTTGATTATCGTCCGCTGGCGCAACGGGTGCATCCCGCAACGTCTTCTTCTGATTAGTCGCTGTCGGTTGCGCGACATCTTTGTCAGCCGGCGCAGCTGCATCACTAGTTAGCTCATTATTCTGATTAGATTCCTGCCCAGCACCCGCCGCTGGTTTTTCATCATTTTGCGCACCGGACGTGCCAGACTGTGCTGGTGTTTCTGGTTCAGCCGACGTCTTTTCATCAGGCTGCGCGTCTGACGCTGCGGGCTTTACTGGTTGTTCTGAATCGCCTTGATTTTCCGTTTCAACCTTACCAGTCGTGGTAAGGGATTCCGCTTCAACTTTTGGCGTACTGGTGGTCTTCAACGGTACTTCTTTTTCCGTCGATTGCGTACCTGTAGCCGTCGTATCAATGTTGTTATTAACTGATTCATTCGTGTCGGCTTGTCCCACAACCTGTGTTAACCCCATAGTTGCTACCGTAATTCCGGCAATGATCCAAAACCGACCTTTTTTATACATCTTATAATGACGTTTAGTTGTTTGTAATTGTGTCATGATTTGTCGCCCCCGCTATTAATCACTTTTATACCACAACAATTAAGTATATTTAAATAACAATGTTCTTATTAATTATAGTACTCAATTATATTGCGTAAATCAACTTAAACGTCTAAAAAGTTACCCTCATTAACTATCTCAACGTGATAACATGCCAAAATACGGGACACCATCGTCATTTTGACCACAGTGTCCCGTATTAATCTTTTTATTAAATTATTTTTCCCGCTACGCCGCGTACCTGACCGATACAAAGACGCTCCCTAAGATCAGTGCCGACCCGACGACAAATCCCGGCGTTAAATTTTCCCCGAGCAATAACCAGCCAAGCAACGTTCCGACGACTGGCTGTAGTAAGTAAAACAGCCCAGAAGTACTCGTACTAATTAGCGTTAACCCAGCGTTCCACATCACAAACGCAAACGCGGTGGAAATGGCGCCCACGTATATCAAGCAGGTCAGCACCTTCAAATTTAAGAAGTTCACGCCCGCAAAAGCGCCCGGCGTGCTCAGCGCAAACGGCGTCAAGCAGACCATCGCAATGATTGTGGAAATAATGGTAATCTGCAACGCACTGTAATCGGGTACTTTTTTAATCAGGACGGACATCAACGACCACGTCAGCGCCGCCAAAATCAGCAATAACACCCCGACTAAAATATGCTTACCGGCGAGGTGAATCCCGACGATCATCACCACGCCTAAAGTAGCCAAAATTAGCGCGAATACTTTAACCCGGTTGAGTTTTTCCTTAAATAATAGCCACGCAAATAGCGCCATGAAGGTCGGCGTCGAGCCGGTCACGACCGCTCCCGTCTGGGCGCTGGAAAACCACGTCCCCGTCTCCTGCATGACAATTGATACGGTATACCCCGTCAAGCCAATCAGTGCAAACCACTTGTAGTCCTTGACTTGCACGTGCCACTTTTCCCGTTTTAACAACGCAAACCCGATTAGAAAAATCAGTGCTACCAAGTATCGCAACCACACGAGTTGTAACGGGTGGATCAAACCAACGACTTCTTTGACTGCCACAAACGTCCCGCCCCAGATTGCCGCCGCGCTACTTAGCAACACTGAGCCTAACACCTTTGAATTCATCAACTAACACTCTCTCACGCCAAATTTTAACTTTATTAAAATAACAGGAAATATTATACCGCTAATCCCGCTTCTCAATTCAACGGATTAGTCATTAATTGTTACCAATCCAAAGTTTTCTAAACTTTATAGTGCTAAATGGTTGCACTCTTATAAAAAAACTATATATATTAAACTATTAGCTTTTATTAATTGGGGGAATAAATATGCACAAATGGCGGTGGGGGTCACTCACATTAACGCTAATCTTAGGAATTAGCCTCATGACACAGTCAGCACAGGCAACTAAGAAATCCAAGGGACTAATTCTAGATAATGCCCGGCAGTATTACTCGGTCAAAACGATCCAAGGCTTCATCCGCCGCGTCCACGCTGGGGGCGGGACGTTTATCCAGTTACATTTAACAGACGACCACCGTTACGGCGTTGAAAGCAAAACGTTGAATCAAACAACTAAGAATGCGCGTCACAAGGGAAGCGTCTACTATAACCGCAAGACCAAGCTCGCCTTTTTGAGCAAAAAACAGCTCCGTTCCCTAATCGTTTACGGTCACAAGCGCCACGTTGAAGTGATTCCCGAAATCGATACGCCCGGTCACGCTAAGGCACTCGTCAAATTACTCAAGACTTCTAATGCAACTAACAAGAAATTGGCCAAAGAAGTCACAACGGGTAACGAGATGAATCTCCGGTCAGCCAAAACGGCCCCGTTTGTCAAAAAACTCTTGGGTGAGTACGTTGGCCTGCTCTACCGCGATCAACACATGGCTATCGGGGGCGACGAATACAGTGCGTCCACCGCAACTCATCAACCTAACACCGTTAAATACACCAACACGCTGAACCGCTACCTGAACAAGAAGCATCTCAAGACCACGATGTGGAACGACGGGCTGATGCGCGCGGATTTGAAAAAGATCGACCATAACATCCTGATCACCTACTGGAGTTACGACGGCGAAAATGACGATCCTAAGCAAGTCAAACTCCACCGCAAGATTCGGCCGACCCTTCCCCAACTCAACAAGGCAGGCTTTCAGACCATCAACGCCAACTTCTGGTACCTCTACGTCATTACGAAACCAGCGACGTTCAAGAAGAGCAACGTCACCTACTGGAAAAATGACTTGAAGAAGAACTGGAACGTTCAGGTCTGGGATAAGACGAACCACCAAGACCTCGCGAAGAGTAGCAAAAACATCGGCTCCGCCATCTCCATCTGGGGCGACGGCAAGAAGACTTATTCGCAAGCCCAAGTCGTCAGCAAGACCGCGCCGTTCTTAACGGCCTACTTTAAGCAGTAACGACCCAAAGAACGTTATCCCTTTATAACCTAGTCCGGTCGTCGCTGATAGCTATGCCATTAATTACTAGCGTAATAACAACAGATCACTTCGTATTTAGCGAAAGTCGGGCAGTCTTGGTGTGCTGTGTCGGCAAGATTGGCAGGTGAACCTTGTGCCAATCTTGCGGGGCGATTCAAAGACGTGGTTTATCGGCTTTGAATCGAGGTTCCAGACCGCACCGTGGCTGGGACCGTCCCCCACAGCACACCAAGACTGCCCGACGGAGCTACCAATAATAACTGATTCCAATCTAAAAGGCCTTTCCCGCAAAAACGGAAAAGGCCTTTTTTATATTAAAACTAAGCTTGCACAGTCCGCTGTTCGGCCTGCATGGCTAGATAAGCTGATTCAATGCGATTAAAGTGGTCGTTCGTAAAACGTTTGATGACTTGGTGCTGATCATTCCAATCGATCACGATGTTATCGGCGACCGCGTCATAGTAAATCGATAGATGCTCGTCGGTCCGCCGTTGTGCGTAATGTGCCTGAATTAAAACGACCAGTTCACCAATGGTTTGCCCAGCTGATAATAGTGGGGTGTTGAAAAATGCTAAATAATTTTCTAACGTTGACTTAATAATCATATTAATCACGCTTTCTATTAGTAGTTGCCCTATCAATACCGTCGGCTTATAGGTCAATTATAGCAAAAGAAAGCGCTTTCTCAAATAGCCAATCCATTTATCAGCCTGAACTTAGATCGTTAACGCACTCGCCACTTGGTTTGCTTGGCTAAATAAATCTTCAATAATTTCTTTAGCGGGACGAATCTTGGTGAACATCCCCGCAATTTCTCCAGCCATCGGGTTGCCGCCTTCAACGTCCCCGTCGTCAACCGCGCGCTCAAACGAACCGTCTGCTAACTGTTTCAAGTCCGCTACCGGCGCCGCTGCTTGCTCTAATTGTAAATAGTGTTCCAACATCGGGTTACGTAATGACCGGACCGGATCCCGGTGGGCGCGTCCCGTTACGATGGTTTCCGTATCACTCGCCGCTAAGACCCGCTGCTTGTAAGCTTCCGCTACCGGGCATTCGGCCGCCGTTAAGAAGATGGTCCCACATTGAACCCCGGAAGCCCCCAGCGCAAACATGGCAGCAACTGAGCGGCCGTCACCGACACCCCCGGCCCCGATGACGGGAATATCAACCGCGTCAACAACTTGTGGTAGCAATGCCATCGTTGACGTTTGCCCAATGTGCCCACCTGACTCCTGGCCTTCAGCGACGACCGCATCGGCCCCCGCCGCGACCATTTTATGCGCGTGGTGCACCGACGCAATCACCGGAATGACCTTGATACCGGCAGCATGTAACGGGCCAATGTACGACGCCGGGTTTCCGGCGCCAGTCGTCACAACCTTGACGCCTTCGTCAATAATGACCTGCGCCAGTTCCGGACAATTCTTCATTTGAAGCATCAAGTTTACGCCAAACGGTTTATCCGTTAATTCCCGTGTCTTTACGATCTCGACCCGTAATTCATCGGCACTGAGGCCGGCAGAAGCTAAAACACCAAGGCCGCCCGCTTCGGACACCGCTCCCACGAGGCGATGATCCGCAATGTGCATCATCGCACCAGAAAATATCGGGTACTGGATTCCTAACATTTCAGTAATAGTCATTATTCATTCCTCCTGTTATGTAATCGTTTCCATTTTGTTAAGAATATCACAATTAAACGTCGATTACTATCGACAATTCATCAAATTTGTCCCGCATTAAAACGAAAAAAAAGACCCGCCATAACTAGACTTGGTCTAACCATGGCGGATCATTTTACGGCGACTAAACGGTCGCTTCATTTAACGTATATAGCTCTGGGTTAACACGGCTGAGCAGTGGTGACAATTCGCCCACCGCCACGATCGTTAATTCGTGCATCGCCCGTGAGCAGATGGTATATAGCAATTGCCGTTCATCTTCGCGCTGGTAGTTATCCGGGTTAGCGTTCCACACGATCACCGCGTCGAACTCAAGTCCCTTAGCTAAGAAGGACGGTACCACGATGACGCCGGGTGCCAACCGTTGATTTTCGGTCCGAATCAACGTGACCTTTTCGCCCCGAGCTTGCAACGCGTCGGTCAGCGCTTCACATTCGGCCAACGTCTTACCAATGATCGCCGTTGTATCCCGGTCCGAATCATTCATTGCAAGTTGGTCAACAACTTGATCCACGGCATCATCAAAATCACTCGTTACCGCCACGTTAGGGAGGTCCCCTTGGCGATCAAAGGCGGTTACCGCTTCACCGTTCACTAAGATTTCCTTAGTGAAATCGGTGATTTGTTGGGTCGACCGGTACGACTTGGTTAGTTGAACCACCCGGGTCTTCTCCGGATCAAACAACGTTTCAAGTTCGCCAATCAGCGTGTGACTGTTTTCCTTAGTGAAAATGGCTTGGTTCAAGTCACCGAGCATCGTAAAGCGCGCGTTTGGAAAACTAAACTTCAAGAAGGCTAACTGGAAGGCGTTGTAATCTTGAATTTCATCCAAGAAGACAAAGCGAATATCCCGTTGGCCCTTCTTACCCGTCATCAAATCATGCAAGTACATGTACGCTGAAACGGTCGTCAATGAAATGTGCCGTTCCTTGATGCTGGCTAATTTTTGCTCAACCGCGGCGTCCCATTCGGCCTGCGAAATATCGTACTTCGCTAGGTCGATAATTTGCGGTACTTCGCGTAAAAAGTGCGCGTACTGCATGTTGATACTTAAGAACCGGTTCCGGACGATCTGCGTTCTAGCCGTCCCTAATCGTTTCATGACAATTTTACGTGCTAAGAACTTAAATTCCTGATCCCCGTTCTTAAACTCACGGGGCTGATTGCCGTACAACTGGTTGATTTCTTCGCGTGATAAGTCCTGAACGACGTCTTCAACCCACTTAGACCGCATCTCAGATTCCACTTTGCGATTCAAGATTTTAATTAAATCTTCCTTAGTTTCCGATAACCGGTTCCCTAAATGATAATTTTCATTAAATGAATAGTAGATTTCTTTAATTTTTTCCCGTGGAATAATGACCTCATCGTTCAACGTGATGTTTCGAAAACGCATGTCGGCTTGTTCCAAGTGTTTACCGTAAGTCGTCACCGCGTTAAAGAACGCTAAGCTACCTTCCAGCTTCGTCACTTTGGCCATTGCATCCGTGTTTTCAGCTTCAAACCGTTGTTGCAAGGTTTCAACCTGCATCCGCGGCAACCGGTACGACGCGTACTGGTAGTACGTCATCTGCACCATGTTTTGTTCGCCTAATTCTGGCAACACTTGGTTAATATAATCGTTAAATAATTGGTTCGGTGAAAACAGAATGACTTGTCCGGCCGTTAAATTCCCGCGGTACCGATACAACAAGTACGCGACCCGTTGCAAGACCGACGACGTCTTCCCGGAACCAGCCGCCCCTTGAACGAATAATAAATCGGAGCTAGTATCCCGAATAATCGTATTTTGTTCCTTTTGAATCGTCGTTACGATACTCTTCATCTTAACGTCCGACTTTTCGTCTAGAACTTCTAAGAGCATCGAGTCACCGACCGCTTCGTCAGTATCGTAGACGGTCACGAGCTTACCATCGTCAATCATCAACTGCCGCTTAAGCTTCACGTTGACTGACTGCGGACCGTCCGGCGTTCTATAGGTCACATTGCCGAGGCCACCGTCATAATAAATACTAGAGATGGGCGCCCGCCAGTCATAGATCAAGAAGTGATCCGGCGTATCCGAAAACGAACTTAGCCCAATATAAATGGTCTCGGTCTTCGGTTCACCGGCTTCGTGGAAGTCCAAGCGCGCAAAATACGCGTTCTTTTCCAACTTCTTAAGCGTTGATAACTGCTTAGTCGCGTGTTGCCAGCTATTTTGACGCTCATCTAACATCTGTTGCTGCTGGCGCACGGACAGACCAGTCTCCATCATCCCTTCATAACTATCCGTCTTAATATTAACGTCGTTATAAAAGTTGGTTTTAATGTCGGCTTGATCCTTCTCCGAGCGCGCAATGGTTTGGCTTTGTTGTTCCTCGGCCACCTTAATCTTTGCAACCACGTGATCTAAGTGTTCTTGTTCTAAAGCCTTAATTGACTTAGCCATCTATGACGCCCTCCATTCCTAAATATCGAACAATAATTTTAGCACTATCCGCGCCATGACTCAATTAATAACCGTTTAATTATGGTTTATAAGGATGAAAACTACAAAACTCGTGTAAATTAGCCGCTTCGGTGGTCAGAAATGGTGTGCTATTGGGGACGGCTCAAATCGCCGCCTGATGTTGCCGAGACAGCACACCAATTCTGACCACCTGCGCTAAAATATACCTATACCATTATAAGTTGATTTGAACTTATTAAATAGACTGAATGCTGATTTAACAACCTTTAAATGTAACTTTCACCTTACAACTTTTAAATATTAATCGAATCTTCGGCAAACTAAAATTATACTAATTTTCGATTCCGATGGTCAGCAATGTCATCATTTATATCGCACTTCTAGCGCAGCCAGCCATGTTCAGTACGCTGTGGAAGCAATGTTAACCGACGGTGTTTGTCGGTTTAGATTGCGGACGCCTTTGGTGACTTGCCTTTTAGGCACCAAAGCGAGGTTGCAGACCGCTTTTTGGCTGCGACCGGTCCTCACAGCGTACTGAGCCTGACTGGCGGAGCGGGGCCCTTTTTTCATTAATATGTATTTAATCTCTGTTTATTCTTCGACGAAGCCCGTTAACCAAGCGATAGCAATCGCAATGACTAACAGCACACAAAACGCCTGAAAAATCCGGTTCGTCCAGTAAATCCAATCTGGGTTAGTTCGCATTTGGGATTCCTCCTTTTAACAACATTCTTCTAATATATCGTTTTTCCCGGGATTGTACGACCATTATTTTCACCTTTATACGAATTTTTACATGAAAGTGGGCTATTCCTTTTCAAAAATCGTCAAAAAGAGTAATCTTTCAAGGGAATACTTGGAGGAAAATGCCATGCAAATAGTTGAATTAAAACCTTACCAACCAGACTGGCGCACGACGGCTAGTCGCCTACAAACAAATTTAAAACCAATTTTAGGAACGAGTCTACTTGCCAGCAGCCACGTTGGTAGTACCGCCATGCCGCAAGTACTTGCGCGGCCAACCATCGACTTAGCCCTACTAGTGACCGATGTCGTGACCGTCGCCAAGCAGCTCGACCTCACCTTAATCGACGGCGCACCGCATACCTTTAGCACGGTTCTACTGGGTCAAACGGTCCACCTGATTATTTTAACGAACCGGGACGACTACCAGCAGTTACTGACTTTTCGTGACTACCTCAACGCGCACCGCACCGACAGTCGCAAATACACGGCCATTCGGCAAAAGGCCAGTCAGGATGCCACGACTTACCTGCAGACTAAAGCCGCCTTTATGGCAGGCATCAATGACAAAGCCAGCGACTGGCTAGCTACGAAGGACCAGCATGAGCATCACGACCGCACCGTTCGCGCCGAACTCGTCAACATGTGTTTGATTGTTAATCCTAAAACCGGCGAAGTCGTCGTTGAAAACAAAATCGACGCACAGTGGCGCGGGCTAACTTTCCCCGGTGGCCACGTCGATCCCGGCGAATCACAAGTTAGCGCCATGAAACGCGAGGTCTTAGAAGAAACCGGCCTGACCGTTAACCAGCTCAAACTCGTCGGCACCGTCACCTGGGTCGAAAATGACCATGGCGACGTGTCACTAGGAACGCTGTACACCACTAACGACTATTCCGGTCACCTGCTGGCGGGGTCTTACGAAGGCGCCATCAGCTGGCAGCCACTCAGCGCGCTCACGCCCGAGAAATTAGCCCCCGGGATCAGCGCCATTCTTAAAGTCTTTACCGACGCGAGTCAAAACGAAGCCTTCTGGGGCTTTGACGACGACCAACTACGTGTTTATTAACGAATCGAGGAATCTATCTTATGGATCAAGTTTCACTAGTCATTATTTTATTTGCTGCTTTACTGATTCCGCTGGTGATGGCCAAGTTTAAAATCAGTAGCCTGCCGACCGCGGTCATGGAAATCATTATCGGAATCATCCTTGGCCCCAGCGTGTTCAACCTTGTTAACACGACCAGCTCAATCTCGCAGCTCTCCACTATCGGCGTCATCGTCCTCCTATTTTTAAGCGGGATGGAAATTGACTTCAGTTTATTCAAAAAGCGTCGCACGGCCTTGACGCCGCTGGAACAAAAAAACGCCGTTAACCTACCAAAGTACTCGCCGGTCCGGCTATCAGTCTACGCCTACGGGACCATTGTCATCTTATCCCTGCTATTAGCCGCAGCCTTTAAAGTTAGTGGGTTATTCAGTGACTTCTGGCTGGCCACCATCTTATTTGCCACCATTTCCCTCGGAATCGTTATCGCCGCCTTAAAGGAAAAGGAACTCCTCAGTAAAGCGTTCGGACAAACTGTCCTGCTGATTGGGGTCTTCGGTGAATTGGTTCCCATGATGGGCTTAACACTCTACGCTTCCGTTTACGGGAGTGATTCCAAAAGCTTATGGCTATTATTATTAATCTTGGCGGTCGCCGCACTGTTACTCCTACGGTTCAAACCGTTCTTCCGTTTTTATCAAAACATCAATAAATCAACGACGCAATTAGATATTCGCCTAGCCTTCTTCTTAATCGTCACGATGGTTACGGTCGCCGAATCCGTCGGGGCAGAAAACATCTTGGGCGCGTTCGTCGCCGGGATCGTGTTGAAGCTGTTACAACCGAGTGAAAGTACGCGTGAACGTTTAGATTCCATCGGTTACGGCTTCTTCATCCCGATTTTCTTTATTACGACCGGGGTCGACTTGAACCTGCGCACGTTACTCTCTAGCGGCAAAACGTTACTTTTAATTCCGCTATTCTTCCTCGCCTACATGGTCGCCAAAGTTGGGGCCTACTGGGTGCTCAAGTTGCGTTTCAAATCTGCGAACGCCTTGGCCGGAACGGCTTTAAGCGCCACGACCATGACCATGGTCCTAGCCGTCTTACGGGTCGCTAAATCCATGCACACGATCACGACCGACCAGTCCGGCGCCTTCTTGCTGGCTGCGTTAGTCACCTGCATCGTGTCGCCGTTGATTTTCAACCGCGCCTACTCTGCGGAAAAAGAAGACCTCGTCAAGACGTCAGTCCACTTTATCGGGGCCAACTTAAGCACGGTGCCGGTCGCCCAACAGTTACGCAAGGGCTGGTACGACGTTCAGATGTACACCAACCACGAGCACAACTACGAGACCTACCACTCTCAGCTACCCGTAACGTTAATGGAAAACTTTTCCGCCAGTGACCTAGAAGACGCCGCCGTTTTTGATACCGACATTCTTGTCTTGGGTCACATCGACGCCGAACGGAACTACGAGTTGGCAAAGGCCGCTCACGACTACGGGGTCAAACGAATCATCGTACGATTTGAAGACCGCAACGTCTTGAACGAACACGAAGACGAACTGAAGGATCTAGGCGTGGAAGTTTACAATACGCCGGAAGCCAACATTACGTTGCTGCGCGCTTTGATTGAATCGCCATCGACACTGCTAATGCTCCGCGATACCGAAAACAGCATTTACGAAGTCCGCGTTGTGAACCACCTCTATACCAACGTGCAAATCAAAAACCTCGCCTTTGCGAAGGACATTACCATTAGTCAGGTCATTCGTAACCGCAAACTGATCGTGCCAAACGGAAATACGATGATCATGTTCGGCGACCGGTTGATTTTTACCGGCTCAAAACAAGACGCGCCGCGCATTCGGCAAGCCTTAGCAACCGCCAACTAACGCCTGAACATTTTATGGTAGAATGAACACATTGTATCTTAGTTTAAAATATAGAGGAGGAGGTAATCATTAACTAAAACATAGAAAAATATAAACCATAAAACTATGCAGAAAAGAATTCTAAGCTCACTACAGAGAGTAAATATGGAGGTAGTAAGCTTAGTAATGGATTAAGTCTAGTGATATGATATAACATCACAGTCCGTATGCCGTAATTTTCAATGTGTCTTGACCGACTAAATCAATATTGTTTATATCAAAAAAGTCATCCTCGATGATCAAATCAATGACACCAATAATGGTCTAAATTATAATGAATAGTGAAAAAACAACATTGATTTGGTAGGTGATGGTACTAATGATTCGAACACAGAAAGTAAGACTTTATCCTAATCGTCACATGAAAAAAGCACTTGATAAACTTTGTGATTATCGCAGATACTGCTGGAATGAGGGGCTCTCTACGTGGAATGACATGTATGATTTATATACACTTAATCCCAATAATTCCCGTCCTAATACTTTCTCGGTTCGAAATGAATTAGTAGCGAACAAAGCTGATTGGCAGTATGAGTTGTCGGCACGTACACTACAGTTAGCAATTGCTGATTTAGGTCAAGCGTGGCGAAACTTTTTTGATAAGGCACAACCTGATTGGGGAAAGCCCACTTTTAAGTCAAAGAAGGTTTCTCGTCAGGGTTTTAAAACCGACCGAGCTAAAATTGTTGCTGGTAAACTTCGATTAGATAAGCCATATGGCACTAAAGATTGGTATGACATCAAAATTAGTAAACACGCTAATTTGTCAGGTGTGCTGAAGGTGGTCAGTATTTTCCGTGAAAATGGGAAATACTGGGCCAGTCTTCCCTTTGAGATTGAACTTGAGCCTAAACCACGAACTGGTCATAATTCAGCCGTTGACGTGAATGTTGGTCATTTAAACTACACGTCTGGTGTTGTTGACACCTTGCCAAAACGACTACGAAAGCTGTATCGAAGGATCAAGTTTTACCAAAAACAATTAGCTCATAAGCGAGTCGTGAATGGAAATAAAGCAACTAAGGGCAGTCGTTACGTTGCAATGAGAACCAAGTTACAGCGTGATTATCGCAGGGTTGCTAATATCCAACATGACATTATGCAAAAGTTTACGACGGACCTCGTCAATAATTACGATAAAATCGTGATTGAAGACCTGTCTGTCAAAGCTATGCAGATGAGCCACGTTGCTTCCAAAGGATTGCACCGGTCAATGTTCAGCTATTTTCGGCAATTATTAAATTATAAATGCGTCTGGTATGGTAAAGAGCTAATACTGGCAAATCACCAATATCCCTCAACGCAACGCTGTTCAAAATGTGGTCATATCAAATCTGGGAACGATAAAATCACACTAAAAGGTAATATAGCACATCAGACCAAACATAATGAATATGTTTGCTACAGTTGCGGTGTAGTGCTTGATCGTGATGAAAATGCCGTTGCTAATTTACTAGATTTAATCTAAAAAGATGATAATTTAACGGGGCTGGCTAAAGTCCTTAAGCTGTCATAGTTGGTCAATGCGATTACTCCCTAGTGGAATATCAGAACACCGACGTCATAACGGTAGCAAGTAAAATCAAGAAAGGAAATATGTAACCTTTCTAAATATAGAAATCAGTCATGATTTTCTACATTTCTCCATGTTTTGCATAGCAGTTTCAGAATGGCAACTTTTTCCGTTTACATGGTTCGACACGGACAAACCTACTTCAACAAATACCGCCGGATGCAAGGCTGGTGTGATTCCCCACTAACTACCGTGGGCGAAAATGACGCGCGCAACGCGGGTAAGATGCTTAACGGCATTCATTTCGACGCCGCCTACGCCAGTGACATGTCCCGCGCAATGCGGACCGCTCAACTGATGCTACCCGCCAGTGATAACGCTGATCTAACCGTCCAACCACTGGCTGCCTTCCGGGAAGCTTTTTACGGCTACTTCGAAGGTGGCGACACGTCTCAGACTTGGTTTGAAGTCGGCGCGCCCCACAAGGCCCCGACCCTTTCAGCCATCATTGAGCAATACGGTATCGAAAAGGCTAAGGACTTCTGTAAGGAGGCCGATCCTTTCCACAGCGCTGAAAATAACGATGAATTCTGGCAACGAGTCAACGGCGGGATCGATACTTTGCGCGCCAATCAAAAAGACGGCGACAAAGTATTACTCGTTTCACACGGCAATACCATTTATAGTATCGCCGACCGCTTTGCCACGCTGACTTCGCCAGAACGTCCCCAAAACGGGAGCGTCACTAAGTTTACGATTACCGATGACGACGTCCAGCTAGACTACTTGGGTCGCAAAGACCACTTGGCGTAAGGAGGAATAACCATGTCACAATTTTCAATTTACTTTATTCGCCATGGTCAAACGTACTTTAACCTATTTAACCGGATGCAGGGCTGGTCAGATTCCCCGCTAACGGACTACGGTAAGGAAACGGCAACCAAGGTCGGGCAAGCCCTCAACGGCACTAAGTTTGACGCCGTTTACTCAAGCGACTCTAAGCGGGCCATTGATACCGCGCGCCTCATCAGTGAAGCCGCGAACTTGACTGATTTAACGCCTAAGTCATTGATGAACTTCCGCGAAGTCTTTTACGGCTACTATGAAGGTGACGACTCAAGCCGCACGTGGTCATTAGTTGGGCAAAAGTACGGCGTGAACAGCTTGCACGCTCTTTTAGACCATATCAGCATCGAAGAAAGTCGCGACTTGATGAAGTCAATCGATCCTTGGCACGAAGCTGAGGATAACGCGACCTTCTGGGAACGTATCAACCAAGGCTTCGACTACCTAAAAGCGCACCATGACAACCACGAAAACCTCTTGGTCGTTTCGCACGGCACGACCATTCGGAGCATGGTGGCCCACTTCGCCCCTGACATCGACATCACTCAGGGTCCTAAGAACGGTAGCCTAACCCGCATTGACGTGGACGGCGACCAAATCAAAGTTGTGGACTACGCCAAAGAGCTCGTCCCAACCATCGCCAATCAACATTCATAATAATCAATCAAAATATTAGGCCTCTCAAGCAGCAATCATCGCTGTTTGAGAGGCCTATTTATGTCACCAAATTAAATTTGATCTTTATAAATCTGTCCGGTTGGCACTGATAACATACAGTCGTGGGACCGGGGACAATTGCAAAAGCCGCAGCTGTCTCAGACCGTCCGTGGTTTAAGCCCGGAAAAATCGCCGGTCTAAGACCACCTTCACGTCCGATACTATCAGTGCCAGCCTCCAACTACGCCATAATTTACTGAAGCAATACTTACAAGCTCATGTTTAGCGGAGTCGGACAGCGTTGACGTGCTGTGTCGGCGAGATTGGCAGGTGCTTCTTGCCTGCCAATCTCGCGGGGTGATTCAAAGACGTGGGCTATCGGCTTTGAATCAAGGTTCCAGACCGTCCTTTGGCTGGGGCCGTCCCCCATAGCACCCAATGCTGTCCGGCGGAGCGGCTAATACAAGTCTTTCGCTCTTTAATTATCTGTCCCATTAACTCGTAACCTTAATGCCGATGATGCCAATTATCAGCATTGCGATAAAGATCCAGGTCACTGGCGCAATCGTATCCTTGAAAAAGACTAGGCCGACGAGAATTGCGCCCACCGCGCCAATCCCCGTCCAAATCGGGTACGCAATACTCAACGGTAAATGTTTGGTGGCTAAAGCTAAGAAGCCAAAACTTAAGATCATTCCAACGATGGTCACCGCGCTGTAACCCAAGTGGCTAAACCCGTTGCTCAGTTTCATCATCGTCGCCCACACCACTTCAAATAATCCGGCAACGACTAAATAAATCCACGTCATTATAAATTCCTCCCAAAATAAAAAAAGACAACGCGCCCCACCTTCCACTTAGACCTAAGGAAGGTGATTGCACGTTGTCCGGTGACAATCCGTTTAATTAATTCAGTCCACTATAGCAAAGCTAGGTTGAGTGGTCAAGCTCACTCACCTATTAACATCCACTTTGTCAGCGGCGTTAGTGGTTCTGGGAGCGCATCTAGTTCAAAGAACCCGGCCGTACTTGTCTCATCGGTTGCTTTGACGAGCTCGCCGCCGTTAGTATTGCCACGGTAAAGCACGGTCACACTATCAATGACATCCCCATTGGGATAACGGTAATGCATCTTGGGGCCGCTAAAAACGTCGATCAAAGTCAGGTCGCCGACGGTTAGGCCCGTTTCTTCTTTTAATTCACGACGGGCCGTCTGCTGAACGGACTCACCGGGTTCGGTCGATCCCGCTGGTAACCCCCAGCAGTGGTTATCATTACGGTAGACCAATAACACTTTTCCCACCGAATTTTGCGCAAGCATTGCTGCTCCGGCCACGACTAACGGCTGGTGGCCCACTTTTTTTCTGAGATTTAAAACGTAACCCATTTAAAAGTCCCCCTTAATACCCGAACCAATAATATTTTAATTAGGCATGTTATACTTAAAGCAACTATAACACGTCAGGAGTGATTGAATGTCCGAAACTAACGTCAATCAAGTTCAAGAAGTTATTATTGCCGGGATGTCTAAAACGGTCTCTAATTACGATTATGCGATGTCGGAATTAGAAGCCCTCGTTGAGGCAAATAACATGCACGCTGCGCTACGGATCGACCAAGGGCTGGACAAACCCAACTCAGCCACCTACTTTGGTAAAGGTAAAGTGGTTGAGATTAAGGAAGACGCCGAAGCACATGATTTACACATTATGGTAATCAACGCCGACTTGACGCCCAGTCAGGTCCGTAACCTTGAAGAACAAACGGGGCTCCAAATCATTGACCGCACTGGTCTGATTTTGGAAATCTTTGGTACTCGGGCTCGCAGTAAGGAAGCCAATCTCCAAGTTAAGATTGCTCAACTTCAATACCAATTGCCACGCTTACGAACCAGTATTTCAAACCGGCTTGACCAACAGGCCGGTGCGGCGGCTGGTGGTGGCGGTGGTTTTACCAACCGTGGTTCTGGTGAAACGCAACTGGAATTAAACCGACGGACGATCCAAGACCGTATCAGCCATGCTAAGCATGAACTGAAGGAACTCAATAAGGACGAAGAAGTCCGGCGCTTGCAACGCGACAAAGCCGGTTTGCCTAACGTGGCCCTAGTCGGTTATACCAACGCCGGTAAGTCCACGACCATGAACGGCTTAGTCCGGTTATTTGGCAAGGGCGAAGACAAGCAGGTCTTTGAAAAAGACATGCTGTTTGCCACTTTGGATACGAGTATTCGGCAGCTGACCTTCCCTGATAACAAGCAATTGTTACTCAGCGATACGGTCGGTTTTATCAGCGACTTGCCACATAACTTGATCAACGCCTTTCGCTCGACGCTGGCAGAAGCCGCTAACGCAGACCTGTTGATTCAAGTTATCGACTACTCTGACCCGCATTACAAGGAAATGATGGCAACGACCGATAAGACTTTGAAAGAAATCGGCGTCAATGATATTCCAATGATCTACGCCTACAACAAGGCTGATTTGACGGAAGCCAACTATCCTAATCAACAAGATGATCAGTTGATCTACGCGGCCAGAGACGAAAAGTCACTCCAAGTTCTGACTCAAATGATGAAGGACAAAGTCTTCAAAGGTTACGTCACGACGACGCTCCTCATTCCATTTAGCGATGGCGACGTGGTTGCTTACTTAAACGACAACGCCAACATTCTAAAGACGGATTACGTGGCAGACGGAACCCAGCTAGAAGTTGAACTTAACAGTGTGGATGCCCAACGTTATGAAAAATACGTGGTTACACCCGCTTAAAGATGAATAAACGAAACAGCTCCTGCAGAATTGACTGCGGGAGCTGTTTTTGTTTATCACTAACTTTAAAAAGTTTTTTTCGCCAATAACAACGATACTGGCTGACGGAGCGATTATTGCATGAAGTCTTTTTTCCCGCTCCGGACCGCGGCGCGCCATAGCGAATTTGCCGTCCATAAACTTACAATAACGATTAGCCAACTCAACGCCGTCAACGACAACGATTTGACGACCGTCGCCGCAACGATGACCCCGAGAATGCCGCCTAAAATGATGCCAAAGAGACCCCGGTAATCGACCCGGTCGTGACGGATAAAGTTAACGGCCGACGTTGGCATCAATAGCGCGCATGACAACATCATAATTGGAAAAGCCGCAATCGGTGTTAATCCTAAGAAGTAAACCATTACCATGCACGGCGCGTATAACCCGACACCGGCAGACATTAATAGTCCTAAAATAAAATTACCCAAAATACCGATGGCAAGCGGCCAACCACGTAATGCGGTGGCTTGATTCGCCGCACCTAGTAAGCTGATCCAGCCAAGGAGTTTGGCCGCCATCAGCCCGGCGGTGATCACTAGCGCAATGCCCATAATCAATTGAATTCGGCGCTGATTTAGCTTGGTCATAACCTCGCTACCTAACAGCGCCCCAATCGTTGCCGCCAAGACTAGGCTGATCAACGTCCAAGGGTCAACTTTCACCGTCGTCACGAAGAACAGCGCCTCAAACGCCGTCGGAATCGCGTGCATGGTGTTCAGGGTTCCAGGCAACCGCCGTTCATCCTTTAAATAGTGACTCGCTTGAAAAATCGCCGTGGAAGTGACAAAGCTGCCGATGCCCAAAGTATCCAGAAAGTCCGTCAGCGCGCCAATGCCCATTCCCCAGCCAAAACTACGATCAATAATAGCAACGCCGCGACGCTTGGCACCGTTTAGCAGCAAGCCAAATAAACCGACGCTGGATAACGTCAGAATGACCACGATTGCAATTACCATAATTCTTCCCCACTCTCTAATGCGTACTTGTCAGATTATACTCGCCTTTTGGGGTGGAACCAAAGCAATTCACCGCTAAAATCATAATTTCATATTTCGTTATAATTATTTTTATAAAAGCCGAACTTAAATTCACTTTCAAAGTCCGAATGATTACTTTTATCGAACTTTAATATCAAATAGTTATCATTAGTTCGGATTTCACGCTTAAAAGTGATTTTTTTAATGTGATTTTCATTGTCAGCACATAAAATTTCTGCTATGCTTAGAACAATTATCTGTGGTTATTTTGAAACGGACCGCCCGGCTTATCCGGGCGGTCTTCTGAAAGTGAGGACCTCTTTTTCATGCAAGATGCGAAACAAGAAACGACCTTGAACCGGTCCCTCGGCTTCTGGTCGGCATTATCACTCGTTGTCGGTACCGTGATTGGTTCGGGAATTTTCTTTAAACAATCATCAGTACTCGATAGCGCTGGTTCCACCGGCATGGCCCTGCTTGCCTGGTTATTAGGAGGACTCATTACCTTAACGGCTGGTTTGACCATTGCCGAAGTTGGGGCCCAAATGCCGCATACCGGTGGCCTCTACGTTTACATGGAGGAGATCTACGGCAAACTATGGGGCTTTCTGTCCGGCTGGATGCAAGTTGTCGTTTATGGCCCCGCAATCATCGCTTCAATTGCCGCTTACCTCGGCATCCTGTTAGTTGGCTTCTTCAACTTGAACGGGAGCTGGCAGGCACCACTAGCCATTATCGTCATTGTGTTAATCGGGATTCTAAACATGTTCGAGAACCGCTGGGGCGCCGCCTTTCAAATTGTGACGACCCTCGGAAAGTTACTGCCAATCGCCGCTATCATCATCTTCGGTCTGTTTTTCGGTAACCAAGACGCCTTTGGTCAATCCTTACATACCGTTACCCAATCGACCGGAAGCTTCGGGGTCGCCGTGTTAGCCACCCTGTTTGCTTATGACGGCTGGATTCTTGTCGCCAACTTAGGCGGGGAAATCAAGAATCCCCAAAAGATTCTTCCCCAAGCAATCATTCTTGGCATTTCACTCGTTTTAATTGCTTACACGTTAGTTAGTTATGGGATTCTTCATTTTATTCCAGCTGATACGATTCATAAGCTTGGTCAACAGACGACCGTCTATTTCGCCAACGCGGCCTTCGGAACCATTGGTGGTCGGTTGCTCAATATCGGGATCATCGTTTCAATGGTGGGCTGTCTAAACGGGAAGATTATGACCTTCCCCCGAATCGTCTACGCCATGGCTGAACGCAACCAGTTACCATTTTCAAAACAATTGAGTTACTTAAATAAAAAATCCCACGAACCAATCGTCGCAACTTTGGTCATCTTGGCTTACGCGAGCGTCATGATTCTCTTCTTTAATCCTGACCGGTTATCCGATCTGTGTATCTTCACCGTTTACTGTTTCTACGTGGCGACCTTTATCGGGGTCTTCCGGTTACGTAAACAGAAACGAGGCATTGAGCGACCATTTTCAACACCTGGCTTCCCAGTGACCCCACTGATTGCCATCTTAGGGGCCCTGTTCGTCATCGTCAGTGAAATTGGTTCCGACCTTCCCGGGGTCCTACTCTCCATGGTTATCGTTGCCATCGGAATTCCCGTTTACTACTGGAAACAGCGCCAAAACGCTTAAGCGGATTAAAATGGCTCTTTGTCAACGGCTGTTGATGAGGAACTTTATGAGGAAACCAATTCATTT
>CALFSK010000014.1 GCA_937916845.1 uncultured Lactobacillus sp. | reverse complement strand
GTTGGTTGATTGGGATAAAAAAGAAAAAATAACTGAATGGCGGCACAATTGGGCGTTGAGTGTTAATCAAGTTTTAGAGCAAAAAAATATTCCCGATCGGATCAGCGAAAAATCCTTTGAAAATCAAGGAATAGATGAAGTTCCAACTCAACATGAGGGAATCAATAGTAAGCGGCATGAAAGAAAAGAATTTAATCAACAAGTTAAGGACTATCGCAAGGCCAAAGCCAGTTATAAAAATAACCAAGAAAAAGCAATCAATAGAGGTCATTTAGATAGCCTAAGTAAACACTTCTCGTTTAATGAAAAACGGGTAGTTAAAGAGCTAAGCCATGAACTGAAAACTTATATCAGTTTGGAGAACTTAGATGATAAGCGGCGCATGCTATTTAATTGGAAAAACAGTACCTTAATTAAACATGCGGTTGGTGAAGATGTGACTAAACAATTATTGACAATTAACCAACAAGAAAGCTCACTCAAAAAAGCAGATGAACTCTTAAATAAAGTGGTTGATCGCACGACTAAAAAACTTTATCCAGAGCTTAATTTTGAACAGACCACGCAAGCTGAAAGACGAGAATTAATTAAGGAAACCGATAGCGAACAAACAGTTTTCAAGGGTAGTGAATTAAACGAACGTTTAATGAACATTCGTGATGATTTGTTGACCCAACAATTATTGACCTTTACCAAACGGCCATACGTTGGCTGGAAGTTATTAATGCAACAAGAAAAGGAAGTCAAAATCGAGCTTAAATATACGCTGATGATTCATGATGATAGCTTAGAAAGTCTAGAACACGTTGATCAAGGTCTACTAGAAAAGTATTCACCAACCGAGCAGCAAAAGATTACTCGCGCAGTCAAAGATTTGCGAACAATCATGGCTGTTAAGCAAGTTATTCAAACGCAATACCATGAAGTATTGAAAAGGGCCTTTCCCAAAGGCGATTTAGATGGATTGCCATTGACTAAACAGGAACAAGCCTATACAGCCGTGATGTACTATGATCCTGTTTTAAAGCCATGTCAGGCTGAAACAATTGAACAGTGGCAAGCAAATCCACCACAGGTGTTCAGTCCCCAAGAACATCAACAAGGACTAGCTTATTTATCGGGACAGCTTAGCTTAGATCAGTTAGAAAATCATCACTTACAACGGGTTTTAAAGCATGATGGCACTAAACAACTCTTTTTTGGCGAATGCAAAGCCGATCCGACGATTAAGAACAGTCAGATCGAGAAAATCCAAAAGCAGTTAAAAGGGCAACAAGCCAAGGACGACCAGTATAGAAAAGTAAATATTGGACATTATCAACCGCTAAATTACAAGCCAGTTAGTCCAAGCTATTACTTAAAGACGGCCTTTAGTAACGCAATCATGACCGCCTTATATGCCCGTGATGAAGATTACGAACGGCAAAAACAGGCGCAAGGTTTAAAGGAGACTGAGTGGGAAATGACGAAAAAGCAACGGCAACACCAAACCCGGAACCGGCATGAAGATGGGGGTATGCACTTGTAATCAAAATGTAAAAATAAATGTACTCATTATGTCTCATCTTTTACACCTGTTTCCATTTGGAATTCAGATAAGAAATCACGCATATACTTTGTTCGACGACTGGCTTCTTGCTTTCCCGTTCTGGTATTCATTGAACTTGCTAATTTCAGCAGCTTTTCATAAAAGTGATTGATGGTTGTACTTTTGTGATGGCGATAATCATCGTGTGTTTTGATTTTCTTCACTGATATTTTGGAATCATATATTTCCTGTCCAGCGTGCCCGCCGTAAGCAAATGCACGTGCTATGCCGATTGCACCTAGTGCATCAAGTCTATCAGCGTCCTGAACACATTTACCTTCGTTAGAAAGCTGATAATGGTGTTCAATGTTGTCAGCATATGACATATGTTGGATAATATCTAAAATGTCTTCTCTAGCCGGAGTTGTAATATTCTCATGGCTAAGTATAATTCGTACTCCTCTCAGTCTATTCTATCTGCAGTGACTTTTTAGTCTATGGTGTCATGCAAATAGCTAGCTGCTTTCACAACATACAGACCAATATCAGTTTCATTTTTTTTAAAATCTTCTATATATTTTTTTTGAGCTAGCTTAGCCACTCTTTGGGCATGAAGAAAATCATGCCCAGTTGGATCAAAGGCCATATTTTCTTTAGAAAATGATTTTATATCATCTAAACTCATTACTCTTTATCTCCTTTAATTACTTTATTTCGTAAAGCTATCAAGCATAGAGAAATTGTGAATACGGCAACAAAAAACAAAATCAAGAAATTGATTGCTAACCCCCATTTTGTCCCTGAAATTACACTCCCTTGTTGTTTCTGCAATAAAGAAACAATAGAGGACGATATTGCAATTCCAACTGCTCCTGAATAAGCTTGAACCGTCATATAAATCGAATTACCATCATTTACTAACCCAGCAGGTAATTGAGACAAACTATAGGTCATGATGTTACTGTAGCTAAAGCTCAATCCCACCATAAAAAGCATATATATTAAAACCAGCCCGCCAATACTTGGTGTAAATAGGTTGGCGCCCAAAAAGGTCAGTCCAATGATTATACAGCCACTTATAATGGGTAAGCGGGGTGCAGTTTTATCGTAAATAATACCAGCAACCACCGATAGCACTGCATCAATCACAGCGGCAGGAGCAATTAGAAAACCTACCAAACCAGGTGACTGGGCAAAAAGTATTTGTAGCACATTAGGGATTAAGTATGACATACTCAAAGAACTGAATTGCAATAGAAAAAAAGCACTTAACAACTGCAAAAAGCGTTTGTTTTTAAAGAGACTTAATTCCAACAATTTATGGCTCTTATGCTTCTCATTAAGAAGGAAAAGTAAGCCACTAAAAAAAGCTGTTCCTAGTAAAAATAAATACAATTTAAAAGAGCTACTGTTAGCAGTCAAGTTAACAATAAACATCAACGTCGTTGTCAAAAAAATGGCCAAGAAAATGCCCCCACGGACATCAAAGGGAACGTAATGAACCGGTGAACTTTGTTCAATGCTAAGCTCACCAAGCAGCCAGGTAACCATAATAATTGGTATTAAAATTATAAATAGAAAATGCCAATTGAATGTGTCCTGAATTATGCCACCATATATGGGACCCACTGCTGGTGCAAAGGCAATAACTAAGCTACCTAGCCCCATAAAAGTGCCAACTTTTTTCTTTGGCACTTGATCTAGTATGACAGCAAACATCAACGGTAACGCGATTCCATCAGCAATGCCTTGACATAAGCGGCCTAGCAAAACTAAATTAAAGCTGTTGGAAAAGCTTGCAATCAACGTACCGACTAAAAAGCTTAAGCACGAAACTCTAAATAAAGTTACCACACGAAACCGTCTTAAAAAGAATGAACCCAATGGAATCAAACTAGTTGAGACTAGCATATATCCAGTAGTCAACCATTGAACTTGACTGATAGGTATAGAAAAATACGTTGTTAATTGTGGGAAGGTTATGTTTAACGCTGTTTCAACCACTATTCCTAAAAAGCTTAAAAGACCAATCGAAATTATTGCGCTCAATAGTTTGTTGTGTTTCTCTTGAACCAAGAATTGCACCTTCCAAACACTACATATAGTTTTTATTACACATTATACCACTATATATGGTTCTTAGGCCGTTGCTCCTACATATTTTCAAGAACGAACAATAGTTTCTCTAGCCTTTGAGAAACTACACTTAAAATAGTCGCAAGTCCGTTATAGCCATGCTATAATGTAAACAGAAAAAGGAAGCCCCGCTAGAACAGGGCTTCCCATGTAGAGCCGTTTAAGACGGTGGCAAAGTTTAATAATAGATTAAATAATCCGTTAGCCCTGCCAAAAGCTAAGACGGATTATTTTTTTTGCTGACTTTTGATCAGCTCAACAATTAATGCAATCAAGGCCACGATAAATGTACCGAAAGCTAGCATTAATTGTAAAGCGTCCGAAACGGACACTTAGGCTACTCCTTTCGTTAGGATTTATGGGCTTTAAAGGTTTAACACCATAAGCACCGCCTCCGATCGGAAATAGCCACCGCCTTAACTTCTCTACTTGATTCATTATACAGAGATATAATTCTTTTAGAAACATATTTTTAAATCAGTAGTGTACTTCATTCTAACCTGGATTAGTGTATTAACGTAAGTCATCTTAGTAAGAACATTGAGCATAAAAATACGGTAATTGATTCATTTTATCAGAGTGCTTGCTTATATCTATAGGAGGTTCTATTTTGAATATTCAATCTGTAAATAGTTTTTTAAGCAAAAAAGCAGAATCCCTAAAGTCTATAAAAGCTAATGTAACAGTTGATGGAAGAGGTTTGCTACCACGATTTTTCTATAGAGGACAGTCAAATGACTTCAAAAGTAGTAATAACGTTGCTAGCATCTTTAGACAAAAAGAGCTCTCCGGATATACCCATGAATATTCATTTACTAATGAGTACATGCGTAGGTACGCAAACGATTTTAACAATTTAGAAAACAATTTTTCTCGCCTGTCTTATATGCAACATTTTGGCTTGCCAACTAGGTTATTAGATGTAACGACCAATGCTCTTGTCGCTCTTTATTTTGCCTGTCAATCTCATCTTGATTCTGAAGGACATGAAACAGACGGGATAGTTACCATGTTTTTTTCTAACAAGACACAAAATATTGATGATTTCACATACTATAGTAGTCGCAGTGACACCGTGGAAGTCTTATCAACATTAGCATTGATGGACGAAGAAAAAAAGAAAAGTATTTATAGAAAAATATCTTCTTTCAACAAAAATATTGATGATTTGTTGAAAGAAGATGAAAATCATTTATACCAAAGTTGGTACATGGATCTGGTCAAGCAGTTCCCAGAGGGCTATTATGAACAACTTTCTGAGGAAAACCAAAAAGTATATGACTCGCTAAATGATTTCTATAAAGAAATAAATCAGTCTTATGAAATGCAATGCCTGTATCATGATATTAAAAGAGATACTGGTTATTTTGCTGATCTAATCAACTTTAGAACTTTACTTCACCCATTTTTCGTCGAACCTTCAATTAATAATGAACGCTTACGAGCTCAAAGTGGTTTTTTCCTTTTTGAACCTTATGATGGTACATCATGTAGCTTGGAAAATATTCATGATGATATTGATAACAAAGTATCTCTGTACAATGGACACAATGAGCCAATTAGATTAGTAATTCCTGGTGAAAAAAAGCAACAAATTTTAAACGAATTAAATCAATCATTGGAAATAAACCAGGCTACTTTATTTCCAGACAAAGAAAATGTGGCTAGTTATATAAAAAATAATTTTTAATAAAAAATGTTTAAAGGCCATTAGGGCATACCCTATTGGTCTTTTTTATTTCTGTGCTATACTAGGAATTACAAGTGTTCATTAGAACTGTCCAAAAGGAGAATTGGAAATGGCTAAAATCGGTTATGCGCGTGTGAGTTCCAAGGAGCAACATTTAGATCGACAGTTAGCGGCTTTAAAAGACGTTGATAAATTATTTACGGATAAATTGAGGTCCTGAATATGATCAAACCATCCGTTTTTACGAGTCAGTGGGATTTGAGCGATTGGAAGTTTTCCCGACATTATGGGATGCTTGGAATCCTTGTTTGGTGTTGGTTAAGAAGCTTTAATAAGCGGCAAATCGCCCGGAACAAAGTCCATAAAAATCGCCATGCC
Source organism: uncultured Lactobacillus sp. (assembly GCA_937916845.1). GTDB lineage: Bacteria > Bacillota > Bacilli > Lactobacillales > Lactobacillaceae > Lactiplantibacillus > Lactiplantibacillus paraxiangfangensis. The sequence continues at coordinate 1,696 of CALFSK010000014.1, read as the reverse complement.
TGACAGAACAGATCGGCTCGTGTAAGCTTGATATGCGTAAGCGCATTCAAAACGAGGGATTAGTATGGGTCCATTCTTTCATGGGTCACGATGATCTCAGAATTATCCACATCCATTCTGTTGTACAACGTCAAGACTCGGACAATGACAGTAGCCATTTATACCGAAGTTATTCGTGGAAATTACGGCGTTGCAGCTGCACTATCAACGATTTTGACCGCGTTGACAGTGATTTCCTTGCTAATCTTCATGAAAGTTTCTAAGAATGGGGATATTGCGATGTAACCACAAAACTTCGTCGGAAATAGGACAAAAGGGAGTTGACCGTGACTGGTTGACTCTCTTTTTGCTGTGGAAGCGACTTTTGTTGGCAAAACTGGCTGAATATTCACATGAACGAAAAAAGATATATGTGGTGAACCTATTTACATCTAGTCTTAGAAACCATATAATATGGTTATTAAAGCCGCAAGGAGGCAGAACATGACCAAAAAAATTGCAATTGTCGTTGATTCGGGTTCTGATGTCCCTCAAAGTGTTCTTGATGAAAATAAAAATATTGCAGTCGTACCGCTGAATATTACTATGAATGGGCATAATTACCTTGATGCAGTTGATATCACACCGGATGAATTTTATTCGGCGTTAGCAACGGCGGAAACCTTGCCGAAGACGTCCAGTCCGTCACCACAAGCTGCCAAAGAAGCGATGGATGCGCTGTTCGCGGCTGGTTATCAGCAGATCTTCGGTATCACAATTTCGAGCGCGTTGTCTGTGACGAACAACGTCTTTCAATTGGCCGCGCAAGATTTTCCCGCTGACACCGTAACCATTCTTGACACAAAAAGCATCGGCATTGGCAGTGGCATCCAAGCAGCCTATGCCGCATCATTGATCAATGCAGGGGAATCTTTTCAGGACGTGATTGCAAAAGTTCGTGCCTCAATCGTCAAAAGTCGGATTTATTTCTACGTGCCAACCTTGAAGTACCTCAGTGCCGGCGGTCGAATCGGCCGAGTGGCAGGCCTTGTCGGTTCGGTTTTGCACATTAAACCGGTGATCTCATGTGATCCAGAAGGCGTCTACTACCCTCTTTTTAAGGCGCGATCTGAAGAAAAAGCGATTCAAAAGTTGGTTGAACAAGTCAAACAGGATTGTTTAAAAAGCACCCACTATCGTTTAGGAGTAGCCCACGGGCAAAACCCATCTTTAGTTAAAAAGTTGGCAGAGAAACTTCGTGAAGCGACTGGTCGGCCAGTTGATTTTATTGGTGAGGTCTCACCGTCATTGGGCGTGCATACAGGGCCAGGGCTGATTGGGGCTACAGTTCAGTCGTATTAAGGTGTTACAAAAATAAGTCACGCCTCTCAAGCTTTACCTAAAACGAAAAGCAGATCAAAATTGTGAATGGGACAAAACAACCCCAGAACGCCTCGCACACTTAGTTGATGGCTATCGTTACTTGGAAGACCTTTACCAACACGGCATTGAAGTATCCGATGTTGAAAAAGACTTCAGTACCCAAGATATTTTCATTGGTCTCAAAACCGCAATTGAGAAGAAAATCTGGATGATTCAGGCAGAGCTTGGGTCGGCGCCGGAAATTGATGAATAAAATAATATTAAAAAATCGGTAGGCTTAAACATTGCTAACGCTTATATCAGTGCTGCTATTTAATTAAAATGCGACATCCCA
>CALFSK010000013.1 GCA_937916845.1 uncultured Lactobacillus sp. | reverse complement strand
ACATATTATATGTACGAAGGCATTTCATTTACACAAGATTCTTGACGCTACCCAATATTCTCAAATAAATCGGATTGCGACATACTTTGATATTGCGTATTTGGTATTGATTCCGCGAGCTATTAGTACAACCAAGAACGCAAATATTCGCTTTTTGGAATATTTGTGCGTCATCGTGATGTCATCGGCATATTTCCTAGTTGTACAGTTATACCGACCCGAATGGTTTGGCATCATTCCATATCATTTTGGGTGGCTCTAAATACGAATATATGAAAACCGAGAGGAAATTTATTTGTAATGATGAACAAAATAAAAATGTTGTTTTTTTCTGTAATGGCACAATTGATGAGTGCTGTAATTACTCCAAATCCGAATGTTTGGATATTCTCCTCAACGCAAAATGTTCATTTCAATTATAATTCACGCTATTTATTCGAACACTTGTTGAATAAACATACTGAAAAACAAATCTACTTTGTTATTAATGATTCCAACCTCAGGGCAAATTTAACTGGCAAGTATGGTCCACACTTTGAGAGTGTCAAATTTTATGTGTAAATAGAAAAGCCTCTCGTCCTTTTTTTAAAACATAGATTCTAATGTGTCTTCAACCATGTTGAATCCCTTATGCACCCGCTGATCAAACTTGTCATTGTAATCCAGAATAACCGTCATCAAGGTTCTTTCTAAGGATTCCTCATTTGGAAACTGTTCACGTTTTTTAGTCTGCCGCTTGAATTTTTTATTAAATGATTCAATTAGGTTTGTGCTGTAAATACTAGCCCGAATAGCTGCTGGGAAATCAAAACACGTCAATAATTTCTGATTTTCTAATAACCCTTGGGTAACTTTAGGATATCGTTTGCGCCAGCGATTGATAAAGTTAGCTAGGCTGTGCTCTGCCGCCTGTTTATCAGATGATTGATGGATTAATTTAAAATCACCTAAGACTTCTTTACGGTCTTTCACACGAATACGATGCGAGATATTACGACTTACATGAACGAGACATTGTTGAATAACGGCTTCGGGGTAATATTTGCCAACCGCAGACGCCAATCCAACTAAGCCATCGGCCACAAAAAGTAAATTCTGTTGCACCCCTCGTTGTTTCAGATCAGCCAATACCTCTGTCCAAATTGCACCAGATTCAGTAGGCGCTATTTTGTATGATAAGACTTCTTTATGCCCATTAGGCTGTATACCGATCGCAATGTGGACTGCTTCTTTTGCGACGGTGTCGCGTCTTAACGGCAGATAAGTGGCATCCAGATAGATAACCGCATATTTTTCTGACAATGTTCTACTTTTGAAAGCTTCAACTTGTTCATTAACGACTTTAGTTAAGTTAGAAACTGTTTGCGGTGTGTAATAAGCACCATACATTTTTTCCATGAGATCGGAGATTTCATGGGTAGTAATGCCTTTTTGATAAAGCTGGATGACCGTCTGTTCCAGTTGGTCTGTTTGGCGCTGATAAGCAGGTAAGGTGTGGTTAATAAATTCGCCATTACGATCACGTGGAACCGTGAGATTCAACTCGCCATATTTAGTTTTGAAGGTTCTTAAGTAGTTGCCATTGCGTGAATTACCAGAGTTAAATCCAGCTCTATCATAGCGTTCATAGCCTAAAAAGGCGGAAAGCTCATTTTGAAGTAATTCATTAACGGCAATTTCTAGGTGATCTTTAAAAATGAGGTCTAAATCTTGATTCTGAGCTAGTGCTGTGACAATTTCTTTGGTAAACTGATTCATGGGGAAGCCTCCTGTGATGTTTGTTTAGACGCTAACTATCATAAGGGAGAGGCTTCCCTTTTTCAATTCCCAATAATTCATTTACACATAATTATTTAAACACTCGCAAAAACGAACCAAATAGATTATATTTGGCAGATTTGGAAGTAACAGCAAAAGACGTTTATATTAAGCGAGAGCCAATAAAATCGCCTAAACCCCTTGGTACAAGCGGACTTCTCAAAAAGAGAAACCCGTATGATACCGTTTCTGATACGTCTGAATCTCTTGGTACAAGCGGACTTCTCAAAAAGAGACAAGATCTAGACTATACTAATAATATAGATACTAATAGATATAATATAGATACTCAAAAGTTGGACTTTTCCACAGCCCAATTCTCACCAGCAGAACTAGAAAAGCAAAACAAGGATTTGGTGAACCATGCTAATGACTTCTTAACTGATGAAGACAGTGGGCTCCCCGTTTTCTTAGAACCCGAAGCCGTGCAATTACTTAGCTTCTGGTGCCGAACTCCACAACAAATGCGCCGGTTCATTGGCATTATCTTAAATGCTAAGTACCGAGTTGAGAAGGATCATCAGGACATTGGCGTTCTAATCCCACTAGACGATGAAGAACTAAAATCTTTGATGACTAAAGCCTTGAGACGCTACTTTAACGCCCTAAGAAGCAATGAAAAGCATATCAAGAACGTGGAAAACTACTTGTACGGCACCATGCAAAACCTATTTGGCGTTTGGTGGAATAAACAAGCGGCTAGAGAATATGCGGCCAAACACCCCGAAGAACAGAAAACTGACAATGAGCGTTCTTGAAATTAAACGTCATATGGACTCATTTAAGCCGTTTTAATTGTTACATGCATAATTTATTAAAACTGCTTTAAAATCGCTTAGAAGTAAAAATAGGTGCCTTAAGTGGCCGAATTGACGATAGCTGAGCTAGAAAAACGGGATAGGAGCTTTTTAAATGACCAAACCCAGCAAAGAAATCGAAACAATTGATCAATTGTTGGCTGACCCCTGGGCAGTCAATATTCAAGACATTTGGGAACAAGCGGCATATAATCCAGATCCTGATAAACGCAAGCTGTTTGACGCGTTACCCACTTACCTCTTAGATAAACGCCAAGAGCAAATTATCAACGAAAAGCATTTTGTGATTTAACATGGACAGGTCAAATAATCAGTGACTGAAATAGAAAGGAGGCACAAAATATGGCTAAAACTCGAACATATATGGACAAGTATAAATTCACAGCTGCAGAAAACCAACGGTTTGCCCGAGCAAACTTTACCAAGTTAGTGCATACTAATGCTCGTTTTGAAGGCGTTAATACCACTTTGCCACAAACACAAACTATTATGGACGGTATGAGCGTAGCAGGAGTACCTGTTGAAGATGTTTTGACGATTGTTAATTTAAAGCGTGGGTGGCAATATATCACTGCTCAAAATTCCCCTTTAACGTTAACCATGGAAAAACAAATCAACAAGATTGTGGCAGCGGAAGACGCCTTAGTACCGGGAGAATTACGGCAAGGGAAAGGAGGAATTGATTTAGGTAGTGAAGACTTTTTTGAACCACCTTTAATTAACGAAAAACAAGAACAATCCTTTTTACAAAAAATCTTGGCTGATCCACGAACGACGATTACTGATAAAGCATTGACTGTCATGTATCATAATATGCGCCAACAAATCTTTTGGGACGGGAACAAAAGGACGGCGACTTTAAGTGCTAATAAAATTATGATTGACGGTGGTGCAGGCCTAATCAATGTGCCGTTAGATAAGTGGGATCAATGGAACGAACTAATTGCCAATTATTATCGAACTAATGACATGGCTAAAATTAAACGGTGGACATATGACAATGGCATTCAAGGATTACAAATTAGAGCAAACTTAGCGCTTAAATCAGTTAAAGACAAAACTAGTAAAAGAATTCAAAAACAGTTAAAAGATTTTGCGGATCAGAACCCAGAAATCAAGCCAAAAAACAATCCTGAAAATAAAAACGATCGGCCTAGTTATTAGGTTGATC
>CALFSK010000012.1 GCA_937916845.1 uncultured Lactobacillus sp. | reverse complement strand
GTGGGTATCCCACTTTAAAGTCGGTACTTGTTCTTAAGTTACTTGCTAGTATAATCATTATTTATCACGTTAGCAAGTTAAGGAGGATGTATTAAAATGAATCAAAAAATCAATCCAACTTGGACACTGTTAGCACTCGCAATTAGTGCGTTTGCCATCGGGTCCACGGAATTTATTAGTGTCGGTTTAATGCCACTACTCGTCAGTCACTTTCATATTAACTTAGCCCAGGCGGGGTTAACCGTTTCGGTCTACGCCTTAGGAATCATGGTCGGGGCACCCGTCATGACGCTATTGACTGGACGCTTGAACCGGCATCGGTTGATGATGCTGATCATGGGATTATTTATCGTTGGTAATTTACTAGCAGCACTTGCCCCAACGTTTAGCATTCTATTATTAGGGCGAATTGTCGCTGCCTTGGCGCATGGTATTTTTATGACCGTCGCTTCCGTTATTGCGGCGGACGTGGTTGCACCGGAAAAACGGGCTTCCGCAATTGCGGTCATGTTTACCGGCTTGACGGTCGCAACCGTTACCGGTGTGCCGTTGGGGACGATGATTGGTCAGCTTGGAGGTTGGCGCTGGTCCTTTATCTTTATTAGTGGGATTGGGGTTTTAGGATTGTTAGCTGACTACTGGCTGATTCCACGCAATTTACCGTTACCTGCGAAAGCAACGGCGCGGGGGATTATCCGGGTCTTAACGAACCCGCAGTTGTTATTGGCACTATTAGTGACCGCACTAGGGTACGGTGGCACCTTTGTGGCTTACACGTACCTGTCACCGTTGTTGGAACAAGCAATGGGGTGGTCCGCTAATGCCGTGGTCGTTATCTTAGTCGTTTACGGTTTAATGGTCGCTTTGGGAAATACGCTTGGTGGTCGCTGGGCCAACCAGCGTCCTTTGACCGCACTCTTTAAAATGTTTGTCGGGTTACTGATCACGTTGTTGGTCCTATCCGTAACGGCACATAGTCACTGGTTAGGCCTATTCACGGTCCTCGCCATGGGAATCTTTGCCTTTATGAACGTACCGGGGCTGCAACTCTACATTGTGCAATTAGCAGAAGTGCACACGCCACAAGATATTACGATGGCTTCAGCATTAAATATCTCAGCGTTTAACGTAGGGATTGCGCTAGGGTCGGGGATCGGTGGTCAGGTCACGACTCAGTTTGGACTAACGTGGACACCTATTTTCGGTGCTTTGATGGTCGCCATCAGCTTAATCTTACTCGCTGGTTTAATCTGGTTAGCACGACCAGTTGAACGGCGGGTATCAGGTGATTGTGAAGACTAGTTTTCCCGTTTGGTAGTAATGGCTAGTAATAAAAAATGGCGGCTCAGAAAATTCTGAGCCGCCATTTTTAAATTGCTGATTAAGCCATGCTTTCAACTTTAGCAACGATTTTAGCAGGTGTGTCCCATTCTGAACGTTCGAATTCAGAAACTGGCACTTCAATGCCTAATTGGTTTTGTAATTCAAGTAAGAGTTGAACGGAACCCATGGAGTCCAAAATACCTTCATCAAAAAGGTTGGTGTCCATGTTACCGGAAACGTCTTCCCCCGTTAAGTCTTGTAAAATTGATAAAACTGTTGCTTTTGTATCATCCATAATAATAATTCCCCTTATCGTTTAATAGATTTTAATCCTTTATAGCTTAGCATAGTTTAGACGAACTGAAACTTTCTGACACTTTTTTAAGTAAGTTTTAACGTTCAAGCTTGCTAACGTAAATTGGCCGGTGTTTGGTTTCTAAGTAGATTTTGCCGATATATTTACCAACAATGCCAAGGCAAAACAGCTGAAGGCCGCCTAGCATCAGGATAATGGTCACCATGGACGGCCAGCCACCGGTGGGATCGCCGAATAATAGGGCGCGTACGACGATGAAAATGGCCGCAATTAAGGCGAGGAAAAAGGTCACTAGCCCTAAAAATGAGGCGATGGCTAAGGGTTTATCGGAAAAGTTAATGATGCCATCCAGTGAATAGTTGACTAAGTCCCAAAAAGACCAGTGGGTAGTGCCAGCAATCCGGTCATGATTGTAGAAGCCGAGGGATTTTGTTTTGAAACCGACCCAGGCAAACATCCCCTTGGAAAACCGGTTATATTCAGGCAAATCTAAGACGGCGTCAGTTACCTGGCGGGTCATCATGCGATAATCACGGGCACTAGGCTCGATCTTAGTTTTTGAAATGTGGTTAATTAGCTTGTAAAAAGTATTGGCAGCTAGGGATCGGATGACCGGTTCGCCCTTCCGATTGACGCGTTTCGTGCCAACCACGTCATAGTGTTCCTCAAGAATACCGGACATCATTTGGGGCAATAAAGCCGGTGGGTCCTGCAAGTCAACGTCCATCACGACGACTAGGTCACCGGTGGCATGCTGAAGACCAGCGTAGAGGGCGGCTTCCTTGCCAAAGTTACGCGAGAATGAGAGAAAGTGAACGTGGTCGGCATCAAGCTGTTGGATCAGATCCAGCAGGATTAAAGTTCGGTCCGTTGAACCGTCATCGATGAACCAGTATTCCAACTGGTAGGCCGGCCAGATTGGGGCGATTTTCTCACGGTAGACGGTTTGAACGGCGTCGTAAAACCGCTGAACGGTGGCTTCCTCGTTGTAACACGGCACGACAATTGAAATTTTCTTCATAGTTAACAGACCTTCCTTTTATGACGACGTTAATTTTTGAAAATAAGATATTTACTGAAGACCCAGTTAATCAAAACGATAATGATTTGATCAATTAATTTAACAAGCAAGCTGTTGCCGGCTAATAAGCTAACTCCAATAAACATAATGAGCTCATCGACGCCCAGACTCAGCACGCGGTACCCGAAAAAACTAACGACCTCGCGGAGCCGTGTCTGCAACGTATTGGCCTGACTGTCGAAGACCCAGCGACGGTTAGTGGTGTAGGCGAACAGAATGGAACCGAACCACGCAAGCGCATTACTAATCAAGTAGGGGCAATTAATGGCGGGAAGGGTCAGAATGCCAAATAAAATGAAGTTCATCGCGGTTGTCAGGCCACCAAAGATGAGGTAAGTGACCACGTTTTTATACTGGCTATAAATGTGTTGAAACATGTCGCACGCTCCTTATGTGACTGACTTTGGACCGAGTATAGAAGTTAATGGGAACAGCTTTCCCCTATGGTGACTGAATAAAAAATGATAAATTCTCATAAATTATTTGATGTTTGCTAAGCTTAAAGCTAGCAAAGTCGAATGCCCAGTAAACTCGATTGTTTGGAATCGAAACTAAAACGGAGAATTGACTTAAACACAGAAAAAAACGTCCAAAATATAATTTCAGACGTCTTTTTGAATGAAAACTTAAATTGGGTGCTAGAAACTAAACGTTGAAGTGCTCATGAATCAGTTTGGTCAAAATTTGAATACCTTGTTCAAACCGCGCTGAAGATTCGTAGGAGAAGCTTAGCCGAATATACTGGTTTGGCTGAAAGTCGTAAATGCTCCCCGGATTAAACAGGACGTTTTGGGCAGTCGCCAGGTCGAATAATTTGGGGATGTTGATGGCATCGTCTAAACGCACCCATAAGTAGAAGCCACCGGTTGGCGCCTGCCAAGTGGCAAAATCGTCCCAATATTGGTGCAAGATGGTTTGCGCGGCCGCAGCCTTTTGCGCGAGGACCGTTCGGAAGTGTTCCTGATAAGTGTCGTACTCGGGGTCGGCCAAAATTTCAGCGAGGACGAGTTGGGACAGGGAGCTGGCCCCGTAATCGGTTTGCATCCGCACGTCGGTCAACCGGTCAATAACGGGTTTCGCGGCAACCGTCCACCCGATCCGTAACCCGGGGGCCAAGGACTTTGAAATGCTGCCGAAGTAGATGACGTTGCCCGTAGTGTCCAACGCCTTTAAAGGTTGGGGCGGCTGCTGATTAAACCAGACGTCTTGATAAGCCGCGTCTTCCAAGATGGGGAGGCGGTGTTCCTGAGCGTACTGGAGTGTTTGCTGACGCCGCTCCGTGCTCATCACGATTCCAGTCGGGTTATTAAACGTTGGAATCGAATAAATGATGGCGTGCTCGTCCTTAGCTGGTGGCGTCATTTGCCAATAAGCCAATCCCTGACTATCCATGGGAATGCCGGCCAAGTGGGTTTGCGCTGACTGGAAGACGTGTAACGATTTGACGTAGGTCGGTGCCTCAGTGTAGATGGTCGCGTTAGTTGGAAATAGCGACATCGAGACGAGTTGGAGCGCCTGAAGCGAACCGGAAGTAATCAGAATATTTTCTGGCTGCGTGTGAATTCCGACCTTGAGTAAGTGGCGCGCGATTTGTTCCCGCAAAGCTAAAATTCCGGCAGGCTCGGTATAGTTCAGACTGGTCAGGTTATGCCCAAGGTGGTCGAAGGCTTTTTGAAACAGTGCCTGGGGAAATTGTTCGGGTGCTGGTTCGCCGGTACTCAGCCGAATGACGGCGTCAGTTTCAAACTGATTGATCTTTTGTAATGCGTGGGAGTTGGGCTTGAATTGTCCCGCTTTGACGTATTGCGACCAATTGACGTGTTCAGCTAGTAAGCTTGACCAGTGGTTCCCAGAAACGACCATGCCAGAACCGGGATTACTAGTAATCAAGCCAACGGCGATCAATTCATCGAGGGCGGTAATTAACGTACTCCGGTTGACGGCGAAGGCTTCAGCCAAGTGCCGTTGGGAAGGAAGTTTGGCACCGACCGGCCAATCACCACGGGTAATCTGGCGTTGGAAATAATTCGTGATTTGCTGATAAATGGGAGTTGTGGCGGCCTTATCCGGTTGCCAGTTGATTTTAAGCGCTTGCATCGCAAAACCTCCTGAGTGGTTGGGTAAAAAGTGGTGAATTGGTTGGCTACAAAATTAATTATCTCTATTATAATCATCTCTGAATTAAAAGCTAGTTAAGCAATTGGGGATTTCTAAATGTTTAACTGGTTGGTACGGAGGTAAAAGGAATGCAAGTTTTCTTACAAGGTTTATTATTCGGTGTGGTCTACATCGCACCAATCGGCATGCAGAATCTATTCGTGGTTTCAACGGCAATTGAACAACCCTTACAGCGGGCGTTGCGGGTGGCGTTGATCGTGATCGCCTTTGACGCGTCGTTATCATTGGCCTGTTTCTATGGGATTGGTAAGCTACTACAGGCCACCCCGTGGTTGGAAATGGCCGTACTTTTGGTCGGCAGTTTACTGGTCTTTTACATTGGCTGGGGCCTGTTGCGGGCTAAGGAGGAAGCCATGGGGACGATGAATGCGGATTTCTCGTATAAGACAGCAATCATCACGGCCTTTTCAGTGGCTTGGTTGAATCCGCAAGCGATTATTGATGGGTCTGTCTTGTTGGCGGCTTTCCGGGTGTCAATTCCAATGGAACTGGCCCATTGGTTCATTATCGGTGTTTTGATTGCCTCGGTGGTCTGGTTCATTGGGCTCACCAGTCTAATTAGTAAGTTCAAGCACTTGATGCAACCACGGGTCCTACTGTGGATTAATCGGGTTTGTGGCGCAGTGATTATTTTATACGGCGTGAAATTATTGGCGACCTTTGTGACTAAAATTTAGTTGCAGTCTGTGAAAGCAATCGGTATGCTTGAGCTATTGGACTTTTTTATGGAAGGAACGATAGCATATGCAAATTGCCGGATTTGGGGTTGAAGCTTGGCTCAACGAGCATGAGCGCGAAGCCACGACGGATATTAGTCAAAGCTCAGTTTCAGCACTGACCATGGCGGAAGTGACCGCGTTAGATGGACAAGACGGTCAGCAGTTTTATCAACAACTCAACCAAATGCGTTTAGATTACGGTTGGATTGAAGGCTCCCCAGAGTTTAAGCGGTTAGTCAGCGGACTGTATGAACGGGTCCCAGCGGAAAACGTGCTACAAACAAACGGGGCAACTGGTGCCAATCAACTGGCAATTTACAGTTTGATTGAACCCGGAGACCACGTCATTGCCCTATACCCGACTTATCAGCAGTTATACGATATTCCGAAGTCGTTAGGGGCGACGGTTGATTATTGGCACATTCGTGAAACTCACAATTGGATGCCGGATATCGATGAATTAAAGTCGCTGATTCGGCCAAATACCAAGATGATTTTGTTAAATAACGCGATGAATCCGACTGGCGGATTACTTGACCGTAAGATGTTAGAAGCAGTTGTGGCCGTAGCACAGTCGGTCGGGGCGTACGTCTTAGCAGACGAAGTCTATGAACCCTTGGATGGGACACCGTTTACGTCAATCGCTGACGTGTACGACCGGGGTATCGCCATCAATAGTTTGTCAAAAACGTACTCGGCACCGGGCTTGCGGATTGGTTGGACGGCGACGTCTGATACTAAGATTGCTGATATATTTCGGAAGTACCGGGACTATACGATGATTTCCGGTGGGGTTTTTAACGACCAACTCGCGGTCTTGATCTTGCAACATCGCACGGAGATTTTAGCACGTAACCGCCAGATTGTTAGTCGTAATTTGAAGTTGTTGACGGATTGGGTCGCGACCCAGTCTCGGGTCAGCCTAATTGCACCGCACGGTATTTCGGTATCGTGTATCAAACTGGACGTGCCGTTAACAGATGAACAATTCTGTTTGAACCTATTGCGTGATACCGGGGTCTTACTAGTGCCCGGATCACGGTTCGCGATTCCAGGACACGCGCGTCTCGGTTATTGTACGGATACGACGACTTTAAAACGAGGTCTACGATTACTGGGTGATTATTTAAAACAGTTTGACCGGGATTAACTTAATTTTTATTCATCTTCTTTATTAGCATAACTTCCTGACAAACTGGGAAATTATGCTTTTTTGCGGTGCCTAGCGTAGTTAGCCGCATGAATATTTGTTATAATGTATTCATAATTATGAAGGGGAGGTCCCGCACATGAAAAAAACTGATCGCCAAGCGGCAATTGAGCAATTGATCAATCAGTATCCGATTGCGACTCAAGAAGAACTGATGGCCAAATTAAAGGCGGAGGGAATTGCCGCAACGCAAGCGACGATTTCGCGGGACATCCGTGAAATGCAGATCGTCAAGACACCGGACGAACACGGGCAGGCCCGCTATTCAATTTTTAAAGCGAGTGGTAAGAATGAACAGGATCGTCTGTTTGAAAGTTTGCACGACGTGGTAACGGGAGTCGACCGGGTTGAATTTATGAATATCATTCACACGCTGCCTAGCAACGGGAACTTGTTAGCGGCAATTATTGATGATTTGAAAATGCCTGAAGTTAGCGGCACGTTGGCGGGACATGATACAATTTTTGTGGTCAGTCCGAGTGTTGAGGTTGCCAAAGAATTACACGCGTTAATAATTAGTCACGTGGCAAATGAGGATGAATTATAGCAACGAATCGTCGGCTTGCCGGCGATTTTTTGCAAAATTAGATGGGTCGTAAAAGCTGCACAATGGTTAGTATAGAAGGGAAACGCTATGGATATTGACATTTTTGATCGGAATGAAATGACACTAAACGTACTCAATCTGTTGGCAGAAAAGGCTGATTTAGAGTGTATCGATTTAGTGCTATTAAATTTTAATTTTTCTTCTAAACAGGCCCATGAATTAATGGATTTTGTCGCGGAGAAACAAGTAAAAAAACAGGGACTAACAAGACAAGAATGCACGAGTCAAGTATTAACAATTAAACCTGATATAGAAAATGCAGCAGCATTTGTTGATCAACTAAAAAGTGCAGCCCGAGCAGAGGGACGTTTCCCGGATGTCTTAAATAGCTAACTCAACCAGATAGTTATCAAGCGTATCCGTAAAGTGGAATTGGGTATAAGCTAGATTTTTTGCAAAGTTAGCGTTGTCACGGTATTATTTTACTTAGACAACTAATAGAGAGTGAGATGTCATTTAGTGAAGTATACAAAAAAACGGACATCCCGAACCAATCAAAAAAAAAGGGATGCCACTTTTGAAAAATTCAAGCAGCAGCAAAATGAATTGAATGCCAATCGGCGGGGTGTCCGTCGTAAATAAAGCACAAGGCGACCCAGTCTTGGGCTTTTTTTGTCGCGGTGATGGGCCCGCTGTGACTAAGGCACGTTAGTTAATGATTGTGTCAGCAACGTATTTTTGAAGATTTCTTCAAGGTTCATCCCCAGAAGTTAGTAAATGGGGATTTATGATACAATTATCAAAGCTAACAAGTAACGCGGGTGTTGGTACCGTCAGTTAATGGCGGTGCGGGCTGGCTAAATGACCAGTAACAGCACTGGCTGAACAAGGGGAAGATTATGCAAAAAAATGGTTTTTGGGCCACGGTCAAAGATGGCTTGCGAGTCATTGGTCATTGGTTGCAACCATACTGGCAGCGTCTAGCTGCCGTGGTTGGCTATCAATGGCACCGGCGACAATTAACGCGCTGGCTGATCGTGCTCATTTTAACGGTGATCTTGATTGGGAGTGCCTACTTAACTTTTGAGGCCAAAACGTCTAAGATCAGTCATTTACAGGCCGAACTTGAAAAAGTCACGACAATCTATGATAGCGACAGCAAGAAAGCAGGAACGCTTTACTCGCAAAAGGGCACTTACGTCCATTTGAGTAGTATCTCAAAAAACTTGCAAAATGCGGTGATTTCAACTGAAGATCGTAACTTTTACAAGGAGCACGGTTTTTCCGTTAAAGGGATCGGGCGTGCGGCAATGCTACTCGTGGTCAATAAATTACTTGGCCGCGACTACATCAGTGGTGGTGGGAGTACGTTAACGCAACAACTGGTTAAAAACGCCTACTTGACCCAGCAGCAGACCTTTTCTCGTAAGCTACGCGAAATCTTCTTATCGATTGAAACGGAGAACGTTTATTCTAAGCAACAGATTTTAGCGATGTATTTGAATAATGCTTACTTTGGCCACGGTGTTTGGGGCGCAGAGGATGCTTCCGAACGGTACTTCGGGGTGCACGCCTCGGAGCTGAGCGTTGACCAGGCCGCAACGTTGGCCGGGATGCTGAGTTCGCCGAGTGGTTATGATCCAATCAACCACCCCAAGGCGTCAACTGCCCGTCGAAACGTCGTTTTAAATAATATGGTTGCCAATAAAAAGTTGTCGCAAAGCGAGTACGAGATGTACACCAAAAAAGCGATGACGTTGAATGACAACTATCATTATGAAAGTCGGTATAACTATCCGTACTACTTTGATGCGGTTATCGATGAAGCGATTAATAAGTACGACCTGACGGAATCTGACATCATGAATCGGGGCTATAAGATTTATACGTCGCTTAATCAGGATGATCAGACCCAGATGCAGAACTCATTTAAGAACCCGAACTTGTTCCCAGCGAATGCGGATGACGGGACTAAGGTTCAGGGTGCGTCGGTTGCGGTTGATCCGTCGACTGGTGGTGTCTTGGCCGTTGTTGGTGGTCGTGGCAAGCACGTCTTTCGGGGCTTTAACCGCGCAACCCAAATTAAACGGCAACCGGGATCAACAATCAAGCCGCTTGCGGTCTACACACCCGCATTGGAAAATGGGTATACCTACGATTCAAATTTGTCTAACAAGAAGCAGACTTTTGGCGCGAATAAGTATGCGCCTAAAAACTATGACAACGTTTATTCCTCGTCAGTGCCAATGTATACGGCGCTATCGCAAAGTATGAATATTCCGGCCGTATGGTTGTTAAATAAGGTCGGCGTCAATAAGGGGTATAAATCAGTTAAGAAGTTTGGGCTACCGGTCACTAAATCGGATGACAACTTAGCATTAGCCCTTGGTGGGTTGACCTCCGGGGTGTCACCGACGCAGATGACGAGTGCCTATACCGCCTTTGCCAATGGTGGGAAGAAGACCACGGCACACTTTATTACGAAGATCGTGGATGCGAGTGGCAACGTAATCGTTGATAATACGAAGACTGAAAGCAAAAAGATCATGTCTAGTAGCACTGCGAAGGAAATGACTAGTATGATGCTTGGAACCTATAATAGTGGGACCGGGGCCGCAGCCAAGCCTTACGGGTATAAAGTTGCCGGTAAGACTGGGAGTACGCAGGCCGATTATAGTACCGGTTCGGGTACTAAGGACCAGTGGATGATTGCTTATACGCCGGACATCGTGGTGACAACTTGGATTGGGTTTGATAGTACGAATAGTACGCACTACCTGAAGAGTTTGTCGGAAAATCAACTTTCTTCGCTCTTTAAAAATGAATTACAAAATATTTTGCCGAATACGAAGAATACGAGCTTCGATACGCAGGATGCCGCTACTTTGGCAAACGAAGCGGCAAATAACAATAATAATGATTCTGATAGTGGTAGTTCTGTTTGGAATAGTGTCGAAAAGGGTGCTGGTGACGTTGGTAAGGCCGTAAAAGACACTGCCAAGAGCTGGTTCTCACAGGCTAAAAAGTTAATTGGAAACTAAGGCTAACGCTATTAAAAAATTAACAAAAATGCTAAAATAATTACGACACATACTTCGAGGAGGAACTAACGATGGCCGTTAATATTTATGATACTGCGAACCAATTGGAACAAGATTTACGTCAAACCAAAGAATACAAAGAATTGCAGACAGCTTATGAAACAATGAAAGCAAATCAGAGTGCGTTTGACCTCTTCAAAGATTTTCAGGAAATTCAAATGCAACTTTCACAAAAGCAAATGAATGGCGAAGAGCTTTCAGATGAAGAAGTTCAAAAAGCACATGATCTTGCGGATAAAGTTGGCAATGTCGATGAAATCAAAGCCCTAATGGGTAAAGAACGTAACTTAAACCAGCTGATGAATGATTTGAATCAGATCATTACGAAACCGGTTCAAGAACTTTACAACGACTAATTTGTAAAGAGTGAGACAAAAGGCGGTTAGTTTGTGAGCATTAACGTGAAATCAGCGATTATTCCTGGGTTTGGAATAGTCGCTGATTTCGGGTTAAGCGGAGCAAGCTGCCTTTTGTTGCACGTTTCGACCATAGTAATAGAAAAACCGTTCAGAAATATTTAATATTTTTGAACGGTTTTTGAGTTTTGCCCCAGACTTTTTTTGATGGAGGAGAAAATGAAATTCTTACACGCTGCGGATTTACATTTAGATACGCCTTTTTTAGGGCTGAGTGACTTGCCGAATGCGCTGCAGCAGCGCTTGATCCAAGCCCCATTGACGGCTTTGCATCGCCTGGTTGATTTAGCGTTAGACGAACAGGTCGACTTTGTCTTGTTCGTGGGGGACTTGTTTGATTCGCAAGCGCAGAGCGTCCAGGCACAGGCTGCTTTGATGAATGAATTAGAACGGCTCCACCGGGTTCAAATTCCGGTACTCCTGTCATTTGGAAATCATGACTTTCAGTCTGATTTAACGAACTGGCATTTTCCAAGTAACGTGCACGTTTTTGGCCCCCAAGTCACGACGGTCACACTGACAACCAAGGCACAGGAAAAGGTGGCTATCAGTGGCTTTAGTTATAGTCAACGCTGGATTCAAGATGATTTGACCAGCCAATACCCGTTGAAGACGAGTGCGGTCGATTATCAGATTGGCACGCTTCACGGGCAAGTTGGTCAGGCGGGGGACCACTACGCCCCGTTTAACGTTGGGGAGTTATTAGCTAAGCACGATGATTATTGGGCGTTAGGCCACATCCATCAACGCCAAGTATTGAATGCCCAGCCACCCGTTGTTTATGCGGGGAATATTCAGGGTCGCCACCGTGGTGAAACTGGTCCTAAGGGTTGTCTAATCGTTACGAGTCAACCAGATCATAGCTTGCAACCGACCTTTAAACCTTTGACAGATATTATTTGGACAGATTTAACTGCGGATTTAACGGGAACTTATAATCGAACCGACTTGTTGAACGTTTTAAGTGATCAACTCAGTCAGCAGTGTCATGATGGTTTGCAATTGGTCAGCTTAACGTTGCCAATCGCGGTCCAATTGGATGCTAACGCGCAACTGGCGCTTAATCAGGGGGCACTCTTGGCACAACTGCGGGAACGGGCAACTGACCATTGGTGGCCCGTTCAAATTGAACAGGCGGTCAATTCTGATGAAGCCACGTCCTTTGGCGTCAACCAAGCGACGTGGCAATCCGCCGGGCAGCAAGTTGTGACGGCGGATGCGATTGCTGATTTAGCGGCTAATTTACTAAATGAAGACTTTTTAAATACGGCGTTATTAGAAACGATGACGCCAGCACAGTGGCAAGCACAGGTGATGCGGCTACTGACGGATCAATATCACGTGACGACGGGGGGGACGGACGATGTGGATTAAGCACGTTGAAATTGCCGGATTCGGTAAATTTCACCAGCAAAGTTTTGATTTTTCAGACGGGTTGCAAGTGGTTTACGGGCAAAATGAGTCGGGTAAATCAACCTTACGCGCCTTTATTTTAGGGATGCTGTTTGGTTTCCCATCTCGACGCTACCCGGTGGAACGCTACGAACCCCAAGCAACTAGCCAGTACGGTGGGTCGCTGGATTTAGTCGTGAACGATGTGACTTACCGGTTGACCCGGTTAGGTGATCAAGCGGCCACCTTAATTAATTTAGCCACGCAAGCGCCCCAACCATTATCGCTATTGGATCATTGGCTAACGCCCTATGATGAAGAGCAGTATAAGCAATTATTTACGTTTAATCAGGCGGAGCTAACGGCCATTAAAACGTTACAAGCAAGTGATTTGAATACGCAGTTGCAGCAGGTCGGTTTAGTTGGAAGTGCGCCGTGGCGGGCGACTGCACAGTCGTTGCGAGATCACGCGGATGAGCTGTATAAACCCCGGGGACGGAAGTCAGAACTTAACCAGGCACTGCATCGTTATCACGACCTTCAAATCCAGGTCCAGGCTGCCAAGCAGAATTATCCGGCTTATCAGGAACTACAGGCCCAGATTCAAAGCTTACAGACGGCGCAGGCCGCAAGTGAACGGACGTTAGACGAGTTAAATACGCAACAGCAACGGTTAGCGGAATTACGCAATCAATGGCCGGTATATCAGCAGTTACGGCAATTACGTGCGCAGGTTTCTCAGGATGGTCAAACGTTGACCCCGGCAGGAATTAAACGTGCGCAGCAATTATTACAGGAACAAACGGAGTTGCAGCACAGTTTGGCCGGTGCACGGCAACAGTTGAGTGAACAGCCGGTCGACGAGCAGTCCCAAGGGTTACTTGGGTTTTACGTGAAGCATCAGACTGAATTTGAAACGTTGGAAGGCCAACTCCCGACGCTGCAACAAGCATTCGGTCAGTACCAAGCTTTGACAGCGCAGGTGGATCAGGCTAAGACAACGTATGAGACGCAATCACAAGCTTATCCGGAACTAATGGCCTGCTTATCACCCACGAAAAAAGATGCCTTAAAAACGTTGAAACAAACGGTGACGAACTGGCAGCCGGTTTCACGCCAGCAGCATCAGCAACAACGGCAGCTTGATTGGCGACTAGTTGCGGGGGGCATCGGCGTGGTTGCTGGGCTCTTTTTACCGCTCGGTGCCTTTAAATGGGTACTTGCGTTGGCTGGGTTTGGCCTGTTAGGTTGGTTCGGCTATGACGAAATGAATAAACCAGCCCCGGTGAACGCAGAACAACCGGATTTAGGTGCTCAGTTAACCGCCGCTGGATTATCGCCGCAATTGTCCATAGAAGAAGCACGTCAGCAGTTGGACCAAATTGCTGAACTGCAACGTGCCCAAGCGGCAGTAACGTCTGCTGAGCAGCACGCGGCTACGCAAGCTAGCCGGGTTTGGCAATCACTGCAGGACTATCAGTTTGCGGCTGGTTGGATTCCAGTGGATCCTGATCAGTTGCCGTTAAGCGTTAAGCGCGTCCAGCAATTTTACGAGCAAGTGCACCAATTACTACAGAAGCAAAGTATGGCTGGTCCTGACTTTGCGTTCACCCAACGTCAGGTCCAGCAGTTGACGGAGCGGGTGCGGGAGGTCGCTAATCAGCTTCAACAGCTTGCGGAAGAAAATGGTTTGGCGAATGCGGACGATTTAGGCGCAGCCATTGAGAGCCAGGCCGTTCAGACGGCGACAACGGCCACGATTGCGCAGTTAGAACGGCAATTACCACAGTCAGAACAGACGGCGTTACAAGGCTTTGCGGACGTGACGGCGTTGCAAACTGAGATTGGCACTGTTCGCCAGCAGTTAGGAACCACGCAAGCTCAATTGACACAGCAAACAAGCGGCTTAGTCACCGCACAGACGCAATTAAAACGGTTGACGGAAGACGGGCGTTACGCCACATTACGGCAACAACAGGCTAACTTACAGACTGAAATTACCGTGTTAGCCCGCCAATGGGTGACGCGGCAGTTAGGGGCAAACTGGATCGAACAGGCACTGCAAACGTTGACTAATCAGCAGTTACCGGCAGTGTTATCGTTAGCAACGACGAACTTCGCGCGTTTGACTGGTAAGCGGTATAATAAAATTAATTTAGACGGTAATCAATTGATGGTTACGACCACTGCAGGAGCCCGCTTTGAGGTTGCGTTTTTATCCACTGCGACGAAGGAACAACTCTACCTGGCACTGCGCTTGGCGCTGATTGTTCATTTAGGTGAGCAGGCCCGGCTACCGTTGATGATTGATGATGGGCTGGTCAACTTTGATGACCAGCGACGGACAGCTGCGTGGGAGTTGCTAAGAACGGTTGGGCAACAACATCAGTTGATTTATTTCACTAATGAGACGGCCGCAAAGACCCAGTTAGCGGCGGAAGCTGTTCTTGAATTAACTTAACCTGAACGGGGGACTTAATATGGCAAAAAAATTATTTGATTATCAGCTGGATGAACCGGTTGAAGGCTTCTTCCTGTTGAAGGATTCTGAAGTGCGAATCGCTAAGAATGGCAAAAAGTTTCTGGCCATTAATTTTCAGGATACTTCCGGTGAAATTTCTGGTAAGTTCTGGGATGCGAGTGATCAGGACGTTGAAAACTTTCAAGCTGGCCGGATCATTCATTTAAAAGGTAAACGGGAAACTTATCAAGGCAATCCCCAAATCAAGATTCAACAAATGCGGCTAACGCACGCGGGTGAACCACAAGAAGTTCAGCAGTTTGTGGAACACGCACCGCTGAATACGCAGACGATGGAAGACGAAATCAACCAATTTGTGTTTGCCATTACGGAGCCTAATTGGAATCGGATTGTGCGCCACCTATTGACCAAGTTTCACGCGGACTTCTTTAGTTACCCGGCAGCGAAGAAAAACCACCACGCGTTTGCGGGTGGCTTAGCGTACCATACGTTATCCATTTTGCGGTTAGCCAAGTCCGTGGCGGATGAATATCCGCACGTTAACCGGCCGTTGCTTTACGCCGGGGCTATTTTGCATGATATGGGGAAAACCATTGAAATGTCCGGGCCCGTTTCAACAACTTACACGTTGGCGGGAAATCTAGTGGGTCACATTGTCTTGATCGACGAACAGATCGTTGAAGCCTGCCAACAACTAAAAATTGATGAACAATCGGAACCCGTATTAATTTTACGGCACATGATTTTGGCCCATCACGGGTTATTGGAATACGGTTCACCGGTACGTCCCCACATTATGGAAGCGGAGATTTTACACGACTTAGATGAGTTGGATGCATCGATCCAAATGATGCAGACTTCGATTGGACACGCCGAACCTGGGACGTATACGGAGCGAATCTTCGCGATGGACGGGCGTAATTTCTACCGGCCGACGCATGATCAGACGAAGGGTGATTTAGACGGTCATGACGGACAAGATTAATGTTCGGAGGTGGGCGGATGCCTAAATTAATGCCCGTGACGGTTACTGACATTGCAACGCATATTAGTCAGCGGCCAGCGTACATGACTCTGGTCATTAACGGTCAGAAGTATTCTACGGCCCGTAAGCAGACGCCGTTCATATTGAAGGCTTTGAGTGAGGGAGCGGCCGCGCACGGTCGGGTGACCATTACGACTAATCGGGTGAGCCTCGCTGATGAACGTGGGCAAGTCTTCCAGACGTTAGCCCCCTTAGCCAGCGTCATTACGACGGTCAAGGTCGGCCTAATGCGCTCAAAGGTTCATGAAATCTGGCCAGCCCGCCGAATTAAATCGCGGTATACACTGATGATTGATTTAGTGACGCCGGTTACGACCTACCAGCTGCTAAACACAGCGTTAAATGGCTTGCCCGCATTAGTGGCGTGGACGCAGGATTACCAGTTAACGCTGGTCGATCCACTGAACTTAGCCGGGCATGATTTGACGCAGTTGACTGGCCCAG
The DNA here is from genome assembly GCA_937916845.1 of uncultured Lactobacillus sp. Lineage (GTDB taxonomy): Bacteria > Bacillota > Bacilli > Lactobacillales > Lactobacillaceae > Lactiplantibacillus > Lactiplantibacillus paraxiangfangensis. Next base: position 17,135 of record CALFSK010000012.1, on the reverse strand, counting down.
AATTTGAGGCCATGACGAGTGGCACGCCTTATTTTGCTTGGTGTCAGACGATTGGTGCACGGTAATAAACGTGTTGTATAAAGAAATCTTTTAGAAAATAAATAAGTGGGTGCTAATTTCAGGAGAAAACTGAAATCGGCACCCACTTATTAGGTCCATTAAGGCAAATAGTCATTGAAGATGGTCCAGGTAAAAAGGACTAGTGTCAAACCAACGGCAAAGGTCGTGCGTAGCCACGATGGGACCCGTACAAAGTCGATTTCATCGATATCGAAGAAGAGGGCGGCTAACAGTACGCCACCGATTAGCCCACCGAGGTGGCCATAAATATTAACGCTCGGATCGATTAGGTTAAAGGCTAAGTTGACGATTAGTATCGAAGCCAATCGCTGACGGGCGCTTGGCGTAATTAAAGCAGCGTATGCGATTAGCCCAAAAAGACTTGTGGAAGCGCCCGCACTTACCGTGTTTTGTGAAAATAGGAAGCTGACAAAGTTCCCAGCTAGACCACTGAGCAGGTAAACGCAGCCCATTCTAATCGAACCGATTTTTTGTTCAACGACCGGTCCGACTAAGTAGAGGGTGACCATGTTTAAGCCCAAGTGAATCGGGCTGACATGGACAAACATGGGGGTCCAAAGTCGCCAATAGTCACCGGCGTTAATGAACGGAACGTACGATGCCCCGTATTTGATGAGCACTAGAGGATTAATGCTAAAAATATTACCATATTGGAGTTGCGAAAAAGTTTCAAACAGGTACACGCCAATGTTGACGGCGAGTAGGAGGGTCGTTATGATTGCAAAATCGTGACTACCGAGGTAAACCCGGTACCACCGTTTGAGGTTGGCCTTACGTTGATGCCAGGTGAGACCATCATTTGATTGAAATGCCAAAAAAGATGCCTACTTTCTTTCATGAGTTAATTTCAGCATACGGTAAATGAAAGAAATGGTGGTTGTGACGGGGTAAAGAATGAGTAAATTTATAGTAAGTATGGGACAATGGTCAAATCAAGTATTTAAACGTATCCATCAATCACAGTATGTTATTGATTGTCAGTGTGATTAAATTCGGTTATTCTTTGAAGTATAGGGTTGTACTAATGATCAGTTAATAGCAGATTAGGATTACTAGGGAAGGGATTAACTTAAATGTTAGAACTTAAACACATTAAAAAGTATTATCACGTTGGCGATTCGGTCACGAAGGCGTTAGATGACGTTTCCGTGGCCTTTCGTAAGCGGGAATTTGTCGCAATTTTAGGGCCGAGTGGTTCTGGGAAGACGACGATGCTGAACGGAATCGGGGGATTAGACGTTTACGATTCTGGTGACTTGATTATCAAGGGTAAGTCGACGAAGGATTTCAAGGCGAGTGATTGGGATGCTTACCGGAACAATTCGGTCGGGTTTATTTTTCAAAGTTATAACATTATCGGTCATCTGAGTATCTTAGATAACGTCGAAATGGGGATGACCCTGAGTGGCGTTGACAATGCCGATAAGAAGGCCAAAGCAGTGAAGGCGCTCGAACGGGTCGGCTTGGGACCACACATGAACAAAAAGCCTAACCAGTTGTCTGGTGGGCAAATGCAGCGGGTGGCGATTGCCCGGGCGATTGCGAATGATCCAGAAATCCTATTGTGTGACGAGCCCACCGGTGCCTTGGATACTGAAACCAGTGTTCAAATCATGGATTTGATCAAGGAACTGTCTGCTGAACGGTTAGTAATCATGGTGACCCATAATCCTGATTTAGCTCGCGAATACGCCAACCGGATTATTGAATTTGCGGATGGTAAGATCCAGCATGATTCAAATCCTTATGCTGAAGAAGCGGCCAACGAAACGTTTGCGTTGCAAAAAACAAAGATGACTTATTGGACCGCCTTGAAGTTGTCCTTTACCAATATCAAGACGAAAAAAGGGCGAACGGCACTGACGGCGTTTGCTTCTAGTATCGGGATTATTGGGATTGCCGTCGTTTTATCACTATCTACGGGGTTTCAAACCCAAGTGAATAAAACGCAGACGAATACGTTAGCGCAAATGCCAGTCACGATTTCGCAGACGGCACAACAGCAGCAGAAACAATCTAATAAAATTAAAACGGCTAAGTCTTCAGACCAGTTGATCACGGCACGGGTCAGTCAAGCGGATAAAGCCACGCATACCAATAATTTAACGTCCAAGTACTTAACGTATATCAAAAACATGTCGCCTAGTTTGAGTCATAACGTGACTTACACTTATAGCACGGGGATGAACCTGTTGCGCCAAGTTGATGGTAAGACGAAGTCGGTGACGTTCTCAAACAAAAATAGTAAGAGTTCGACGGCAACGTCGATGTCATCGGCCATGAGCAGCATGTCTGGCGTAGCGACGTCGGTTTACCCGACGAGTGGCAATGCTAGTTTTCTGAAGAAACATTACCGGGTCGTTTCTGGACAGTACCCAACTTCAGAAAATGAGGTTGTTCTGATTGCCAACCGTGATAACACGGTCAACGTCAATGCCCTGAAAAACTTAGGTTATTCGGCTAAGAGTGGCGATCAATTCAAGTTTAGCCAAATCGTTGGTACGACTTTGAAATTAGTGACTAATAATGACTACTATCAAAAGTTACCGACTGGAAACTATTTGCCAAACAAGGTGACGGATGCGTTGTACAACAAGTCTAATAACCAAACGATTAAGGTTGTTGGGGTACTGCGAGCAAAGACCAAGGATTCTGACAACGTGCTTGCTTCTGGGATCGCGTACAGTGATAAGTTAACGCAAAACATCATCAAGACTAATCAGAATTCGGATATTGTGAAGGCCCAAAAAGACAGTGACACGAACGTGATGACTGGTGCGAAGGTTGATTCGGATGCGCGTCAAACGTTACTCAGTACGCTCGGTGGGTCAAGCACGCCCGCTAGCATCTTGATTTATCCGAATAGTTTCAAGAACAAGGACAAGGTCTTGAGTTACTTGGATAAATATAACAAGGGCAAGTCCAAGGCGGATAAAATCGTCTATACCGACTTAGCCGGGACCGTTTCTAGTTTGACCGGTGGTTTGATGGACGCGATTACCTACGTCTTGATTGCCTTTGCGGGGATTTCGCTGGTCACAAGTATGATCATGATTGCGATTATTACCTACACGTCGGTCTTGGAACGGACCAAGGAAATCGGGATTTTGAAAGCCTTAGGGGCACGTAAGAAGGATATTACCCGGGTCTTTGATGCGGAAACGACGATTCTAGGTGTCGCTTCTGGGGTCCTCGGCGTGGTGATTGCTTGGTTATTGACGTTCCCAATCAATGCCGTTTTAAGCGATGTCACTGGGTTGAACAACGTGGCCCATTTGAATCCAATGCACGGGGTTATTCTAATCATCATTAGTACTGTTTTGACGGTGCTTGGTGGTCATATTCCAGCACGGATGGCAGCGAAGAAGGATGCTGCAACGGCTTTGCGGTCAGAATAAAAAATAATGAAATGAAAAAGGTGCCGGCAAAAATTTTGCCGACACCTTTATTTTTAATTTGAACTTTAGTATTGCTGTTTAACCGGGTTTTATGTAGGATTGACATTGGAAACTCTCCTTGCTGTTAATGTGTGTGTTGTGGTGACTTCACAATAACATAAGTGGAGTTTCTTTTTTCACCCAAGTAGGAAATATTAAGTGCGGTGTGTCCTTCAGAAAATCACGAGAACTCAACAAAATCCTAAAAAGAAGATAGTTTTTGAAACCTTTTTGCGATATTTTAATATCCGGTACCCGATTGATCTGAGTAAAGAGTGGATAATTACGTTAATCTAAAAAATATAGGCGTTAATAATTTTTTTGCGTGAAAGATATTGAGAGAGAATACAATGATATTTGTAAGTTAGCTCTTACAAATTGAAATGAATGAGATGCTTGGGTATATGAATAGTCAAAAAGTTTTAAATAGTTCATAATTATCAAGTGTAATTGGTGGAAAATTGGTAAAGATATATACAGCTGAACCATATACCTTCTATTGGGATACACGAACTAAGAAAATTGTGATGCGTCAGACGACCGGCTATTCTGCTCATTTATAACATGTAATTGCAGATGGCTGGGTAAGATCAGCACATTTATAGAATTGTGTTAGGGGGATTAGCAACATGGCTAAATCAGTAAAGATGCAACTGGTAGAATTGATAGATACCGCACTTAGTAATAAAACTATTTCTAAGGCTGAAGTGGTCGCTTTAACCAAGGCACAAGAAGGGTTAAGTAAGCATCAATCGGATACTATGGTTGCATCACAATTAAAAACAGAATTATCATTGTTAGGTGCTCAACAGAAACTTTCTCCACAGTTAGTGGATTTACTAACGTGGCTATCCAAGTCTTATTTAGGATGGGGAAGACGAGGAATGGGTATTACAAATCTATTTGTGTAATAGGAAGATCGAAGGATCTTTATCAAAAAAACTATCTGAGGACCGAGCGAAGCGACATCCTCAGATAGTTTTTTATGGTGATTGCATTAAAAAAAGTCGCCCGGAAGTGATTACCGGACGATCAAAGTTAACTATAAAATTTCACCAACGAATTGACCCTTAGGTAAGGTGTTGAAATCATAGGTTTCAAAGTCTGCAACCTGTTTAGTGTACCAGTGCATGCTCTCAGTAATCATTAAATTAACCGCTTCGTCTTTTTCTTGTAAGACTAAGATGGGGAGGTTCCGCATGGTAGCGACACCGAGTTCATAAGCGGTCCCCGAATCGAGATTCTTAGCTTCAAAATCTAAAACGGTGACGATCACGTCGGCGTCGGCAATTTGGTCCATGTCGCGGTGGAAAACTTCAGTGGCCCATGGTTTGGTGAATTGTTCGGCCTGCGCGTCTTGGTGTAATCGGGGCGAATAAAAATCCTTAACTGTCGGATTTTTGGCGAGCGCCTGTTCGAGTCGGATGACGCGGTCGACCTGTTCGGGACTGAAAAAGGGACTTGCAACGTATACTTGTGCCATGAAAGAAACTCCTTACGACAAGCAATTGAGCCTGTCACGTATTTTAATCACATGGGTGTTATTCTACGGATTAATTCGGTCACCGTCAACTAACCAAAGCCAAATTGGTCGAGTTAAAAAACTAGGCGTCCCGGGACCTTTTACTTGCCCTAACCCCCACTAGTAGGGGTAAAGTATAAATTGGGTAGATGTTATTAAAAACCAAAGTCATGCTTTGGTCTAAAAAAAAGGAGTTTTTAATTATGGCCTATCAAACAATTAATCCATACAATAATAAAGTTTTGAAGAAATGTGAAAACGCTTCCGATGACGAATTGGAAGCCACGTTAGCAACGGGGCATGCGCTTTATCAGCAATGGCGCAAGGAACCCGCAGCTTCGCGTCAGGCAACGCTGCATAAAGTGGCGGACCTGTTACGGGAACACCGCCACACTTTAGCGGTGACTGTGACGGAGGAAATGGGGAAGCTGATTGGTGAATCAGAAGCAGAGGTTGACCTTTGTGCCGATATTGCGGACTACTTTGCCGATCATGCGGACGAATTCTTACAACCAACGCCATTGACGACTTCAATCGGGGATGCCCATTATGAAAAGCAGTCCTTGGGTGTCTTAGTCATGGTTGAACCATGGAATTTCCCATACTATCAAATTATGCGGGTCTTTGCGCCTAACTTTATGATTGGGAACCCGTTGCTGTTGAAGCACGCGTCCAACACACCAAGTAGTGCCGAAGCCTTTGTTGATATCGTTAAGGAAGCGGGCGCACCAGCGGGTAGTTTGACTAACATGTTTATTAGTTACGACCAAGTGGCTAAGGCCATCGCTGATCCTCGCGTTGCTGGCGTCGCATTGACTGGTTCTGAACGGGGCGGGGCGTCCGTGGCTAAAGAAGCTGGTGCGAACCTGAAAAAGTCGACTTTGGAATTAGGTGGCAACGATCCGTTCATTGTCTTAGAAGATGCTGACATGACCAAGGTTAAGCAGTGGGCACCACAAGCACGGTTATCCAATGCCGGACAAATTTGTGCGGCTTCGAAGCGCTTTATCGTGATGCCGGATAAGTACCAAGAGTTGTTAGCGATTTTAAAGGAAGCCTTTGAGAACGTTAAAATGGGTGATCCACTCGATCCTGAAACGACGCTAGCGCCATTAACCTCAATGCACGCGAAGGAGACTTTGCAAAAGCGGGTCGACGCGGCGGTGGCTGCGGGTGCGCACGTTTATTACGGCAACGAACCAGTTGACCTTCCCGGGGCGTTCTTCCAGCCAACGATTTTGACGGACGTGACTAAGGATAATCCATCTTATAATCAAGAATTATTTGGCCCAGTTGCCACGGTTTACGTGGTTCAATCCGAAGCTGAAGCGATTGCCTTAGCCAATGATTCTAGTTACGGCTTAGGGAGTGCAATCTTCTCTGAAAATGTAGCGCATGCCGAAGAAGTTGCTAGTCAATTGGAAACTGGGATGACGTTCATTAATCGGGCTTGGGCTACCTTACCAGAACTACCATTCGGTGGGGTCAAGAATTCTGGCTATGGCCGTGAAATGTATCGCCTAGGGTTTGACGCTTTTGTTAATGAACACTTAGTTGTTAGTGCCAATTAAAATAATGATACTGCTTTAACACTAGTTGCTATCAGCAATTAAACAAATAACGCGCAATACAAACCCCCAATCGGTTTGCATTGCGCGTTATTAATTTATGAACGATTACCAAGCGTAGGCTTCTGGTGCCGCACCACCGGGGCCGGGGAAGATGTCGTCAAGTTCAGCCAAGACGTCGGGCGATAGGTTGATGTCTAAGGCGTGAACGATGTTTTCTAATTGGTCAACGGTTCGCGGTCCAATAACGGGTGCCGTAACGGCCGGATTGGCTAATAGCCAAGCGATGGCAACGTTTGATTCCGTTTCTTCCAGGTCAGCGCAGAGGTCAGCGTAACGTTGGAGTTGTGTGCGTTGAGCTTCGGTGAGCCGTTTAACGGCAGCGGCCCGTTTACTCTGAGGGTCCGTGTTTCCGTCGAGTAAGTGATCCGCCAATAATCCGCCACCGAGGGGACTCCACGTGAGAATGCCCATACCTAATTCCTGTGCGGCTGGTAGAACTTCAAGTTCGGGTAACCGACACAGTAAATTGTAACGGTGTTGCTCACTGACAAGTCCTAAAAAGTGACGGTTGTCAGCCGCAGCCTTGGCGTAAGCTAAGTGCCGGGCACCAAAGTTACTTGACCCAACGTAGTAGGCTTTGCCTTGTTGAATCACGTTTTCTAAGGCGCCGTAAACTTCGTTCCAGTTGATGCGATGATCGATGTGGTGCATCTGGTAAAGCTCAACGTGATCTGTTTGAAGACGCTTTAAGGAGGCGTCTAGGTGCCGATAGATTTTATACGCTGAGATTCCACGGGCGTCGTTAGGACCGTCGACGGGGTCATCCATGGGTTCGTACGTCTTCGTTGCTAGAACAACGCGTTCGCGGCGCTGATTTCCTTGAGCAAACCAGTTACCGATGATTTTTTCAGTTGCGCCTTGGCCGTAAACGTCCGCGGTGTCAAAAAAGTTAATGCCGAGTTCTAAAGCACGATCCATAATTTTAAAAGCTTCGTCCTGACTAGTTCTGGCGCCAAAGTTCATCGTGCCTAGACAGAGTCGGCTGACGCGCATTCCGGTTCGACCTAAGTAAGTATATTTCATTTTGATTACTCCCCGTTATTTAATTTGTTATGTAACCTACATTAAACGTAGCAGAGCTGATGCGGTGTTACAATTGGGTAAATAACTGAAAAGCTTGCAAAAGTGATACAATCGATGGTAATTCTTTGATTTGTGACCAATATGGTGTATAAATTAGGTTGTGCTCGTTTGATTTAAGCGTTTTTATCGTCTTAAATCAGTGAAAATTGGCTATGTAGCTATATTGTATTTAGCGTAAAATGTTTCCCCAAGTCATAAAAATGTTTTGGGTATCTTCCAAGTTTTTATTACTTAGAGAAACATTTGCGGTAAAGTATAATAAGACAATAATTTTGATGGAGGCCAACGCATGCTAGTACAAGTTAAAAATGCCGACCAAAAACATTTGACGGCCCTTGATTTAAAACGTTTCTTAAGTCGGTATTCGGACGAAGAGCTGGAAGACATCCTGATTAAACAAGATGATCTTGAATTTCACGCGGCTTTCCTACAAACGACCCAATCAGTTCAAACGCCGACCTTGTATCTTGAGGAGTATTAATTAGAGTTGGACCGTTTGGCACGAGTTGTTAAAACTGATGTACTCAGGATAGCCAATCCGGTTAAGATTGACTAGCGATTGACCGTGAACGAGACGGGTTTAAAAATTGATCGCAATAAAACAAGGAAATCGGATTGAGCCGGTTTCCTTGTTTTAGTACAGTTGATTTTTGTAACAATTCTGTAAAATAATTGTACAATGAAGAAGAGTTGAAAACTCTGACAATCAGAGAGGAAGTTAATGATGACACTTACACAAGAGATTCCGATTGACGTGTTTGCACACGTTGTGACGCCTCATTTCTATCAAAAAATGTTGGCGATTGATGCTAAAATTCCAGAAAAGGCGAGCTACATTCAAAATCAGGCGTTAGTTGATTTTGATTATCGGCGACAACACCGAACGATTCCGACCCGCCAGGTCATTAGTATGATGAATTTAAATCCTGAAGACTACGTTGAACCCGAACAAGCGCTGGCGCTGTGTCAGGATGCCAATCAGGAATTAGCTGATTTAGTGACGACGCACGCGGATCAGTTTTGTGGGGCCGTAGCGATGGTACCGATGAATAACGTTGCGGGCGCGCAAGCGATGATGCGTGACCAAGTGAAGGAAACGGCGAACTTGCTAGGCATTCAGTTATTTACCCGTGCCTTGGGCCGTAGTATTGCGGATCCCGAGTTTGAGGGCGTATTTAAGACCGCTGCGGAGTTGGGGTTGCCCATCTGGCTACACCCGGTTTTTGATGATCGTAAGCCTGATAATAACATCGTCTTTAGTTGGGAATATGAACTAACCCAGGCGATGCGGGAATTAGTTGTCGGCGGGGTCTTTCAGCGTTATCCCGATTTGAAAATTATTGTTCATCACGCGGGGGCGATGGTGCCGTTTTTTGCTGGCCGAATCAATGCCATTATGACGCCGGCTCAAGCAGCCGATTTCCATAAGTTTTACGTGGATACGGCTATTTTAGGGAATACCGCCGCGTTAAATTTAACGGTGGACTACTTCGGGGCTGACCACGTCCTGTTTGGAACCGACGCACCGTTTGGTATTTTACCCGTGGGTGCCAGCAGTAAAATTGCCATCGCAATTGAGCACTTACCGTTAAGCGCGGCTGAAAAGGCGCAAATCTTATTTTCCAATGCAAACCAACTGTTAGCTTTGCCGTCAAATTCCTAATAAATTTAAATTAAAGGTCGCGTTTCTGAAAATTCGGAAGCGCGACCTTATTGGTACCGGTGATTATGACTTGTATTTAGCTTTTAAGGTATCAATTAGCGCTTGGGCTGGGCCACTCAAGGGCACCCCTTGCCGCCAGATCAGAACGTGTTGCAGGTGGTGAGCTGGGGTAAACGGGACGAACTTTAGCTGGCTCGTTGCTGGTAAGGTAACCCCTTCGATGCACACGAGTAATCCTAACCCGGCTGCTGCTAGGTAAACTGAATTGGTGAGTAAATTATATTCACCAACGATGTGTAAGGGCGCAATCGGTTGTAACCAATCGTTCAAAGCCGTTTTAACCAATGACCGGTGTGGAATAATCAGGGGCCGGCCCGCTAAATCAGAAACCTGAATGTTTGGTTGTTTAGCCATGGGATCGGTTGCGGGTAACGCCACGCCCCAACGATCGCGGATGGAGAGCGGCAAGGCGTGGTACTTGGCCGTGTTGATTGGGGTTGAGACGATCCCGATTTCGAGTAGTCCCCGGTCGAGGCGCTCCTTGATTGTGTTGCCGTCCGCATCGTGCATGTCGATAATAACACTGGGATGGGCCCGTTGAAAATCAACCAGTGCGGGTGCAAGCTGGGTGGTAACCGAGGATTCAACGCAACCGATGTTAATGGGTCCCGTCAGCTCGTTGTTATTACTGTTCTTAACGAGCTGATTGGCGTTGTCGAGTTCGGTTAGAATTTGTTGGACGTGGAGCTGGTAAGTTAAGCCGGCCTTAGTCAGTTTCATCTGATGATGTTCACGGGTGAATAACGGAATTTCGAGTTGGGCCTCCAACTGTTGAATCTGGCGGCTGAGCGTAGGCTGGGCGACGTGTAACTCGCGGGCAGCCGCTGAAATCGTGCCTAAGCGTGCAATGGTTAAAAAGTAGTGTAAAATTCGGGTTTCCATAATTAGCCTCACTATTCTCTTTTAGCATTGATATGTATACATTATAGGACTTTTACATAATCAAAATCACGGATTATGATTGTTAATGTTAGGAAGGGGCGGTCCATTGAAAACGACAATTCAATTAAATAGTGGCGTTACCATGCCACGAGCAGGTTTTGGGACTTTTCGGCTGGTTGATTTTGAAACGTGCCGGCGGGCGGTATTGCAAGCATTAGACGCTGGTTACCGGTTAATCGATACGGCACAAGTTTATCGTAATGAGGCCGCTGTCGGGGCGGCGTTAAAAGAAACGACCGTGCCGCGTGAACAGATTTTTGTAACGACGAAGGTTTGGCTACCGTTTTTTGGTGACCGGAAAACCGCGGCGTCCGTTGACGATTCGCTGAAACGCTTAGGGTTGGACTACTTGGACCTCGTTTTATTACACGAACCGTATGGTGATTATTATGGGGCCTACCGGGACCTTGAACGGCTGGTGAAAGCGGGCAAGGTTCGGTCCATCGGGGTTTCTAATTTTGATGCGGGCCAGTTGATTGACCTCAGTCACCAAATGGCAATCACCCCGGCCGTTAATCAGGTTGAGCTAAACGTTTATCAGCAACAGGCTGCTTTGCGTCAAGCACACGCCAAATTAGGAATCGTCACGGAAGGCTGGGCACCGCTTGGCGAAGATTACAAGGCGTTTTTAAATGAACCAATTATTTCCGCAATTGCGAAACAACATGGAAAGACGGTTGCCCAAATTTTATTAAGATATTTGTTACAATTAAATACGATTGTTATTCCAAGTACAACCAACTTGGTTCACCTGCAAGCCAACGCTGCAATTTGGAATTTTGAGTTAACCAAAGCTGAAATGGCACAACTGGCGCAGTTAGACAAAAAGCAGTGGTTGTCCCCGGATCGGCACAGTGTTAAAGCAACGCAGCATTATATGAAATTAATTGATGAAGGTTTAGAACTGTAAATTTAAAGTTAAAGGAAGGTTGACGTTATGACAATGACTGAACACGAGAAATTACTAGCTGGAAAAGATTATGATTACCGTGATCCAGACTTACAGGCCATGTTGGCAAAGGGGCGGCGGCTGGTTCAAGTGATTAATACCACGACCGATGTAGCCACGCGTCAAGCTGCAATCACCGACTTGTTCCACCAAGTGGGCCAGCGGGTGACTTTGAACGGTCATTTTGAAGCCATTTATGGGGATCATATTTCTTTAGGTGACGATGTCTTTATCAACGGCAATTGCTTTTTCCAAGACTCAAATCGAATTACGCTAGGCGACCGGGTGATCATTGCGCCCGACACGAAGTTTTACTGTGGGGAACACTCGCTGGATGCGACGAAGCGCTTTGGCACCCGACCAGATGGTAGCCGTTACTTAGTGACGTATACGGAACCAATCACGGTTGGAAACGATGTGTGGATTGGTGGCAACGTGACCGTCATCGGTGGCGTACACATCGGGAATAACGTAATCATTGCCGCTGGGGCGGTCGTAACGCGTGACGTTCCCGATAACTGTGTGGCCGGCGGTGTGCCCGCCAAAGTGATTAAGCCCTTATCAGCATTAAAGTGAGGTGCAAAATGGAAAATTTAAGCAATCCACCGATTCTCCGTCATTTTCAGCTAACCATCGATGGTCGTGACCGGGCAGCGTTTGTTGCTGAGGGAACGGCTAATTTAGTCACTTCGCTACGGACCGAGCCGGGAACGTTAGCGATGTTTGCAACGCATGCGGATGATGCGGGTACCCAGAATGAAGTATTTGAGTTATACCAAGACGATGCAAGTTACCAGATTCACGCGCAGTCACCGCAGTTTAAGCACTATGGCCAGTTAGCGCAGCTGGTCGTCAAGAAACATCAAATGGCCGAATTAAGTCCGCAAGTCTTGGCTTCAACTACTGATGGTTTTAAGGTGAGTGGTGCAAATACCAATCAATTATTATTGACGGAATTTACTGCTGATCGTCAGTTGCAAGCAAATTGGGACCAGCTACGCAATGGCAGCCTAATTCAGTACGTGGCAACGTTACTATCGACACCAACTAACTGGGTGTTAATCAGTGTTTATCCGGATGCCACAACACTTAGTGCAGGCCAACATAAGTTGCAAAGTTGGTTAGCCGCTGAAGCTGTCGCGGACGTCCGGCAACGTGTGTTGGCTGTTGATACCATGGTCAGTCAACCTGGCGTTCAGTACGTTCGCTCGGATGAGTTAAAGTAAATAACCCCGGTATTGGCCGTTAAATAACGAATTACGGGTCAGCTATCTTATGAGAGAGCTGGCTTTTTTACTATATTTAAGATTCATAATGGTGCCACTGTTAAACTGAACGCTTTGAGGTAGTCGGCGGAAATTTTAAGCTGAAATTGAATTAGAGTAGGTCGCATCAAAAAAGGTCTTGGGATTTTCCCAAGGCCTTTTTGTAACGAAATAAGCGCTATGTTAGTTAAATTGTTGTTGTCCACGGTTCATGCGGTGTTCGTAGTAGCTTAGCAAACGAGTTAGGAGCCAGCAAATGACGAAGTAGATGACCATTGCAATCCCAATTGGCGCCACCCCGCGGTACGTATCGGCCTGAACGATGCCAAGCTGGTAGATCAACTCGGTGACCCCAATAATTGAGACCATCGACGTGTCTTTAATTAAGTTAATGGACTGATTACCTAACGAAGGCCAAATGATTCTTAAGGTCTGTGGCAAAACGACGTAGCGCAGCGTTGCCGATTTTGATAGCCCTAAACTGGCGGCCGCTTCCGTCTGACCCGAATCGACCGATTGAATCCCACCTCGAATAATTTCACTGAGGTAGGCACCACTGTTTAACACGATGGCAATCATCCCAGCGTTGAGTGCGGACACGTCGACGATGATCCCAATCCCGAAGTAAACGAACATGATTTGAACCATCAATGGGGTTCCCCGAACAAATTCCACGTAAGCCGTTGATAACCAACGTAGGGGGGCAATCGTGCTAAAACGTAAGAGTGCGAGTAATAATCCTAATAAGCTACCACCAATAATTCCGACAACCGCGATCAACAAGGTATATTGAAGGCCTTTGAGGAAGTAGCCGCGGTAGTGCCACATGGACGTGTCGGCGGTGTTCACCTTTAAATATTTACCGGCCGTCTTTAGGTACCGTTGTTCGATCCAGTGGTGTTTTTTAATTTTAGCGAGTGAGCGGTTGATGGCGTTATTCAGACTCGGTGAGCCCTTTTTGAGCGCAATCGCATTGCCGGCCTGAGCACTACTCGTTTTGAAGTGACCGTTAATGGCCATTAAGCTCGGATCGTTTTTCGCATAAGCGGTTGCTGAGGCGGTTCCTTTAACGACGGCGGCGACTTTGTGGGTCTTTAAAGCTAAAATCAAGTTGGCCGCGCTGCTCATCCCGGTTAACTGGGCGTTCGGCATCTGCTGTTTGATCAAGTTATATTGAAGCGTCCCAGTTTCGGCGGCGACTTTTTGTCCCGCTAAGTTAGCTTTGGTTTTGTACTTAGCGCCATCCGTCTTGTTGATTAAAATGGATTCGCCTTCCGTGTAGTAAATGTCGGTGAAGTCGACACTTTTACGACGGGCAGGGGTCGGACTCATCCCGGATAAAATCATGTCCACCTTGCCCGTGGTTAAAGCGGGCAACAGGGAATCAAACGAGAGCTTTTTAATGACGAGTTTAACCCCGAGGTCCTTGGCGATTTGCTTCCCAATTTCAACATCCATTCCGACAATTTTAGATTGGCCGTGTTGATTAATTTGAAATTCATAGGGCGGATAATTGGGGGATGTTCCCATGACAAGCGTTCCCTTAGCTTTAACTCGAGCTAGAGAAGTATCACTAGCCGCACTTGCAGGACGGGTTAGTCCCAGTATCCCTAATATAAGTATCCCAATTAACAGTAACCATTTTCCAAATTGACGTTTCATGTCGCGCCTCCATTACAAATTAAATCTAGTATAGGCGTTGATGAGTATTAATACAATGTAATTCATTAAAAATAAATTTTTATGCACAAACTGAATATTAACTTTGTGATAACGACGCCCGGTTCACGGTGAATTGATTCAGTTATGAGAAATATAAATGTATAAAAATAATTATTGTTAATGATGAAAAGAGCGGCATAAGGTTCAGATTTCATTAAGGCAACGAAGAAAGCTTAAAGTTCGCCTCGAAAGTTACTCGTCTACTGAAATATACGTTAAGCTAACGTTACATTGAAATGTACAGAAAGGGGCGTGATGCTAATGCGTTGGTTACCGTTACTATTAATTTTAAGTTTGTCCGGGTTGGTCGGTGTTGTTTTAAGTCATCATTCAAATGGTGGTCGCCGTAAGTTGGGATGGCGCCTGCTAATTTTGGCCTATTTGACCACGTTAGGTGTGATTCTATTTACGCCGATTTCTTTTGACGGTTCAGCGGTTTACATCATGCCGGCGGGAACGGGGCGGGTCAACTTAACCCGCTTAGCGTTTTCAAATCTCGGTTTTGCCGAAAACGTCCTTCTAACGCTGCCACTAGGGCTGTTAATCAAACGGGCGCTACCCCGGACACCGCTCGTTATGATTGCCATTCTTGGCTTAATGATTGGTGGGAGTATCGAAGTTGCACAACACTACCTTTCCATCTATTGGTTGATTAATCGGAGCAGTGATATTAACGATGTTTTGGCAAACGGCATCGGTGTGACCATTGGCGGTAGTCTCATGGCAATTGGTCAACGCGTCTTTGTCCGGCCACGGTCACGGCGGCAAGTCGTTAAAAAGGCCAGCTAAATAAAAATGCGTTCTCAGAAAATTCTGGGGACGCATTTTTATTTAGCTTAGTAAGTATGGTGATTACGACCGTAATATTTTGGTCATAGCTTTGCCACGGGCTAATTCGTCGACAAGCTTATCTAAGTAACGAATTCGTTGCATGAGCGAATCAGTGATCGACTCGACCCGGACACCACAAATCACGCCAGTAATCTTGTCGGCATTTTTGTTGAGCTGGGGCATTGCGGTAAAGAAGGTCGTTAGGGAGACCTGGTCGTCAATTTGCCGTTGTAACGCTGGCAAAGAGTAGCCGGTTAACCAAGTGATAATGGTCCGTAAGTCCTGTTCGGATTGGTCTTTTCGAGCTAGCCTTTGGACGTAGGCGTCGTAAATTCGGCTAAAGGGCATTTGTAAAAGTTTAGGGTTCGCCATGGGTTTATCCTTCGTTGTTTTTGCTAACTATAGCATGAAGTTGGCTAATCGCCGAATATTAATTACGATGATCAAAAGGCCGCTAAAAAAGCTTTGGTAGAAAAGATGCACATTCAATAGGTGGAAACAGTACCATTTTATAGCGGTTGCGAGTAAACTATATACAATACATAAATTAAGCTCGTTAATCAGTCGGGTGAATGAATGGTTAATGGGTAAAAGCGGGGGACGTTTGAATGACTCAAACGATGACTAAATTAACGTTAGTTGCACCAATCACGGGTCGCCTGGTGCAACCGGCCAATAGTGACGTAGCTGGTTTTGCAATTATACCAGACGATGGAAATGCCGTTGTGCCCGTGTCTGGAACCGTGACGGAAGTTGATGCTGAGGCGTTGCGGATCGTGATTGCGACCCGTGAAGGCTTGGAAGTGACGGTTGCGTTGAATCAATCCCGGTTGCAGCTCGGAATACAGCCTTGTGAGGCCCTAGTTCAAGTAGGCAACTATGTGAAAGCAGGGCAGGTCTTAGCAGCGATTGACATGGTTGCGATTCAACGGCTTAAAGCGTCAATACGGGTGTTGACGACCATTGCACCTATGCCGGATAATCTAGAAATGATAAAGACCAATCGGGATGTTAAAGTGGATACCGCGATAGCTAGACTTTACTAAAATGAATGCCAAAAAAGAAGGTTGCTCTTAAAAGTAGCGTAAAAACGACTTTTAAGGGTAACCTTCTTTTTAATGTTGACTCGTTAGACTGAAACCCTGAATTGGGGAATACATTCAGTCTTTTTAATTAACAACGATCGGCCTTTAACTTGAATAAGTGCGGTTTACCGTAATAATAGCCTTGTCGTAATGGGATTTCTAAATCGTTTGCAAGGGCGTCTTCAGGATCATTTTCGACCCCTTCCAAAATTAAGCGGGCATCGTATTGATTAGCAACGTCGCGCCAAAACTTCAATTGCTCGGGGATTTCGTCTTCACGACCCTCTTTACGGAAATTCTGCATCGCAAATTTAATTTCCTCAGCGTAATCGAGCAGTGGTTTGATGTGGTCGTAAACGTTGATCCCCGTACCAACGTCATCGAGACTGAATTCTAATCCATGCGCTTTAATTGCTTTGATTTGAGCAAGCATGTCGGCGTTTGAATAGGTGTGTTCGCCAGGTTCCTCGGTGACTTCCACAACGATCTTGGTTGGGAAAAGTTGTTTCTGAGCTTCAATAACGGCTTCAACAATACCTGGGTCAAGGAATTGCTTGCGGTTAAAGTTGATAGAAACGGATGCAATCTTTAACGATAATTCTCTCGCGGTCGCTTTGAGAAGACTAATTTGAACGTCAATCGGAATGCTAGCAAAGTTTTCCGGTAGGGTCCAACGGTCCTCGGGGTGCTCGCGATAGCGAATCAACATTTCATAGCCAATTAAAGAATTATTAAATTTATCTAATTGTGGCTGAATAAAATAGCGATACATATCAAAGCTCCTTTAATTATAATCGCGGAACAAAAAATGAGAGCGTAAAATATCTTGTGTAAATGCATAAAAGATTTCTGAATTGTATAGAA
>CALFSK010000011.1 GCA_937916845.1 uncultured Lactobacillus sp. | reverse complement strand
GAATCGTGTCAGGTCCGGAAGGAAGCAGCACTAAGTTTGCTTCATCTTGTGCCTTAAGTTTTTATGAAATGTAACAGCTCTTAGCCATTCGGTTGAGAGCTTTTTATTTAAAATCAATTGTTTAATTAACGTGCAGCCAGTGGGCTAGTGAGAAAGGAAGATTCGCATGTATCGGGCATTATATCGGGTTTGGCGACCCCAACGTTTTGATGAAATCGTCGGTCAACAGATGATTACCCAGACGTTGAAAAATGCGATCATGACCCATCAGACGAGTCATGCGTATTTATTTACTGGGCCACGGGGGACGGGGAAAACGTCCGCTGCCAAAATTTTTGCCAAGGCGATTAACTGTCACCATCTGGTTGATGGCGAACCTTGTAACGAATGCGACACTTGTAAGGCCATTACTAAGGGTCAGCTAAATGATGTGATCGAAATTGATGCGGCTTCTAACAACGGGGTCGAAGAAATTCGGGACATTCGGGATAAGGCCAAGTACGCACCGACCGAGGCTGACTACAAAGTCTACATTATTGATGAAGTTCATATGTTATCGACCGGGGCGTTTAACGCGTTATTAAAAACGTTGGAAGAACCGCCGGCAAACGTGATCTTCATTTTAGCGACGACTGAACCGCATAAAATTCCATTAACTATCATTTCGCGGACACAACGGTTCGATTTTCGCCGAATTACGGCTAAGGATAGTTACGAGCGGATGGTCTACATCCTGAAACAAAAGGACGTCACTTACGACGAAAAAGCCTTGCGGGTCATTGCACAGGCTGCGGAAGGCGGGATGCGTGACGCCCTCAGTATTTTGGATCAGGTCATTTCGTTTGGGGATAACACCGTCACGTTAGACGACGCGCTGATGGTCACGGGAAGTGTGACCAAGAAGTTGATTGCCGATTACGTTGAAGAAGTGACGAACCACGTGACGAAGCCGGCGCTAGAAACGATGCGAGAAATCTTACAAGAAGGTAAAGATGCGAACCGTTTCATCGAAGATTTGATCAGCTATACGCGTGACGTGTTACTCTATCAACAAGCACCGGAAATGGTCGACAGTGTTGCGATGGGTGAAGACGACAAACGCTTTGAAGACTTTGCCAAGAGTATCGACGCTGAAGTGTTATATCAAATGATCAAAACGCTCAATGATATTCAACAACAAATGCGGTTCACGACGCATCCGGACGTCTATCTGGAAGTGTTGACGGTCAAATTGGCCCAACTCGATGGTCAGCCCGCCCAAGCCGCAACGTCGGCAGCTGTCAATCCTGGTGATCCGACCGTTCAAAAGTTGGCACATCAGGTAGAACAACTCCAAAGTGAGCTGAAAAATATCAAGAGTACCGGTGGGGCACCGCAAGCCAACCGAGTTAAGCAGACGCCTAAGAATGGACCGGTCGTTAAAAAGGTCAACGTTAGCCAGATTTATCCAATTCTGGATACGGCCAAGAAGAACGACTTGCTGAAGATTCGTGACGTCTGGGGCGATTTAATGAACATCCTCAGTGTGACGCAACGCGCTTTAATGCACGTCGCACAGCCGGTTGCGGCCAGCGATAACGGCCTAGTTGTTGCGTTTGACTACGCTTTTATTTATCAAAAGGCAACTGATGATCAGACGTTGATCGACGCGCTTAGCAACGGTTTGGACCGTTTGATGGGGCAGTCACCGAAGATCGTATGTGTGCCGAAGGACCAGTGGCCACAGATTCGGAAAGATTACTTGGCAACGCACCAACCTGGTGGCAAAGCCGCTGAGAAAGCGCCAGAGAAGGTACCCGTGGTGGATCAAGCTAAGGACATGTTTGGCGATTTAGTTGAAGTTAAACCAGACTAAGCTAATATTATAGTAGTAAAAAATCATTTAATCCCGAAAGGAACTGATAATTATGATGCGTGGCATGGGTAATATGCAAAACATGATGAAACAAATGAAAAAGATGCAGGCACAAATGTCTGCGGAACAAGAAGCTTTGAACGAACAAACCTTTGAAGGCACTGCACCAGATGACATGGTCAAAGTCACTTTTACGGGTGACAAAAAGATGAAAGACATCACCATCAATCCCGATGCCGTTGATCCAGATGACGTTGATATGTTACAAGACTTGGTGGTTGCTGCCGTTAACGACGCTTTAGGGAAGATTGAAGCGCAAACTCAAAGTACGATGGGCAAGTATACCCAAGGGTTAAAGTAAGCAAGTAGAGTGAGGTAAACACATGCAGTATCCAGAACCAATTGCTAAGTTGATTGATAGTTATATGAAGCTCCCCGGCATTGGTGGTAAGACTGCGACCCGCCTGGCCTTTTATACGATTGATATGGACGGCGACGACGTGACCGAGTTTGCCAAGTCGCTCGTAGCCGCAAAGCGTGATCTACACTTTTGTAGTATTTGTGGCAACATCACCGAAGACGATCCTTGCGTCGTTTGTCGTGATAAGTCCCGTGATCAAAGCACGGTACTGGTCGTGGAAGAGGCCAAGGACGTGATGGCGATGGAAAAGATCAAGGAATATAACGGTCTGTATCACGTCTTACACGGCGTACTTTCACCGGTTGACGGGAAGGGCCCAGAAGACATCAACATTGCCAGTTTATTAAAACGGCTTCAGCAAAATGATGCGATTAAAGAAGTCATTATTGCGACTAACGCCACGCCGGAGGGGGAAGCGACCGCCATGTATATTTCACGGTTGGTCAAACCGGCTGGCATCAAAGTAACGCGTTTAGCACACGGGTTATCGGTTGGGAGCGATATTCAGTACGCTGATGAAATGACGCTGTTCAAAGCAGTTGAAGGACGCCAAGAGATGTAATTGGGGGCATAAGAGATGTTTGGAAGAAACAAGAAGATCAAGCAACCCAAGGCAGTTTTTGACCAACAGTTGTTAAATACCTTAAACGCGGCCAAGGTCGATTGGGACCGCGCTAAGGAAAATGAACAAGCGATTTACGATAACAATACGAGTGAGTTAGTGACGCAGACGGCGCTTGCCCGGGCAAAGTACTTGTACTTATACCGGGAAGCCCGGCGCCGCCAAGTGCATGGACAGACGATTCAGCGCTCGGTGATCGATAACTAAAACGCTATTGTAAAGTGATGAGTAATCTAGGATAATTCTAGATTGCTCATTTTTTTATCTGAAGTTTTTTACTTTTTTTGTGGTAGCAAAGCCCATTGCGTCAGTTTAATAGAAACGGTTTAGCAATTATGTGTTTCGAGTGGATTATATTTGGGCCTATTTATGTAACGAAAGGTGAATTTCTAATCATTTTCCCCTACCAACGCAGGTATATAAAGAATATTATTTTAAAGTAATAAAATTATTCATTATAAAAGGAGACAACGGGGATGAAAAAGTTTTATAAGATATTTTTAGGGATGACATTGGTACTTGGAGGAGCAATTTACACTGAATTACAACCGATAACGGCTAATGCAAGTGTTCACTATAAGCGTACTAAGACAACGTCGGTTAAGAAGAAAACGTATGTACCTAAGAAAAAATCGGTTTATATCTATAAAGACAATAAAAGTCTGAAAAAATGGACGTTTGTAAAAAGATATAATTTGGGTGATTATCCTAAAGTAGAGTGGACTGCTTCAAAGAAAATGTCTGTTAAAATGCGAGGTGCCAAAAGGACTTATTATTGGGTAACCAATAAGAAGAAGCATGTTGCTGGCTGGGCATATGGTGCTAACTTGCAGGCTAGCTATCGTCGGACTAAAGACACCAAAATTAAGGCAAAAGAATATTTTACAACGAATTCTAAAGCTAAAACATATAAAAACAATAAAAACTATAAGCAATGGACTTTTATTGCGAACAATACGCATACGAGCAAGCTTCCGTATACTTGGACTGCCTCGAAAAAGACTTATATTACTGTAAAAGGGAAAAAGGCGCTTTATTATTGGGTGAAACCAAGTAAACCAGCAGTGAGTGGCTGGATGAAGGCGTCTGATTTAAAACCAGGTAAAAACAACCAGATGATGGCAATCAAAGAGATTCCTAACAAAAATATGATTATGGCTAAACAGGGAAGAGCGTACATGCTCTCAGAACAGAAAAATGTGATTTTTCCACTCAATGGTATCAAATTATCTGATCATGATAATTATACGACAATGAAACAGGCTACTATCTACACTAAAGGAAAGCCATATATGTATTATTTGGTCAATGGTGTGAAAAAAGCCGGCGCGAGTGGTGCATGGGTTCGAAGTGATTATTTGAAACCAGGATATAGTTATAAGAACATTGAAGATGCCATCAAGGATAGTAGCCGGGTCGATGATTATTCAGTTCAACAATTTTTGGCTGTTTTAATTAATCAGTATCGAGTAAGTCAGGGCGCTCCAGAACTACAGATTGTAGAAAACTATAATGCTGATTCTGATAAAATGGCTAATTCAATGCTTAATGATCCTAATAGCTCAGTTAAATGTGTTAGCGGTAATAGTAGTTTAGCGGACGCCCAGAATATTTTACGGCTAGATCAAGCTAGATTTAATAATAAATTATTATCTGTGGCAGGGAAAACATTATATGTGAAAAACAGTTCTGAGATAGGCGACAAGGGTCCAGTTGTTACATCAGCTTTTATTATTCAATAGTCTTGAAGGTGCTGGATTTTCACTAATCCGAATCGTTGGTATGACTATGCAAACACGCAAAATTTAAAGAACGTATTTCGCTGATGATTTGTGTCAGTGAAATACGTTCTTTTGATAGTCACAAGGTTAAGTATTAATGTTGTAACCCACGGTGAAAAGGTATTGGCGCGTAATTCTGAATTGGTGCTCGCATAAAATGATGAAACAGAATCTTGTATTATTTTTACATCAAATAAAAAAAGTTAAAAACCACAATCAGTAGTAGCTCCTTCGCTAAAAGTAGTTTAAAAAATACCTTCACTAGTGGCAACCGCATTAGACAGGTGCTCTAGAATCAAGTACAATTATCACATATATGTAAATTAGAGAATTTAGATGGGATTGGGAATGTTGACAGGTAAATTAGTGACTTTCGAAGGGCCAGATGGTGCCGGTAAAACGTCAGCTTTGAACGCAATCGTGGCCGAATTACAACCGCGACTGGGCGACCAGTTAGTCGTAACCCGCGAACCTGGTGGTAATCAAATTTCAGAAGCAATTCGGCAAATTATTTTAGACCGCCACAATACGATGATGGACGACCGTACTGAAGCGTTACTGTACGCGGCAGCGCGGCGGCAACATATCATTCAAAAGATTTTACCCGCATTGCGCAATGACCAGTTAGTCTTGTGTGACCGGTTTATTGATAGTTCAATCGCATATCAGGGGGCTGGCCGTGGTATCGGCGAACAAGCCGTTTATGATATGAATCAGTTTGCGACTGAGGGCTTGACCCCCGATTTAACGCTCTATTTTGACGTCGATGCGGCCGTGGGATTAAAACGAATTCAGACCCACCGTCAAAATGAAATCAATCGCTTAGACGTTGAAGCTTTGAGCTTTCATCACCGGGTACAAGCAGCTTATTTACAACTATTAGCTGACCATCCCAATCGGATTAAACGTGTCGATGCTAGTCAACCACTGGATACGGTGGTTCAACAAGCCCTAGACATTATGACCAAACAATTACCAACCTACTTAGGAGCGGAAGGGAAGTCGAAGCGATGAAATTAATTATTGCCATTGTCCAGGATAAGGACAGTAACCGGCTGAGTAGCCAATTTATTGAAGCAAACGTACGGGCCACTAAACTTTCAACAACCGGGGGCTTCTTGCGCTCTGGTAACACAACTTTCATGATTGGAATCGAAGACGACCGGGTCGACGAAGTGCTGGCAATGATCAAGGAAACTAGCCATGCACGGGAACAATTCATGACACCACCAGTGAACTTGGACGTTACGATGGACGGCGCTGCCGCTTATCCGGTCGAAGTTCAGGTCGGTGGCGCGACGGTCTTCGTCTTACCAATCGAACAGTTTCATCAATTTTAGAGATTAAGGGTGGTTCAAATGGCAACGACCGATCCGTTAGCAGTAACGATGGCTGCCAAACAACCACGGTTACTAGCAGCATTTCAACATATTATTAAACAAAATCATTTGGCACACGCCTACCTGTTCGCAGGGATGGAAGGTGCTGGTCAGCCCGAACTTGCGCGCTGGATCGCACAGCGCCTGTTTTGTCTGCACGTTGTCGACGACCAACCCGACGGGACTTGTGAAGAGTGTGTCCGGATCGCCAATGGTTCGCACCCGGATATCATTACGGTGGTCCCGGATGGGCAGAGCATCAAGGTTGATCAAGTTCGGTACTTAAAAGCCGAATTTTCGAAGAGTGCGGTGGAAGGTAATCGCAAGATCTTTATCATTGAGGATGCTGAAAAAATGACGGCATCGGCTGCCAATAGCTTATTGAAGTTTATTGAGGAACCGATTGGCAACGTGACGGCGTTCTTATTAACGACCAATAAGCAGTTGATTTTACCCACAATTATTTCGCGGACGCAGGTGATTGAATTTCCACCGCTAAAAGCGCAGGCGTTACAGCAAACGTTTGAAGCGGCGGGGATTACGCCTCAAAATGCCCAAATGTTGCGGGGCCTGACGAACAGTGTGACCCAGGCAAAGGGGTTGCTTGAAGAAGACTGGTTACCGCAAGCTGCCCAAGCCCTATGGCGTTGGTTTGACCAAGTCGTTAAGGGTGAACCACGGAGCTTTGTCGCGGTTCAAGTTAACTTAGTCAGTTTAGCCAAGGATGCCGCCCACCAATCGGTGATGTTAGATCTGATTGCGGCACTTTTTCAGGACTTATTACAGTTACATTTTGATGTTGACGAGCACGACGCGTTAACGTTTGGTCAGTACGCACAGGATCTGACGGCGTTAACGGACCGTTTAAGCGCGACACAGCTAGTTGAGGCTACTGAGCTGGCTTTAACGGCAAAACGGCAACTCGCTAGCAATATTAGCTTTCAAAACGTCTTAGAAGGTCTGACTCTGAAGTTATGGCCCATTTTTAAAACAAACGCTTAAATAAAGGAAAACGAGGGTGAAGCGCGTGGATAAGCGTGATTTATACGATAGTTTCGGCGATATGGAACAACAGATGCAACTAATGCTCGATAAGATGGCTAAGTTGCGCGCTGATATGACGACCGTGTTGGAGAAAAACGCGGAATTAGTCATTGAAAATGAACACTTAAGGGAACACATGGTAGAAATTGAAAACGAATTGCCGAAGAAGCCCGCAGGAACGGCCACGCTCTCCAAGTCGCGTCAGAACCTAGAAAAGTTATACGACGAAGGCTTCCACGTCTGCAACCAGTTTTATGGTAAGCGGCGGGATGATGATGAATCATGCGTCTTTTGCCTAGAAGTGATTTATGGCGAACGGGAACGGACTTAACGAGTAGAGGAGGAAGCAACGGTTGGAAACGCAACAGAGTTTTGCTGATCACGCGGGAACGGGGACTTTATACTTGGTTCCGACGCCGATTGGCAACTTACAAGATATGACTTACCGTGCGGTGGAAACTTTGAAGACGGTCGATTTGATTGCCGCGGAAGATACCCGCAACACGCAAAAGTTGTTGAATCATTTTGAAATTACGACTAAGCAGATTAGTTTCCACGAACATAATACTCAGGAGCGAATCCCACAGTTAGTCGCTAAATTGCAAGATGGCGTCAACTTGGCGCAGGTCAGCGATGCGGGAATGCCTTCCATCAGTGATCCAGGGAAAGAGCTGGTAGCGGCGTGTGTCGCTCAGCAAATTCCCGTTGTGCCGTTACCGGGTGCCAACGCTGGTCTAACGGCATTGATAGCTTCAGGATTAGTGCCACAACCATTTTACTTTTACGGCTTTTTGCCCCGGAAGAAGCACGACCAAAAAGAGGCGCTAGCGGCGTTAGCAAAGCGTCACGAGACGGTCGTCCTGTACGAATCACCGTTTCGGGTCGCTAAGACACTTAGCGTACTAGCAACGGTCTGTGAAGGGAGCCGCCAAATTGTCGCTTGTCGGGAATTGACCAAACGGTACGAAGAATTTGCCCGGGGGACCTTAACGGAACTCGTTGAATGGTCACAGAATCACCAGTTGAAGGGTGAATTCGTCCTGCTGATCAGTGGTAACCCGGATACGAGTGAACCCGTTCAAACGGATGAGTTAGCTCAGCTGCCAATCAAGGCGCAGGTTGAGGCACTCATTGCGGCGGGGGATAAACCCAACGCAGCCATTAAAGCAATTGCCAAACGACGTGAATTACCACGTCAGGCAGTGTACAATGAATTTCACGACTTAAAGAATGGTGAGGAACGTTAGAATGGCAAGTTTAGGCACATCAGCCAGCATATATAGTGAAGACCACCGGATAACTTATTATGAATGTGATCGGACGGGGCGGGCTACTTTGGCGACGCTGATCGATATTGCCGTTTTGGCATCTGAAGATCAAAGTGACGCTTTAGGGATGACGACCGACTTTGTTCAGAGCCACGGGGTTGGCTGGGTCGTGACGCAGTACGCGATTGACGTGACGCGGATGCCGCGTCTAGATGAGATCGTTACGATTGCGGTGCGGGGAACGGCGTATAACCCGTACTTTGCTTACCGTGAGTTCTGGATTAAGGACGCTCAGGGCAACCAGTTAGCTTACATTACGAGTATCTGGGTGACGATGAGCCAGACGACGCGGCGAATCGTCAAGATTTTACCGGAATTAGTCGAACCGTATCAATCAGAGGTCGTCAAACGAATTCCCCGGTTGCCACGGCCAAGTACCTTTGAAGACACGGAGACGACCATTAGTAAGCCGTATCACGTGCGCTTCTTTGATATTGACCCGAACCGCCACGTGAATAACGCGCATTACTTTGATTGGCTATTAGATACGCTACCCGCTGAGTTCTTATTGCAGCACGACCTATTACATGTCGATGTTCGCTACGAGAATGAAGTCCAGTACGGCCACACCGTTGATTCTAAGGTCAACATTTTACCTGGTGACCAAACGGATCAAGTTAAGACGAGTCACTTGATTCAGGTCGGTGATGAGAAGTGCTGTGAAGTGACGATTTTATGGCAGACATTGGCTGAACCGATTAAATAGATGATTGAAAAAAGCAGTTGCCACGTGCGACTGCTTTTTTATTGGTCCAATTAATTGCTTTACAAACCCGCAATTTTTAAAGCGCATTAGCCGTTGAATATGCTATGATTAAGGCATCTATGTAGGGGAGGTACACTATGTCAATTCTTGTTTTAGGGGGAGCCGGTTACATCGGTTCTCACATGGTCGATCGCTTAGTCGCCAATGGTTCTTCGGTAGTTGTCGTTGATAATTTGGTTACTGGGCACCGGGCAGCCGTTAACGCCGCCGCTAAGTTTTACGAGGGCGATGTCCGTGATGCGACCTTTTTAAACCACGTTTTTGATGAAGAACCGATTGAAGCTGTGGTGCACTTTGCAGCATTCTCAGTCGTACCAGAGTCAATGGCAAAACCACTGAAGTATTTTGATAACAATACTGGTGGCATGATTACGTTGCTTGAAACGATGAAGGCCCACGATGTTAAGCAAATCGTCTTTTCATCAACCGCTGCAACGTACGGGACACCGGAACGGATTCCAATTAAGGAAACTGATCCGCAAGAACCAATCAACCCTTACGGGGCAAGTAAGTTAATGATGGAACAGATCATGCACTGGTCTGACGTGGCTTACGGGATTAAGTTTGTTGCCCTACGTTACTTTAACGTCGCTGGTGCTAAGCCAGATGGCAGTATTGGTGAAGACCACGGTCCTGAAACCCACTTAGTTCCCATTATTTTACAAGTGGCACAGGGTAAGCGCGACGAATTGAAGCTCTTTGGCGATGATTACAACACGCCAGATGGGACCAACGTCCGTGATTACGTGCACGTCTTAGATTTAGCCGATGCGCACATCCTAGCGTTGAAGTACTTAGCTGCCGGTAATGACAGTAACGCCTTCAACTTAGGTTCTTCCACCGGTTTCTCGAACAAGCAGATGCTTGCAGCCGCTCGTGAAGTGACTGGCAAGCCAATTCCAGCTAAAATCGCACCACGGCGCCCTGGTGATCCAGATTCACTAGTTGCCGCAAGTGATAAGGCTCGTAAGGTTTTAGGTTGGCAACCACATTACGATGACGTTAACGAAATCATTAAAACAGCCTGGGCATGGACCCAGAAACATCCGAATGGTTACGATGACCGTAACTAGTTGAACTAACTAAAGTAAGTCAAAAAGGCACCCGGTAAGACGAATTTTCGTCTTACCGGGTGCCTTTTAATGCTGACTACCGGTTCAATTGTTGATAATCACTGACAATTGCGAGTAGCCGTTTGATATCAGCGGTATGAATGTCACCAATCGTACCAATTCTGAAACTTGGAATTGCGGAAACCTTGCCTGGGTAAATAACGAATCCCCGTTCCTTAATGAATTGATAGAAATCAGCAAAATCAAAATGCTGTGTTGGGTATTTGAAAGAAGTAATGATAGGGCCTTGAACGGCTGGATCAATCACTAAGTCAAATCCTAACGCTTGCATCCCGTTGCTAAGCAGTGCTTGGTTAGCAGCGTAGCGTTCATACCGTGGTGTAACACCGCCTTCAGCTTTAAGTTCAATCAAGGCCTGAGCGAAGGCGTGAACAACGTGGGTTGGTGACGTAAAGCGCCACTTTCCAGGTTGTTTAGTCATCGCTTGCCACTGTGCGTAAAGATCTAAGCACAGTGAACGAGCGTTGTTCGCCGTCTTTTCCAAGGTAGCTTGCTTAGCAATGATGAAAGCAAAACCAGGGACACCTTGCACGCACTTGTTGGCGCTGCTGACTAAGTAGTCACAGTCCAACTCATCAACGCTGATTGGAACGCCACCTAAGCTTGACATAGCATCGATGATTGTGACGATTCCACGCGCTTGCATGAGTGGCATGAGCTGTTCGATGGGATTCAAGATCCCGGTCGTGGTCTCACTGTGCACCGTGGCAAAGTGGGTGACTTCCGGATGTGCATCGAGGGCAGCTTCAATCTGTGCCGGGTCAACGGCTTCATCTTCGTTAAAGACAACGTCGACGTGTTCGATCCCGTAATAATCTGCGATTTCACTGATCCGGTGACCATAAGCACCGTTGACGGCAACCATCAAGACGGCGCCTTCGCGTGGAAGGGCGGTACCGATAGTTGCTTCGACACCGTAACTACCGCTACCTTGCATAAGAACCGTCGTGTAGGCGTCTGGATTTGCTTGCGCAAGTTCAAGAATTTGTTGGCGAATCGTTTCCGTCACGTGCCGGTAATCACTATCCCACGTACAATAGTCAATTTGCATGGCTTCTTTAACCGTGGGGGTGGTACTAAGTGGACCGGGTGTTAACAACAAGTAAGGCTGTTTCATATTCTTTCCTCCGTAACTAATGACCAGAAACGGCTTAATTAATGCTGTCAATCAGGGCTGGAAGTTCAGCCATTGATTGCAGAATGTAATCCGCACCGACTTTTTTGTATTCGTCAGCGACCTTGGTCCGCAAAGCGGCTTGTTCGGCAGCTGATAACGCGTTGAATTCGGCTTGTGACAAGCCCATCAAGTTGCTACCGTCAATAACTCCAACGCTAATGGCATCAGCGTTTTGACCTTCTAAGATATCGTTGATTGAATCGCCGACCTTCATGACATTCGCTGCGTTGGTAATTTCCAGTTTGTCACTGGCTAATTCCAACATTGCGGGTGCCGGGCGACCGATACCATTAGTTTGTTCTGAAGTGATGTTAACGGTTGGTTGGTACCCTTGCTTTGCCGCAATTGGTAAAACTAGGGCCAACATTTCAGAATCATAACCAGTCGTTGTGCCGTAAGCGATGTGATGTTCGTTTAAGTAGCTGATAACTTGATCCATCCCAGGCTTTAATTGCGCAAAGTCGGTCAGTGAAGCTAAGAGAATTGACTTAAAGTCGTGAAAAATACGATCACAGTCATCGGATGAAGGTAATACTTGGAAACGGGCTTGCCAGTCATTTTGAACGGCAGGTAAGTTAATGATCTTGCAGATGTGGGTATACTTATCAAGCCCCATATCTTGCCGAATTTCAGCCTCGGTAATCGTGATACCGACGTTGTCGAATGCTTTTTGGAAAGCGACGATGGGGGCACGGCTACCGTAATCAATAGTTGTACCGGCCCAGTCGAAGATAACTGCTTGAATAGTCATGTTAAAACTCCTTTAGATGCGATAAATTAGTTGTGCTTTAAATAGTGGCCCCGTAGTTTCATTGAAACCAATTCGAGTACGATGGCAACGGCTAAGAGTAAGTAAACGATTAAACCGACTTCGTGGAAGTTAAAGTAGAAGCTACCCGCCATGAAGAGGTAGTAACCAATGTCATCCGCACCAGCAGCAGCCCCAACGGCAACTGCGTTAGCAAAGTTGATTTCGAAACGAATGAAGGTCCAACTTAGTAGTGCTGGGACGATTGATGGCAAGATTGCTTGGAAAACAATTGGCCAAAAACCGACACCACTAGCTTTTAAAGCCTCAATCGTATCTTGTGAAGTTTCTTCAATACTTTCCGAATAGGCTTTAACAAGGTAAGCCACACTATGGAACGTTAAACCGACAACGGCGGCACTGGCCCCAAGCCCCATGACAACTGAATAGATCAGAACCCAAAGGATGGTTGGAATGGCACGAACAAAGGCCATTACCGCTTTAATCGACGTTGCGAGCCAGTTAGGGGATAAGTTACGTGCCGCGCCGACCGCGATAAAGAATGCGATTAGGGCGCCTAAGAGGGTGGTTAACATGGCGAGTGAAACACTCGTTGCTAACGCCCGCAGTAGCAAGGCCCATGAATCTTGGCCGACGCTTGGGTGTAGAAACATGGCATTCAGGTTAACGCCTAAGCTTTTAAAGGCTTCTGAAAGCTGTAAATTACTGTTGTTAAGCGTTGCAAGTGAATAAATGGTAATGATTGTGAGTCCCGCAAGCACGCTACGTAAGATTTTCCGAGGCTTAGTCACCAAGGAAATTTTCTTAGCGTGGGGTGCCGATGGCTGAATTGTCTCCGGTTTTGGTTGACTGTTTTCAATCATGCGATGGCCCTCCGAATCATAGTGGATGTTAATTCTAAGACGATAACTAAGATGGCAATTAATAAGACGATTAGGCCGGCAGCGTCATAACGGAAACTCTTGAAGTAGAAGTCGAAGAGGAATCCAACGCCAGTCCCGGTCAACAGACCAACCAAAGTAGCGTCCCGTAAGTTATTTTCAATCATGTAAAGCACCCAACTAGTCAGGGTACTAGCAGCTTCTGGTAAGACGCCGCAGAACACGCATTGAAAGTAGTTCGCACCCACCGCTTGCAAGGCCTGGAGCTTTTCGGCGTCCAAGTCTTCAATCGTTTCCGTGAAAGCCCGGGTGAGGTAGCCCAGCGTCATAAAGAAGAGGGCTAGGAAACCCGTAAAATCACTTTGTTTAAATGAAAACAGTAGGATCATGGCCCACGCAACTACCGGAATGTTCCGGAGTAGCGAAGCCCCAAAACGAATCACAATCCGCAAAACGGGATGCGGGGTCGTCGTCTGAGCGCCTAAAATCGCAAAGACGAGGGAAAAGAGACTCGCAATAATGGTGGAAGAAATTGAAACGAGCAAGGTCCGCCATAACTGATAAAGGATTGGTCCTAAGTAAGAAATCGAACGTTCCGTTGGAATAAAGTTGTGGAACAACCAGATGATACCAGCTGGAATTTTAACGATGGAAGTCCAGGTTTGGAAGTTCACAATCGTCATTGAAAGAACGTAAATCCCAATCAAAATGATTAAAACGACTGACAAACGTAACCGCCGTTGACGGAAAAAACTTTGGGGTGATTGAAAACTAGTCTTCATTAGCACTCACCACCGCTTTAGCGTCATCAGCTTGTCGATAAATCTTTTGTAAAACGTCGTCATCAACTGCCTTGGTTGCCCCTTCAAACACGATGGCACCGCTATTGATCCCGATAATGTGATCAGCGTATTCCATCGCGATATCAACTTGGTGAAGGTTGATGAGAATAATCAGTTGCTTTTCTTTTGCTAACTTACGTAAAATGTCCATGACAATTTTAGTTGACTTTGGATCAAGCGATGCAATTGGTTCGTCACATAAAATCATCTTAGGATGTTGCATGAGGGCACGTGCGATTCCGACCCGTTGTTGTTGACCACCACTAAGTTGGTCACAACGTTGGTAGGCATATTCTTTCAGACCAACTTCGTCTAAAAGTGCGAGTGCTTCCGTTTTTTCTTCATTACTATAGAGTCCGAGCATCCCGGCTACCGTGGACTTAGCACCTAAACGTCCGTGTAAGACGTTTTCCAAGGCAGTGAGGGGGCTAATCAAGTTATAGTTTTGGAAGATCATCCCGATGTGATGACGAATTTTACGCAATTCAGCTTTATTTGCTTGGCGAATATCTTGGTCATCTAATAAAATCTGACCGCTATCGTCGCGAATTAACTGATTAACACTCCGTAGAATCGTTGTTTTCCCAGCGCCTGAAGGCCCAATAATTGCCGTCACTTCACCTGGTTGAGCGGTGAAGTTAACGTCTTTGAGCGAGCGCTTATTTGAACCGTAAGTTTTATCTAGTTGAATGACCTTGAGCATAGCAGTTCCTTTCCTGAATACCTAAATGGAAATCGGTTTAGTAACCAACTAACTTATGAGTTGGGGCGTACCATTTGTCTGTAACTTTAACTAATTGTGACTTTTCAGTCGTTTTAGGGAATAACATTGGTTTCTTAGCATTTGGTTTTGAGAAGATCTTCTCGTTGTCTGCGAATGATTTTGAAGTGAATTCTTTAGCAATCTTATCTTGATCATCCTTGCTTAAGGCCTTAGTGTTGTATACCCATGGACCTTGTTGAACAGGCATCATCGCAATGTTGACAACGGATTTACCCTGTAGGCCAGTGAATGGTGCTTCAGCGTCATCTTTAACAGTGAAAGTTGAGCCCAGTTTGTTCCATGAACCCTTAGTGACTTTCAAGTAAGGCATTAAGTCAGTGTCATCGAAGGCAGCAACGTCGGCGTCACCCTTAAGTAAGTTAACGGCTGAACCTTGGTGTGAACCACCGTAAAGCACTTTGCTGAAGAATTTACCGCTTTGAGTTAATTGGTCTTTGTCAGCGTCTTTGATCTTGAATTCACGCGTGATTTCAGCGTTTGGAACTAAGAAACCAGACGTTGAGCTGTTAGAAACGAAGGACATCTTTTGACCCTTGATCTTATCAATGCTGTACTTACCGTTTTCTTCATACTTTTTGGCGTCTTTTTGTTGTACCATTAAGTATGAGTTGTAAGTGGCTTTCTTCAAGGTCCCTTCACCGTCAGATTGTGCGGCGAATGGCAGAACGTCTTTGCTTAACTTGTGGGCTTGGATATAACCATTGGCACCCATGTAAGCTAATTGCGCTTTACCAGAAGCAATTGCTTGAATGGCAACGTTGTAGTCGGTCGTTGTTTGTAACTTAACCGTCTTACCAGTTACCTTTTCAATTGATTTCTTTAAAGCGTCACGTGAACCGGAGAAACTCTTAGCTGATTCGTTAGGATAGAAAACAACCGTGATTGTTTTATCCTTACTAGTGTTGTTACTCTTGGAACTAGTGCTCGTGCCGCTTGCACAACCGGCTAAACCTAAACCTAGTACCGATACAAATGAGAGACCTAAAAGAGACTTACTGAGCTTTGACATAATTTTCAATTACCTCCAAGTAATTTAGTTACTTGTGTAGCATAACAAGGTAATGTAAATGTGCTAAAAAGGAACCGTGAAGTATATGTATAAGTTGTGTAAATAGTATTTACGAATTGATTACATCGCATTAATTGGTAAGGGTGTCACGGAGCAATATAAAGTTGCTCTGGCTTACAACCAACTCGAATTGGTTGGTTCTGGCCGGAAAGCTTTCAAAGTAATCAAATTATGATAAGATATGTGAAGTAATTCAAAACGAGGAGTCTGTAAATTATGAAGTTGTTGGCTATTGATACTTCCAACCGTCCGTTGAGTGTGGCAGTTTTAGAGGACGCTAAGATTTTGGCCACGACGACCACCAACGTTGGTCGTAACCATAGTAGTACGCTATTACCCATTATTGAACAGTCGCTAGCTCAAGCCGGACTAAAACCTGATGATCTGGATCGCATTGTCGTTGCTGCTGGACCGGGATCGTACACCGGTTTACGGATTGGCGTTACGACTGCTAAAACTTTGGCCTTCACTTTACATAAGGAATTAGTTGGTTTATCAAGCTTAGAAGCTTTGGCTGGCAATGTTCTGACGGAAGGTCGGCTAGTATCGCCATTATTCGATGCGCGGCGTGATAACGTCTTTACCGGATTATACCGGATTGAAAATCAGCGGCCCGTACCAGTGATTGCTGATCAACACATCAGCATTGCGGAATGGACCGATCAGTTGGCAGCATACGCCGAACCAGTAACGTTTATTGGGGCCGATGTTGCAACGTATGAAGCCCCATTAAAGGAACAGTTAGGTGATCGATTTGTTCGTGCCCAGCCCCAGTTAGATTTGCCGCAAGCAAGCGTGCTAGGCTTGCTTGGACAAACTGTTCAGCCCGTAGAACACTTGCATGCGTTCGTGCCCGACTACTTACGTTTGACACAGGCCGAACGGGATTGGCAAGCTAAGCACCCGAAAGAGGATCATGCGCCCTATGTTGAAAAGATTTAAGGAATACTTTCAGAAAATTACAACGAACCGTAATCAGCACCGCGAAAAAGTTTTGACGATTGATAATCATATCGTGGAAGTTGCGGGGACGAGGTATTACCTTTCCCAGGCGCTGATTACCGATGTTCCGGAAATGCTGGCCATTGAACGGGCCGTTTATGCCGGAAAAACGCCGTGGGACGAGAACGCCTTTAAGACCGAATTACGACGCCAAAGCGGGCGTTTCTACATTGTAATGCGTCATGAAGACCGGTTGTTGGCCTTTTGTGGATGCGCATTTGATGATCGGCGTCACGATGCCCACATCACAAACATTGCCGTGCATCCTGATGTGCAGGGTCGCGGACTTGGTCACTTCATGATGAAAACGATGATCGATCGGGCAGTGGAATTAGACTATCAGACCGTTACCTTAGAAGTTCGGTATAGTAACACCACTGCGCAACACATGTATACGAATTTAGGCTTTGAAAAAACGGGGATTAAAAAACGCTACTACTTCGGTGATCATGAAGACGCTATCGACATGACTTACCGATTGGCCCCAAAAGCAAATGAGTGAGTGGCAATTAGTAAGTGGTGATGCCTACGCGGCAAGCGACTTAGCAGCACTTTGTTATCAGTTGTCGGCCGTCGCTTATCCAAACGGGGCGCCGTGGCGCCAAGCCACTTTTATGGCGGACATCGAAGCGCCACAAAGTCGTTATCACGTGATTCTCGCAGACGAGCGTCCGGTTGGATTTGTGAGTTGTACGATTGTATTAGATGAAGTTGAAATTACGAATATTGCCGTGCACCCGGACTTTCAGCGTCGCGGGTTGGCACGTCAATTATTGCAAACGTGTTTGGCAGCTCTTGCGACTGACGGCCAGATTTTCTTAGAAGTCCGCCCTAGTAACGTTGCGGCACAGAAGCTATACCGCCAATTTGGTTTTGAGCAGATTGCCACACGTCGTCGTTATTATCATGATCCAGTGGAAGATGCCTGGATCATGCGCAAAATTATTGATTAAAGGATGGTCACTGGTGGAGAAACAGAATTTGATTTTAGCGTTTGAATCTAGTTGTGATGAGACGAGTGTTGCCGTCATTCGTGACGGACATGAGATCTTGTCAAACGTCATTGCAACCCAGATCAATAGCCATAAACGTTTTGGTGGGGTCGTTCCAGAAGTTGCTAGTCGCCACCACATTGAACAGATTACGATTTGCATTGAAGACGCAATGACCGAGGCCGCCGTGACCTATGATGATTTAGATGCGGTCGCTGTGACTTACGGTCCCGGATTAGTCGGTGCGCTCTTAGTTGGCGTGAATGCGGCTAAGACCGTGGCGTATGCGCACAACTTACCCTTGATTCCAGTCAACCACATGGCGGGACATATTTATGCGGCGCGGTTTGTGAAACCGTTCGAATTCCCGTTGATGGCGTTACTCGTTTCGGGTGGGCATACCGAACTCGTTTATATGCAAGCTGACGGTCAGTTTGAAATCATTGGGGAAACCCGTGACGATGCTGCCGGCGAGGCTTACGATAAAATTGGGCGGGTATTGGGTGTTCCATATCCAGCCGGTAAAGTGATCGATGAGATGGCTCATAAAGGAAACGACACGTTTAAATTTCCACGAGCAATGATCGATGAAGACAACTATGACTTTAGTTTTAGCGGTCTCAAGAGTGCGTTTATTAATACCGTGCACCACGCCGACCAAATTGGGGAGACCTTGGACAAGAACGATTTGGCAGCCAGCTTTCAGGCGAGTGTCGTCGACGTCTTGACGAGTAAGACGTTGCGGGTATTAAAGCAGTACCCGGTTAAACAGCTCATTTTGGCGGGTGGCGTAGCCGCAAACCACGGCCTGCGCGAACGGCTTCAAGAAGTGTTACCTAAAGAATTTCCGAATACAGATTTAGTTTTGGCCCCACTCAAGTTGTGCGGCGATAACGGTGCCATGATTGGGGCCGCTGGTTACGTTCAGTACCAGCACCAACAATTTGGTGACGCAACGCTAAATGCAGATCCTAGTTTGGAATTTGATTGGATGCCTAACATGCCCCACTAAGGCTGACTTAGTACGAGTGGTAAACTTATAATGAAGATAAAAAAACTGGCTCAGATAAAATCTGAGCCAGTTTTTTTAGTTGGAATTAGTCCATATTTTCAAGGGCTTCGGCCTGTTCAGTCCAGTCCGTTTCGGCTTGCGCTTGTTCCGCGTTAACGGCGTCAAGTTGCTTTTGTAAGTCGCCTAATTTTCCAGAATCGGAAAAGTTTTCCGGTTGTGCCATTTCTTCTTGAATAACCGTTGCCTGTTGTTCCAAATCATTCATTTTAGCTTCCAGTGATTCGACGCTACGCTCTAATTTGCGCTTTTCACGTTGTTGTTGCTTGCTAGCTTGATAATTCTGCTGGCCCTTTGAACGTGGTACGGCAGCTGAAGCGGTCGTGGCATCTGGGTTAGCTAGTGCGGCCTGTTCGGCGGCTTCACTCGCGGCCGCCGCAGCGAGTTCTTCTTGTTCTTGTTTCTTATCGATATAGTAATCGTAGTCGCCTAAGAACAGTTCCGTTCCTTCGGGTGAGACTTCGACGACACTAGTGGCCACTTGGTTAATGAAGTAACGGTCATGAGAAACGAAGAGGAGGGTCCCGTCAAAATCATTGAGGGCCACTTCCAACACTTCCCGACTATCGATATCCAAATGGTTGGTCGGTTCGTCAAGAATCAAAAAGTTATTATTTTGCATCGCAAGTTTAGTTAACAATAAGCGGGCCCGCTCACCACCGGATAGAGCGTGAATTGGTTTGTCGACGTCTTCGCCGGTAAAGAGAAAGCTCCCGAGAATCGTCCGGATATCCTTTTCAGGCGTGGTTGGGTGTTCGTCCCATAATTCGCTTAAAACTGTTTTGCTATCGTGAAGGTTCCGTTGTTCCTGGTCGTAGTACCCGGTCACGACGTTAGTACCGAAGACGGCCTGGCCTTTAATGAACGGAATCTTTCCCAAAATACTTTTTAAGAGGGTCGATTTACCAATCCCGTTGGGGCCAACGATGGCGACGGCTTCGTGTTTTTTAACGTTAAGGGTATCCGGTTCTGATAACGTTTGACCAGCGTACCCAACGGCGGCATCCTTAACGGTCAAAACAATGTTCCCACTTTGCTTGGCAGCGTGGAAACCAAAGTGGGCCGTCTTGTCATCGCCGTCTGGTCGGTCTAAACGGTCCATCTTAGCTAACTGTTTACGCCGAGCTTGCGCCCGCTTCGTCGTTGACGCCCGCACAATATTCTTGTTGACGAAATCTTCTAACTTACTGATCTCAGCTTGTTGTTTTTCGTAGTGTTTCCACTGGGCCTGGATTCGGGCGGCTTTTTCCTGAACAAATTGATCGTAGTTCCCGGTGTAGTGAATCATTTCATGATGGGATAGGTCGTAGACTTCGTTAACAACGCGGTCTAAGAAGTACCGGTCATGGGAAACGATTAGTAAAGCGCCGGTATACGATTGCAAATAACTTTCCAGCCAAGTTAACGTTTCAACGTCCAAATGGTTGGTCGGTTCGTCCAAAATCAAGAGATCCCGTTTTTCAAGCAATAGTTTGGCTAACGCCAACTGGGTCTTTTGACCACCAGAGAGTTCGGTGACCGACTTGTCGTAAACGTCGGCTTCAAATTGAAACCCGTGCAAAACGCCGCGGATTTCAGCCTGATAGCCGTAGCCGTTCTTTTGTTGAAAGGCAGTTTGAACCTGATCATAAGTTTTTAAAGTTTGTTGGTAAGTTTGGTCGTCCGCAATGACGGCGGGGTCGCTTAATTGGGCTTCTAAGCGGTGCATTTGGTCTTCTAGGGCGTGGACTTCGGCAAAGACACTGCTCATTTCTTCCCAAATCGTATTATGGCTGTCGAGGCCTTGATCTTGGGCTAAGTAACCAATGGTCAAGTCTTTACGCATCGAAATCTGGCCCTCATCCGGGACCGTTTCACCGGCAATCATTTTTAGTAAGGTTGATTTACCCGCACCGTTACGACCAACTAAGGCCACCCGGGCATGTTCTTGAATGTCCATTTGTACGTTATCGAACAAGACATCGGCGCCAAAACGCCGCATGACTTGCTGTACTTGTAGTAAAATCACGCTTTTTTAAGCTCCTTTCACATTTAATTCGTCACACAATTGTAGCATATTGCAACGGTCTGCCCTAGTAATACGGAATAATAAGTAATTATTATTTCACAAAGTGACGCACTATGCTAGAATAGTGTCAGCAAATTCACAAACTTTTGGTAAGGAGGGATCGTCCGAATGGCAGAAACAAAAATTCCTCGGGCAACGGCGAAACGGTTGCCGATTTATTATCGTTATCTCAATATTTTATTAGATGCCGATAAAAAACGGGTTTCATCAACGGAATTGTCCGAGGCGGTTAAGGTAGATTCAGCAACGATTCGACGCGATTTTTCATATTTTGGGGCCCTAGGTAAACGGGGGTACGGATATGATGTTGAAAAGTTACTTTCGTTCTTTAAGAAAATCTTGAATCAGGATACTTTAACGAACGTTGCCTTGATTGGGGTCGGAAACTTGGGACACGCGTTACTTAACTTTAATTTCCACAAGAACAGTAACGTGCGGATCTCCGCAGCTTTTGATGTTAACGAGGCCATTGCGAATACGGTACAAAGCGGTGTACCAGTATATCCAATGACGGAACTTAAAAAGCAATTGATCGAACAACAAATTGAAATTGCAATCTTGACAGTACCAACGACGGCTGTGCAAAACATCACTGATGAATTGGTAGATGCCAACGTCAAGGGAATCATGAACTTTACACCGTTACGCATTTCAGTACCGGATACGGTTCGGGTTCAAAATGTCGATTTAACCAATGAATTACAGACGCTGATTTACTTTATTGAACACTACGGTGAACAATTGGGTGATCACGGCAATTCTGACGATGAATAATAAAAACGCTTGGGATTTTTCCCAAGCGTTTTTATTTGGCTAGCGGTTACTTACCAAGTAGTGTAGGTAAAATAACAACGCTATTCATTAAAATATGCGCTAACATCGAAGTCTGAATACGGCCAGTTTGGCGGTATAACCAACAAAAGAGCAAGCCAATGAAGGCGTACAGGATAAAGTGACCATCGGCGTGCGCAAAACTGAAGAAGACACTGGAGATGAGCGCAGCCCCGATTTGTCCCGTTAGTGGGGCGAGGTTACCAAAAATCACTTTACGAAAGACGAGTTCTTCCATAATAGGTGCGCCGACCATAATTGCTAGGAAAAAGAACGGGTACTGGCGGCCAACGGTTAAAAGCGTCGTCGTATTGGCCGACGCCGTAGAGTGCCCAAGTAGTTGGGTGAGCTGCAAGATCACCATCTGCCCGACAATGACTAGCACGGTACCTAACAAGCCCCATAGCAGCGTTTTAATCCAATTAGCGGGATGCTTTTCTAGGGGATTGGGCTCGCGCATCCGACTGGCAACGATGACTAACAACACAGCGCCGACTAGGTAGTCAACGGTCTGGATGACGAAGACCTGCGATCCCAAATGATGAAAACTAGCGACCAAAAGGCTAGGTAATGCGTAAATTATAAAGTAGAGGATTAAAATGATTAGCGATTGGCGGCGATTAGCCATCAGCTCACGTCCTTTGATTTAGTTAATTTTCGAGTCAATTTGACTTAAGTAATCCCATTATAGTCGATTTGACATTCTTTGACTAATAATTGACAAATCACTTGCATTCTTAAATCAAAATGATATAGTTATCTTTGTAATTAGCACTTGGGTATTAAGAGTGCTAAAAAGAATAAATGGAGGGATTCACGTGTTAAAACCATTAGGAGATCGCGTCATCTTGCAACAACAAGAAGAAGAAGAACAAACGATTGGTGGTATCGTTATTGCCAATAACGCTAAGGAAAAGCCACAAAGCGGTAAAGTTGTTGCCGTCAATGACGGTCGTGTTTTAGATAACGGGACGAAGGTTGCCCCAAGCGTGAAAGTCGGCGATCAAGTATTGTTCGACAAGTACGCCGGTACTGAAGTTAAGTATGAAGGAACTAAGTACCTTGTTTTACACGAAAAGGACATTGTCGCAGTCGAAGACTAATCCATTTAAAACAATATTTAATTAAAAAATTATTCATGAGGTGAAGATAGATAATGGCTAAAGAATTAAAGTTCTCTGAAGATGCACGAGCAGCTATGCTTAAGGGTGTCGATCAATTAGCTGACACCGTTAAATCAACGTTAGGGCCTAAGGGGCGCAACGTCGTATTGGAACAATCATACGGTTCACCAACCATTACTAACGATGGTGTGACAATCGCTAAAGCAATCGACTTGGAAGATCACTTCGAAAACATGGGTGCCAAATTAGTTTCCGAAGTTGCTTCTAAGACTAACGATATCGCTGGTGATGGGACAACCACTGCCACGGTCTTAACCCAATCGATCGTTAACGAAGGTATGAAGAACGTTACGGCCGGTGCTAACCCCGTTGGTATTCGTCGTGGGATTGAAGAAGCCACTAAGACAGCGGTTGACTCTTTACACGCCATGGCTCACCAAGTTAAGACGCAAGAAGATATTGCACAAATTGCTTCCGTTTCATCTGCTAGCAAAGAAACTGGTAAGTTAATTGCCGAAGCCATGGAAAAAGTTGGCCATGATGGGGTTATCACCATTGAAGAATCCCGTGGGGTCGATACGAGCTTAGACGTTGTTGAAGGGATGCAATTCGATCGCGGTTACTTATCACAATACATGGTAACTGATAACGATAAGATGGAAGCTGACCTTGATAGTCCTTATATTTTAATCACCGACAAGAAGATTTCTAACATTCAAGATATCTTACCATTGTTACAATCAATCGTTGAACAAGGCAAGCCATTGTTGATCATTGCTGATGACATTTCTGGCGAAGCCTTACCAACCTTGGTCTTAAACAAGATGCGTGGGACGTTCAACGTCGTTGCAGTTAAGGCACCCGGTTTTGGTGATCGGCGTAAGGAACAACTTCAAGATATCGCTGTCTTAACTGGTGGTACTGTGATTACCGATGATTTGGGTCTTGAACTTAAAGACACAACTATCGATCAGTTAGGTCAAGCTAACAAAGTTACGGTTACGAAGGACAACACGACCATCGTTGAAGGCGCCGGTGCTAAGGACGCAATCAAGGAACGGGTTGACTTCATCCGTAACCAAATCAGTGAAACCACTTCTGATTTTGATAAAGAAAAGTTACAAGAACGTTTGGCTAAATTAGCCGGTGGGGTTGCCGTAGTTCGCGTTGGTGCCGCTACGGAAACTGAATTAAAAGAACGCAAATACCGTATCGAAGATGCTTTGAATGCGACCCGTGCGGCCGTTGAAGAAGGCTTCGTTCCTGGTGGTGGGACTGCCTTTATCAACGTCATTAAAGACATTGCCGCTTTGAAAGAAGAAGGCGACGTTCAGACTGGGATCAACATTGTTAAGCGGGCCTTAGAAGAACCAGTTCGTCAGATCGCTGAAAATGCTGGTCTTGAAGGTTCTGTTATCGTCGAAAAGATGAAGGACCAAAAGCCAGGTGTTGGGTTTAACGCAGCAACTGACGAATGGGTTGATATGATCGAAGCTGGGATCGTTGACCCAACCAAGGTTACCCGTTCTGCTTTACAAAACGCTGCTTCAGTTTCAGCCTTATTATTGACGACGGAAGCCGTTGTTGCTGAAAAGCCTGAACCACAAGCACCAGCTGCACCAGCCGCACCAAACCCAGGTATGGGCGGTATGATGTAAACCGTTAGTTAAAAACGGTAAGTACAACTATAGTGATTAAAAATAGCTGCCGTAAGGGATCAATGGATGCCTTGCGACAGCTATTTTGGGCTTTAGAGAAGGCAGCACTAACCACGTCAAATTCAATTATTTGCAAAAAGGCTAAAGGGCCAAAATAGTCGCGTCATCGGGTAGCCTTAGATGTTAGTGAAATTAAAGTGTTGCTTTGCGTCGGGTGGCGCGTTAGAATCAGTCGTTGGCGAAAAATTGCGAAAATAATTTAATTGATTGCGATTTTAACGTGTAGTATTTACTAATTTAAAGTAGTAAAATCTACTTTGACTTAGCTTACTTGGGAATAATTATTTTTGAAATAAAGGAGTTATTATCATGTGGCGTTATTTAAAACGGTTGCTAATTGGGAAACCGTTAAAAAC
Source organism: uncultured Lactobacillus sp. (assembly GCA_937916845.1). Classification (GTDB taxonomy): domain Bacteria; phylum Bacillota; class Bacilli; order Lactobacillales; family Lactobacillaceae; genus Lactiplantibacillus; species Lactiplantibacillus paraxiangfangensis. Next base: position 7,191 of record CALFSK010000011.1, on the reverse strand, counting down.
CATGGATGAGGGTGGGCAAGCGCTCACCAAGTTCAAGGCGTTGGCGCTGCTGTCTTCAGACGCGCTTTCGTCAGTTGCCTATGGTACTGAACAAATCACAACCGTCTTAATTACACTTTCAGCAGCTGCCTTGATGTATCAACTATATGCTGCGGCGCTCGTGTTAGTCCTGTTGTTTGCGATTACGATGTCGTATCGTCAAATTATTCGGGCCTATCCGTCCGGTGGTGGGGCTTACGTTGTTGCTAGTACAAACTGGGGGCGGCCAGCTGGGTTAGTTGCCGGGGGATCACTGCTCGTTGATTATATGCTAACCGTTGCGGTTTCAGTAACTTCTGGGACTGAAGCGATTACGTCAGCGATTCCAGCACTAACGAATTATCAAGTGTTGATTGCAATTGTGATCGTGATTGCGATTATGGGGTTAAACTTGCGGGGCATGCGGGAGTCAGCTTCGTTTCTAACGTTCCCCGTGTACTTTTTCATCATCATGATTATTGGCATGGTCTTGTGGGGTGTCATGAACATTGCGAGTGGTAACTTAACTTACCATGCGTCGGCAGCGATTGGCGCACCGGTCCAAGGAATGACCCTGGTGTTATTCTTCCGTGCGTTCTCATCTGGTTCATCCTCACTGACTGGGGTTGAAGCCATCAGTAACGCGGTGCCAAACTTTAAGCGTCCTAAACGTAAGAATGCCGCTAATACGCTTGCAATTATGTCATTGATATTAGCTGCTTTCTTTGCTGGGATTACTTACTTGAGTTATTACTTGGGAATTAAACCACAAGCTGATAACACGGTCTTGTCACAAATTGCGTCAGCCGTATTTGGTCACGGCTTGTTCTACTATTTATTACAACTTTCTACGGCCATGATTTTAGCCGTTGCAGCGAATACCGGTTTCTCAGCTTTCCCAATTTTGGCCTATAACTTGGCGAAAGATAAGTTTTTGCCACATGCTTATATGGACCGTGGGGATCGCTTAGGTTACTCGAACGGAATTATCTCGTTAGCCGTTGGGGCGATTGCGTTAATCATTATTTTTGATGGGAAAACGACGCTGTTGATTCCATTATATGCGGTTGGGGTTTTCGTGCCATTTGCACTTTCTCAATCCGGGATGATCATTCACTGGTTCCGGGAACGTGGCAAATGGTGGTGGATGAAAGCGTCCGTTAACTTACTCGGTGCGCTGATATCACTCTTGCTAGTGTTCTCCTTGTTCTTGCTCCGTTTTGGCAACGTTTGGCCATACCTAGTGGTTATGCCACTGTTACTGTACATGTTCTATCGAATTCATGTGCACTATATTCGGGTGGCAGCCCAACTACGGGTGATGGCTAAAGAAAAAGCCGAACTACATGACTACGAAGGGGCAACGGTAATCGTCCTCGTTTCCAACGTGACGCGGGTCACGGCTCAGGCGGTTAATTACGCCCGTTCAATCGGTGACTACGTTATTGCCATGCACGTTTCCTTTGATGAAAATCCGGAGAAGGAACACAAGACGGCGGCGGAATTTAAGTCAACTTTCCCAGACGTTCGGTTTGTGGATATTCACTCGTCGTACCGTTCCATTGCAACACCAACGCTACGTTTCTGTGATGTCATCGCAAAACGGGCGGCGGAACGGAACTTCTCGACGACCGTCTTAGTCCCACAATTTGTACCGAAGAAGCCTTGGCAAAATATTTTGCATAACCAAACGAGTTTGCGGTTACGGGCAGTATTAAATTCACGGGAAAATATTATCGTCTCAACTTATAATTACCATTTAAAAGAATAGTTACCTTAATGTGTCACCAGTGATTGGTGGCACATTTTTTTGAAAAGCGTGACCGAAATGCGGTGCCTTTACTAAGTTTCTGTGAAGTGAGTTGTCAAGGTGCGCTGAGATTTGTATAATTATCCTAATAGATGAGAAGGGAGTTGCGCACAAATGATTAGATTTGAAATTCTAGTTAGCTTAATGGCAACCATGATGATCTCCGCAATCTTGACGCCATTTGTGCGAAAACTTGCATTTAGAATTGGTGCGGTCGACAAACCTAATCGCCGCCGGGTCAACAAGGTACCCATGCCAACCATGGGTGGCTTAGCGATTTTTATTTCTTATACGATTGGGACGACGATTTTATATTTGATGCATCAATTCCCCAGCCGGCTGTTTTTCGCATTGCTGGGTGGCGAACTGATTATTTTAAGCACTGGGATCATTGATGATATTTACGAATTAAAACCGCGTCAAAAAATGTTGGGGATTACGCTCGCGGCGCTAGAAGTTTACTTTATCGGCGGCATTCGAATGACCACCTTCACAGTACCGTTCTTAGGCCTAATTCACTTTCAATGGTTGAGTTTACCAATCACTTTGTTGTGGATTTTAGCGATTACTAACGCAGTGAACTTAATTGATGGGTTGGACGGCTTGGCAACCGGGGTTTCCATTATCTCGCTGAGCACGATGGGAATTATCGGTCTGTTCTTTTTAAATGCCAATACGTTCGTTTCCTTATTAATCTTCACGTTGGTCGCAGCGATGCTTGGTTTCCTACCGTATAACTTTTTCCCAGCGCGCATTTACTTGGGAGACACGGGATCACTGTTTATTGGGTTTATGACGGCGGTCTTTTCACTATTTGGTCTGAAAAACGTCACGTTGATTTCAGTTGGGATTCCGGTCATGATTTTAGGGGTACCCATTACCGATACCGTGTACGCGATGATTCGGCGGATTTTAAACAAGAAACCAATTTCGCAAGCGGATAAGCATCATTTACATCATCGCTTGATGCAACTCGGACTGACACACCGTCAAACGGTCATGGTCATTTACGGTATTGCGTTGATCTTTTCGTTTATTTCCTTACTTTACCCAATTTCTTCCATTTGGGGATCCATTTTATTAACGATTGGATTGCTGTTTGGACTTGAATTATTTGTGGAAGCAATTGGTCTTGCCGGTGATAATCGGCAGCCATTGTTGAACTGGATTAAACGCACCGTGGCCCGGTTTACATCGAAAACTAGTCACTAATATTAAAGAAATTGTTACAGGCTCACTGGCGGATAATCGCTAGTGAGCCTGTTTTAATTAGGACGTTGTTCGGTTCAAATAAATAGCCTTTACTTAAAATATACAAGGGATTTACACAATCATCATTTTTAATTTACACACGGCCGGTAATATTGAAAATGTTCCAGAGACAATCAATGGATGGCATAGAACGCCGGTGATCATGCTCGCATCACTATTCAGCACTTCCTACCCAGACTTGCTAAGGTGTTCTGCCAGCATTGATTGTTTAATTATGATAGTCAAATGGAGAAGGGGAGTTTCTATTATGAGAAAAGCAGTGACACTTGGGGCGCTGGCCGTAACAATTACCGTACTACTGGCTGGTTGTGGAAGTAATTCTGCAACAAGTACTAAGAATACTAGTAGCAGTAGCACCAGTTCAAAGACCACCAAAATCGTGGCTACTGGTTCGACTGCGTTACAACCGTTAGTAGAACAGGCTGGCCAAGCTTATCAAAATGAACATGCCAAAGTAACGATTAACGTTCAAGGTGGCGGTTCTGGAGCTGGTCTAAGTCAAGTAGCCAAGGGCTCTGTTAACATTGGTAACTCCGACTTGTTCGCACAAGAACAAAAGGGCCTGGATGCTAAGGGCTTAGTTGATCATAAGGTCGCCGTTGTTGGGATGGCACCAGTGGTTAACAAAGATGTTGGTGTAACTAACATTTCTAAGGATCAATTGGTTAAAATCTTCCAGGGCAAGATTACGAACTGGAAAGAAGTCGGCGGTAAGAGTGAAAAGATCACTGTTATTAACCGTGCTCAAGGTAGTGGGACCCGGGCCACTTTTGAAAAGTGGGGCCTTGGTAATGCTAAGGTAGCAACTAGCCAAGAACAAGATTCTAATGGGACCGTTCAAAAGATCGTTGGAACGACGCCAGGTGCAATTAGCTACTTAGCCTTCTCCTACATTAAAGATAATTTACAAGCACTTTCAATTGATAACGTTAAACCAACTGAAAGTAACGTTGCAAACAACAAGTGGAAGATCTGGGCATACGAACATATGTATACCAAGGGTCAACCAAAGGGCGAAGTTAAGGACTTCTTAACTTACATGACTTCTAAGAGTGTTCAAGGTAGTCTTGTTAAGAAATTAGGTTACATTCCATTGACTTCAATGAAGGTCGACCGGGGACAATCTGGTGAGATCACGACCCTTAAATAGTGACTGTTAATTCGCAAAAAAGCGTCCGGAAATTTTTCCGAACGCTTTTTTTGCGGCCTAATTTAGTTTGATTGAACGGGGACTTCGTTAAACTGTTCGCCCTGGTCTTCAAAACTGGCTTGCCCACTCAGCAGGTTGGTGATGGCTGTTTGAGTGGCAGCCAGCGTAGCGCTGTCGACCGCAATCGTCTGGGTGACTTGTACGCCGTAGTCGGTGTCTAAAGTCATCATATTTTGCTGGGTCAAGTAGTAGTTCAGTGCGTCAACGTTTCGGTAATCAATCGTAACGGCGAGCTTTGTTTGTTGAACCCGTTGAACTTTGCCGATACTTTCAATGGCCAGTGCGGGTGCGCCGCTGTAAGCCCGAATCAAGCCGCCCGCGCCGAGCTTAATGCCCCCAAAGTAACGCGTCACAACGGCCAAAACGTCGTGAATTTCGTTCGTCTTTAACACTTCTAAGATGGGCGAACCGGCCGTACCAACGGGCTCACCGTCGTCACTCATACGCTGGATGTGATCATCTTCGCCTAAGACGTAAGCAAAGCAATTATGATTGGCTTTGGGATTATCCGCCCGCACTTGTGCAATTTTTTCCTGGGCATCAGCTTCATCACTGATGCGAAAAAGGTGGGCAATAAAGCGCGATTTCTTAATAGTTTGCTCACTAACCGTGTTTTTAGGAATTGTGTAGTATGGTTTTGTCAAAATTAAGGGTTCCTTTCAAGATGTTTGGCTCAGTTATTCGGATGTTATTGATAGGAGGTGCAGTTTAGTGGAAAAATCAGCACTCTATGGTCGCCAGCTCTGTTTAACGCCTGGTGAAGCTCAGGGATTACCCCCGGAAGTTCAAAGAATCGTGGGCATTCAAAGGGATGGTCAGACGTTGCGCTGCAATCGTTGTGGGAGCAATCTAACACCAGCGATGGCGCAGTTGCCTAATCAACAATATTACTGTTATCAGTGCCTGAATTTGGGCCGGGTCAGTACTTTAACTTCACTTTATCACATTCCAGAACCAAATGAATTTTTGAATTATCCCACTTGTAGCTGGCAGGGAAAATTGACGCCCCAACAAGCTGAGTGTGCCGAACGGGTCCGGACTAATTTTGAGCAGCGCGGCCGGCACTTACTGTGGGCAGTCACCGGTGCGGGAAAAACGGAGATGCTATTTCCAGGGTTAGCCTGGGCCCTCAGTCAGGGCTTGCGCTGTGCGTTGGCCTCCCCGCGGGTTGACGTTTGTTTGGAGTTAGCGCCAAGGTTACAGGCTGCGTTCCAAGACGCTGAGATCGCCCTTTTACACGGTCGGAGTGACGAGCCGTACCGGTACTGTCAGTTAACGATTTGCACAACGCATCAACTGTTGCGGTTTCGATCAGCGTTTGATGTCTTAATTATTGACGAAGTAGATGCTTTTCCGTTTGCGGCGAATCCGCGGTTGCATTACGCGGTCAATCAAGCCGTTAAACCGAACGGCGCCTTACTTTATATGACGGCCACGCCTAGCCATGAGTTATTGCGACAGGTGCGGCGTGGACAGCTCAGTATCAGCTATTTACCGCTGCGTTTTCATCAGCACTTGTTGCCAACGATTAAAGTCAGTTTGCAACCGCACTGGTGGCGCACGATCACGCGCGGACAACTCCCGTCATGTTTGCGGCGCAAGTTAGACGCCTACGCAAAGTCGCATCAACGGTTCTTACTATTCGTCCCCCGTGTTGCTCAGTTAGCGCAAGTCAAAGCGGCGATTGAGCGGGCGGTGCCAGCGTTAAACGGACTGACCGTCCATTCCACGGATCCGGAACGGCTGGAAAAGGTCCAACGCATGCGTGACCATCAGGTTCAATTTTTAGTGACAACCACGATTTTGGAACGGGGCGTCACGTTGCCCGGTATTGATGTCATTGTTTTAGGGGCCGATGATCCTATCTTTTCGACCGCCGCGTTAGTTCAGATTGCAGGGCGGGTCGGGCGTAGTCGGGAACGCCCCGATGGCCTCGTTTGGTTTCTGTGTGCGAGTTATGCCCGGACCATCAAAAATGCACGGCGACAAATCAAACTGGTCAACCGGAAAGGACGGCGACTGCAGCGTGCAATGCCTACTGTGTCACCAGAACATTCATCATAAGACGAGTCTACAGTGGTTGTTAAGCTGGCAGCCACTGGCGCACCCCGTTGTGTGCGCCGCTTGTTGGCAAGGTTTTACCCGGATTGAGCGGTCAACCTCCTGTCCGGGGTGCGGTCGGGCGCAAGCTAGTCGGCGACTGTGTCCGGATTGCCAGCGTTGGCCCGTTAACCAGCCTTTTCATAACGTTGCGTTATTTACTTACAATGATGCCATGCACAATTATTTTCAGCAATATAAGTTTCAAGGAGATTACCGGGTGCGAGCAGTATTTGCAACGTTAATGCAGACTACGGTCAATCAATTAGCTGGTGACCTTGTGTTAACCATCCCAGTCACAGCGAGTACCATGATGACCCGGGGCTTTAATCAGGCCACCGGGTGGCTAACGGACGGTTTAAATCAAGCGGACGGGCTAACGACACTGGCACGGGAAAAAGGGGTGGCCCAATCCCAAAAAGCTCGCCAAGAACGGTTGAAGACGCCCCAGCCGTTTAAGCTGGTGATGGCCGCTGAACAGTTACGGCATCAACGGGTGATATTAGTTGATGATATTTATACGACTGGGAGAACGATGCGGCACGCGGCTGACCTAATTATCGAAAACGGTGCCAAGTCAGTAACGGGGCTAACTTTGGCTCGTTAATTATGATGAAAAACGCCGTTTGGATTGTTTATTGTAGCGCTTTCTATTATAATAAAAATAAGCAAAGCGATTGAAGAGTGGTCCTTTGGTTGCTTTGGGTACACAGTAATGTGTGTGAAGGGAGAGAAGATCTATGCTAAATTTTAATATTCGCGGTGAAAATATCGAAGTGAC
>CALFSK010000010.1 GCA_937916845.1 uncultured Lactobacillus sp. | reverse complement strand
TTGAATTAACTGAATCTGGCGACCAAAAGGTTAAGGCTATTAAGGCCGTTCGCGACATCACTGGTCTTGGCTTAAAAGACGCTAAGGGTCTTGTTGACAACGTACCTTCAGTTGTTAAGGAAGGCGTTTCAGAAGACGAAGCCAACGATATCAAGGCTAAACTTGAAGAAGTTGGTGGTGTTGTTACCCTTAAGTAGTCATCTACTTAAAGGAACGACATCGAAAAACGCACTCACATTTGTGGGTGCGTTTTTTTGTGCTATTAGCAGGTGTTACACCAACAGAAGTGGATCCGCGTGGGAAGGAAACGGACTGTTGGTACCGGTAATTATACAAGGATTGCACGGTTGTCCGTTTCAATCCTGTTGGAAAACGATTCAACTAGGCAACGCTCTGTTAGTAACATGGTGGGCCGCTGGTCGTAACGCTTATCTAGCCCCAACGACCCAGTTCCTGTTGTTTGTTATAATTGCAGGTCGTCTGGGACCAAGCGGTGGTAGCATTCTTCCATGACGTAGATGATGGCTGCCGTGATCAGGAATGAGAAGGTGACGTCTGATAAGAAGTGCGCCCCGATAATGACCCGGCTGATTGCCATGAGAATTGCGAAGACGACGCCTGAAATCCAAAGAATTTTCTTGGTCTTAGGATTGACGGCAAACCACGAGAAGAGGATGCTGACGGTCCCAGCCATCGCGTGTCCAGATGGGAAGGACATGTGACCGTTGGGCCCGTTAGGATGAACCCAGCTCGTGAAGTTGGTCTGAGCATGGTTGAGTTCATAAGGACGGAAACGGCCCCAGAAAGTCTTTAAGGCGCCGTTCACTTGTCCAGCAAACCAAAGTGTCAGGGAAGCGAAGACGGCGACAATCAGGTACTTTTTAAGCAGCTGGTCGTCTTTTTTATGAAGCCAATATTGGATCAAAATGGTGAGTAGCAGGTAAACCACGATCCATAAAATAAGAGATTGTCCCACTGGAAGTTTAACGGCGGCTTTATCGCTGTTAGCTAGGCCCATGGGCTTGTCGACTTGAATGTTATGTAGCGCAGACAAGCCGTAGTTGGCGACTTCGTTAAGGTATTGCTTGAGCTGCCAAGCAGATAAGCCCAAGCCTCCTAAGAAAAGTAGCCCCGCAAATAATGGTTCGTCAGTGTGGCGTAGCGCGTAGGCCATCCCGATTTGTCCCGCTAATACAAAGACCAAGTAGGCGGCGAATAAGCCAAAGGTCTGAAAAAGCGTGCCAAAGATACTGTTGTAGTTGATGACCGCGTTACTAATTGATAAATCGGCGAATAGTGCAACGACTAGCAGACCGCCCCCAATTAAAAACGCTGCTAGAAAAAGTCGATTCTTGGTACTTTTTGTCATAAGTTTCTTCCTCCTTTGTGTGTCATCATAGGAGGTCATTGTAAAGAAACGGTTTAGTTATGGCTGTTGTTTTGTATATTTTGTAAAGGCTATGAAAATGGACTGAATTTTTAGGAACGGAAACGCTGGTAATTCAGAGGGAAACTCACTTTTAATTGTAAAATCATAATTTGGGATTAAAAATAACAAGTATCTATTCGTTAACTAAAGTTTCTTAGAAAATAATTGATGAAAAAATAAGCTCTAAAAACCAATTTTGATTTTCAAAGCTTATTTGCGATCACTATTATATTAAAAAATTTTATTTAGAAAGATGGTCAATTGCGTATTGCGCTTGTTCATTGGTAAAACCTTCACCATAGGAGGAAGTTAACTGGTCTTTAATGGCGGTTATAGACATTGATTGGTCCTTTTGGTAAGATTCTGCCATTTTCCGTGCATTTTCATTCCAATTAATGCCAGTTAAATGCGCCATTGCGTACTGGGCATCTGCTGGAGAGAATTGTTCTCCGTAATCAGAGATGAGTTGTTCGTAAATTCCCTTTTCAGACATATGCATATCAGCGTAGGACTTTGCTTTATCTAGGGCCGCTAAACTTTGAGCAGGAACTTTTGGTTGAGCAGGCTTTTCGGCCACGGGATGATTTGGTGCGGCAGGTGCAGGTGCAGGCACCTCGTGACTTGGAACAGCTGCTGGAGCTTGATTATTCTGGGCTACCTTGTGGCTCGGGACAGTTGCTTTAGCTGGACTATTTTGAGTCACCTTGTGGCTTGGGACAGTTGCTTTAGCCGGACTGTTCTGAGTCACCGTATGATTAGCAGCTGACTTGGCCGGACTTTTTTGCATTACTGCATGACTTGAAGTGGCTGCTGAGGATGAGCTACTTTGAGTGACTTTTTCATCCGGATGTTCTTCGTCGTCTTTGTGACTTGAAGTTTCTGCTTCAGATGATTGATCTTTTTCATCCGATTGCTCTGAAGCTTCTGTTTCAGACGAACTGTTCTTGGCAACTTTGTGAGTCATGGTATCTGCTTCAGATGAACTTGAAGTGTTTGAACCACCGCCCAGAGCAATACCTGAGGCAACGCCTAGAATGATGACAGTGATGGCTGATAAGGTCCAAACCCAAACCCGTTTGTAGATCGGCTTTTTCTGCATGTGAACGTTACCATCCTCACTTTTGAGCTGTTTTGACATGAAATACTCCTCCAAAGAATTATTTTCTTAATCAAAACATCCCCGCTAATCAATCATACTAATCCCGGTAGGCTTTAGCAACTTTCGATTCGATTGTATTTATAGGAATGATAAGGGACTTAAACCGCTATCAAACTTCATTATATATAGGAATAGCTTTAATAAATATAAAAACTACCAGACAGTTGAAAATCACTGTGCCGGTAGTTTCAAATGTAAATATATGATTTATTTTCCGACCCGACTAGTCCCCGTCTGATAGTTCAAGGTCACGCCCGGTTGGACGTTGAAGATGTAAACGTTGAAGCTAACACTGTTGTCGCCTACGGACTGCCCACGCATTTGAACCCCGCGCGCCAGCAATTCGTTACCTTTGAAAATTGGTTTTACTTCGTAACGAACGTAGTGTTTTGGACTCGCTTTGAGGTAAGCAGCCACTTGGTTTTCGTAGGTGGTCATTTCCGGATCGTTAAGTGTGCGTGTCCCGGTCATCAAGTTTTTCCAGTTGTTATTTTGACCAGTCAACTGGTAGCCGATTAAATGGCTCCGGTTGTATAACCAACCACTGTTGATCCGTTTGTTATGCCAGCCAGTCGGATTCACGTGTAAGGCTTCACGTTTCGCTTTAGGCATTAAAGACTGGTTCAAGAGGGCGTTAGCCGCGCTCACCCGGTTCAAATTATCGAGCGCCGTATACTTTTGCCAAGCGCCTTGACTCGTAGATAAATCACTCGCACTAAAAGCGGGGGCGTTGTGATTAACGGTAACGGTCTGTTGGCCAGCGAAAGGTTTATCGGCTAACTTTTCGTTACTAGGGTTGTTGCCAGTTTTCACTGTCGTTGCGGCAGTGGCTTTGGTGGCACCGCCGGCTTGATTCTTGTCTTTTTGCTTAGTAACCTTTTTTTCTTCTTTATTGAGACTGGCCGCAACCGTCTTTAAACTGCTGGCCGAACTGGAATTAGCTGACTGTAACGCGGCCAATTTCTTGTCGTTGGTTGCCGTGACCCACTGCGTTTTCGTCTCCGTTTTGATCTCAGGTTCGGCGGCATTAGAGCTCGGACTGCCACAACCACCAAGCGTCGCAACGGTCACTAGTAAAAGGCTCGCTAATAACCAGAACTTACGGTGCCGCTGAGAAGGTAAAGAAGTATGCCAAACGATCCAGATTAACGCACTGATCAGTGCAAGTAGCATCATGATTTCCATTTCAAAGTTCCCCCTTAACGCAGTGACTTACGGTAGCCAGCAGCTTGCGCTTCGGCTTCCGTATTGAAGTGCACGACGTTTTTACCGGACATGCGGTAATTGTGGCCGGTCTCAACATGATAGATTTTAGAACGGCTGTTACCGATGATCTGTCCCTGTTGCGCAGTATCCGTGTTCCCAGAAAAGTTATTGGCGCGTGACGGTTTGGTTGAACTGCTTTGCGTCGCTTCTTTTGACTGGGCTTCGGCTGCGCTGGCCGCAGATTTTGAAGCTGACTTTGAGGCAGCTTCAGATTGTTCCGCCGCAACGGATGCCGCTGATGAAGCCGATGCTTTGGCCGCTTCTACCGATTCAGCGTGCGAGCTACTCAATGAAGCAGCTTGTGAGCTTGCCTGTTCGTCCGCTTTTTTCAGCGTACTTTCTGATTCACTGAGTTTCTTAGCAGATTCAGCTAAAGCCTGGCTCTCTGCTTTGGCAGTTGCCCAGGCTTTCTGATTCCCCTTAGTCCTTTTGGAAACGTAAGTCGTTTTGACGCTAGTATCCTTGGCGGATGATTTTTGACTAGTTGTTGAACTACAACCAGACAATAAAACCAGCCCTAGTAACACGGTTAGTGCTTTTTTTCGAGCATGCATCATAAATTCCCCCTATGTATGTGATTAGTTTTAATTATACAAGAAGGAAAAAGTGGGGTAAAGAACTGCTTGACGTAATTATAGAATGAAGCGCTTATAACTTTAATTAATTAAAATCAGTGTACTAGCCGTGTTAAGCTCTGCTTAAAACACCCGTCAACAGTTGTATAAATCAGATAAGATTGCGATAATAGGAACAATTAAAACTATTGGGGGAATTAGCTTTGAAGGCAGCGTTACAGAAAATGGGTGCGGTATTGAATAAACGAATGGGCATTATCAAAGCCCTCTTCGTTTTCTCCGTCCTATTGTTTGTGATCACGGAAGTCGGCAAGATTGCGAAAGAAGTTAGTGGCGAACAGTTAGCCAACGCACTGGCATCGCAAAGTTGGTGGCATCTCCTAAGTATGGTTGTGATTGGGATTATTGCGGTGACGCCGATGTTAACGTACGACGTCATGATTACGAAGTTTTTGCCGAATCACTATTCACTGGGCTACATTTTTAAAGCCGGGTGGATCACAAATACGTTTACAAACATTGGCGGTTTCGGTGGCGTACTGGGGGCTTCGCTACGAGCTAATTTTTATAATAAGGCGGCGACGAAAAAACAAATCGTCTTCGCCATTTCAAAAATTGCACTATTCTTAGTTTCAGGTTTATCACTGTATTGTATGATCTCGTTGGTCCTAGTCTACGGCTTTGGCATCGGGAGCATGTATGGGAGTTATTGGATCTGGCTAGTCGGTGGGGCCATTTACTTCCCCGCCATCTTTATCTTTACGCGGGTCAACGATTCCGAGTTCTTTGACGGCTTGACACTGGGCAACGTCGTTCGCTTATTGAGTGGATCTTTTGGTGAATGGACGGGATGTGTCCTGTTTTTCTTATTGATTGGGAACTTTATGCACCTACCAATCGACTTTGCGGCGGTCGTGCCGTTATTCGTCATTGCCTCGGTCGTTGGGGAAGTTTCGATGGTGCCCGGTGGAATCGGGTCGTTTGACGTTTTCATGATCTTTGGCTTAGGCGCAGTTGGCGTCTCCCGGCCGGATGCGGTCGCGTGGTTGTTATTCTACCGGTTGTTTTACTACATCATTCCGTTTGCGATTGGCCTGGCTTTATTCGTGCACGACACGGGACACCGGTTCAATGAACGCTTAGAGGGGATTCCAAAGATTGCCCTTCAACGGTTCGCACAACTCGCACTGACCGTCTTCCTGTACGCGTCAGGGCTGTTGATGTTACTGATGTCGACAGTGCCAAACTTTGCTTATAATAATAAATTGTTCCTACAGTTTTATCCGTATACGTTCTTCTTCATTAATCAGGCGACCAGTATCGTGATGGCGTTCCTATTGATTGGGGTCGCCCTTGGAACTGCTGGGCGGGTTAAGAAGGCGTTTTGGCCCACGGTGGTCGTCTTATTTGTCGCCATTTTAAATACGATTCGCTGGCTAGTGGTATACGACGCCATTTCGATGAAGTTCATTATCTTCTTGGTGATTATTTTAGGCGTGGTTGTCTTATCCAAGCACGCTTACTACCGGGATCACTTATCATTTTCATGGGGCCAAACGCTATGGGTTGCTTGTGTCTATGTCGTAACGTTTGTCCTGTACACGATAGTGGGGGTCTATAACGCGCCTCAGATTCACCATCGGCACGCGGTTCCAGAGGCGCTATTCTTTCCGTCACAAAAACTGTGGGTCTTTGGGGTCATTGGCTTAGTCTTAGCGGCGATGATTTTGGTCCTGATGTACCGGTACTTTGCGACTGGTCATAATTCCCGGATTGGGCAGGCCATGGATGCGCAGCGGGTCAAGCAGGTCATTACGACGTATGGTGGAAATGAGATTTCACACTTGGCGTACTTAAATGATAAATTGGCCTACTACTATCAGGTCGATGGGGAAGATCAACTGATCTTCTTGTACCAGAAAAAGGCCGATAAACTGATTATTATGGGTGAACCATTTGGTAATCAGGAACAGTTGCAGGCCGCTTTAGAACAGCTGATGGACGATGCGGATAGCGATGGTTGCTCACTAGTCTTCTATGAAATCAGCGAAAACTTGACGATGCATTTGCATGAGATGGGCTTTGACTTTATCAAGACTGGTGAAGAAGGCCACGTGAAGTTAGCGGACTTCAGTCTCGCTGGTAAACGACTGCGGGGCGAGCGTGCACTAATGAACAAGTTTACGCGGGATAACTATCAGTTTGAAGTGCTACAACCACCGTTCTCTAAAGAAGTCATGGCGGAGCTCAAAGCGGTTTCGGATAGCTGGTTAAAAGGGGAAACTGAAAAAGGCTTCTCACTAGGCTTCTTTAGTGAAACCTATTTAAATCAGGCACCCATCGCGGTGGTCTATAGTCCGGAACATCAAATCGTGGCGTTTGCCAACATCATGCCCCAGGGAAATGCGCAATCGACTTCGATTGACTTGATGCGTTCGAGTACGGACGCCCCGTCTGGCATCATGGATACGGTCTTCGTACACTTGTTTGAACAGGCCCGTGACCAGGGCTATCAATATTTCAATATGGGGATGGCACCGCTGTCTGGCGTGGGTGTTTCACGCTATAGCTTCATTCAAGAGAAAATTGCTCATCTGATTTATGAATATGGGTATCAATTATACGGGTTTCAGGGACTGCGGTCGTACAAAGAAAAGTACGTCACGGAGTGGGAACCGAAGTACATTGCTTACCGAAAACGAAACTCTTTGATTTTTACAATTTTACAATTGCTGCAAGTTGTGAATACGCGGGTCAACAAACACGGTGGTCATCACCGGACACTGTTAGTCCCTAAACGGTTACAAAGTAATTCACGGCATTAAAAAAATCCACCCATTCTTCAAATTAACGGTTGAAGAATGGGTGGATTTTAATTTATATGCGCTTAATTCGTATATTTAGGTGGTAAAACGTGTTTGAAATTGTGGAAACCAGTGAAAATGTCATCGAGGTTATGGCCATCAATAAACAGATCCATGTTTTCTGTTGGTGCAAATCCCAGCGTGGTACTCTTCTTTAGCATCGCAACCAGGTCATCGTAAAAACCGTCGATATTATAAAGGGCGATTGGTTTTTGGTGGATGTCCATTTGACTCCAGGAAAGCATTTGAAGAAATTCTTCAAACGTACCAAAGCCGCCGGGAAGCACGATGAACGCGTCCGCTAAGTGAAGCATCTTTTCTTTGCGTTCGGTCATCGTTTTGGTTTCGATAAAGGTCGTAACGTCGGTGAGTGCTAATCCGCGTTCGATTAAGAAGTGTGGAATAATGCCAATCACGCGACCGTTATTTTCGAGGGTCGCGGTGGCGACTTTTCCCATCAACCCGTGGTTACCGCCGCCGTAAACCAGTTGGTAGTCATTATCGGCTAAGTACTTGCCAAGTTCGGTAGTTTTATCTGCAAATTTAGGATCTAAACCGGAATTCGAGCCACAAAAAACACAAATGTTATGAATTGCCATCAAATTATTCCTCCAATATTAAATCACCTAGCAAAAATGCGGCACCACGAGTGGGCCGCATTTTTAGTTCGATCATTAGTCACGAGTACGTTCGTCATCAGGTTCGCCAATATCGTAATCGGTATCCTGCATGGCTTCAACTTGACCTAACCGGTAACCATTCCCAACTTGTGAGAAGAAGTCGTGGTTAGAAGTCCCAGTTGAAATCCCGTTCATGACGACTGGGTTGACGTCTTCCGCGGTATCTGGGAAGAGGGCGTCTTGACCTAAGTTCATCAATGCTTTGTTGGCGTTGTAACGGCTGAAGGTCAAAACTTCGTCGGACCAACCAAGTTGATCGTAAACCAAGTGGATGTAATTTTCTTCGTTTTCATAGAGCTTGTAAAGGAAGTCGAACATCCAGTCTTTGAATTCAGCTTGTTGCTTTTCGGAGCGTTCCTTAAAGCCAAGTTGGAACTTGTAACCAATGTAAGTGCCATGGACACTTTCGTCCCGCAAAATCAGTTTGATGATTTCGGCAACGTTTGGTAATTGGTTATGGCCCAAGTAGTAAAGTGGTGTGTAGAAACCAGAGTAGAATAAGAACGTTTCAAGGAAGACGTTGGCAACCTTTTGCTTCAAAGGATCTTCGTCCAAGTTATCGTATAACTTGTAAATCCATTGTGCTTTATTTTGTAAATATTCTTCGCTGTCGCTCCAGTCAAAGATTTCGTTGATTTCATCCGGTGTATTAAGCGTTTCGAAAATCGTTGAATAACTCTTGGCATGGACCGATTCCATGAATTGGATGTTATTTAAAACGGCCGTTTCATGTGGTGTTATGACGTGGCGGCGTAGAGATTGTAACCCGTCTTGTGATTGTAAGGTGTCCAGTAGCGTTAAGCCACCGAAGACGTGTCCAACCACCCAGCGGTGATCGTCGTCCAAGGCCCGCCAGTCGGACATATCGTTTGAAACTGGAATCCGGGTGTCTAACCAGAACTGTTCCGTTAGTTTTTCCCAAGTGCTTTTATCGATTGCGTCTGAAACTTGATCCCAGTTAATCGACTTGTAGTTGCCATTACTGAGCAATTTTTGGTAATAAGCCAAATCTGTTGCCATCGTTGATATCCTCCTAATGATCTAAGGTATAAATTACTAGATTACGCAGCTTTCACATTCATTAACCCCGACTTCACCATCATCGTCCGTAAAGGTCCGAATATAGTAAATCGACTTGATTCCTTTGCGGTAAGCATAGTTGCGAAGAATGTTTAAGTCACGGGTTGTCATCTTGTTCGTGCGGCCGTCTTTCCATTCGTATAAGCCAGCAGGAATCGTTGAACGCATGAAGAGAGTTAAGCTCATCCCTTGGTCAACGTGTTGTTGTGCGGCGGCATAAACATCAATAACTTTACGCATGTCAGTATCGTACGCTGACTTATAGTAATCAATTGTATCATTAGATAGGTATGGAGCGGGATAATAAATCTTACCAATTTTCTTTTCTTGGCGTTCTTCTACCCGGTTAATGATTGGATGCAAGCTGGCAGTCGTATCATTAATGTAAGAAATTGAACCGTTGGGCGCTACAGCCATGCGGTTTTGGTGGTATAACCCGTCTTGCATAACGGCATCTTTAAGGGCTTCCCAGTCGGCCTTTGAAGGAATGAAAATTCCTTTGAAAAGGTCGGCTGTTTTTGCATATTGTGGTTGCCAGTCTTCATTAATATATTTATCAAAGTAAGAACCATCGGCGTACTTCGATTTTTCAAAGTTAACGAAGGTTTCGTGCCGTTCGCGGGCGATTTCATTCGAAGCCTTTAACGTCCAATAGTTCAATAGTAGGAAGTAGATGTTAGTGAAATCAACGGCTTCCTTGCTACCGTAAGCCATTTGGTTCTTGGCAAAGAAGGCGTGCAGTCCCATGGCACCTAAACCAATGGTGTGTGCTTGGTGGTTCCCTTTTTGAATCGAAGGCACCACGTCAACGTTGGAATTGTCCGTCACAAAAGTTAACGCCCGGACCATCGCTTCAACGGAATGCCCAAAGTTAGGGGAAGTCATCAAGTTAACGATGTTGGTTGATCCCAGGTTACAACTGATGTCTGTCCCTAACTTTTCGTATTGTTGTTGGTCGTCGATGAGGGATGGTGTTTGGACCTGCATCACTTCGGAACAGAGGTTACTCATAACGATCTTACCGTCGATCGGGTTGGCCCGGTTAGCCGTGTCGATATTGATGATGTAAGGGTAGCCCGATTCTTGTTGCAGTTTACTGATTTCGTTTTCTAAGTCACGCGCCTTGAGCTTGGTCTTCCGGATGTTGGGGTTCTTGACCATGTTGTCGTATTCCTTAGAAATATCGACGTAGGAGAACGGCACGCCGTATTCCCGTTCAACCCCGTAAGGACTGAAGAGGTACATGTCAGCGTCGGCCTTGACTAATTCGTAGAACTTATCAGGCACGGTTACGCCAAGGGACAATGTCTTTAAACGAATCTTTTCATCCGCGTTTTCCTTCTTAGCAGAGAGGAAGGCGATAATGTCTGGGTGGAAGACGTTGAGGTAAACGACCCCGGCGCCTTGACGTTGTCCTAATTGGTTAGAGTATGAGAAACTATCCTCTAGTAACTTCATGACGGGCACGACGCCACTGGCAGCCCCGTCGATATGCTTGATGGGGTCACCCGCGCCCCGTAAGTTACTGAGGTTGATCCCAACCCCGCCACCGATCCGGGAAAGCTGTAAGGCGGAATTGATCGTACGGCCAATCGAGTTCATGTCGTCGGTCGACTGGATCAAGAAGCAGGAGATGAGTTCGCCACGCCGAGCCCGGCCCGCGTTTAGGAAGCTAGGCGTTGCTGGTTGGTAACGTTGGTGAATGATTTCATCTGCTAATGCCATTGCGAGGTCTTCGTTGCCGTCCGCAAAGTAGATGGCGTTCATCGCCACGCGGTCAATGAAGTTTTCCAAGTAATAGTCGCCGTCATCGGTCTTTAACGCATATTGGGCGTAAAATTTATAAGCGGCCATGAAAGTCTTGAAGTGGAAGTCTTGCGATTTTAAGTAGTCGTATAACTTTTCAATGAAGCTAAAGTCGAACTTATTGATGGCGTCCATTTCTAAGTAATCGTGGGTCTCGAGGTAGTCAAAACGGTCTCGTAAGCTAGCAAACTTTTTCGTGTTAGGTTCAACGTTTTGTTCCAAGAATGCGGCTAGGGCTTCTTTATCCTTGTTCAATGGAATCTGATTATTGATGGGAATATTGATTTCATTGTTCAGATCATAATACGTGACGTCTTTTAAGTCTTTTAAGCTCATAAGGAATCCTCTTTCTATAACAATGTGAGTTGGTGCTGGTTATAAAGTGGACGACCCACAATCAGTAGTGACTATTGATTGTGGGTCGCTTATCAAATCTATCCGTTAAAACCAGCTATGTAACCACGCAAAAAAGCGCAGTGGACTAAACAGCTAATTGCTTCAAAGCATCTGGGCGGAACCCGGCAATGCTATCTTCACCAGTGATTTCGACCACGGGAACCGCTTGGAAACCTTGGTTCTTCAAGTAATCAACGTATTCTGGATTTGTGTTAATGTTCTTTTCTTCGAAGGCGACGTTATGGGCCACGAGGAATTTCTTAGTCATTTTGCATTGCATGCAGTTGTTCTTAGTAAAAACCGTTACTTTTTTCATTTAAATCACCCTTATTTCGTTTTATCGATAAACCCAGTATACAACATACGGGGGAAAAAACAATCAAAAAACACAACATCTAGTGGCTCAAAATGAGCTCTAACCACTAGATATTGTGTTAATAACGGCCTTTAACCATTGCTTGAAAATTTTTTATTTTATTGTTGTTCCTTCTATAAATCAGTTATCATAGAACTAGACCATAAATCAGAGGAAAATAAATATGACCAACTATTATTATACACACAATCCAGAAGTTGTGCATGACGAAAAGCAGTGGAATTTTGAAATTTTTCAGCACGACTTTAAATTTACGACCGATAACGGTGTCTTTTCTAAGCGGACCGTGGATTACGGTTCCCGGACCTTGCTCGCGGCGTTTGACCCTAGCCAGTTGCCGGCTGGCGCAATCTTAGATTTAGGGACCGGTTACGGCCCAATCGGCATGGCATTAGCCTACCAGTCGCCCGAACGGACGGTTGATATGGTCGATGTTAACGAGTTGGCGTTGAGTTTAGCCCGTAAAAATACGGCGCTGAATCAGATTACCAATGTCAACATCTTTACGTCCGACGTTTACGAGCAAGTGACTAAGACGGACTACGCGGCCATCGTTACGAACCCACCTGTACGTGCCGGAAAAGACGTGGTCGATGCCATGTTAACGGGCGCGGTATCACGCTTAATGACCGACGGAACACTGACAGTCGTTCTCCAGAAAAAGCAGGGGGCACCGTCAGCCAAGAAGTTAATGCAGGCAACTTTTGGTAATTGTCAGATTATTAAGAAAGATAAGGGCTATTATATCTTACAGAGTGTAAAGGAGGGATAGCGTGAGTACTAAAACGGCGGAAGACTGGATGCAAGAAGCCCTCCACGAAGCACGGATGGCGTACGTGATCGGTGAAGTTCCGATCGGCGCCGTAATCGTGCACGATGGTGAGATCATTGGTCGTGGCCATAACTTACGGGAACATGGTCAGGATGCGACCATGCATGCAGAGATTATTGCAATCCAGGAGGCTTGCGAGTATTTACGTAGCTGGCGCTTGGAAGATTGTCAGCTATACGTCACGCTAGAACCGTGTCTGATGTGTAGCGGGGCCATTATTAACGCCCGGATTCCCGAGATGTTTTACGGCGCACGCGATCCTAAAGCCGGGGCCGTTCGGAGCTTATACCAAGTGATGGACGACACGCGCCTCAATCACCAAGTGACGGTCCACGAACGGGTCTTGGCACGACCAGCGGGTGAACTATTGGAGAACTTTTTCCGAAATATCCGTAAACGTAAGAAAGCTGAGAAGAAGGCGCGCCGGGCCGCAGCTGAAAAAAAGTTAAACTGATGGCTGGTAATCTTAGTTTAAATCATGTATTATAGTATTTGCCGCAAGGCCTTAAGGCAAGGGTGGATTTACGAATCGTGTCAGGTCCGGAAGGAAGCAGCACTAAGTTTGCTTCATCTTGTGCCTT
>CALFSK010000009.1 GCA_937916845.1 uncultured Lactobacillus sp. | reverse complement strand
TTGAAAGCCTCAAAGAACGAGTCTTTCAAGTCGCCCCGCACTGTAACCTGGCAAAAAACGCCAGCTAACAGTGCCGACACGGCCCGCTGATTCTGCCGGCTACGCTGAGATTGTTTTAAAAACAAGATAGTACCCGCAACATAGCTGGAGGTCGTCCATGATGAATCTGCCGTGAATGTGGCGTTAATCGGTGATTTCCCGATTTTACGCCACCGACATCTTGAGAGACACGGTTTTTGGCTCTCAAGTGAGGTTCATGACCGCTTTTTGGCATGAACCGGTCGCCACGGCAGATGAAATTACGGACGACCGGAAGCGGGAAACTTAATAATTTTATTGGTCCTAACGTTGCTATATCAGTTAATTAGAAACCGCATTCGTCTTTTAACTTTTAGTTTTATAAAAGTCATTTTGAAACGCAACAAAAAAGGCCAGAACCGGAGTCCTGACCAACGGAAGTAAACTTCCGGAAAAACTAGTGGTGCCGTTAACCGCCCTTCAGTATTGACCCGCTTCAACGCAGGTGGGATGAGCTGACTAATCCTCTAACTACCAAAGGATAAGGCATGTTATGATAACTAGCTAACACTCTTCCCAAAGTTAAATTACTTGTTCGGCAACACTTTGTTTAGGGCAATGCGCACACCTTAGTAATTTCGACTTATAGTCTAGCATATAAAAATAAAAGTTGCAATGATTCGCAATAGGACAATGTTGTTAGCGGTTTCTAGCATTAGCCTTTAATAATTTTTGATATTGTTCGGCGAGGGCGGTTTCGTAGCGGCCGTTCGTCTTAGGCTGGTAGTATTCGGCCCCTTTAATAGCGTCTGGTAAATATTGTTGTGCGACCCAGTCGCCAGGATGATCATGTGGAAAGTCGTAACCGACACCGTGACCTAATTTGGCAGCGCCTTGGTAATGCGCATCCTTCAAATCGGCGGGGATGTCCCCGTAATGGCCCTTTCTGATCGTAGTTAAAGCGGCGTCCATGGCGTTGATCCCCGAATTTGATTTGGGCGACAGGGCAAGTTCAATCACCGCGTCCGCTAACGGAATGCGGGCTTCAGGGAAACCAAGTTGGTCGGCCGCTTGCACCGCCATGACTGTGTGGGCACAGGCGGGTGGATTCGCCATCCCAATGTCTTCGTACGCAATCACCATTAAACGCCGCATAATGCTCTTCAGGTCACCAGCTTCGACTAAGCGGGCGAGGTAGTGCAACGCCGCGTTGACGTCGGAACCCCGAATTGATTTTTGAAACGCGGAGATAACGTCGTAGTGGGCGTCACCATCCTTATCAGCGGAAAGGGCTTTTTTTTGCAAGCACTCTTCGATAATGGCTTGTGTCACGTGGATGATCCCTTGGTCGTCTGGTGTTGAAGACAAAACGGCGAGTTCCAGTCCGTTGAGTGCGCTACGTAAATCACCGTTGGTTGCGGTACACAGGTGGTGCATGGCACCGTCTGCTAAGTCAACGTCGTAGTCGCCGAGCCCGTTGGTTTTATCTTTTAAGGCCCGTTCAATGGCCGTTTGAATATCAGTCGCCGTTAGCGGGAAAACTTGAAAGATTTGAGTCCGACTCCGAATCGCGGGATTAATACTAATATAGGGATTCTCGGTCGTGGCCCCAATCAAAATAATGCGGCCGCTCTCTAAGTGTGGTAATAAGAAATCTTGCTTGGTTTTATCCAAACGGTGGATTTCATCTAGTAAGAGAATGACGGTCCCACTCATTTTCGCCTCTTCAGCGACGATTTGTAATTGTTTTTTACTATCAGTTGCGGCGTTCAGCATGCGAAAGGCGTACTTGGTTGAACCGGCAATTGCGCTGGCAATGCTAGTTTTGCCAGTACCCGGAGGACCGTATAAAATCATTGAGGACAGGCGTTTGGCCGTGACCATTCTGGCAATGATCTTACCGGGACCGACGAGTTGTTGTTGACCAACGACGTCTTCGATGGTTTTAGGCCGCATCCGATAAGCTAATGGCTGTTGCATCCTTATAAAATCTCCCTTGCAAAAGTAGTCCTAATTATTATAGCATTTAGGAAGACGGACACCGAACGATTGGTTCAGGACCCAGTACGGTATAATAACTTAAAAATGATAGGATTGATTTAGATGGAATTAGATGCCATTGGTAAAGCAATCACGGAGTACCACTTGGTTCCGCTCGTGAGCCATTCAAATATGGGCTTGGAAGTCACGATGCAGCGGGTGGACGGTAGCGGTAAGTTATCGACGCAACCGATGCCTAACGCGCTAGCAAAGACGCGCCAGAATCATCAAATCCATAATGATTTCGCGCAGACGCAGTTGAAGTTGGTGACGCCAGCGACGGCTGATGTTGATGCGTTAATGGCTTATTTGGCTGGCCTAAATACCACGGCCCGGCGAGCGTTGGCGGAAGACGACTATCTATGGCCGTTATCGAGTAACCCCGTTTTACCAGAAAAGTTAACGGAGATTCCGCTAGCCGACAATGATGCGGTTGGGTTTAAACGCCGCCAAGCGTTAGCTAAAAAATATGACGTGCGTCGCTTAATGACGACCGGGACACACGTTAACTTAAGTTTTGACGAACAGTTATTTACGCGTTTATATTCGGAAACGTTCCACCAGCAGTTTGATAGCTACGTTGATTTTCGGAATGCGGTTTATCTGAAGGTGGCCCAAGGCTATGTTCGCATGAACTGGCTGATCCAATACCTCTTCGGCGCAACCCCAACGTTAGACGTCACTGACCAAGCAACTAAGCGCCAACGGAGTAGCGTGCATCATTCGGCGAACCGGTACAGTCAGGTCAAGGGCGATTACACCTCGATTGACCGGTACGTTGCGAAATTACAATCTGACGTCCGGAAAAAAGACCTGTTGTCAGTCAGCGATTTTGACGGTCCGGTGCGTTTTCGGAGTACCGGCCAGTTAAACACGCTAGCACGCCAAGGGGTCTATTACTTGGAATTTCGTGGCTTAGACCTCAATCCAACCAGTCCGATTGGTGTGGATCAAAATGCGGTTGAATTCTTACGGCTGTTGGCCAGCTACTTTGTCATGATGCCGGCGTTACCGACTGCCATGGTGGCTCAAGTGAATGAACAGGCGGATCAGTTGGTCGACCAAGTGACGGGTGAGAATCCGACAACGGCCAGTGCCCAAGCCGTACCGGCAACCCAAGTCTTAGATGCTTTGCGTCATTTTGTGACTAAGAACGGGTTACCTAATAGTGACGCCGTGTTATTAGATCACTTGAAGGAACGGGTCGCCAATCCTAAACTCACGCTAAGTGCCCAGGTTGCTGTTCAAAAAGATCCGTTAGCGTGGGCAAACCAGCGCGCACGGGATTATCAGGCGGCTGCCACTGACCGTCCGTTTGAACTCCCCGGGTTTACGGACTTAGATCTGTCTAGTCAATTATTGACGGAACAGGCGTTAGCACGGGGCATCCAAGTTAGCGTGGTGGATAAAAAAGCCAACATTTTACGGTTGACTCAGCAAGAACGCGCACAGTTAGTCGTGAGTGGGAGTGGAACGGATTTAAATCCTCAAGCATTGACGACGGTCTTGACGCATAAAGTGGCTGCTAAGCAGATTATGGCCGAGCACGGGGCGCAGGTACCGGCTTCGCAGACTTATCATTCGGCCAATCAGTTAATTGATGACTACGACCGGTTTGTGAGTGAAGGCGGCATCGTCCTGAAAGCTACGGATCAGGACCATAAAGTCGTTGCCTTTCGGATCATGCCCAAACGTGAATTATTTGAACAAGTGGTTCGGCAACTCTTTGAGCAAACCCAGACGGTGATGGCCGAAGAACTGGTCGTTGCGTCCAGTTACCGGTTCCTTGTCATTGGCGGTCGGGTCAAGGCCATCGTTGAACGGATTCCAGCTAACATTGTGGGGGATGGACGTTCAACCGTGCAAACTTTGTTGGACCGTAAGAATGCGCGGCCATTACGGGGCACGGCATTTACTTATCCACAGTCGGCTGTGAAGTTGGGGACGGTTGAACGTTACCGCTTAGATTCGTACCATCTCGATTTAGATTCAGTTGTCGGGCGGGGCACGCAGATTCTGTTGCGAGAAGACGCTACTTTCGGGAATGGTTCTGACGTCTTGGACGCCACTACTGATATGCACGCCTCGTACGTCCAGGCGGTTGAAAAACTAGTTGCCGACTTGCACTTGAACGTCGCGGGCGTTGACGTGATGATCCCTAATTTATACGCGGAATTGACTCCAGAACACCCAGAGATGGCCGTTTACCTCGGTATTCATGCGGCACCATTTCTATACCCACACTTATTCCCGATGTTTGGGAATCGTCAGCCAGTTGCTGGTCAACTATTGGATGAACTATTTAAAGATTAAAATTAAAAACGCCAGTGCGACGGGATTTATTTTCCCGTCACGCCGGCGTTTTCTTATGGTTACAATCTATTTTGAATATTTTCTAAATAGATGTTGTGAATTGGCTGAAACTTGCTATAATCTATTTAGAGATATCTCTAAATAGCTTTGAAGGTGAATGGCATGGCACTTAATCAGACGTTTAAAGCAATTGCAGATCCAGTTCGGCGGCAAATTTTAGAAGGATTACGAACTCACCGCCAATCTGCTGGTGAAATTGCGGCGGCGTTTAATCTCAGTCAAGCAACGGTTTCTTACCACTTGAAATTACTGCGTCAGGCCGGGTTAGTCAGTGTGACCAAAGAAAAGAATTTTATTTACTATGAACTGAACGCGAGTGTGTTTGAGGAAATGCTAACGTGGTTATACGGAATGCGTAAGGGCGAGGGGGAGTCAAAATGAAGATCAAAGGACAAACGTGGCTAAGTTACTTGGTCATTATTTTACCAATCAGTTATGGCTTGCTGTATTATGGGGCGCTACCGGCCACTATGGCGACACATTTTAGCGGCGCAAACGCGCGCCCGGATGGGTATATGTCCAAGCCGTGGATGGTCTTTGGCATGCCTTTATTGATGGTGGCGGTACAATTCTTTTGTTTGACTGTGACACGGTTGAATAGCCAGCATAAGGGGGCTGCCCCACGATTCGAACGGGTAGTGACGTGGATTATTCCGCTAGTGACAGTCGTGGCCTACGTCGCAACAATTGCGTACAACTTAGGGCATGCGGTTGATATTTGGCGCATTGCGATTAGTTTAGTGGCCGTGATTTTTATTGCGATGGGGAACTACCTGCCGACCATTAGCGCTAGCCAGTACCAACAAATGCACCGCGGTTTTAAGCCCCAGCCGGCTGCTTGGCAACGTTTAAAGTACTGGTATGGTTACCTACTTGTGGGGAGTGGAATCTTGCTACTGCTGAGTTTGTTCACGGTTCCGCTGGTTGCGGGCGTTATCCTTGGGGTGACCGTGGTTGCGATGTTAGTAATGTCGGTTTATGGGATGCGGCGGCGTGTCTAACGATAATTAATTTTTGAGTGAATCAAAAAAAGGTTTGAGACTAGTGCCTCAAACCTTTTTGTTTTAGAATAGTCGTTTTAATTTTCCAAGTAGCCCGTGGGGTTCAGCTGTTTTGGTATCACACGCTGCGGGTTGGTAACGCTTTTGCACATCAATCACGTCCTGATTGATTGCCGTACTAGCCGTGAACACGAGGGCGTAATCCTCATCGCCGGTGCGGTAGATGTCATCAGTTTTGATTGTAAATTGAATATTGGACTGACTGGCCGCCTTAATGTACGGTCCGATGAAGTCCTGGTCAAGGTTCCCGTTAATGTACAATTTATAATCAGGATGGGCAGAGAAAGCCTGCGTCATCTCATCAACGTAGTGGGCCCGTTTTAATTGGTAAACCGTCACGGCAACATCGACGCGTTCACGGAAAGTCCCGAGGTACTTACGCTGTTCGTCGGGATGCAACTTTGGCGTCCCGTGCATAGCGGTCTGAATGCGATCAACCGGTTCTTTTTCTATATCAGCCATTGTCTAACATCCTTTCTTAGATTATCTATTAATTGTAGCATGTTCCCAAATGAATAGCGATGAATATCCGTGAACTCGGGTGGTGGTGGGCTTTTGCGGTCACATGAAAAATAAGGTATGGTTAAGACAACGTACAAGGAGGCAATTTAATGTTTACTCGCAAAGATTTTGAGATTTTTGACGACCCGACTCTAGCTGGTCGAATGAACTTGATTAAAACAGTGATTGATCCTAAGTTTGAAGCGCTAGCGCCCGCAATCATGGCGGCGTTACCCGTACCGGCCGAGCAACCATTCTACGCCCACGTTGCAAAACACTTGCGCCGTTTTAAAAATCCACCGGTTGATACGTGGGTGGCGTTTAGCCAGAACAAGCGGAGCTATAAAGCGTTACCTCATTTTGAGTTAGGCTTATGGCCGGATTCCCTGTTTATTTACTTTGATGTTTTGGATGAGGGGAAGTCCCAGGTTCAAAAAAGTTTGACGGCCGAAGAATTGGCCCAGATTTTTATGGACGTTCCCACGGACTTTGTCATCAGCAATAACCACGGGGCGGCGCCGACGCAACCAGCAACGGCGGAAAACGTGACTAAAATGTTAAATAAGTTTGCGCAATACAAGCACAGCGAACTAGTCGTGGGGCGTCAAATTCTAGTGGACGATCCGCTGTTTGATCAGCCTGAAGCATTGACGGCAACCATTATTGAAACGTTTAAGCAATTGATGGGGTATTACCAGCCAATTATGGCGGCGGTGACACGTTCATAATATTTTAAAGAGCGGAATAAAGGATCTTTTGTCCCACGTTTCGACCATAATAATAGGAAAAACCAGTCAGAAATATTGGATACTTCTGACTGGTTTTTGAATTTTGTCTAAAACTACTTCTTATGATACAAAAAAAGCACCGCCGTAGCAGTGCTTTCGCTTCCGTAAACCGGAAATTAAAGTTTGTTGTAGTATTCAACGATTAATGATTCGTCGATATCTGCTTCAAGTTCTTCACGTTCTGGTAAACGAGTTAATGAACCTTCAAGCTTGTCAGCGTCGAATTGTACGAAGTTAGGACGTGCAACAACGGCTTCAACAGCACCGGTGATAACAGTTAACTTCTTAGACTTTTCGCGAACAGAGACCACTTGGCCAACACTTACTTCGTATGAAGGAATGTCAACGCGTTTGCCATCAACAGTGATGTGACCATGGTTTACTAATTGACGAGCTTGACGACGAGTCGTAGCCAAACCTAAACGGTAAACCATGTTATCCAAACGACGTTCGAGTAAGATCATGAAGTTAACACCATGCTTACCTTCGCGGATCTTGCCGGCTTTAAGGAATAAGTTAGAGAATTGACGTTCAGTTAAACCGTACATCATCCGTAACTTTTGCTTTTCACGTAATTGGGTACCGTATTCTGACATCTTACCGCGACGACCTTGGCCATGATCACCAGGTGCGTAAGGGCGACGTGCTAATTCTTTACCAGTACCTGAAAGGGACATTCCCAAACGACGGGAAATCTTCCAACTTGGACCTGTATAACGAGACATAAATTGTTTCCTCCAATAATTTTAGTTGGAGTAAAATAAGCCGATGTGAGTTCGATATTCGTTCAGACCGGACTGCAGGTTTCACCATTGCAGCCGCAGGTTACTAACTGACCATCAAGGCACCAGTCTGTTGACGAGCTTACCCACTCACTGCTGCGTTATTTTACACAAAGAGTAGCATAGCATGTTTGACCCAAGTTAGTCAATGTGTTGCACTAGAATATTGACGAATTCGGTCAGTTCAGCTTCGTTTTCCGCGGTAAAACGGTCAAGCGATGGGGAATCAACGTCTAAAACGCCGATTTGATGGCCATCCTTCGTAATTGGGACAACGATTTCCGAGTTGCTGGCGCTGTCACAAGCGATGTGGCCGGGGAATTCATGAACGTCTTTAATCCGTTGGTTCGTTTGGGTCTTAAAAGCGGTCCCGACGACACCGGCGCCAACTTTAATGTGCATGCAGGCGACTTTTCCTTGGAATGGGCCTAAATCGAGTTCACCCGTTGTTTGGTTGAATAAGTAAAAGCCGGCCCAGTTCAGATCATCGTAAGTACTATTTAGTAACGCGCTGGCATTTGCCAAGTTGGCCACCAAATTAGTTTCTTGAAAAAGAAGTGCGTCTAACTGTTGATTCATAAGTGATGTTTCGGTGGTAGACATGTAAAAATCCCTCCTGAAAGTTCATAAATTCATACTGTTTGACAGTTATGACTATGTTATAATTTAAGGTAGATTTTAATTGGATTTTCAGAAAAAAGCAAGGTTACGGTTCAACAGGGTGAGGCGCAACTGCAATTAAAACGGAATAAATTTATGTGAGGGGTATTCATATGCAAGTAGCAATCGGCATTGTCGTTGTCGCGATTGTGATCTACGCTGCGGTCAAGGGCTTCCAAGTATACATAGATAAACAAGTCCAACAATTGACCGTTCGACAACGGGCGTTGGTCGAGCAAGCGCAGACAACGGATTTCGAAAAAATTGAGCAGTTAGGTTTGACGGGTGGCTCGTTAGCCAAACTGGAAGCATTGCAAAGTGAAGGTCAAAAAGTAGTCGATGACCAATTACCCGCCGTAAGCGAACAGTTGACCAAAATCACCGAACTCGCACGCAGTGTTAAGTTTTTAGAAGCAAAGCAGAGTATCAAAGCCGTGAATGAACAGCTTGATGCCATTGAAAAGCAAGGCTCTGAGATTCGCAAGGGGTTGCAAGCGCTCGATGACGCTGACGAGGCGCACCGCGAAGCTGTTGCTAGCCTTGAAAAGAAGTACCAGGGCTTACGCAAGACGTTATTGTCGCAAAACTTTTCGTTTGGGCCGAGCATTGACAAGTTAGAAGATCGCTTATCCAACTTGGAAGGCGACTTTGACCGGTTTTCCGAATTAGCAAAGTCCGGTGACCACGAAGCAGCGGAAAAGGTGTTAGACCAGTTGCGTCATGACACAAGTGCTTTGGAAATGGACATTGACCGGATTCCACCAATTTACAAAGATTTGGTAAGTGGCTTTCCTGATCAGTTAGCTGAGTTAGCAACGGGTTATCACCAACTGGTTGATCAACATTTTCATTTTGAAGTGGCTACGATTGAGCCAGAGTTGAACTCGTTGAAGCAAGCAATTGACGACAACACCGCGTTACTAGGCGACTTAAAAGTTTCTGATGCTGAAAACGGCAACCATGCCATTGAAAAACGCATTGATCACTTATACGACGTCATGCAGGTTGAAATTGATGCGAAGGAAGTTGTTGATAAGCAACAGGGTGAAATCAGCAAGTTCTTGACGCACGCGATGAATCAAAATCACCGGCTACAAATTGAGTTGGACCGACTCGCACAAAGTTATACCTTGAATAATCACGAAGTTGAACGGACCCGCGAACTGAACGAACAGCTCAAAGGAATCGAATCGATTTATCAAGCTGATATGACGGCGCTAACTAGCAAACAGGCGGTTTATAGCCAAATTGCAGCGCACTATGAAGAGCAAGATAAACAGCTGAAAGGGATCGAAGAAGAACAGGTTGCCATTAATGACGGGGTTGCTAATTTAACGGCTGAAGAATCTAAAGCCCATGAGACCTTGCAACGCTTTGACTTTGAGATTCACGCGGTTAAGCGGCAAGTCGAAAACGTCAATCTTCCGGGATTGCCAAAAGATTACCTCGACTACTTCCAAGTGGTTTCGCAAGAAATCGAACGGCTGGATCATGATATCAATAAGTTAGTCATTAATATGGATGACATTACGAAACAGTTAATCGTCATTCAAGCGGATATGGCAACTTTAAAGGAAAAGACGAGCGACTTAATGGACGCTGCCATGATGGCAGAACAATTATTACAGTACGCCAATCGTTATAAGACCAACCATGACGAAGTGCAGGCGGCTAGTGAAGAGTCACAACGCTTATTCAATGAAGAATACGACTACGCACGGAGCTTGGAAATCATCGCGACGGCGGTCGATAAAGTTGATCCGGGGGCTTACAAACGGATCGAAGATAGTTACTATGGTCAAAAACAGGCTGACCGGTCCGAAACTGAAGGCTAGGTTGCGGTCAATCACTGCGATTCGAATCACGTTGATTCGAATCGTTTTTTAGTGGTTGCGACTAGCTTGACGGACAAAAGGACTTGTTTCAACGCAATTATTTGGTATAATTGCAAAGAATTCTTATCGAAAGTAAGTGCGTGGCACTGCTTTATTAGAAAGTGAAGGCTCAAACATGATTTATTTTGATAATAGTGCGACGACTCAGGCGGCACCAGCCGTACTAGATACTTATACGAAGGTTTCCCAACAAATTTGGGGCAATCCTTCTAGTTTGCACCGGTTTGGCGAAAATGCATTCCATTTGTTGGAACAATCACGGCAACAAATTGCCACGTTGATTGGGGCGAAGCCCAATGAAATTTTCTTCACGTCTGGTGGAACTGAGGGTGACAATTGGGTCGTTAAAGGGACGGCGATGGAGAAGCGGACGTTTGGTAAACACTTGATTACCACGGCGGTTGAACATCCAGCAATTCATAACTCGATGGAACAGTTGGAAGAATTAGGCTTTGACGTGACCTACCTGCCCGTTGATGCGGAAGGCCGAATTAGCGCGGCGGACTTAAAGGCTGCAATTCGCCCGGACACGATTTTAGTTTCGACGATGGCCGTGAACAATGAAATCGGGACGATTCAACCCTTATTAGAAGTGGCGGACGTCTTGAAAGCTTACCCAAAGATCCACTTCCATATTGATGCTGTGCAAGGCATTGGTAAGGGCATTCAGGATATGATCATGAATGACCGAGTAGACTTTGTGACGTTCTCTGGTCATAAATTCCACGCGCCACGGGGCATCGGCTTCATCTATGCGCGTCAAGGTCGGAAACTCGCGCCACTCATGACCGGTGGTGGGCAGGAAAGTAACTGGCGTTCAGGAACTGAAAACTTGCCCGCCATTGCCGGAATGGCCAAAGCGTTACGGTTATTATTGACCGATGAAGACGAAAAAGTGGCCCGTGAACGTGCCATCAAGCAACGGATCTACGACCACATTAAGACGTTCCCTAAAGTGACGATCTTTAGTCAGCCAACGGATGGGTTTGCGCCTCACATCCTATGCTTTACGATTAACGGCGTTCGTGGCGAGACCATCGTGCATGCGTTTGAAGATCAGGATATCTTTATTTCAACAACGAGTGCTTGCTCATCCAAGAAGCACTTGGCATCCAGCACGTTGATGGCGATGCATGTTCAAGAAAATGTCGCTACGAGTGCCGTACGGATCAGCTTAGACGAAAACAACACGTTGGCTGAAGCGGATGAGTTTATCAAAGTCTTCGATAAGTTATACCAAAAGTTTTCTAAGATTAATGCGGATGCCTAAATCGTGTTAATGATGGTTGCCACTAACAAGGGTTAAACCTGTTATTACTCAAAGGAAAGAAGGACTCTCATTTCATGCAATACACTGAAATTATGGTGCGTTACGGAGAATTGTCGACCAAAGGCAAAAACCGCCGGAACTTTATTGACAGTTTAGGCCGCAACGTGCGCAAAGCTTTGCACGATTTTCCAGAGTTAAACGTGCACGCAAACCGTGATCGAATGCACATCATGTTAAATGGTGAAGATTCGACCAAGGTCATGGCGCGTTTAAAACTGGTATTTGGTATTCAAAACTTCTCACCAAGTATTCGCGTTGAACAGGACATGGACGCCGTATATAAGACGGCCATTGAAATGATCAAAGCGCAATATCAACCTGGGATGACGTTTAAGATCAACACCCGTCGGTCTGATCATCAATTTGAATACGATACGAATGCAATTAATGACATGTTGGGTGGTCAGATTTTAGACCACGTTGACGGTATCCAAGTTAAAATGAAGCAACCAGACATCGTTTTACGAGTAGAAGTCCGTTTGAACGGAATCTTCTTGTCTTCAGAAACGATTCAAGGTGCCGGTGGTCTTCCCGTTGGGACTGCTGGTAAAGGGATGTTAATGCTGTCTGGTGGGATTGACTCACCAGTTGCGGGATACCTTGGTATGAAGCGTGGCGTTAACATGGAAATGGTCCACTTCTTTAGTCCGCCATACACGAGTGAACAAGCGTTAGCGAAAGCAAAACAGTTAGCTTCGACGTTGGCCAGCTATTCTGGGAGCGTTAAGTTCATTCAAATTCCATTCACCGAGATTCAAGAAGAGATTAAAGAAAAGGTCCCAGAAGGCTATCTGATGACGGTTCAACGTCGACTGATGATGC
The DNA here is from genome assembly GCA_937916845.1 of uncultured Lactobacillus sp. Classification (GTDB taxonomy): domain Bacteria; phylum Bacillota; class Bacilli; order Lactobacillales; family Lactobacillaceae; genus Lactiplantibacillus; species Lactiplantibacillus paraxiangfangensis. The sequence goes on along the minus strand of CALFSK010000009.1, from coordinate 44,924 downwards.
GCTTAATGGATGCCATTACGCGTCAGCGGAACGGTAAGGCCATTTTCAACGGTGAGTCTTTAGGTCAGGTTGCTTCACAAACGATGGACAGTATGATTGCCATTAACGACGTGACAACGTTGCCAGTCTTACGTCCCGTGATTTCGATGGATAAGACCGAAATCATTAAGGTTGCTGAAGACATCGACACCTATAACTTGTCGATCATGCCATTTGAAGATTGCTGTACGATTTTTGCGCCACCAGCACCGAAGACCCATCCAAAGTTAGACCGTTCACGGTCTTACGAAGAACGGATCGACGTTGAAGGCTTGATGCAACGTGCACTTGATGGCATTGTCATCAGTGAAATCAAACCGGGCGAAAACTACATGAACGCGCAAGAAGACGTGTTTGCAGAATTACTCTAAAGTAGAGTGAGGCAAAAGGCGAATAGCTTGTGAGCATTAACGTGGCATCGGGAGTTATTCCTGGGTTTGGAATAGGTCCCGATGCCGGGTTAAGCGGAGCAAGTTGCCTTTTGACGCACGTTTCGGTTAGAAAAATAAGAAAAAAGATTCGGAAATTATTTAATTTTCGAATCTTTTTTTGATAGGAATAAAGGCTGAAGTATCTATATAATCCGCTTCAGCGGTCAGCGTCGGTGTGCTATGGGGGACGGTCCCAGCCACAGTGCGGTCTGGCACCTCAATTCAAAGCCGAAAAATCACGTCTTTGAATTGCCCCGCAATATTAGACGGCTAGGAAACACCGCCTAATATTGCCGACACAGCACACCAACGCTGACCGCCGGCGCTAAAATGAACTTGATTCAATCACTCATTGTATTATCGTTGATGGCACTAATCATATCTTTTACCAGCCTTACATCGCACGAGGTACTAATAAAATTATTAAACTTCCCGCTTCCGGTCGCGTAAAATCGGAAAATCACCGATTAACGCCACATTCATTATGGATAACCTTCAGCTATGTTGCGAAACTTAACCGGTCTGTTTTAAAACAAACTTAGCGTAGCCGGCAGAATCAGTGGGCCATGTCGGCACTGTTAGCTGGCGTTGTTTGCCAGGTTACAGTGCGGGGCGACTTGAAAGACTTGTTCTTTGAGGCTTTCAAGCGAGGCGAAAGACCGTTCTTTGTCTGTAGTCGCCTCCATGGCCCACTGATTCTGCCGGCGAAGCGCTAAAACGTACTCAGGCTTATGGATAAGAATAACGACCAGTATTCAGCTATTTACTCACGAAACCCGTAAAACTTTAAGGCTAACATTTGCGAGTTAGGTCAGTTTGCGGTAAGTTTAAAGCATACTAGTTTGAATAGTTTGTTTGCGACATTAAGATTTCGAAGGGGTGTTTGCTGTGCAAGTATTATTTCATGATCAAAAGTTAGATTTAGTTGGGGAACCGCTTAAAGATGGCGACGAGTTACCCAAGTTCAAAGTTTTTACAACGCATGATGAAAAACTAAAGACCAAGGACTTACTAGGTAAGCCCGTTCTGATCAGTGTAATGCCCGATATTGACACCCGGGTCTGTTCAATTCAAACCCGCAAGTTTAACCAACAAGCGGATCAGTATCCACACGTTCAGTTTTTGGCCGTTTCTAACAACTCGATTGCGGATCAAGCTGGCTGGTGTGCTAAGGAAGGCGTCAAAAACTTGACGGTCGTTTCCGATGAAGAACTGTCCTTTGGCTACGCGACGAACTTGTACTTGCCAAATAACGGGACGTTAACGCGTGCCATTTACGTGGCCGATGCAGCTGGTAAGATTGTTTATCATGAAATTGTACCGGATGTTGGCCATGAACCAAATTACGTGGCAGCGCTAGACGCCTTGAAACAATTCGAATAAAGATTGACGTACTTGCATAAATTCATTACAATAGTGTCATTCAGCAATGAGCAAGAGAGTAGCTTAGACCACTGTCTACAGGAAGAAAACGGGACTGGAAGTTTTCGGCAGTTTTAGGTGAAGGTAGCTTGCGAGCTGTTGCCCTGAAAGTAGTAGGGGTAACCGGACGGGATACACCGTTCGTTAACAATTATGTTTAAGTTGTAAAGCCGGTTTTGACCGTGCTTTAAAATTAGGTGGTACCGCGAAATCCATTCGTCCTAGTCTATAGGATGAATGGATTTTTTTAGTGCCAAAGGAAAGGATGTGCCCCATATGTCAGAAGAACCAACGACTGATATGCCAACCAAATATGATCCGACCGCTGTTGAAGAAGGCCGGTACCAAACTTGGTTAGACGAAGATTTATTTAAGCCTTCGGGCGACCAAAAAGCTAAACCGTATTCCATCGTGATTCCACCGCCTAACGTTACGGGTAAGTTACACTTAGGTCACGCTTGGGACACCACGTTACAAGATATTATTATTCGCCAGAAGCGGATGCAAGGGTTTGATACACTCTGGTTACCAGGGATGGACCATGCCGGAATTGCAACGCAGGCGAAAGTTGAAGCCAAGTTACGTGAACAAGGCATTAGCCGTTACGACTTGGGACGTGAGAAGTTCATTCAACAAGTTTGGGATTGGAAAGACGAGTACGCGGCCATTATCAAGCAACAATGGGCCAAGATGGGCTTGTCATTAGACTACTCCCGTGAACGCTTTACGATGGATGAAGGATTATCCGACGCCGTTAAAAAGGTGTTTGTCGACCTATACAACAAGGGCCTCATTTACCGTGGCGAATACATTATCAACTGGGATCCCCAAGCCCGGACCGCGTTATCTGATATTGAAGTGATTCATAAGGATGACAAGGGTGCGTTCTACCACGTGAAGTACCCATTCGCAGATAAAAACTACACCTTTAATGGTAAAAATTACATTGAAATTGCAACGACGCGTCCAGAAACGATGATGGGTGATACGGCCGTTGCCGTTAACCCGAGTGACGAACGTTACAAGGAATTAGTTGGTCAAAAGGTGATCTTACCATTGGCTGACCGTGAGATTCCAATTATCGCGGACCAATACGTTGACCCTGAATTTGGAACTGGGATGGTAAAAATTACGCCAGCCCATGACCCTAATGACTTCCAAGTTGGTAACCGTCATAACTTGAAACGGATCAACACGATGAATGACGATGCCTCCATGAACGCCAACGCTGGCAAGTATGAAGGCATGGATCGTTTTGTCGCTCGGAAAGCCATGGTCAAGGATTTACAAGACCAAGGTTTAATGATTAAGATTGACCCAATCGTCCACAGTGTTGGGCATTCTGAACGGACCGACGTTCAAGTCGAAGCCCGGCTATCAACCCAGTGGTTCGTTAAGATGAAGCCGTTAGCTGAACAAGCTTTGAAGAATCAAGAAGGCGATGACGCCGTTAACTTTGTGCCTAAGCGGTTCGAAGATGCCTTCAAGCAATGGATGGAAAACATTCATGACTGGGTTATTTCACGGCAACTTTGGTGGGGACACCGGATTCCAGCTTGGTATAACAAGACGACTGGTGAAACTTACGTTGGTGTTGATGCGCCTAAGGACCCTGAAAACTGGGAACAAGATCCCGATGTTTTGGATACTTGGTTCTCAAGTGCTTTATGGCCATTTTCAACGATGGGTTGGCCTGATGAAAATGCCGCTGATTTCAAACGGTATTTCCCAACGAACACGTTAGTTACTGGTTATGATATCTTACCTTTCTGGGTTTCACGGATGATTTTCCAAAGCTTAGAATTTACTGGACGGCGACCATTTAAGAACGTCTTATTACACGGCCTGATTCGTGACGAACACGGTGTCAAGATGAGTAAATCACTTGGTAACGGGATCGATCCAATGGACGTGATTAAGAAGTACGGGGCTGACGCATTGCGGTGGTTCTTGTCAAACGGTTCAACGGCTGGTCAAGATGTTCGTTTCAGTTACACGAAGATGGACGCGGCCTGGAACTTTATCAACAAGATTTGGAACGCTAGTCGTTACGTCATCATGAACTTAGGTGACATGACCGAACCAACTTTACCAGCAAAATCCGAATGGACGTTGGCTGATAAGTGGATTCTTAGTCGCTTGAACGAAACGGTTAAACAAGTGACGACGACCTTTGATAAGTTTGACTTTGGTGAAGCTGGTCGGGCACTCTATAACTTTATCTGGAACGACTTCTGTGACTGGTATATTGAAATGAGTAAGGAAGTCTTAACCGGTGACGACGCCCACGCTAAGGAAAACACGCAAAACGTGTTAGCCTATGTCTTGGACCAAATCTTGCGGTTATTACACCCAATCATGCCATTCGTTACGGAAAAAATTTGGTTATCAATGCCGCACGTTGGCAAATCCTTAGTGGTTGCTGCTTACCCAGTTGACCATCCTGAATTTGATGACGCGTCCGCTGAAGATGACATGGCATCCTTGATCGAATTGATCACGGCGGTCCGGAGTATTCGTGCCGAAGCTAATGCCAAGATGTCATCAGCCGTTGATCTGTTGATTAAGACGGACAACCAACGCTTGCAGACGGTCTTCAAAACTAACGAAGACTACATTCAGCGCTTTGCACATCCAAAGACCTTATCCATTGGGGCCGATGTCGTTGCGCCGAAGTTGTCAATGACGCAAGTGATCAGTGATGCGGAAATTTATATTCCATTAGCTGAACTGGTTGATTTAAACGAAGAAATTCAGAAGTTGGAAAAGGAACAAGCTAAATTCGAAAGTGAAGTTACCCGGGCAACTAAGAAACTCGGTAACGAACGATTCGTATCTAACGCGCCGGAAGACGTTGTTAACAGCGAAAAAGAAAAATTAGCCGATAATGAAAATAAGTTGGCTGCAACCAAGCAGCGACTAGCTGACATTAAGGCACAAGCTTAATTAAGCTGATTCAAAAGGTGCTTCAGAAATTTCTGAAGCACCTTTTGTGAATGCTAATGCTAGTCTGGGGTCGATAACGATTAAGCGTGTAAGGAGGACAAAAAAGTGATTGCTAATTATGAAGAAGCGCTCGCCTTTATTCATGGCCGTACCAAATTCAAAAAAATTCCCACGTTGAAACGAATGCGCCGGTTTTTAAGTGAACTTGGTGATCCACAAGAGCGGGTCCAAGGCATCCACGTTGCGGGAACGAACGGTAAGGGGTCGACGGTAGCTAACTTACGGGACTTGTTTATGGCTGATGGGCTGACGGTGGGGACGTTTACGTCACCATTCATTGTGCGCTTCAACGAACGAATCAGTGTCGATGGAGAACCGATTAGTGACGCAGATTTGTTAGACCTTGTTCAACGGATTCAACCAGTCGTGGCAAAGCTAGATGATGAGTTGCCCGAAGGCGGTCCCACTGAGTTTGAAATCATCACAGCCATGATGTTCGTGTATTTTGCGGAACAGCCAATTGACTTGGCGATTGTCGAAGTCGGCTTGGGTGGGTTGTACGACTCCACGAATGTCTGGACGCCACGGGTCAGTGTCATCACGACCATTGGTTACGACCACATGCAGATTTTAGGCGATACGTTGACCGCAATTGCCGGTCAAAAGGCTGGGATTATTAAGACGAATGTCCCGGTCATTGTTGGCAAGCTACCTGAAGAAGCGCAGGCAGTGATGGTTCAAACGGCGGCCGACCACGACGCACCGTTACAAACGTTAGGAACCGACTTTACGACGACGTTACTAACACCACGGGGCTGGCAAGAACGGTTCAATTTTACTGGCGGTGGTCAATATTTCAAAGATTTGACGACGCCGCTCTTAGGTGATTATCAAGTTGATAACGCCGCGGTGGCATTGGCTGCTTACTTGGACTACCATCGCCAGACCAATGTTCCGGTACAAGTTCGGGATGTTAAAACGGCGTTGGCCCATGTCCAGTGGCCGGGCCGCTTTGAACGTTTGAACGATATGCCCCTAATCATGATTGACGGCGCGCATAATGAACCGGCGGTGACGGAATTAGCCGCAACCATCAAAGAGCGGTTTGGGCGGCAAAACGTGTACGTGATTTTTGCGGTACTCGCTGACAAACAGCACGCCCAAATGATTCAGACTTTGGGGCAATTAAACAACGTGCACCTATTGTTAACGCAATTTGCGGGACCTAACCCGAAACGGCACGCAACGACGCCGAGTGAACTCGAATCTGAGCTCCCAGATGGTCGGTCCGCAGAAGTATTCGATAATTGGCAAGCAGCGTTATTACAAGCGACCCAAGAAATGTCGAGCGAAGACGTCTTACTTCTGACGGGTTCGCTGTACTTCATTTCCGATGTGCGGGCTTACTTTAAATAGAGCGAAGACTAGTAATTAATCCGGTTGGCGCTGATGGTATGCGGTCGTGGGACCGGGCCTAGCCTGAGGAGCGGTCTAGCCCCTCGCCCAGAACACTTGCAAAAGGCGCAATTGTTCTGGACCGTCCGTGGTGTAGGGACCGAAAAAAACGCCGGTCCTAACACCACCATCACGACCGATGCCATCAGCGCCAGCCTCCGATTATTCGACAATAGTGAGGTTGATCTTAGCGGAGTCGGGTAGCCTTGGGTGCTGTGTCGGCAAGATTAGCAGATGATTTTTAGCTGCTAATCTTGCGGGGCGATTCAAAGACGTGGATTGTCGGCTTTGAATCGAGGTCGCAGACCGCCCCATGGCTGCGGCCGTCCCCCAATAGCACCCAAGGCTACCCGATGGAGCGACGAGTTTTAAAGCTTTCACTCTTTAACTGAAATTGAATTATCCTTGTGACTAGCGTGCACACCGCGTTAGCCACAAGGATTTTTGTGGTTAGGGACCTTAATTTTAAGAAATCCGTAAATGAGATGCCCCGGACTTGGCGTAACTACTAAGTGAAGGGGTGGTTGAATGACGAGTCTAGGTGAGCAGAATTTGCCGTTGACGCAAATTCATGAGCTAATTGAGCAATACTTTGCGACTTTTTTGGCGGCAAACACGGTGGACAAGGCGACCCAAGCGTTTGAACAAACGTTTCCGCCGGGGAGCGCCGTGACGTGGCTCAATCAATCGTCACAGGACCCCTTATGGAACGGCCTATTAATCGCATTACGGTGTGGCCAGCTACTCCCACATCCGCATCAGGTGGTCTTGGGCCAAGTGTACGGTAGCCAACAGATGGGGGCGCAGTTGGCCCACGACTTTGCTAATTGGGATCAGGAAAGATTATTATTATTGTGTTTAGATACGAAAAATCAAATTGTTAAACGGCAGGTTATTTTTCAAGGAACACTCAATAGTTGTCCGGCCCATCCACGTGAAATTATGCAGACGGCACTGACCGTGGCCACCGCAAGAATTGTGATCGCACATAATCATCCAAGCGGGGATGTGAATCCCAGCAAAAAGGACGTTGAGTTTACAAAACGGCTCCAATTGGCCGGCGAAATCATGGGATTACCTTTGTTAGATAGTTTTGTTATCGGTGTAAACGATTACTTTAGCTTTGCGGAACAAGGGTTGGTAAATTGTAATACGGATTCTCATTAGAATGTGGTAAAATAACGGGGTTAGGGCGGATGTTTATCCGGCTTGACCACGTTTTTTGTTAAATTTTATCTAAGTTAAATAGTGGGACTGTATTTTTTAACAAATTACGGTATGCTATGATTCAGGCAGGATTTTTAATGCCGTGCGATTATGCTATAATACTTACTATTATGACTAATAAAAAATTAAATTTGTAATTAATGAAGGGATGAATGTAGTGTTCGGATTTGGGACAAAGAATATCGGGATCGATCTCGGTACGGCCAACACGATAGTTTACGTTGATGGCAAGGGCATCGTATTACGAGAACCATCCGTAGTTGCGAAGAACACGAAGACTGGTGAAATCGTATCCGTTGGGTCAGAAGCTCGGGATATGATTGGACGTACACCAGCAAGTATTGTGGCGATTCGGCCAATGAAGGATGGGGTTATTGCCGATTACGACACCACTGTTGCTATGATGAAGTACTTTATTCAAAAGACTTTGGGCCGTTCAAATGGTAAACCATACGTCATGGTTTGTGTACCAAGCGGTGTAACTGAAGTTGAAAAGCGGGCCGTGATCGATGCGACGCGGGTTGCGGGTGCACGTGACGCTTACGTCATTGAAGAACCATTTGCTGCAGCCATTGGTGCCGGTTTACCAGTTATGGATCCAACCGGTAGCATGGTTGTTGACATTGGTGGTGGGACGACGGACGTTGCGACGATTTCCTTAGGTGGGATCGTCTCAAGTCGTTCGATTCGAATGGCTGGCGACAAGATTGATGATTCAATCATTTATCACGTTCGTCAAAAATTCAATCTCTTGATTGGTGAACGGACTGCTGAACAGTTGAAGATCGATGTTGGTTCTGCTTCGCTTGAAGCAGCTGAAGATATCGAAGGCTCAACGATTCGGGGCCGGGACCTCTTATCAGGATTGCCAAAAACAGTTGAAATTTCAGCGGTTGATGTCGCTGAAGCGATTCAAGAAATTGTCTCAGAAATCATTTCAGCAATTAAGGAAACGCTTGAAGAAACTTCGCCAGAAATTGCCTCTGACGTCATTGACCACGGGATTGTTTTAACCGGTGGTGGCGCCTTATTGAAGAATCTTTCCGAAGTGATTGCGGATGAAACTAAAGTTCCAGTTTTCATCGCTAACGAACCCCTTGATTGTGTGGCCGTTGGGACAGGCGAATCACTTAAGAGCATCGATGTTATGAAAAAGCGATAACAGGTGAGCGGGAAGACATCTTCCCGCTTATTTATTGTTAAATATTTGAATTTTCGACCGGGGGTTCATTATGCAAAAGTTTTTCTCTAACCGTAAACTAGTTATCGCCATTATTGTGTTGATTATTAGTTTCGGTTTGATGAGTGTGTCGGTAGCCATTCGTGATCGGAAGTCTACGCCACCGTTGATCCAGCAATTTGGGAACGACGTGGCGGGGGCGGTTGACCGGGTCGTTGCGTTACCCGTTAACGGGTTACAAGGCGCGACTAATTCGGTTTCGGATCTCTTGAATACTTACCAAGAAAATCAAAAGTTAAAGAAACAAGTGGATCAGCTTGCGCAAGCTAAAGTAAATGCACAAACAACTAGTGCAGAAAACAAGCAACTGCGTAAGGAACTCAAGTTAAATAATTCGTTATCAGCCTATACGAGTGTCACGGCGAACGTTTTGACCCGGACACCTTCTTCTTGGATGAACCAGTTGGTCATTTCAAAAGGGGCCACTGCTGGGATCAAAAAGAACATGCCCGTCATGTCGCAGTCTGGCTTGATTGGTCGGGTTGCTGAAGTTAACCAGACCAATTCTAAGGTTGAACTGATTTCTAATACGAGTTCAACGGCTAACAAATTTGCTGTTCAGATTACTAATAAATCTGGCAAGTCAGTTAACGGGATTATCTCAGGTTATGACAAGAGTAATGATTTACTTGAAATGGGTTCTGTGACGTCGAACGTTAAAATCAAGAAGGGCGACAAAGTTGTCACTTCTGGGTTAGGCGGCACGACACCAAAGGGCTTGTATGTTGGGACCGTCGCAAGTGTTAAGCAGGACGATTACGGCTTGGCTTCTGAAGTTGAAATTACACCTGCGGCTGACTTGAGCGATTTAACCGTCGTGACGGTTGCCGAACAGTAAGGGAGGCACAACGTTGCGATACTCACGTTTAAAAATCATTTTTCCAATTGGGCTATTTATTGCCCTGTTTTTGGATGGCTCGCTATCCAATGTATTTGCGGGTCACTTATTTTCGTATCCCTACACGAGCGTCTTGCACCTCGTCTTACTGTGGTTGATTTTTGCGATCTTTTTAGACGATCGTGACGATTTAGCCATTGGAATTTGGTCGACGTTTGTGGGGCTAGTCTTTGACTGGTACTATACCGGTATCATTGGCGTCTACATGATTGCATTGCCATTAGTGGTTTACCTCTGTCGGCAAATTAAACCATGGTTGGATCTGAACTTTCTGACGCTTCTAATGGTTTACATTATTAATTTGACAATTGTTGAGGCCTTCGCGTACATTTGGTATAGCATGGGTCACGTGATTAATAGTAATTTAGCTGACTTTGCGGTCTTCACTTTAGGACCGACGATTGCGGTCAACTTGGCCATTTTCGTCATTGCGTATTACCCGATGCGTCGGTTGTACCTTAGCGTAAATTAGTCGGCAGAAAGGAATTCTAACATGCAGCAAAGTGTGGTTTTAAAAGCTAGTAATGACGGTTACGAGTTGATTTTTCGACAAGCAGCCAGTTTTGATACCATCATGATCGATCTCAAAACTTTGCTTGACCGGTTACAGGTGGATAATACGACTGATGAGCGGATTTCGTTTGATATGGGCACGGAAGGCCGACTGTTGACTGCTGAGCAAAATCAGCAAGTCACCCAATTGGTACAGCGTTACCCATTGTTCAGTATCCATAAGCTGACGGCGGACGTGATTTTAACGGCCGACGCTTTGGCGATGGTTGAACGCAACACGGTTCACTTAGTCAACCAGATTATTCGTAATGGTCAGGTGGTTTCGATTACCGGGGATGTGTTATTCTTCGGTAAAATTCACGAAGGCGGCGTTTTGCGCGCAACTGGCAGTATCTTTGTGATGGGGGAAGTTTCCGGAATTATGGAAGCTGGTTATCCTGATCATAATGATGCCGTTATTGTTAGTGCGTTGACCACGGTTCCCCGTGTACGGGTCGGTGAATTGTTAGAACTCGTGGATCCCGATAAAATAGTCGCCGGTACGAACGTTGTTTATATTAATGACATTCAGGCTTTAGATTACCAGCCGTTAGATCAATTGAAACGGGTACGACCGAAGTTATTTACTCGGAATGGAGGACATATTTGATGGGAAAAGCTATTGTCATTACTTCTGGCAAGGGTGGTGTTGGTAAAACAACGACCACGGCCAATTTGGGGACGGCCTTAGCCTTGATGGGCAAAAAGGTTTGTCTCGTAGACTTAGATATTGGTTTGCGTAACTTAGATGTCATCTTAGGATTGGATAATCGGATTCTCTACGATATCGTTGATGTTGCTAGTGGCCGGGCGCAATTGCGGCAAGCCCTAGTTAAAGATAAGCGTTTCGATGATTTATTATTCCTATTACCCGCAGCACAAAATGCGGATAAAGATGCGTTGAATCCTGACCAAGTGCGTTCAATCGTTGATGAATTGAAGCCGGACTTTGACTACGTCTTACTGGATTGTCCAGCCGGAATCGAACAAGGGTTTATGAATGCGATTGCGGGTGCCGACGCAGCGATTATTGTGTCAACACCAGAAATCTCAGCGATTCGCGATGCTGACCGGGTCGTTGGGCTTTTGGAACAATACCCATTAGCAGAAGCACCCCGCTTAGTCATCAACCGGATTCGCCGGCGGATGATGCAGGATGGCGAAACGATGGATATCGACGAAATTACGCACCATTTATCAATCGATCTTTTAGGGATCGTTTTTGATGATGATGCGGTGATTCGGACTTCTAATAACGGTGAACCCATCGTCTTAGATCCGAAGAATTCGGCCTCACAAGGTTATCGGAACATCGCCCGGCGTTTGGAAGGCGAGACGGTACCGTTGATGAACATTGAGGTGCAAAAACCTGGCATGTGGTCACGGATTACGGGGATTTTTCACCGCAACAAGTAAAAAAGACTTGACGGCTGTCATGAATTCGATTATTATGAGAGCAACATTAAAAAAGCAAAGAACAGAAGAGTAGTTGACGTTGAGATGTTCAGCGAGTCGTCGGTGGTGGAAAGACGATCCTTAACGTAAACGAAACACATCTGCGAGTTGGGTAGCTGAAGTTAGTAAGTTACCCCGGGTGGCCTCGTTAGCGGCGGAGTTTAGTGATAAACTCGTTGAGTTCAGTGGTGTGAGCCACTGATGAACATGAGGTGGAACCGCGATGAAATCGTCCTCTTAGGCTGTTGGCCTAAGGACGATTTTTTTTATTATCACTAAACTCCCTGAGGCAGTGACTGTGAAGTTGCTGCGAAGTGAGGTGGAACCGCGCGTAGACGTCCTCTTAAGATCATTGGATCTTGAGGGGACTTTTTTGTTGTTTAAAATTAGGAGGGAAAGCATATGCACTATATTTTAGAGATTTTGCCATCATTAGTATCTGGCGCCGGCATGACGCTAAAGATTTTCATTTGGACGTTGATTGGATCATTACCGTTAGGACTAGTCGTTGGGCTAGGATTGATTTCAAACATTAAGCCGCTTCAGTGGCTGTTACATTTCTACGTTTGGTTGATGCGTGGGACCCCGTTATTACTTCAATTGATCTTCGTCTTCTACGGACTACCATTAATTGGCATTGTTTTTCCCCGTTACTACGCCGCGTTGTTTGCATTTATCTTAAACTACGCTGCTTACTTCGCCGAAATCTTTCGGGGCGGCCTTCAATCGATCGATAGTGGCCAGTACGAAAGTGCCCGGGTTTTACGCCTAAGCTACGGTCAAACGATTCGTAAGATCGTGATTCCTCAAGTGATCAAGATTGTGTTACCTTCAGTTGGGAACGAAGTTATTAACTTGGTCAAAGATTCCTCATTAGTTTACGTGATTGGGTTGGGCGACTTGCTTCGTGCCGGAAACGTCGCAACGGCGCGTGACGTCACGTTAGTCCCATTGGTCTTAGTTGGGGTCATCTACTTATTACTAACGGCCGTGACCACGTTTGTGCTTGGCCGCATCGAAAAACACTACAGTTACTGGAAATAGGGAGGTCGCAATATGTTAGAACTTAAAAATATTACCAAGCGTTTTGGCAACAAGACGATTATTGATCAGCTGAATTTAAAAGTTAAAGATGGCGAAGTTCTGAGTATCGTGGGGCCTTCCGGTGCTGGTAAAACGACGCTACTACGCTGTATTACCGGTTTGGAAAAAGTCAACGCGGGCGAATTCTTCATTGACGGACAACCCTTTGAGCCGTACACGAACCGGACAAATGAGAGTGTCATTGGGGTCGTTTTCCAAAACTTTGAATTATTCCCTAACTTGACGGTGATGCAAAACATTACGTTAGCGCCAACCATGGTTTTAAAGCAGTCCGCAGACGTTGCTCAAAAGCAGGCCATGGCGTTACTAACCCGGTTGAACTTGGCGGATCACGCTGACCAATATCCATACGAACTGTCGGGTGGTCAAAAACAACGGGTCGCCATTGCACGGGCCCTTGCCATGAAACCAAACGTCTTGTGCTACGACGAACCGACGTCCGCCTTGGACCCGAACCTTCGTCAAGAAGTTGAAAAGTTGATTATGGGCTTAAAGGCGGATGGTATGACGCAAATCGTCGTTACCCATGATTTGACGTTTGCCGAAAACATTGCGGATGAAATGTTCCACGTTGAACCAAACAAAGCGTAGGGGGTGCGGCGATTGAAATTAAAGAAACGACTTATTTCACTTAGTTTACTTTTAGTGATGTTAATTGGGGTGGCCGGCACCCTCAGTGGTTGTGGCGAAAGTGTCACGAAGCGGGCCGACACGCAGGACACTTGGTCAAGCATTAAGAAGCGCGGCACGGTTGTCGTTGGCTTAGATGACAGCTTTGTTCCGATGGGCTTCCGTGAAAAATCCGGGAAACTTGAAGGTTACGATATTGACCTTGCTCGGGCAGTTTTCAAGTTATACGGCATTAAAATCAGTTTTCAAACGATTGACTGGTCAATGAATGCGACGGAATTACGTAATGGAACGATTGACCTGATCTGGAACGGGTACACGAAGAACCCGCAACGTGAAAAGGTGGTTGCTTTTAGTAATACGTACTTGAAGAATAAACAGATTCTGGTGTCGTTAAAGAAGAATAAGATCAATTCTTTCAATGACATGACGGGTAAGACGTTAGGCGCGCAATCAGGTTCTTCAGGTTACGAGTCGCTTGAAAATAATCCTAAAGTGTTGAAAGATAAAATTGCGAAGAAGACACCGATTCAATACGATACTTTTACCAACGCATTTTTAGATTTAAACGCGGGTCGGATTCAAGGTCTATTAATCGATAGTGTCTATGCCAACTACTACATCAAGCACGAAGCCAACTCGGCCGATTACAACGAGACGCCGGGGACTTTCCAAACGGAAGACTTCGCGGTTGGAATGCGTAAGGGTGACAAGACCATGAAGCGTAAGATCAACGACGGTCTGAAGACGTTAAAAGCTAACGGAACGTTGGATAAGATTAACCGTAAGTGGTTTGGTAATCAAAAGGTTGAAAACTAGGTCGGTAGTTTTGCACCATACAATTAGTTACTCATAAGCTATTCCGGCACTGTCATATCAAAGGTTAATAATAAAAAATAGGATGCTTCATCGCTCCGCCGGACAGAATCAGTGGGCTGTGGGGTCGGCTACAGCCAAGGGACGGGCTTCCGCCTCGCTTGAAAGCCTAAAGCCCAAGTCTTTCAAGACGCCCCGCCATGTCGCCTGGCACACAACGCCAGGCAACATGGCCGACACTGCCCACTGGTTCTGCCGGCTGCGCTAGGATTGGTTAAAATAAGCTAAATCAATTTTCATAGGAAAATTACCTTAGCTGGAGGTCGACCATGATGAATCTGCCGCGAAAGTGGCGTTGCGGCTTGCAAGCGAGGACTAAGACCGTTTTTCAGGCTTAGTCCGGTCGCCGCGGCAGATGAAATCATGGGCGGCCGGAAGCGACAAGTTTACTGACTTTGTTAGTATTAACGTTGGTATATTGCTGGTATTAGGTTTTATGACTTTCCAACCTTTAGACCTAAACAAAAAGATGAGCTTCAAGAAATCATTCATTTCTTGAAGCTCATCTTTTTTAATTGGATTAAATTATTTATTTTTTGAAGAATTCATCGTACAAGGCAATCACAGCTTGATCTGCATCGCGGTCGTGAATCCCAAACATGATTGAAATCTCACTAGCGCCTTGGTTGACCATGATCAACTTGATGTTGTGGTCGGCTAGAGCAGAAGCGGCCCGTGACATGATCCCAACTCGGTTACGCATACTTTCACCGACTAACATTAGGATTGAATAGTCGTGTGTAAAGTAAATTTCATCGGGATTAATGGCGGCTGAAATTTCAGCAACCAACGTTTTTTCAAGTTCAGGGGTCAGTTGATGTTCATCGAAGATAATCGTTAAGTCATCGATCCCAGAAGGCATGTGTTCATAACTAATGTGATGCGTTTCTAAGATGGTTAAAATTTTACGACCTAACCCGACTTCCTTGTTCAACAAGTACTTTCGTAAGTATAATGAACAGAAGCTGGATGAGCTGGCAATCCCAGTCACGGGGTAGTGCGAGCTCGGTTCGCGCGTCGACTTGATCAGCGTGCCGGGTGCCGTTGGGTGGTTCGTATTTTTAACGTTCACGGTGATGTTCCCTTGAATCGCAGGAATCAGCGCTTCGTCGTGGAAGACGGAGAAACCAGCGTAGGATAATTCACGCATTTCGCGGAACGTCATTTCGGAAATAGCGGCCGGTTGGTCAACTAATGACGGGTTCACTGAGTAGATGGCGTCAACATCGGTAAAGTTTTCGTAGAGGTCGGCGTGGACACCGCGAGCGACAATGGCCCCGGTGATGTCTGAACCACCGCGTGAGAACGTACAGATTTGCCCGTTGCGATTATAGGCGAAGAAGCCTGGAATCACGAGGATCTGCTTACTGTCTGCCCATTGAGCTAACTGGGTATAACTACTATCAATGATTTGAGCATCGTCGGGAACGTCAGTAACGACCATTCCCGCGTCTTTAGGATCTAAGTAGCGCGCGTTTAAGCCGGATTGTTTGAAAACGGCCGCCACGAGTTGGGCGTTAAGGCGTTCCCCGTGGGCTTTAAACGTCGCCATTAAATACGTGTTATCCGCGTAGGTTTGGTTTGGTAAGTTACGGATAGTATCAAAAATTGGCGTCAACTGGTCTTCAGGGACGTTAAAACCGTGTCCGATTTCTGCGTAGCGTTCAATAATGGCCTGAACGGTTGCCGTTGTATCTTGACGGTGAATCGTCTGGCGAGCATACTGGATAAGCAAATCAGTGACTTTGGTATCGCCATCGAAACGTTTACCGGGTGCCGAGACAATCACATATCTGCGTTGGTCATCAGCTTCGACGATCGACAGGACTTTTTGCAGTTGGGTACTGCTGGCTAATGAACTGCCACCAAATTTAATTACTTTCACATTAAATCGCTCCTAAATTTATCAATACTGAAAAGAATAGCAGACAACCCGCGAGTT
Source organism: uncultured Lactobacillus sp. (assembly GCA_937916845.1). Lineage (GTDB taxonomy): Bacteria > Bacillota > Bacilli > Lactobacillales > Lactobacillaceae > Lactiplantibacillus > Lactiplantibacillus paraxiangfangensis. The sequence goes on along the minus strand of CALFSK010000009.1, from coordinate 28,707 downwards.
TGCAACGTTAACCGCACCTCACCGGAATCTAATTTTTATTTTTAAAATCGCTTAAATTATTAAATTTTCTAATTGATAGGACGGAAAGTTGCGTCAAATCGGGCTTTCGCTTATTATTTATTACATATGCAAGGAGGATTTTTTTATTGCAAACTCAGTTAGCAAAAGGGGTTCAATTGACGACCGTTGTTAGTCATCAATTTAAAACCAATCAAATTATCGTGAATTTTCGGGCACCGTTACGCCGAGACATTATCACGAAGCGTGCGTTATTGTCCAACTTATTAGAAACTAGTTCCGCCGACTATCCTGATCAGCGGGCGCTAGCCAATGCCCTAGCAAGGATGTATGGGGCGGCTTATGGTGCGGGAGTTGGTCGCAAGGGACCAACTCATAACCTACGCTTGGCTTTAACGGTCGCAAATGAACAATATTTAGCGACGGATCAGCCATTAACGCGTGAAGCTACGCAGTTTTTACAAAACGTTTTATTCAAACCGTTAGTTGCTAATCAACAGTTTGACCAAGCGACTTTTGATCGCCAGGTTACGAACTTGAAAGCGGCCATTCAGTCGGTTGCGGATGATAAACAATACTACGCAGCGCAACAGTTAAATGCGGCGTTGTTTAAAGACGATCCCGCTCAGCAAGTGCCGAGTTACGGGACGGTTGCTGACTTGGAAACGATTACGTCAAAAGATTTGTTTACCTATTATGAGTCACTTCTAAGAGACGACCAAATTGACATCATCGTTGTTGGGGATGTTGACGAAGCAGACGTGTTAGCACAGTGGCAGGCTGTTCATTTTACTGACCGCCCAACGTCACGGCCTAAGCCGTTTTACCGTCACCGCAATACGCAGCACTACGTTGAGACTAGTGAGACTCAAACCTTGAGTCAGGCTAAGTTGAACCTCGGTTACGACTTGCCCGTCTTTTATCGCGGTGAACATTACTATGCGGCCCTCGTGTTCAATGAATTATTCGGTGGCTCACCATTATCCAAGTTGTTCATGAACGTGCGTGAAAAGGCTAGTCTCGCGTACTACGCAAGTAGCTCGCTGGATACCTTTAGGGGCGTTATGAAAGTTCAAGCTGGGATCGATGGCGCCAAACACGACCAAGTTCTAGCGATTATTGCTGAGCAATTAACGGCGATTCAGAATGGTGATTTCACGGATGAACTGGTTGAGCAATTAAAACTCGGGTTAATCAATGATTTTGAATCCAGTTTAGACAGTCAGCGAACGTTTGCTATTCAAGCGTTGATCGATGATTTAACGCAACAGAATGTGACGGACACCGACTGGTTGCAACGTATCCAAGCCGTAACGCGGGAACAGATTATTGAAGTATCAAAGATGGTGACCCTAAATGACGGGTTCTTCTTGAGTGGGGCGCAAACATGCAAGTAAAAAAATATGAGCAATTTAACGAGACCTGCTATCAAACTAAGCTCCCAAACGGTTTGACGGTGACGATGTTACCCAAAGCTGGGTTTCATAAAACGTACGCAACGTTTACTACCAACTACGGGTCGATCGACAACACGTTTGTGCCAGCCGGTAGCGATGAGATGCGCCGTTTTCCAGATGGCATTGCCCATTTTCTTGAACATAAAATGTTTGAGAAGGCGGACCACGATGCCTTCCAAACGTTTGGTGAATATGGGGCCAGCGCGAACGCGTTTACGAGTTTTACGAAGACGAGTTACTTGTTCTCCGCAACGCGTAATTTGAAAGAGAACTTAGAAACCTTACTCGACTTTGTCCAGGATCCGTACTTTACGGCGCAGACCGTGGACAAGGAAAAGGGAATCATTGGCCAGGAAATCGAAATGTACGACGATGATCCTAGCTGGCGGCTATACTTTGGGATGATTGGGAACCTTTACCCTAACCACCCGTTGCAATACGACATTGCGGGAACGACCCAGTCGATTGCTAAGATTACCGCAGAGGACCTTTACGCGGCGTATAAGACGTTCTATCACCCAGAGAACATGACTTTATTTGTGGTTGGTAAACTGGACCCTGATGAAGTTTTAAGCTGGATTGAAGCTAACCAAGCCAATAAGACGTTTGCAAGTTTTAAACCGATTGAACGTAAGATTCCGGCAACGGCGGAAGATGGGCATGATATTATTCCTTACCGGGTCATTGATATGCCAGTGAACCGGGCCAAATCCATCGTCGGGGTCAAGGGACTAACACCGATTGAATCGGGGATGCCCGCTTTGAAATATCGCGCGGCCGTAAACGTCTTACTCGAAATGTTGTTTGGCGATACGTCCAAAAATTATTTACGGCTATATGACGAAGGCGTCATCGACGATACTTTCGGTTACGACTTTGAATTGCAAAACGGTTTTAATTTCCTAACGTTTAGTGGGGAAAGCGATGATCCGGCCAAATTTGACGCGGCAATTATTGAGGTGCTTGAACACTGGCAAGACGCCGTGGACGACCAGTCCGAATTATTAGCTTTAGTCAAAAAAGAAATGATTGGGCGGATCGTCTTCATGGCGAACTCACTCGAAGCAATTGCCAACCGTTATGATCAACAGTTATTTGGTTCGGTAACTTTATTTGACGAACCAGAGGTCATTAACCAGTTAACCTTGGCAGACGTACAAGCCGTTGCGGGACAACTACTCAAGTCGCAAGCGATTAGTGAATATCAGATTCGTCCTCAACCAGAAGAGTTAAAGAAATCTGAAAATTAGTAATGGGGTTGCAGTTTAGGAAAGTGGCTGTGATATACTAAGATTCGTAAGATTATGAAAATAGACTTAGGGTGGAGAAAAGGTCAATGAGTGAAAATAGTGAAGAAAAAAGCACGATTGGGGCACGGCTAAAAGCTGCCCGAATCGCCAAAGGGTTAACAATCGACGATTTGCAACAAATTACGAAGATTCAAAAGCGGTATTTGATTGCAATTGAAGACGAACAGTTTGATAAATTACCGGGAGACTTTTACGTTCGGGCGTTTGTTAAGCAGTACGCTGATACTGTTGATTTGGATGGCAATGAATTACTAGAAGAATACAGTGACGAATTACCAGCAACGCACGCGGAAACCTACGTCCAGAACGTGGATGAAGTTCAACCAACGCGTAGTGAAAGTCGTGAAGCGCCGACCACTCCAGCCGGCCGGGTACGCAACTATTTACCAACGATTATCGTAACGGGTGTCGTGGTATTGATCCTGTTGTTTATCTGGTTCATGGCAGTTCGGACCCACACGAGTTCAAGCTCGTCGTCGGCCACTTCAAGTTCATCAGTTGAGGTTTCGAGTTCGAAGAAGTCTAGTAGCAAAGCTAGTTCTAAGACTAGCAGCAGTTCTGCTAAGAAGACGACTAAGAAAAAAGCTGATAGCACTAAGCAAGCAATTAAAGCTGATGGCGACAGTGATACGGCCTATACGATGACTAACGGCGCCAAGAAGAACAAAGTGGTCGTTAAGTCGACTAAGGCCGCCTGGACGTCAATCACGACTAACGGTAGTCAAACTTGGCAAGGAACGTTAACCGCCAATGGGTCACACGACGTGACGTTGCCAAGCAACGCGTCAACGGTCAAGTTCCAATTTGGTAACGCCGTTGCAACGTCCGTAACGATCAATGGTAAGAAGTTTGACTTCAATCCGAAGAACAGCACGTCTCAAGTGCGGACGATTACCTTGACCATTAAATAGTCTGTGACGGAGGAGTATCATTGTGAATTTACCTAATAAGCTAACTGTTTTTCGTATTATCCTGATTCCTGTTTTCTTACTAATCATGGTCCTGCCATTGAGCTGGGGCCAGGTTGTCTGGGCAGGAACGACCATTCCCGTAACGCAGGTTATCGCAACCATCATCTTTGCCGTCGCTTCTTTGACGGACTTAGCAGATGGGAAGATTGCCCGTTCACAGCACTTGGTCACTAACTTCGGTAAATTTGCCGATCCGTTGGCGGATAAGATGCTAGTGATGACGGCCTTTATTGTCCTGGTACGGATGAACGCTGCACCGGACTGGGTCGTGGCGATTATTATGTGCCGGGAATTAGCAGTCACCGGGTTACGGTTATTAATCGTTGAAAATAATGGGAAAGTCATGGCAGCGGCAATGCCTGGTAAAATCAAGACGACAACGCAGATGATTGCGATTATCTTCTTATTACTAAACAACGTCTTTTTTGCAGCCATCCACGTGCCATTCGCGGCGATTATGCTTTACGTCTGCCTCTTCTTCGTGATTTACTCTGGCATTGATTACTTTGTTCAGAATCGCGACGTTTTCTCAGATGGATTTAAATAAATCAGATCATAAAAGTTCGAGACCTTGTGTCTCGGACTTTTTTGACGGGGAAGAAATGAAATGAAGGGTGTCGTGCAGTTAAAATAGGGTTTCAATCTTTGGTTTACTTTGCAGTTAACTAAAGATTGAAAGTCCCAAAATGGCTGTCAACGTTGCCATAGCAATAATTATTATTTCTAAAATTAGCCGCTCCATCGGATAGCCTCGAGTGCTATGGGGGACGGTTCCAGCCAAAGGACGGTCTGGAACCTCACTTCAAAGCCGTCAGCACATGTCTTTGAAGCGCCCCGCAAGATTAGTCGGAATTTTGCCGACACAGCATTCGAGGCTATCCGACTGCGCTGAAAACTATCTTCCTTTTGTTTTTACTGTCGGATAATCAGTGGCAACCTCCGAGCAGCCGATTAGCGGCACATTTATCATAGGCAATTTCCAGCTATGTTGAGGTTGCTGACAAATTTAACCGGCTTGTTTTAAAGCAATCTTAGCGTAGCCGGCAGAACCAGCGGGCCGTGTCGGCACTGTTAGCTGGCGCTTTTTTGCCAGGTTACAGTGCGGGGCGACTTGAAAGACTCGTCCTTTGAGGCTTTCAAGCGAGGCGGAAGACCGTTCTTTGTCTGTAGCCGACCCCATGGCCCACTGATTCTGCTGGCGAAGCGCCGAAAAAACATTAATTTTCTAATGATAAGTCGTGCTATGGCAAAGATTGAACTAGTTTTAGCACTTTCAATCTTTAGCAGTTAGGCTCAAACGTAGAAAATCCCTGCAACCTTTTAAATGTGCACGTTGTTTTTTTCGTATATACTGAGTGTGGGCATTGATTGCTGATTAAGCGACTAATACCGATACTGAACATAGTCTGACGAGGACTATCAGGAGGTTTTTAGATGCAAGCTGAAATAATTGCGGTCGGAACTGAGATTTTACTCGGCCAAATTACAAATACCAATAGTACACACATCGCTCAGGGGTTGGCAGAACTGGGCATCGATAGTTATTACCAAACGGTCGTGGGCGATAATCTGAAACGGTTAGCGGCCGTCCTTGAAATTGCGGCTCAACGCAACGACTTAGTCATCCTTTCTGGAGGTTTAGGGCCTACCAAGGATGATCTGACCAAGCAAACGTTAGCTAAGTACTTGAACGTGCCGTTAGTGGAAGATGCTACGGCCATGCAAGTGATTACGGACCGGTTTGAACAAACGGGTAAGGTCATGACCGAAAATAATCGGTTGCAGGCGTTATATCCTCAGGGTGCGACGCCGTTGACCAATCATAACGGGTTAGCCGTGGGGGCGTTTTACCAGTCACCAGATTCCGCGGACTTCTTACTACTACCCGGACCACCACGCGAAATGACCAAGATGTTTGATACCGAAGCCAAGCCCAAACTACAGGCGGCGTATGGTCAGCAAGCCCGAATCTATTCGCGGGTGCTTCGATTCTTCGGTATTGGTGAATCGCGGCTGGTGACCGAATTACAAGACATGATTGAAACGCAAAATGACGTGACGATTGCGCCTTACGCGAAGACCAATGAGGTCACGCTTAGGCTCAGTGCACAGGCTGATACGCAACAAGTGGCTGATCGTGCATTAGATGCCGTTGAGCAACAAATTAAAGCTAAGGTTGGCGACTATTTTTACGGCTATGGGGATGACAACTCCTTAGCTCAGGTCGTTGTTCAAGCGATGATTAAAGCTAACCTAAGTATCACGGCGGCGGAGAGTTTAACGGCTGGTGAATTCCAAAGTACGATTGGTGGGGTCGCCGGTGTTTCCGCTATTTTCCCAGGTGGCTTTGTGACTTACGCTAACGCGGCTAAGCACCAACTAGTCAACGTTCCACAAACGGTCATTGACCAAGATGGGGTCGTTTCAGAAGCAACTGCAATTGCCATGGCTGACGGTGCACGGGCTCAGCTAGGCACGGATGCCGCGCTCAGCTTTACGGGAGTTGCGGGTCCTGACAGTTTGGAGGGGCAACCCGCTGGGACTGTTTGGATTGGTTTAGCTTACCGTGACCAGCCGACCGTCGGGAAGTTATACCACTTTGTTGGGGATCGCCAAAAGATCCGGCAACGCAGTGTCATGGTTGGTCTGGACCTGTTACGGCGCGCTTTAGTGGCTGATCAGCAGCTTTAAAAATAATACGAACTTTTGTTCGCTTTTTGCTTGCATTTCTGTTTTTTAACCGTTATGATATTAAGAGTGAAAACGAGCACCAAAGGAGGAAATAATTTGGCTGATGCACGGCAAGCAGCATTAGATGCTGCCTTAAAAAAGATTGAAAAGAACTTCGGTAAAGGTTCCATTATGCGGATGGGCGATGCGGCGAATACCCAAATCTCGACCGTTTCTAGTGGATCATTAGCCTTAGACGATGCGTTAGGTGTGGGTGGTTATCCACGTGGACGAATCGTTGAAATCTACGGCCCTGAAAGTTCTGGTAAAACGACCGTGGCGCTACATGCCGTTGCGGAAGTTCAAAAGCAGGGCGGAACGGCGGCGTACATTGATGCTGAAAACGCATTGGATCCGGTTTATGCGGAACACTTAGGCGTTAACATTGATGATCTCCTATTGTCACAACCTGATACTGGTGAACAAGGTCTTGAAATTGCGGACGCTTTAGTTTCCAGTGGCGCGGTTGATATCTTGGTTATCGACTCGGTGGCTGCATTAGTGCCACGGGCTGAAATCGAAGGTGAAATGGGTGACGCACACGTTGGGCTACAAGCCCGGTTGATGTCACAAGCGTTACGGAAGTTATCCGGGACGTTAAATAAGACTAAGACGATTGCGTTATTTATTAACCAAATTCGTGAAAAAGTCGGTGTGATGTTCGGTAACCCTGAAACGACTCCTGGTGGTCGGGCCCTTAAGTTCTACGCGACGGTTCGTCTCGAAGTACGGCGGGCAGAACAAATTAAGGACGGAACCGATATTATCGGGAACCGTGTCCGAATCAAAGTTGTCAAGAACAAGGTTGCGCCGCCATTTAAGCGTGCCGAAGTTGATATCATGTACGGCTATGGGATTTCACAAACGGGTGAAATTGTCGACATGGCAGCTGACAAGGACATCGTTAAGAAGAGTGGTTCATGGTATTCTTACGGCGAAGACCGGATTGGTCAAGGTCGTGAAAATGCGAAGAAGTACTTGGCGGAACATCCTGACGTGATGGCTGAAATTCGTCAAAAAGTCCGGGATGCTTACGGCATGGACGCGTCTCCTGAAGATGAGGAAGAAGCAGCTGATCAGAAGACTGCTTCAACCGAATTAGACCTCGGTGACGATCAAACTGATAAATAAATTTAGAAACGTCTAAAGCGGTGGCTTTAGGCGTTTTTTTGTTGGAAAAATAGCGCCATAAGCCGAACGCTTTGCCGTTCACATAGGACTTTAAGTTGACACTACCCCCTGCAAACATTAGAATAACAAGTGTGTAAATAATCAAAATATAACATCTGAAAATTTGTAGTTGATTTTATGTTAACTGGATTTTGGTGATGCGGAGGTGGAAACATGAATGTTTTCGGTATAATCCTCGCAGTCATCGCAATTGTTGTCGGTTATGGGATTGGTTACTATGTTCGTAAGAATGTTCACGAAAAAGAGTTGAACGTAGCCAAGAACACCGCCGAAGGTATTATTTCTGAGGCCAAACGGTCAGCGGAGACTCAAAAGAAAGAAAAAGTCCTCGAAGCAAAAGAGGAGAGTCACCGTTACCGGACTGAAGTTGAAAATGAATTGAAGCAACGACGCAATGAAGTACAAAAGCAAGAAGATCGCTTGCTTCAACGCGAAGAGACTTTGGATCATAAAGAAAATACTTTTGAAAAACGCGAGGATGCGCTAGGCAAAAAGGAAGATAAAATTGCCAACGAACAGAAACGCGTTGAACAACAGCAACAAAGTGCAGCTTCACTAATCACGCAACGTCAAGCTGAGTTAGAAAAGGTCGCAGCATTGTCGCAAGACCAAGCACGTGACCAGATCTTAACCCAAACGCGGGAACAATTAACGCATGAACGGGCCGTAATGATCAAAGAAAATACGGACGAAGTGAAAGCGCAGTCTGAAAAAGAAGCCAAAAACTTAATTGTCCAGGCGATTCAACAGAGTGCGGCCGATATGGTCTCAGAAACCACCGTTTCAGTGGTTTCGTTACCAAATGACGATATGAAAGGCCGGATTATTGGACGTGAAGGTCGAAACATCAGAACGTTAGAAACGTTGACGGGGATTGATTTAATTATTGATGATACTCCTGAAGCGGTTGTTCTCAGTGGTTTTGATCCGATTCGTCGTGAAATCGCAAAGATCGCGCTTGAAAAACTTATTCAAGACGGGCGGATTCATCCAGCTCGGATTGAAGAAATGGTTGAAAAAGCACGTAAAGAAATGGACGAGAAAATCCGTGAGACCGGTGAACAAACTGTCTTTGATTTAGGATTGCACGGGATGCATCCTGACTTGATCAAGTTAGTCGGTCGGTTGAACTATCGGACCAGTTATGGTCAAAATGTTTTAAATCACTCAATTGAAGTTGCGAAGTTGGCGGGCGTTTTGGCCGCTGAACTTGGTGAAGATGCTACACTCGCGAAACGCGCAGGATTATTACACGATATTGGTAAGGCCGTCGATCATGAGGTCGAGGGATCACACGTTGAAATTGGCGTGGAATTAACAACGAAGTACAAAGAAAGTCCAGTTGTAATCAATACGATCGCGTCCCATCATGGGGATGTCGAAGCAAAATCGATTATTGCTGTTCTGGTTGCTACGGCTGATTCGATTTCAGCTGCCCGGCCAGGAGCTCGGAGCGAATCGTTGGAGAATTATATCCACCGACTTGAAAAACTTGAAGCGATTGCGAATGATGAAACGGGTGTCAAGAAGAGCTACGCCATCCAAGCGGGTCGTGAAATTCGGGTTATCGTTAAACCAAACGAGATTACTGATTTACAAGCAACCGTTTTGGCACACGATATCAAAAAGCAAATTGAAAATGAACTTGAATATCCTGGACACATTAAAGTTACCGTTATTCGGGAAGTTCGAGCAGTTGACTACGCTAAATAAACAGAAAATAAGTCTGAGACTTGGGTCTCGGGCTTTTTTTGTGACCATTAAAATTGCTGATGATTTAGTGAAATGATGACTAACGAACCAACGTGATCAGTGCCACGGAATGCCGTTAAATCGGCGTGCCAAGATTCTAAGCTAGGCTCCGTTAAGTAATCATCTTATAATCAGGGTATTAAAGAGAGGGTGATAGCGATGCGGTTCGGTGAGCGATTAAAACAGGCGCGATTGGCGAAACATTTGACGCAAAAAGCCGTCGCGGAACAACTACACGTTTCCCGCCAAACGATTTCTAGTTGGGAAACCGAGAATAGTTACCCGGATATTGATAGTTTATTACGGTTGAGTGATTTTTACGGATTGTCGTTAGATACGTTGTTACGAGAAGACAGTGGGATGACAGATTACTTAAGACGCCAGGATGTCCGGCAGCAAATTCGGCCCGTCCAGTTAGCGTTACGGGCGATGGCGGTGGGCTACATTGGATTAGTCGCGGTTAACTTCTTAGTGCCAAAGTTGCATTTAATGAATCCGGTGGTCAGCTTCCTTTTTCTGGTCGGGTTATTGGCGCTCAATTACTTAATCAAATTTAACCGCTACTTTGGGTTGGATAACCAGCCGCCTTTTCGTGAACGGCACCGCTGGTTTAATTTGTACGGGGTGTTGTTATTTGGGCTTATCCTTGGAATCGGGTTAGTCAGCACTTTAAAACCAGTTTTTAGGTGGGCTACCGGTCCACTAATTGTCGTTGGTGTGGCGGGATTGACGGTATGGGGAATTTACCCGCACTGAAAAATAATGAGAAGTTAAATAAAATGCTGCTGGGTGACGATGGTCAATCCGGACAGCATTTTTTATTCAACGTGATTAAAGTGATTGTTGGAAAATGTCGCCCCACTTTTCTAACCGATTAATGCTAAAATGGTGAATATAACGTTAAAACAAGGGAGAACTTATGCGAATTTTATTTGTCGGCGATGTCATGGGTCAAGTTGGGCAGGACGCGATTGCCACGTACTTACCAAAGTTAAAGCGGCGCTACAAACCGCAAGTGACGATTGTGAATGGTGAAAATGCCACCCGTGGTCGCGGAATCAGTCAACAAGTCTATAAAGATTTTTTGAGTGCCGGAGCGGATGTGATTACGATGGGAAACCATACTTGGGATAACAATGAGATTTTTGATTTCATTGGGGATGCCAAGAAGCTGGTGCGTCCACTAAACTTTCCAATCGCGACGACGCCGGGGAAGGGCTACACGATCGTTAACGTCAATACGGCCAAGTTAGCCGTGATTAACTTGCAAGGTAACGTCTTTATGGGCCAAAACTTAGCGGATCCGTTCACGACGGTTCAACCGCTCGTTGAAGAACTGCGGGAGACGACCCCGAACATCTTTGTTGATTTCCATGCTGAAACGACTAGTGAAAAAGAAGCCATGGCGTGGTACTTAGATGGCCAAGTTAGTGCGGTGATTGGGACGCATACCCACGTTCAAACTAGTGACGAACGGGTCTTACCAGAAGGAACGGCCTTTTTAAGTGACGTCGGCTTTACGGGCCCTTATAATGGCATCTTGGGGATGACGCGTGAAAATGTCATCCAACGGTTCTTGGAACAAATGCCGACCCGGTTTAACGTCCAAGAAGACAGTCCGGCCGTTTTATCCGGTTGTGTGATTGACCTGGACGAAAAGAACGGTCACGCAAAGAAAATTCAACGGGTCTTGATCAATCCGGATCACCCGTATTTTGATGATTAAAGTTAGAAATAGAAAGTAGGAACGATTCGTGCCACAGAAAACTAATGATACCCCAATGATGCGTCAATATTTTGCCGTGAAAAATCAATACCCCGATGCGTTTTTGTTTTATCGACTCGGTGACTTTTACGAGATGTTTTTTGATGACGCCATTAAAGGGGCTCAGCTACTTGAGTTGACCTTAACGACGCGGAACCATTCGGCGGCCAATCCAATTCCAATGTGTGGTGTGCCACACCGTGCCGTTCAAAATTATATCGATATTTTAGTTGATAAGGGCTATAAAGTCGCCATCTGTGAGCAAATGGAAGATCCTAAGCTCGCTAAGGGTATGGTCAAACGGGAAGTTATCCAATTGGTAACGCCCGGGACCACGTTAGAACGCGGCGCTGAACAAGCCAAGTCGAATAACTATTTGACGGCCTTGATTCAGGTGGACCAGCAGATGGGCTTTGCGTACGCCGACCTATCGACCGGTGAATTGAAAACGAGTTTGCTGACGACTGACGATGCATTAATTAACGAACTGACCAGCTTACAAACGAAGGAAATCGTTGTGGATGATTCGGTATCCAGTGACTTGCGCAAGCAGATCAAGACGCTTGGCATCTTGATTTCCGAACAAAACCAAGTGACACCACAATCGGCGCTGAGTTATCTGACTCAGGACTTGACGGTTGACCTTGAAAAGCAGGTTGTTGAGCACCTATTGATGTATATCACGGTGACGCAGAAGCGGAGTCTGGCCCATTTACAAAAAGCGGTCGCTTATGAACCGTCATACTTTTTGAAATTGGATCACAACTCTAAATATAACTTGGAATTAATGAAGTCGATTCGGACGGGTAAGAAACAGGGCACGTTACTGTGGTTACTCGACGAAACTAAGACGGCAATGGGGGGCCGACTACTTAAACAGTGGTTGGACCGTCCACTCATTGTGAAGAAGGACATTGAAACACGTCAAAACAAAGTGGCCGCACTGTTAGACCACTATTTTGAACGCAATAATTTGCAGGAAGAATTAGTGAAAGTTTACGACTTGGAACGCCTCGCAGGCCGCGTTGCTTTCGGGAGTGTGAACGGTCGGGACTTGATCCAATTAAAAACGTCGTTACGACAAGTACCGAAGATTCGCTATATCTTATCAGAGTTGAATGCAAAAGTTTTTGATGCGGAAGTGAGTCAACTTGATCCCGTCGAAGACGTTGCCGACCTGATCGACCAAGCCATCGTGGAAGAAGCACCGTTGTCAGTTACGGATGGCGGGGTCATTAAGGATGGCTATGATCCGCAGTTAGATAAGTATCGCGATGCCATGAACAACGGGAAAAAGTGGATTGCGGAATTAGAAGCTAAGGAACGCCAAGTGACTGGAATCAAGAACTTAAAAATCGGGTTTAACCGCGTTTTTGGGTATTACATCGAAGTCACCAAAACGAACTTGGCACAGCTCCCAAGTGACCGTTATGAACGGAAACAAACGTTGACCAACGCGGAACGGTTCAGTACGCCTGAATTGAAGGAACACGAAGCCTTGATATTAGAGGCTGAGAGCCATTCTACTCAGTTGGAGTACCAACTCTTCACGAAGGTGCGCGAAACCGTTAAGGGTGCCATTAAGCGGCTTCAAACGTTAGCTAAGGCGGTTGCGGCGATTGACGTCTTACAAAGTTTCGCCGTTGTCAGTGAAGATTATCATTTTGTCCGGCCAACCTTAACCAAGTCGCACGACTTAAAGATTGAAGAAGGTCGTCACCCGGTCGTTGAAAAGGTGATGGGTAATCAGAGTTACGTGCCGAACGACGTTAAGATGACCCCGGATGAGACGGTGCTGCTGATTACGGGACCGAACATGTCCGGGAAGAGTACCTACATGCGGCAGTTGGCGTTAACGGTCATCATGGCGCAGATTGGTTGTTTCGTCCCAGCTAAAGCAGCGCAACTGCCAATTTTTGACCAAATCTTTACACGCATTGGTGCGACAGATGATCTAATCTCGGGCCAAAGTACGTTCATGGTCGAAATGCAGGAAGCCAACAACGCTTTGCAACACGCCACGGCTAACAGTTTGGTACTGTTTGACGAAATTGGTCGGGGAACCGCGACTTACGATGGGATGGCGTTGGCACAAGCAATTATTGAATTTGTGCATAACAATATCCATGCCAAGACCTTGTTTTCGACCCACTACCATGAACTAACGGTTTTGGATCAAGAATTAAAAGGCCTCCGCAACGTCCACGTTGGGGCCACCGAACAAAACGGGGAGTTAGTCTTTTTACACAAAGTTGAACCAGGGGCTGCCGATAAATCGTACGGGGTCCACGTGGCTAAGTTAGCCGGGATGCCGGATGCTTTGTTGAAGCGGGCTAATACGATTTTAACGAGCCTGGAAAGCCAGACGAGCGCGGTGTCTACGACGGCCGATTCATTGGCAGCTAGTGCGGCACCCGTGCCCGATGCGCCAGTCAGCCTTGTCGCATCAGAAGTTAGTGCCAGCGCTGAAACTCAGCCGGAAGAAGTGGCTGAAGCGGATGAGCAGCTCTCGTTATTCAGTGAACCGACTGTTACAAACGCCAAGGACGAAAAGGTTTTACAACAGTTGAAAAACTTGAATCTGATGGCGATGACACCGATGGATGTAATGAATCAGCTCTATAAGTGGCAACAGAAGTTAAGTAAATAAATTTAGATAGAAAGGCCGATGGTTATGGGAAAAATTCATGAATTGGATACCGTGTTAGCGGATCAAATCGCTGCGGGTGAAGTTGTGGAACGGCCCGCCTCGGTCGTAAAGGAATTAGTTGAAAACGCGGTGGATGCGCACGCTAGCCAAGTTGACGTGCTTATTTTGGCATCCGGGGTCCAGTCCATTCGGGTGATTGACGATGGTGACGGGATTGCTGACGAAGATGTTCTGACGGCCTTTAAACGGCACGCCACGAGTAAAATCACTTCGCGGAAAGACTTGTTTCAGGTGCGTTCGCTAGGTTTTCGTGGCGAAGCGCTACCCAGTATCGCGTCAGTTGCTGACGTCGTTATGGCGACCAGCACCGGCACGAGTGGCACGAGTATTCACTACCGTGGGGGCAAGTTACTACACCAAGCGCCGGCGCCACTGCGGCAGGGGACGGACATCACCGTCACCGATTTATTCTTCAATACACCCGCACGTTTAAAATACTTGAAATCACCCCAGACGGAACTGGGCAACATCGTTGACGTGGTCAACCGCTTGGCGTTGAGCTACCCTGAAGTAGCGTTTCGGCTCGTTCATAATTCCAAGGAATTATTGAAGACAGCGGGACGCGGTGACTTACAACGGGTGATTGCCGGTATTTACGGGGTAGCGAATGCCCGAAAAATGGTGGCGATTGCGGGAAATGACGATGATTTTCAACTGAAAGGGTACGTGGCACTACCCGCCTTAACCCGTTCCAGTCGGCAATACATTACGATTTTAATCAACGGACGGGCAATCAAAAATCAGCAACTGACTAAAGCGGTCATTCAAGGTTACGGATCCAAGCTGATGGTGGGACGTTACCCGATTGCCGTTATTGACTTGCAAATGGACCCTTTGTTGGTGGACGTTAACGTTCATCCCACTAAGCAAGAAGTTCGCTTAAGCAAGGAGCCTGCCTTAGCTAAGTTAATCAGTACAACGATTACAGCCCGGTTAGCGGACGTGAACTTGATTCCATCAGCTCTTACCAACTTAGGGAGCCACCGGCGGGAACGGTTGAGTACGGATCAGTTGGCGATGGATCTAAACGCCGCGTCGTCACAGTATCACGTTGCCAGCATGAGTCCGCAAGCGGCGGAAAGTTTTGCAGCGTCGTTAGCAGCGGTCGCTGAACCAGCGACTAGTCCAGCAAGTGACACCGCCAAGCCAGCTACTAGTAGCGCGCCTGCAAGTCAGGTAACGGCGGCAGACACGACGTCGGAAAATTCGGTTGCTGAATCCGGGAACAGTGAGGCGCCGGAGCCCATTATGATCAATGACCGACACGAGTTACAAACGAGTGCCGTAACGAATTTTGACCAAAAGTATCAAAGTGAAGCGCCGGCGTTACCATTTGGACAGCCAGCTTCGGCCGTGTCGGAAGTCGCTGACCCAGCTAGAACGGCAACGAGTGAAGCGCCCGACGCTGAGCGCTTCCCACAGTTACGTTACTTGGGACAGATGCACGGCACGTATTTATTGGCCGAGTCTGATGATGGCATGTACATCTTGGATCAACACGCCGCGCAGGAGCGGATTAACTATGAATATTACCGGCAAGCCATTGGTGAGGTTAGCGCTGACCAACAGAACTTGCTAGTGCCAATTATTTTAGATTATCCGACGAGTGACGTGTTAAAGATTAAGGAAAAACTACCGTTATTGGCGGAACTAGGACTTTACCTCGAACCGTTTGGCGGTAATAGCTTTATCGTCCATTCGCACCCGACCTGGTTTAAAGCGGGGCAAGAAGAGGATACAATTAAGGAAATGGTCGATTGGTGTTTGCAAGATGGCCATCTGACCGTCGCCCAATTCCGTGAAAAATCGGCTATCATGATGTCGTGCAAGCGAGCCATCAAGGCCAATCATCATTTGGATGACCAGCAGGCGCGGGCGTTACTGAAAAAACTCCCAACTTGCGAGAATCCGTTTAATTGTCCTCATGGGCGGCCGGTAACGGTTCATTTCACTAATTCCGACATGGAGCGGATGTTCAAGCGAATTCAAGATAGTCACGAATCACCACTTCATGGCTAGCCAAAATCGATTCCGGTTGGCGTTGATAGCACGCGGTCGTGGGACCGGTCTGAGCCTGAAAAGCGGTCTCAGACCTCGCCCGGAATAATTGCACAAGACGCAATTACCCCGGAGCGACTAGTTAACGACTATAAGTTAAGCTTTTTGATTTGATATTGTTAAAAAGGTTTCCCACATGAAATTCTGTAGGGAACTTTTTTTGTAGTTTGATTGAACGGTTTGTGTCCTAAGTTGCTAATTCATTAAGATTTTGGTGAAGCGGACGGACTTTTTAGCGATTAATGGTAAAATGAGACCATTGTTTTAGGTTAGGCATTATATGGGGCTACATAAATTAGCATTAATTTAGGAAAAAAGGGGAATGAATCTTTGATTAAAGGACGTAAAATACCGTTAGCGGTCTGGTATAGTTTGATGTTTGTCCTCATTGCGGCAATCAGCTATAGCGGACTGTTTTTGGCGGGACGCACGCTCATTTGGGAAGTCGATGGGATTGCGCAACACTTTCCAATCCTGTTAACCTTCCAAGAAATATTGCGCGGTGGGGGTCAGGGCCTATTTAGTTGGTCTTGGAACCTCGGCTTAGGTGCGGACCAGTTAACGACGTTTGCCTACTACGTGGTAGGGGATCCGTTTAACTACTTAGTTGCCTTCATTCCGCGTGCACACCTGGAGTGGGGCTATCAGGCGTTGATTTTACTGCGCCTTTATTTTGTCGGCCTGGCATTTTTGGCCTTTAGCCACCAGTTTAAATTTAGTCGGTTCAGCCAGTTGATTGGGAGCCTGACCTATACGTTTACGGCGTATACGTTTTACGTTGGGATGCACCACCCGTTCTTTTTATTACCAATGATTTGGTTTCCACTGCTCTGTTGGGCGATTGAACGGGTCTTACGCGGACACAGCTGGTTGCCACTGAGTGTGATTACGGCAGTTGTCATTATGAGTAACTTTTACTTTGCTTACTTGCTGGCCCTAGGGAGTTTGATTTACGCGTTTGTCCGGTTTTGGGCGCGTAAACGTGAGCACGCCGAGATGCGGTCGTTTGTGCAACTCCTTTGGCGTTTAGCGGTTGCGGCACTACTTGGCGTTGGCATGGCTGGAATTATTCTAGTTCCAACCTTACTGGCCATGCTCCACGCTACCCGGGCAAGTTTTAATTTTGCCAACGGATTGCTCACTTATCCAATCAACTACTACGTGAACTTGCCCAACCGGTTGTTGACCAACGGTGGTAGCGTGCAGTATTGGATCACGCTTGGTCTGAGTGGGATTAGCTTTATTAGTATGATTTATACGTTGCGGCACTTTAAGCGGTACTGGGTCTTAAACTGGGTTTTAATTGCCATGATGATTGGTATCTTAGTGCCGAGTTTTGCCGCCGTCTTTAACGTCTTTTCGACACCGTCAAATCGGTGGTTATTGATGGCGACCTTAGTATTTGCTTACGCCACGATGGTACTAGTTGATCATATAACTGGATTAACGGCGGGTGATTTGAAGTGGATCGCGGGTGTTAGTTTTGGGTGGCTCATTTTAATTTGGCTCATCAACGGATTCTATCTCAATATTCGTAAGCACGACATTGCGACTTACTTAATTTTACTGGCACTAGTCGGACTGCTGTTGGCAAAACGCAGCTTGAATCTGACTTCCCGCCAGTTTAACGTGTTACTGCTCGGAGTGGTCACGCTAAATTTGGCGAATAACGGGCTCGGCTGGTTAAGCACGAATACCAATTCCAATAGTACGGAACAGATTCGCCGGGGGACTGCAATGAAGTGGGTTAAGGGTTACGTTGATGGCGCTCAGACCGGATTGCCAAAAAATGGGCAGTTTTACCGGACGGCCCTCGTGCCGAACTACTACACGATGCGCTCCGCTGAAAGCGACGTGCCGATGGTCTTAGGCACCCACACCGTTGGGTCGTATTTTTCCGTGCAAAATTCCTACGTTGGCCAGTTAAGTCAGACGTTAGGCAACTCGGAATACGCCATGAATTCGCCCCTTGGAACCTTGAACGGGCGGACGACCTTCAATAACTTACTCGGAGTCCAGTATATGTTTGCCCGCGAAGACCAGTTGAAGGGGCAATCGTTACCGGCGGGATACCAAGTTGTGAAAATGAAGGCCGGGGACCCTAAAATTTATCCCGACCAGTTCATTTACGGGTTGAGTAACCATACCGGGACGGTATTGCTAAAGTCGGCTAACGCGTTACCACTGGCTTACACGCAAACACAACGGTTGAACACGACGAAGTTTAACCAGCTGAGTGCGGTCGATAAGGAACAAGCCTTATTGCAAGGCGCCGTCACGTCCGATTCTGCAAGCGGCGTTAAAACGGTTGCACCTAAAAAGACCGGGCAAGAAGTGGCCTATACGGTGCAGGCCGATGACACGACGGTGTTGGATAGTACGGATAAAGTGATCATTTATCGTAATCAACACAGTACCGGAACGTCCAATAATCTTTTGAGTAAGTTACCGGACAAAACGGTCACGTTGACGGATAAGCAGCGGGTTAGTTTGACACCCGCAACCGGGATGACCAATCCTAGTCAACGACTGCTGAAGCTGATTCAAGAGAACCAACAGTGGTTAGCGAAAAACGCACAGACTAACGCGAACGGTTTGAAGTCGATGATTAGTGATGTGCAGGGGCACCAGGTTCCTTATCAGCTCACCATTAAGCACCCAAAACGGTACCGGAATACCGAAATGTACTTGGTCCTAGATGGCATCACGTATGACCGGTCATCTATTAAAAATGAGCTGAAGACCAGTCAAAATACCAATGTCTTTACGGACCGACCGTATACGAAGGTCGACTATTTGGACGATATTCGCGACGGGTTGAAGGGCAATTTGAGTGCCAGCGGTTATTCGCTGAACGCGCAGACGGTGGACAACCTGGTCAGCTTTAACCAGCTTGGGACGACTAACATGTCGGATTACGAACCGCGAACTAAGGCTGTGATTAATCTTGGCAATAGCCATTCAGCGCGGAAAACGATCGTGTTGAACTTTACGAGTATTCGCGGCATGCACTTTAAGTCCGCTAAGTTAATTGCGGTGCCATTTGGTAAAGCCTATATGCAACAGACGCACCGCCTTCAACAGCAAGGGTTGCAAGGCCTGAAGGTGACGAATAACCAAGTGACGGGGAAGACCCGGACAACGAAAGCCAGCGTTCTAACAACGTCGATTCCGTATTCCACCGGTTGGCAGTTACAAGTTGACGGCAAACCCGTTAAGACGCAGGTTGTCAACTTAGCCTTCGTGGGGGCGCGGTTAAGTGCGGGCCACCACACGATCAAGTTGACTTATCAGACGCCGGGATTGACACTGGGGCGTTGGTTGACCGTGATTTGCGGGCTCATCGTATTGGGACTTGCTAGTTGGCAAGGCTGGCGCTGGTACCGTGGCATAAAGCTCGTCCGTCATAACGGGGAATTCTGCTCAACTATGGCTCACGCTTTAGTTCCCAATAAAATGCTGATAAATGCGACACATTTGAACGGTTAAAAAAATCCCCATACTTAGCTTCTAAATAGAATGTTGTGACATTCTAGGCATGAAAGCTAAGTATGGGGATTTAAATTATGCTGTGATTTTTTGAATCAAATGTTCCGGTACCCGGGGTTGCGTCTTGAATTTGGTCCATTCGCTGTCAGCCACGAGCATGACAAGCGGCGTACTGGTTGTGGTTAGCCAGGTTTTACGTGGCGTGACTTGTGCCATGGTTTCCGTAATGTCAGCGTTGACTTCCGCTTCGGTAATTTGCCATAAGCGGTGCGTGACGTGATCCTCATCCGTAAATTCATACGCTTTTGGGAAGTGGCCGACCCAGTCGTCAATTAACATTTCAATGACGGGATGCTTAGGGTAGAGGACCGTATTGATTCCACCAGGAAGCATGGTAGTGACACTGACTTGTTCGGGCCAGCTGGCGATGAGCCGCCACTGATGAATCCCGTTTTGAGTCAGTTCGTACCAGTAATAGCTTGTTCCGGGTTGAACGTGGGCATCTGCGGACGTCCAGTTTGAATTGTTAGTGGTTAATTTTGTTAGTCCCGCGTCGGTTGGTAAGACGGCGGTAAAGGGCTTAATTTCCATATATAAAGGCCTCCTGAACACTGAGCATAGCACGTTTCAGACGCGCCCGGCAAGGATTTGCGCGAAAAAAGGATTTTCTGGAGGCGGTGGGCCAAAGCGGCTCGGGAAATGTGGTACAATTTAGCAAGCAAACATACGTTTTTATTAAAGGAGTTTTTTAGTCGTGTATGAATATTTTCTCGGCCAAATTACCGATGTTACGCCTAGCTTCGTGGTGATCGAAGTGAGCGGTATCGGTTATAAAGTCTTAACGGCCAATCCGTATCGTTACCAAGTTGGTGACGCGCAAGTCAAGATGTACATTCACCAAGCCGTTAGTGATAACGGGATGAGCTTGTTTGGCTTTTACGACGCCGATGAAAAGGCGTTATTTGAAAAGCTGCTCAACGTTTCTGGAATCGGGCCGAAGTCCGCGCTAGCGATTTTAGCCAATAACGACCATTCCGGGTTGATTCAAGCAATTAATCAGGAAAACGCGACGTATTTGACCAGCTTCCCAGGAGTTGGTAAGAAGACGGCACAACAGATTGTTTTAGATTTAAAGGGTAAATTAAACGACTTAAACGTTGACGTCACTGGTCAAACAGAGTTAGACGTCACGACGCCAGAAGTCGAGGGTGCGTTAGCGGATGCGTTGGCAGCTTTAGCCGCGCTAGGCTACTCGCAACGTGAAGTTAAAAAAGTGACTAAGTCATTAGAAACTTATAGCCAGAGTAAGCAAGTTGATACGAACGACTTACTCAGTGAAGGCCTACGGTTATTGACCAAGTAAAGGGGGAATCATTGATGGACGAAGACAAGATTTTATCTGGCGATAAGACTGACGATGCCGAAGCTTCGCTTGAAAAGTCGTTGCGTCCGCAAACGTTAGCCCAATATATCGGTCAAGATCAGGTCAAACACGAATTGAGTGTTTACATTGAAGCCGCACGCAAGCGTCAAGAATCACTGGACCACGTGCTGTTATTCGGCCCGCCCGGGTTAGGTAAAACGACGCTAGCGATGGTAATTGCTAACGAGATGCAGGTGCACATTCGAACGACGAGTGGTCCGGCCATTGAAAAGCCAGGGGATTTAGTCGCACTCTTGAATGAATTGGAACCTGGTGATATCTTATTTATTGATGAAATTCATCGGCTACCAAAGATCGTTGAAGAAATGCTTTATTCTGCGATGGAAGACTTTTACGTCGACATCGTGGTCGGACAGGGGCCAACTGCTCATCCGGTCCACTTCCCGTTACCACCGTTTACCCTGATTGGGGCGACGACGCGTGCCGGGATGTTATCGGCACCGTTGCGGGATCGGTTTGGAATCGTTGAACACATGGAATACTACGCAATTCCCGACTTAGAAGACATCGTGAAGCGAACGGCGGATATTTTTCAAACGAGTATCAAGCCGTCGGGGGCCCATGAAATTGGGCGCCGTTCACGGGGGACGCCACGGATTGCGAACCGGTTGTTCAAGCGCATCCGGGATTTTGCGGAAGTGGCGGACCAGGACGCCATCGATGAGACCATTGTCAGTCGTTCGTTGACCTATTTACGGGTTGACCAGGACGGGTTAAATGAAACGGATAACAAGTTATTACGAACGATGATCGAATATTACGATGGTGGTCCGGTCGGGCTAGCCACAATTGCGGCGAATATTGGTGAAGAAATGGATACGATCGCGGAAGTGGTCGAGCCGTACCTGTTACAGATTGGCTTTTTGAAACGAACACAGCGGGGCCGGGTCGTCACGATCAAAGGCTACCAACACTTAGGGTTACCATACCCAACCAACGATTAAAGATAAGGGGTTGCAACATGAGCTTAACACTTGAAGATTTTGACTATGATTTACCACACGAATTAATTGCCCAGACACCCATCAAGCAACGTGACACGTCGCGTTTACTTGAACTTGACCGTAAAACGGGCGTCATGCAGGACAAGCATTTCTATGACATTATTGACCAACTAAATCCCGGTGACGCGGTTGTCATGAACAATTCACGGGTGATGCCAGCCCGGTTATACGGGGTCAAACCTGAAACCGGTGGTCACGCTGAAGTATTATTACTGCATAATACCGAGGGCGACGAGTGGGAAACACTGATGAAACCTGCAAAGCGTGCGCACGTTGGAACCGTGATTTCTTTTGGTGACGGGAAGTTGACTGCGACGGTGACCGCCGAAAAAGAAGATGGGATTCGAATGATTGAGTTCCATTACGACGGGATTTTTATGGAAATCTTGGAAAGCCTAGGCGAAACGCCGTTACCACCATACATTAAAGAAAAACTCGATGATCCAGACCGTTACCAAACCGTTTACGCTAAGGAAAACGGCTCGGCGGCGGCCCCAACGGCAGGGTTACATTGGACGAAGGACCTATTGCAAAAAGTGCAAGATAAAGGGGTCAAGCTGGTTTACCTGACTTTGCACGTGGGCTTAGGGACTTTTAGACCAGTTGAAGAAGATAATATTGAAGACCATAAGATGCACAGTGAATTTTACCGGTTGGATGAAGACGCCGCTAAGACGTTGAACGAAGTCCGTCAAAACGGTGGTCGCATTATCGCCACTGGGACGACGTCAATTCGGACGTTGGAAACGGTTGGGACGAAGTTTAATGGTGAAATCAAACCGGATTCTGGTTGGACGGACATCTTCATTAAGCCCGGCTACCAGTGGAAAGTGGTTGACGCATTCATCACGAACTTCCATTTACCAAAATCAACGCTGGTGATGCTAGTCGCTGCCTTTACCGGTCGGGACATGATTTTAAATGCTTACCAACACGCGATTGATGAACGGTACCGTTTCTTCAGTTTTGGGGATGCAATGTTCATTCATTAGTCACGAAGTAGTGAAAGTGAAGGGCCTGAGACGGTAATTGCGTCTCGGGCTCTTGGCGTTTTCAAGTCATGGCCGCGCTGGTTAGCGTTAGCGTTTCGTGCTATGATATTCAAAGTTTAGCAACGTTTTTAACGGAGGAAAATATATGGAACCGGCAATTAAATACCGATTAATTAAAAAAGAAAAGCATACTGGCGCGCGGTTGGGTGAATTGATCACCCCACACGGCACGTTTCCGACCCCAATGTTCATGCCCGTGGGGACCCAAGCAAGTGTGAAATCCTTAGCGCCTGAAGAATTGGATGCGATGGGCGCTGGCGTGATCCTTTCCAACACGTATCACTTGTGGCTACGCCCGGGTGAACAAATCGTGAAGGAAGCTGGGGGCCTGCACAAGTTTATGAACTGGAACAAGGGGATTTTAACCGATTCCGGTGGTTTCCAGGTGTTCTCGTTGGCCAAAAATCGGGACATTACCGAAGAAGGGGTTCACTTTAAGAACCACTTGAACGGGTCTAAGATGTTCTTGTCACCAGAAAAGGCTATTCAGATTGAAAATGATCTCGGACCAGATATCATGATGAGTTTGGACGAATGCCCACCGTTTTTTGAAAGCTACGATTACGTTAGCAAATCAGTGGTGCGGACGAGTCGTTGGGCGGAACGGGGCTTAAAGGTCCACCAACACCCAGACTACCAAGGTTTGTTCGGAATTGTGCAGGGTGCCGGCTTTAAGGATTTACGGGAACAAAGTGCCAAGGACCTCGTTAGTTTGGATTTCCCAGGCTACTCGATTGGTGGGTTGTCAGTTGGGGAATCCAAGGCGGAAATGAATCACGTCTTGGACTTCACGACACCGTTACTCCCTGAAAACAAGCCCCGGTACTTGATGGGCGTTGGTTCAGCGGACGCGTTAATCGACGGTGCCATTCGTGGCGTTGACATGTTCGACTGTGTCTTACCAACCCGGATTGCCCGTAACGGGACTTGTATGACGTCGCACGGGCGCTTAGTCGTGAAAAATGCGGCCTACGCCCACGATTTCTCCCCACTGGATGACAACTGTGATTGCTACACGTGTCGGAACTTCAGTCGGGCTTACATTCGTCACTTGATCAAGGCTGACGAGACTTTTGGACTACGGTTAACTAGTTATCATAACTTATACTTCTTACTGAACGTAATGAAGCAAGTACGACAGGCGATTCTAGACGATAACTTGCTAGAGTTCCGGCAAGACTTTTTCGAAATGTACGGCTTTAACGAGAAAAATCCCAAAAACTTCTAGGTATACTAGTAATTTAAGGTGTAATTTGTTAAAGTTAAAGATAGTCAAACAAATAGATTAGGAGCGATTTTTAAAATGCCAAATGCTGGTTCATTAACATCAATTTTGTTCATTGTGGTCATGTTCGCGTTCTTATACTTCTTCATGATCCGTCCACAGAGAAAACAACAACAACAACATCAAAGTATGCTAAGCAAGATCAAACGTGGTGACAAGGTCACTACCATTGGCCGTTTACACGGTGTCGTTGATGAAGTCAACGAAGCCGACAAGACGGTTACCCTCGATTGTGATGGGATTTTTCTTGTTTTTGATTTAAGCGCCATTGCTAAGATTGCATCTGCTGATGAAGGGACTTCCCACATCGCAGCCAAATCAGATGCAACTTCAGCTGAAAGTAGTGCGGCTAGCAGTGAAAGCACCGTTGCCGAAAGTGCTGACAGCCAAGCTGACGATCCTGAATCAAAATAATTATTAGGCTGTTTAAGTAAGACAAACGTTAAAGGTGAGACTTGAGTTAATGCTTAGGTCGCACTTTTTTTGTGTCTGAATGAAATCGGCTGGTAATGAGCATCGCTTAGATTGGGAATAACTAGTTAAGTCCGGTTACCGCTGATGGCATGCGGTCGTGGAACCGTCCGTGGCTTCAGACCGGAAAACAACTGGTAAGTTAAGAGCTTTTTTTCACCAAAAGAAACGTATGTTCGTGTATAATGAATGGTATCAAGGAGGGGATTAGGTTGGCGCAATCGATTATTGAAGCACCGATTCGGATTGATGCGAGTCGTAAAATTGTGCACGTCGATATGGATGCGTTCTATGCGTCCATTGAAGAGCGTGAGCACCCGGCGTACAAGACCCAACCGCTGGTCATTGCCCATGATCCCCGCCAAACCGGTGGCCGCGGTGTCGTGACGACGGCCAATTACGTGGCGCGGCAGTACGGGGTTCATTCGGCCATGCCGGCTGC
The DNA here is from genome assembly GCA_937916845.1 of uncultured Lactobacillus sp. Lineage (GTDB taxonomy): Bacteria > Bacillota > Bacilli > Lactobacillales > Lactobacillaceae > Lactiplantibacillus > Lactiplantibacillus paraxiangfangensis. The sequence continues at coordinate 3,558 of CALFSK010000009.1, read as the reverse complement.
TAAGGCCCTCGAACTTTGCCCTAAGGCCGTTTTTAAGACGCCTAATTTCCCGTTATACCGCGAAGTTTCTGCCCAGATTCACCGAATCTTTCATGAATACACCGATATGATTGAACCGATTGCCTTTGATGAAGCCTATCTCGACGTGACCCATAATAAGAAGCACATTCATAGTGCGGTTCAATTGGCCCACGAACTCCAGCAAGAAATTTGGAAACAGACGAATTTAACTTGTTCGACCGGGATTTCCTATAACAAATTTATTGCCAAGTTAGCGTCCGATTACCGGAAACCGGCCGGAGTGACGATCGTGTTGCCTCAAGACGCGGAACCATTTTTACTGCGGGAACCCATTGAAAAATTTCGTGGGGTCGGCAAGAAGACGGTCCCGAAGATGCATGATTTAGGCATTAAAACGGGTCAGGACTTATTTAATCAGTCGGAGTTGGACCTCATTAAAAACTTTGGTAAGCTGGGCTATATTCTCTACCGCCGGGTGCGGGGGAGCGATGACCGCCCCGTGGAATACCAGCGTGAGCGAAAGTCAATCGGCAAGGAACGGACTTTTGGCCCGTTCTTAACAACGCAGGTCGAAGTTAATGAACACCTACAAGAATTGGCCAAGATGGTCTCCGAAACGATGGTGTCACACCAACGACACGGTAAGACACTCGTCTTGAAGTTGCGTTACGGCGATTTTGTGACGATTACCAAGCGCCGCACGTTTGGGGAGTTTCTTCCTAATGATCCGGTCGTCTTTGACCGGTACGCTGAGGAAATCTTTGACGAGGTCGTTGACGACCATTTTGATACGGGGATTCGCTTACTGGGAATTACCCTGACTGGTCTTGCGCCACTCGCATTTGAAAACTTAACCTTGCCGCTTTATCCGAATGAAAACTAATTCATTTGGCGAAAATGGTATTGTTCGGTATACTGGAGTACTGTGACAGCTTTTCAGCCACCAGTAAATTCAGAAATGGGAAGGATCATTATGACCGTCCAGACAGAAATTTTAACTTTAATTAAACAAGCAAAAACAATTATTATTCACCGTCACCAACGCCCGGACCCGGATGCAATCGGGAGTCAGCTTGGATTGGCGGACATTATTAAAACGAGTTTTCCTGATAAGAAAGTTTTAACGCCCGGCAAACAGTACCATGGATTTGACTGGCTTGGTCAAATGGATACTGTCACGGAAGAAGATTACAAAGACGCCCTAGTCATGGTTTTGGATACGGCTAATCAGCCTAGAGTTGATGGCGAATTTTACCAAAAGGGCAGTACGATGATTAAAATCGACCACCATCCCAACGACGATGCTTTTGGTGACGTCCAGTGGGTTGACGTTGACGCTTCTAGTACCAGTGAGATGGTTTATAACTGGTATGCGGAAGTTGGGTCTGATTTGAAGTTAACGGCCGAAGCAGCCCGGTTGCTCTACGCTGGGATTGTTGGTGATACGGGACGCTTCTTGTACCCCGCAACGCAGCCTAGCACGATGCGCGCTGCCGCAGCTTTGATGGAAGCGGGAGCGGACGCCACCGCCGTTAACCGGATTGAAGATACGATTACGTTACCAGTGGCGCGACTATCAGCTTACGTTTATGAACATTTAACACAACTAGATTCTGGTGCAGCTTACGTTATTTTAACGAATGATTTGATGGATTCGTTTGAAATTGGCGATGCCAGCACGGCCGGGGTAGTGCCACTACCAGGTCGAATTGACACGGTCCAATGTTGGGCAATCTTTGTGCAACAAAAGGAAGGCGACTTCCGGATCCGGTTACGTTCCAAGGGTCCCGCAATCAATGAATTGGCCAAAAATCACGACGGTGGTGGTCACGCCCTAGCCAGTGGTGCTAAGGCAGCCGACCAGCAAGAGATTGAGGCCGTCGTCCGTGAACTGGACCAAGTTGCCAGTCATTATGAGAAAGAGGTTTAAGTATGACCGCAAGTTTTGAAGATTTTAAATTGCAGCCGTTTTTAATGCAAGCATTAACGGAGATCAACTTCCGCAAGCCAACCAAGGTGCAGGAAAAGTTGATTCCAGTAATTGCTGACGGCCGCAGTGTGATTGGTCAATCCGCAACCGGGAGTGGGAAGACCCATACCTTTTTGTTGCCGATGATCAATCAGTTGAACCCGGATGAACGTCGGGTTCAAGCTGTGATTACGACCCCTAGTCGGGAACTCGCCTATCAGATTCAGGCGGCAGCGAAACAGTTGATCCAACATAGTCCTAAGGCGTTACACATTGGACTGTACGTGGGTGGGACTGATAAGCAGGACCAGATTGATAAGTTGAACCGGCACCAACCCCAATTAATTATTGGGACACCGGGTCGGATTTTAGATTTGATGCGCTCACAAGCGTTGGACGTGCATACCGCGGGCCAACTCGTCGTGGACGAAGCGGATATGACGTTAGACTTAGGGTTCTTAAACGTTGTTGACCAAATTGCTGGGCGGATGCCGGCTGACTTACAGATGCTGGTCTTCTCCGCAACGATGCCGCAAAAATTAACCCCGTTCTTGAAGAAATACATGAACAACCCGGTTATGGAAGAAATTCCAGTAGAATCAGTGATTAGTCCAACTATTGATAACTGGTTGCTGCCAACTAAGAGTCATGACAAAAACAGTATTATTTATCAGTTACTCACAATTGGGGAACCTTATTTAGTATTGATTTTTGCCAACACCAAGGAACGGGTCCAAGAATTGACCCATTACCTGCGGAAACAAGGCTTAACGGTCGCGATGATTCACGGGGACATTAAGCCTCGTGAACGTAAACGCGTGATGCGTGACGTTCAACAATTGAAGTATCAATTCGTTGTTGCAACCGACTTAGCAGCTCGTGGTATCGATATCGAAGGGGTTTCTCACGTTATTAACGATGACATTCCAAACGACCTTGAATTCTTCATTCACCGGGTTGGCCGGACGGGTAGAAACGGGATGGCTGGAACGGCTATCACGTTATATAGCCCTGGTGAAGAAGATAAAGTCAGCGCGGTTGAAGCCATGGGGATTAAGTTTGAACCTAAGGCTATTCGTGACGGGGAAATCGTGGATTCATACGACCGTAACCGCCGGGCTAACCGTGGGCCTAAACAAGAAAAGTTGGACCCAACGTTGATTGGTTTCGTGAAGAAATCCAAGAAAAAGATCAAACCGGGCTACAAGCGTCGTATTCGGAAAAAGATCAGCGACAAGGCGCGCATGGATCGGCGGATTGAACAACGCGCTTCGATGCGCCAAGCTCGAAAAGATCGGAAGTCTTAGTTGCACGGTCAGGATTGACAACAACGCAGAAGACTTTTATACTTTTGAGAGTAAGGACATATTTAACTTCCACGTCGGTTTAGAAACGCTTTGGTTGCTGAAAAAAGTGCGGTGTGAGTTAGATGCTACCTGTGATCAATGACTAGTCAACTAGTCCGTTTCTCAGCGTTAATGAGCTTAAGAGGTAAACGAATACATCGTTGCAAGCAAAGTGGTACCGCGTTAACAGCGTCTTTGCTAGCAACGGTGTTTTTTTGCCTA
>CALFSK010000008.1 GCA_937916845.1 uncultured Lactobacillus sp. | reverse complement strand
GTTGAAAAGTCGGCCGTTGCAATTGAAGCTAACGGGATGACAATTATGCAAAACCAGTCATGGACACCCGCTGACGCATTCGTTAGTGCGAACGATGCCAATGGTCAGCCCGTTGCGTTTAGCCAGGTCACAGTGGTAGGTGCGGATCGAGTAGCAACCCAGACACCGGGAAATTATGAACTGACTTATCGTTACACGGATGCTTATGGCAATACCGCCAGCAAGACTGTTATGCTCACGGTTAAAGCCAGTCAAGTGGCTGTGGTTGCAAACGATGCGACCCTTATGCAAGGTCAGTCTTGGACAGCGGCCGATAGCTTTGTGAGCGCGACGGATGCACAGGGACAATTAGTTCAGTTGAACAAGGTCGTTGTCAGTGGTGAAGAGCAAGTCACTACAACCGTTCCTGGCGTTTATCGGGTCACTTATCGCAACACGGATGTTTACGGCAACGTGGCTACTAAGACGATTACAGTTACGGTTAAGGCTAGTCAGGTTGCAATCGATGCGAAGAACGTGACGTTGACGCAAGGTCAAGCTTGGACTCCCGTTGATAGTTTTGTGAGTGCTCAAGCTGCTGACGGTCAGGCGTTAGACTTTAAACAAGTTAGCGTTCTGGGTGCCAACCAAGTCAATGTTAAGGTGCCCGGGACTTACGCGGTCACTTATCGGGTGACTGATAGCTATGGTAATTCGGTGCAAAAGACCATTCTTGTTACCGTCAAAGCTAGTCAATTAGGACTAACTGTCAAAAACATGACGGTCAAACAGGGTACGGCATGGACGGCTGCTGACGCGTTGGTCAGTGCAACCGATGCAACTGGTCAGTCAGTCGGAGTAACGCAGCTCAACGTGACCGGAGCGGTTGATACGTCTAAAGTGGGAAGCTATCCCGTACGGTATCAAAATACGGATGTTTACAGTAATCAGATTGAGCGGACCGCGATGATCACGGTGACGCCGACTAGCCTTAACCATAGTGTAAGTAAGCCGAATAAGCCCAAACCAATTGTTGAACCAGGACGGGCGGCGGTGGTAAAACCGGCTAAAGCGCCGACGCAATCAAGTCAGTCAATCAGTACTCGGACCAATGCTAAGCAGAAGTCAGTTGAGACGGTTCAAGCGGCCGTTGTTGCTAAGGCAGGAACGACTAAGCAGCCTACGGGTAAACTACGGGAAACTCATTCAAAAGCACCCGCTAAGGCGACTAAAGCAACTAGTTTGCCACAGACTGATGAAAGCTCAGCAAATGGCGCGGTTGCTTTAGGGGCGCTAATGATCAGTTTTACCGGGTTGCTAAGTTTCTTCAATAAGAAACGGCGAAATTAAAAAGTAAGACCACATTTAACTAAGACTTAAAAAAGGTAGTTCCGAGAAATCACTTGAGTTCTCGGAACTACCTTTTTATGCCCGTCAGCCTAACCTTGAGGTCTTTTAGGAAAATACCAAATCGAGTCGAGATTTTAGTGGAACGACTGATTGACTGGAGACATTCCACTTGACTAATGTACGTAATAAAGTACGAATTTAAGTACATTGGGGGTTCAGAATATGGAAGCAACGACTTTTAGTGATTTTCGGAAAGAACTCAAGAACTACATGGATAAGGCCACTGATGACCTTGAGCCGGTGACGATTACTCGTAAAAATCATCAAAATGCGATTTTAATTTCGGAAGCGAAATATAACAATCTGGTAGAAAATCAATATATTCTCAGTAACCCATCGAACTTAGCATGGTTGCAGCAGTCATTGGATCAGGCTAAGCATGGGAAAGTGGAACAGCATGAATTGGCGGATCCAGTCGATGACAACGAATAATGTGGTAATAAAAAATGGCGGCTTGCACTTTGCAAGTCGTCATTTTGGGTTCATTAGTTATTTTCTTGATGATCATTGTTGGTGTCAGTGGCGGGTTTCTCAGCTGAACTAGATTCCGATGAAGCTTCCGAACTAGAACTTTCTTCGTGACTGCTACTTGCCTCACTGCTGCTTTCTTCAGAAGACGATTCTTTTGAAGATTCCTCAGAGGATGATTCCTTTGAAGATTCTGAGGACGACTCTTCGTGACTACTGCTGCTTTCTTTTTCAGCAGAACTAGAAGCTGCTGATGAACTAACGTTATTCTTGCTGGACGTCCCCGAAGCGGCTTCCGAGTTCGAGAAGAGGTGACCGACAACGTAAAGTTCTTCGATGCCGTTCTTCTTAACCGTCCCAACGGAACTCGGCTTGCTCCAGTCAGAGTTAGGCGAGTGTTCCTGCAAGTAAGTCATCATTTCACGGTAAATATCTTGTGAAATTTTCGACGTCGTGTTGTCAATATAGTTGACCTTCGAGAAGTCACCAGGGGTATCATAACCCGTCCAAACACTAACGGAATAGTTCTTGGTGTAACCGGCCATCCAAGAATCGGGTTCAGCATCTGACGGCACCTTATCCTTGTACTTATCTTCATAATTACTTGTCCCGGTCTTACCAGCTTGATAAACACCACCGATTTTGGCCGTGGTCCCAGTCCCAGTGGCACTATTAATAACGCCCTTGAGCATGTCAGTAATAATATAAGCGGTCGATTGTTTCATGACCCGGGTCCCAGTACTATCGAAATTAGTCGTCTTGTTATCTGGTGTCACGATCTTGTTAATGTAGTACGGCTTGTGGTAAGTCCCACCGTTAGCAAAAGCGGCGTACGCGCCGGCAACTTGTAAGGAGGAAACTTCAGCCCCAATCGCGTTAGAGTAAACGACGTGATCCAAGCCCATTCCTAAACTATTAGCAAATTCCTTAGCACGTGTTACACCAACGGCCTCGAGGGTCCGAACGGCCGGAATATTCCGTGACTGGACGAGGGCCTGACGCATGGTCATGTTACCCAAGTGCCGGTTATCAAAGTCATTGACCGTGATGTCAGTACCAGGGTACTTATACTTCGTATCAGCGACGGTCTTGTACGTTGGCCAGCTGTCGTATTCGATTGCGGGACCGTAATCCAAGATTGGTTTCATCGTTGAAGCGTTCGAGCGGTCTGTTTGGACGGCCCGATTCAATCCGTAGGTCACGTCCGTATGTTTCCGACCACCAATCATTGCGGAAATCTTTCCGGTATACGAATCAACCACGGAAACCCCTAATTGGAAACGGTTGTTAGGGTAGTTGACGTATTTAGAAGTGTTCGCAATGTCGAACAAACGCTGTTGAGCGTTCATGTTCAAGTTGGTGTAGACCTTAAGGTTATCGGTCGCAGGATCGTAACCCTTTTTGACTAAGTCTTTTTTAACTTCCGTGATGTAGGCGTCAGCGACCTTGCTCTTATATTGTTGAGCGGCCAGTGATTTTTGCCCCGCGGATGAAAGGCCAGACTTGATATTAACGTTCATTGCGGCCGTTTCTTGTTCCTTAGTAATGGCTTTGTTATCGTACATTGCTTGTAGGACCAAGTCGCGCCGACTTTTGGCGTAAGCGGGGTAGGCGGTTGGATCGTAGTAAGTTGGGGATTGTGGCATCCCGGCAAGTAGGGCTAATTGACTCAAATTGAGATCCTTTAGCGACTTGTTGTAGTAATACTGTGCCGCAGTTCCCATCCCGTAGACGCCGTTACCCATGTAGACCTTGTTGACGTAAAATTCCAAGATTTGGGATTTGCTGAAATGTTTTTCAACGTTTAGGGCCAACCAAGCTTCCTGCGCTTTGACCCTTAGATTTCGGTCGGAAGTTTTGGTTGAAAAGACTGACAATTTAACGAGTTGCATCGTCAGCGTACTCCCACCTTGCATACCGAGGGAGCTCCCCTTTAAGTTCCCGAGGGCGGCTCCTAAGATCCGGGTGTAATCGACCCCCTTATGCTTATAGAAACGCCGGTCTTCAATGGAAACGACCGCGCTCTTGAGCGTATCAGGAATTTGATTAGATTTAACGTATTTGCGACTGTTGGCGCCCAGGTCAACGATTAACTTACCGTTTGAATCGTAAAGGCGAGTCGAAGGTTCCCCCTGCATTTTAGCCTCGGAAATTGACGGTGAGGTTTGAGCGTAATAAAAGAACAACCCGACCCCTGATAAGATGCCAATCACAAACAGTGCTAATAACGTCAAAATTATCCGCCGAAACCAGTGTTTCTTCGGTGGTTGGGTTTGGTTCTTATTGCGAGCCACCCGTGAGTTTTGTTCATTGTTACCTGCCATGATGTTCTCCTTTAATGACTTGATGATCCTTCATCAATGATGTTATCAATCGCATCCAAGTAAGGAATGAGGGGATTGATATGGTACTTCAGCTCCGCGGCCTGCTGCTCAATGTCTGTGAGTGGAATTGATTTGCGACCACCGTCTTGCTGGTGATCCCAATAAGTAAACAGATCAGTTGCTTTCAATAAAAATAGGCGATCCAAACTAGCAAAACGGATGATGACAAAACAAATTCCGCCCTGGTGTAAACACTGGCGCATGTGTTCAATTTGGTGCTCATGAAAGTTTTTGAGTGGAAAGGCCGTTTTGCTTTTCGTCTCCTTAGCTTCAAAATCTAAGTACTTACCGCGGTAAACTCCGTTGTAGTCGGTCGTCGAAGCGTGTTTAAAGTACGCTTCTTTAATAACGGCGGCGCTACGGTTGGGGTAGTCAACTTTGACGATTTGAATCGGGGTTGGCTTCTTATGAATAACTGCGATTTCATGTTCGAGATAGTAAGTATTGCTATCATTGATTTCTTCTTCTAAACTCATTCCCCGGTCGCCAAAGTTTGTATTGGCAAACTTGGAAGGTTTTGATTTTGAATGGCTAGGTTGGCGATAGACTTTACCGTTTGGATAGCGAATCGTCACATTAATCAACCTCCTAATAATGTAATATTTTACCATTATTAGGCTTAATGTGAAACCAATCAAACGTAGCGCGGCGTTTAAGGGCCGGGCAACGGGTACTAAAAGTGACGGATTAAGGTTTCTGGGAATACGGTCGGGGTTGGCTTTTCTGAATTTGTAAGGCGAACTCACAGCTAATTGCGGGGAAACGATGGTGTAAACCGCTAAGCTGGTTGTCACGGTAGTTGTGCGGTAAAATTAATACTATAAGATATGGTAAAGATGGAAAGGGGTCTGGTTATGAGTCGGTTATGGCTGAGTGGTTATCGCAGCTACGAATTAAATGTGTTTGGTGATCAAGATGATAAACTCAAAGTGATTAAATATGCATTGACGAATTACCTGACGACCCAAATCGAAGATGGTGTGGACTGGTTAATTACGGGCGGTCAACTAGGCATTGAACAGTGGAGTGCCGAAGTTGGACTCGAATTAAAAAAGACGTATCCCGAGTTAAAAGTGGCCATGATGTTACCGTACGGTGAATTTGGGGGACGGTGGAATGAAAATAACCAGGCAAAGTTGCAAGCTTTATTGTCGCGGGTTGATTTTCACGCACCGGTTAGTAAGCAAACTTATGAAAATCCCCAACAATTAAAAAATTACCAAGATTTCATGGTGACCCATACTGACGCGGCTGCTTTGGTGTATGATCCTGATAACCCCGGAAAACCATCGTACGATTATGACTTGATTCGGTCATACGGAGAGGCGCATCCGTATCCAATCACGCTAATTGATTTCGACTGGTTACAGGAAAGTGCCAATGAATATGCAGAAAAGCAGAATAATGGTTTTAATTTTGAATAAAGTCTGCTACAATGTTTTAAGTAATGCGGATGCTTAGTAGGCATTGCGCGAATAACAATGAGGTGTTTTTAAATATGGCTAAACGTAATTTTACTCCCAAAGACATCCTTCAAAAAGAATTCAAACCAAAAATGCGGGGCTATGATCCTGCTGACGTGGATGGGTTCTTAGATAATGTCATTAAGGACTATGAGTCATTTACTAAAGATAACCAACAACTTTCAGATGAAAATGAACGGTTACGTGCCAAGGTTGACGAGTTGACAAAACAAGTTGCCGTTGGTGCGTCCACACCATCTTCACAACCGGCAAGTACGGTAACGAATATGGATATTCTGAAACGTTTATCTAACTTGGAACGCCATGTTTTCGGTGCACAATTAGATAATAATCAAAATGAATCACACCGGCTTTAAGGCGTGATTCAGTGTAAATCCTAGGTAATCGCGGCCGGCTTATGTCGGCTGAGGAAGGTCCATGCCCGCACAAGCTGCGATGCTTGTAGTGTCCGTGCTCGGCTATAAACCGGGGGATTGATGCTTGCATCAATTACGGCGACAAAAACGGCTAAGGCGTAAGCTATGCCCGAGTATGTCTGAAAAGTGCCACAGTGACGATAACTAGTTGGAAACGACTAGTTTGGAACGCGGTAAACCCCACGAGCGGGAAACCCAAACTACGGTAGGGGAGCCTCACACACTGGAATTGAACAAAGTGTGAGGGGAGATTAATAATCTTGAGATAGATGATTACCGCCATACTGACTGTCGTCTGTGCTTCAGTATGGTACAAAACGTGGCCTACAGGGATTTACATGTTGACAGAGCGCTAGGACAAAAGTTCGCTTTTGTCCTAGTTTTTTTGTATGGTCATTTAACGAACGACCCGTAGCGCTATCGCTTAGCGAAATATGCTAAACTAGGTAGGGTAGTTTTTAACAGAATTAGCTAAATAGAAATTATGAGGAATGCAGGAGGATTTTTATGCAAGAATTTAAATTAATCGCGACCGCTGCGAGTGGGATTGAAGCTTTAGTGGGTCGGGAATTACGCGACTTAGGCTATCACACGCAGGTTGAAAACAGCCGGGTGCGCTTTGACGGAACCATCAAGGATATTTTACGGACGAACTTATGGTTACGGACCGCTGATCGAATCAAGATTATTGTCGGTGAATTTGACGCCTACACGTTTGATGAATTATTTGAAAAGACGCTCGCTTTACCTTGGGATCAGTTGCTACCAATGGACGCAGAATTCCCAGTTGAAGGTAAGTCACGTAATTCTAAGTTACACAGTGTGCCAGATGTGCAGTCGATCGTTAAAAAAGCCATCGTTAACCAACTCGCATCAACGTATCACCGTAATGGCCATTTACCAGAAACTGGTGCGTTGTTCCCACTAGAAGTGGCCATCAATAAGGACCACGTTTTACTGACGCTAGATACGACCGGCTCAAGTTTATTCAAGCGGGGCTACCGGGTCGAAAAGGGTGGCGCGCCATTGAAGGAAAACATGGCCGCAGCCCTAGTCATGTTGGCTAAGTGGTATCCGGACAACCCGTTCATTGACCCCGTGTGTGGGTCGGGAACGATTCCGATTGAAGCGGCGTTATTAGCGCGAAACATTGCGCCTGGATTTAACCGGTCCTTTGCTTGTGAAAAGTGGGACTGGGTTCCTGCTGGTTTAAGTCAGGAATTACGGGATGAAGCGGATAGCCAGGCCGACTACGATACCGAATTGGATATTAGTGGTTACGATATTGATGGGAAGATGATCGATATCGCAAAGTTAAACGCCAGTGAAGCCGGGTTGCTGCACGACATCAACTTCAAGCAGTTAGCGGTTAAAGACTTTACGACTGATAAAATCAACGGGGTCATCATTGCCAACCCACCTTACGGGGAACGGTTGAGCGACCGTGACAGTGTCCGGATCTTATACCGTCAAATGGGCCAAGTCTATGCTAAGTTGCCAAGTTGGAGTAAGTACATTTTGACGAGTGACTTGGAATTTGAAGACTACTACGGTCAAAAAGCCACTAAACGGCGTAAGTTATATAACGGTGCGTTACGGACCGATTACTTCCAGTACTGGGGTAAACGGATTCGGCCAGCGCGAACTGAAAACTAGATTCGTTCAAGGCGGCTTGCAATTGCGGGTCGCTTTTTTTGATGGAAATTTAGTCCGGCTGGCGCTGATAACATGCGGTCGTGGGACCGGGTTAAGCCTGAGGAGCGGTCTTAACCCTCGCCCGGAACATTTGCAAGGTACGCAATTGTCCCGAACCGTCCGTGGTGTAAAAGTGGCAAAAAACGCCACTTAAACGCCACCATCACGACCGATATTATCAGCGCCAACCTCCGAGTATTCGATAAGAATAACAATAGTACAACTGTTTTTAGCAGAGTTGTGTAGGTAAGGTTTAGTGGTGAGTTCAAAGATCTGATGGAAATTTGAAAATTGCGAACAAAATGATTGCCTTCCAGTAGGGCGAAGGGCCTAAAGTAGTGTCATAAACGATTCAGGAGGCTATTTTGATGACAACTATTACGGATACTTTTAAGTTAAATAACGATGTATTGATGCCTAAAGTGGGTTTTGGGACTTGGCAGACGCGTCCCGGTAAGGAAACTTACGACGCCGTTAGCAACGCCTTAAAAGCCGGTTATCGCTTTATTGACACGGCTAAGGCTTATCAGAATGAAAAAAGTGTTGGGGAAGCGTTACGCGACGCCAAGGTTAACCGCGAAGACATTTTTGTCCAAACTAAGTTACCTGGTGAAACGAAGACTTATGACCAAACGATGACCGATTTTGAGAGTAGTTTAAACGCGTTAGACTTGGACTACGTCGACTCATACATCATTCACGCGCCATGGCCATGGAACCAAATGGGCGCGAACTATGACGCTCAAAACCGCGATGTTTGGCGGGCAATGCAGGATATTTATAACAGTGGTCGGGCGAAAGCTATTGGGGTTTCAAACTTCAATTCCCACGACCTCGAAAATTTGTTGACTTGGGATGGCTTAACTGTCAAACCAGCCGTTGATCAAATCCAATATTACGTGGGTCATACGCAGGCTTCGATCGTTAAGACGGCGGAAGCTGCGGGCATCGTTGTCCAAGCGTACTCACCACTAGCAACGGGGGGCCTTTTGTCTGACCCAACGTTGGAACGGTTAGCGGACAAGTACTCTGTTAGCTTGCCACAGTTAGCCTTACGCTTCATTATTCAAAATGGGGTTGCACCGCTACCAAAGGCCCGGGCAATGGCGCACGTGGAAGCTAATACGAAGTTGGACTTTGAAATCAGTAGTGAAGATATGACGTACATGAATCAATTGAGTGACGACCACGGTTGGCATCCAGTTGGTGACTAAAATTAAATTGTTTTTTGAAACCGGGTTGCTAAAGCGCCCGGTTTTTTGTTTTCGCTAATGAGGCTAGTTAGTAAAATGGTGAGTAGTTCATGGAACGTTGACTTTTGGGCGGGTGCGTCATTATAATTAAAAAAACATTAAATTATAATGAAACTAATTCTCATTAGGAGGCGCCAGATGCGTAAATATATCGTTCAAGTGTGCCTATATACCCGTTATTTTTGGCAGGCCGCACTCGATAACCTGGGGATGTTGCTATACACCGTCGTGTTACCACTCGTCTTTTTAGTATTGAATTTAAAGTCAGCCTTTTTTAAACCACTATCGATGCAGCAATTTATTGGCGCGGTCATGCCCTTTATCGCCTGGATCATCTTTTCAAACGTCTTGATGGTGATTGCGGACGTGGCAATGCTTCGTGAGCAGGGCTATCTAAAACAATACGTTTCGTTAGTTGTGAATCCGAGTGTCTTTCTGGTCAGTAAAATGCTCGTTAGCGGGGGCTTACTGGTGGTTATCTTAGGGCTGGTTGGCGCGGTTAGTGGAATCGTCTTTCACTTGCCAATCTTCGGGATTGTCTGGCGGTTGTGGGCCGTTCTATTATTAGTGGCGTTACCAGTGCTCGGTTACTGCCTGCCCATTTTGAGTTTACCTATTCGTTACAAGTCATTAAACGCGGTGGTCAATACGCTCATGATTGTTGTGATGATTGGATCTGCGGCTATCGAAAATAGTACGCACCTGGCCGTCACCACGGTTTGGTTGAACGTGTTGAGCCCCATCTACTTAGTCATGAATACGTTTAACCTGCTGACAACGGCCCAGTGGGGTGCGTTTTGGCCGGCTTACGTTGCTACGTTAGTTGTGATGGGAGCAATTGGGGCCTATAGTTATCGCCACCTGCGTTTGTTGCCAACGGAGGGATTATAATGAAAGTTAGACAGTTAAAGTATACGTTCCCTAAAGCGCAGCAGCCCTTTTTTGACGGTTTAAACTTTGACCTAGTAGCCCATCAGGTGAACTTTTTAATTGGTCAAAACGGTGCCGGTAAAACGACGTTAGCAGACATTTTGTTGGGATTACGACCCGCGCAAGGTAAGATTACGCCCCAAGGGTCTTCAATTTACTTAAACCAAAAATTACCGATGCTTGCGGCGACCCGTGTCTGTAACGTGGCCCAATTGGTGTTGGGCGTGGCCACGGGTCAGTTACGGTTGACGTTAGCTGATTTAGCTAAGTGGGCGGATGCGCCAACGGTGGCGTTTTTGACCCCGTTGTGGCAACGCCATTATGGTGACTTGTCGGGTGGCGAGCGTAAATTAGTACAATTATTACTATTTTTACAAGTTGACCGGGACTTAGTTGTTTTGGATGAACCGACGGCGTTTGTGGACCGCCAGCACGTAGCGACCTTATTTACCGTCATGCGTGAACATCCACAACGGACTTACTTGCTGATTACCCATGACGTGCGTGACGTTGCGGCGTTCGAACAGTGTCAGGTTTTGTGGTTAGCCGACCGCCAGATTAAAGCGACGTGGACGGCGGCACAGTTTGCGGATCACGCCAACGATTCAGAATTCCTCCAAGCATTTAAAACGATTTAGGACTTATTATGATAAAAAAATGCCACCGATTGCGGTGGCATTTTTGATTGAGTTGATCGTACTTAATTTGGTGATATCAACGTATCATCGACCGAATTGAGAATTGTAAAATCAAGCCAAATATATTTAGAAAAGCTATTTTCCATAAGGGACTGATTCTTATTGGTGGGCATTTTATATTTTAATTTTGTTAATAACAATTGGCACGCCTGGAACTGCAATAATCGTGCATCTATTGAGCTTTGGATTTTGTTTTGGATTATCAATTGTTTTTATTCGTTGTGGGTATTGGCGAGTCAAATTTTTGGAAGATGAAAGCAAGTAATCAACTTGATTATGCTTGAATAAAAATTGTGAAATTCAATAGTTTCAAAATCAAATGGATTGTATTATATTAAAGTTGTACACATTTAAAACGTATTGGAGGGAAAAGGATGAAGGGATTAGGCTCATTGCATCAATACGTCAAAGATAACTACGAAAAGGGAAATTATCAGGCAGCGTCGGAAGCATACAAAACTTGGAAAATGGAAAACTCATATAGTCAAGAGCGAAATAATCAAGCGGGCTCAACTGATGATTACCAAGCAGGTTTTAATCAAGCTAAGTTTGATTATGAAAATGAACATCATTTTAAAAGGTTCCCCAGCAAATTTATTAAACTAATAAATTTGCTTTCTGATGACAAAGCGTCTGAGGTATCTAAATTCATAGAAGGCTACAACGCCTACAAAGAAAAACACTAGAAGAATAATATGTATAACTCAGCAAAACAATGGTAACATGCGATAATGGGGATTGAACTTTCAATTCCCATTTTTTGTCTGAAATATAAAGATAGAAAAAATGCCACCAAGTTGCGGTGGCATTTTTTAGTGACTAACTTTTTTTAATTCAAGCTCGATGGGGTGTGTCTGTAGCGTGCTAAGTGGCTGATTTGTTGGCCTAGGTATGCGGGAGGCTCGACCATGCCCCGTTGTAGCCAGTTGACCGCCACGTTAACGACGACGGCACCGGAGAAAAATTCGACGTAGTAGGGTTCGCTAAAAAGCGCCATGCTACCCGAATAACGAATGCGTTCGTGTTTAATGAATAGGTTAAAAACGGTCTGAAACGTTTGAACTAAAACGTCATACTTATCATTTTTGATCAATAAACGGTTGGTTGCCGCTTCTTGTTTAGTCAGCTCAAAATAATGGATCATTAAATCGGTCAAACTGATTTTGGATTGGTTAGGTAGGTGGCGCAGGTAGTGCAACATGTAGTCTTCTTGAAAGGCGCCAATAATTTGGTCAAAGTTTGCGTAGTTGCGATAAAAATAAGTTCGTGAAACGTGTGCACGCTGGCATAATTCGGTAATCGAAATATTGGCCAGTGGTTTTTCGGTCATCAGTTGCAGTAATGCTTGGTAAATGGCAACCAAGTTTTGGTGTTTGCGCTCTTGAGGGCTCATTCGGTCACAACCTTTCCTTTTCTGTAACCTAAGTATTTATTTGTTTGATGGCTGTCCCCTATACTGTGTCACACAAGGGGGCGTTTAAAATGGAAAAATCAACTAAGATCGTCATGACAATGGCGTTAGGGACGTTTTTATGTATGTTGGATACAACGGTAATGAACATCGCGTTGCCCGCGATGCAAACCGGATTAGCAACTAGTTTAGAGCAGTTATCCTGGGCACTAAATATTTATACCATATTGTTTGCAAGCTTGACCATTCCTTTAGGCCGATTAGCGGATATTTACGGGCGTACACGGTTGTATTTGCTTGGCCTGGGGCTGTTCCTCGTGGGCTCTTTATTTTCAGGACTAGCTACTGGGGTGAGCTGGCTAATCGTTGGACGGGGCGTTCAAAGTTTAGGCGCTGCCATTGTTTTTCCAGCCAGCATGACGATTGGGATTCAAAGCGTGACGACGGCTAAACGAACGGGGGCCATTGCCATTTTAGGAACGACGCAGGGGCTGGCGGCCGCGCTTGGGCCTACGATTGGGGGTGCCGTTACCCAGTTATTTGGTTGGCGGGGCATCTTTTTGATTAACGTCCCCTTGGTTGTACTAGTGTTGGGGCTATCCTGGCGATTATTAGATCGCAAGGCCAGTCGTGTGGGGACCGAAAAGCTGGATTGGGCGGGTAGCTTGTTATCGATGCTAGCCTTGTTCAGTTTAACGTTGCTACTGGTCAAAGGGAGCGATTGGGGATGGACGAGCGCCATTATTCTCGGATTAGGTGCAGCCAGCTTGGTGGCGTTGGGAAGTTTCATCTGGACCGAAGCCCACGTGTCGCAACCCATGATGCCCTTGGCGCTGTTCCGTGACCGCCAATTTACGGGTTCAGCGCTAGTGACGGTTATTTCCGGGGTATTCATGGTGGGCATATTGGTTCTAATGCCCAGCTTTTTTACTAAGGTCCAAGGAAAAACGGAACTTATGGCTGCTCTAATGATCTCACCCGCCTCGGTGATGATTTTTCTTTTTTCGCCCCTTAGTGGGTTTATCCTAGCTAAGGTTGGTCCCCGGTTAGTCGTTTTCAGTGGAATCTTAGCCATCATTGTAGGTTACGTTGGGCTTAGCCAGTTAGATCCTAATCACTATTGGCAGGTCTTAATCGTTCTGATGCTTGTTGGGGCGGGGTACGGGATAATTATTGGCCCCATTACTGTCTTAGCCGCGGGTGATTTTACGGGAAAACTTTTGACAGCGTCACAAAGTGTGATCGGTGTTTTTCGCCAAATCGGGACGTCACTAGCAGTTGCGATATTTGTGTCCGCGTTGTCAGCGAATTTAGTTACGGCTAAGCAGCACGTTTTGCGGACTGCACAGTCAGATGTCGCGGCGCTTTCAGTCTCAGCTAAAGCGAAACAAGATACGCTAGCGGCAATCAAAACGCATCTAAAGACTGAAAACGTCCAGACAACGTCGAAGCAATTCATCACTCCCGCTAAAACCCGACAATTGATTCGGCAAAACTATTCAGTGGCATTAAAGCAATACCGGCTACAACGGGCGCCGAAAGCGGTTCGCAAAACGGTTTATGAACAAGTTCAACACCAAGTCACACGGACGGTGGCGGCTGACAACCGGCAAATTGCTGGGGTAGTTGCCAAGGTCAAAGTGACAACGAAGACCGCCATGACCCAGGCGTTTATACGTCCTTACCAAGTCGCAATGCCCGTTACTTTAACCATGTTGTTAGGATTGGGCTGTTTCAAACGGCGACGGGCCTATCAACAGGGCCAACGGGAGTCGCTAGTAGTTTAAACTAGTTCGGTTCGGTCTTGGGGCAACTGCCCTTGGTTGGGCGGGCGACTTGCCAAATTATAAATAGTTACAAAATAGGCGCATCCCTTGATTTTTCAGGGATGCGCCTATTGTATTTCGTTAATCAAAGTAGCTGGACTAAGCGGTGTAACCCGTAAGCACTGGCAAAAGAGCATATCCAAGTTAAAACGTAGCAGCCGATAATCACCGGCAGGGGCGCCACGGCTAACCAGCGGCCACCAAGTGCCCAGATGAGTTGCAGCCAAAAAACGTTAGCGAGGTAGGCCCGGTAAGCGTAAATCGCTAACCAGTGGATCACGGGAACACTGCGGGCGTGGCGGTGAATTTGAGTGTTCGCCAAGCTAACGATTAAACCGATGGTGGCAAGGTCGTAGCCAACCATGGCAGGCTGGATGTACGACGTGACGTTCAGGTGGATCGGTAGTCCCGCGTGAATCAGCAGCCCAGTGGTCAAACCAAATAGGACGAACCAGCTCAGCTTGAGTAACCATTGATGTTGGGCTAGTTTCTGCGCTAAGGATTTAGAAAAACGGGCTGCCAAGGTGCCTAGAATTGCGTAACCGGCGAAACTAAGGCTGACCCGGTCTAACAAAACCCAAGACTGTTGATGCGGGCCGTGCCAAACTGTTACGTCGTAGAACGCGACCCAGAGTGCACAGCCAATCAGCGTTACTAAAAGAATCAGTTTGACCCGGCCGGCGTTGGTGGCAATGCGTGCTAACCACCAAAAGAGCGGCATCAGTAGGATAAACTGTAACATCATCGTGTTGTACCACAGGTGTGGCGCGGCGTTACCGTTGACGAATTGCCAAGCAAAGGTTTTGACACTGTGAAACGGGACGCCTTGTTGCAGCTGGGGCATCCCTAGCAGGTAAACCGTGGTCCAAAAAATAGATGGTATGAATAGGGCCGACCATTGCCGTTTTAAGTAGTGGGGATAGGCGCTTAGCTGACTAGGATAAGTTGTCCGGGTCGTTGTAAAGAGAATGCCGAAAATAAACGCGGGTGCGGTAAATTTAACCGCGTTATAGCTGAGACCAATGATCCATTGGTCGGTCACATTGAGTGGCTGTTTTAAGGCCAAAGTTAGGACTGACTGGAGAATGACAGCGGTACAAGCCGCAACCTTTAAGTAGTCGCCAGTATCGGCGGATTCAGTTTTAGTGGTGCTGGTTGCCAAATTTTACACCGGTTTCTAATTAAGATAATAGTCAAAAAAGTTCGCAATTTTATTCATTAGGGGAATCTTGACGAGGTGTTTGGCCTGGTAACCCGTAATAAAAGCAACTTGGTTGGCGTAGGGTTCGTGGTGAACACGGTCAAAGAAGTCGCGGGATTGTGCGTACGGAATCCGCTCGTCGTCGGTGCCGTGCCAAAACAAGACGGGCCGGTGCGCAATCGTTTCGGGGTGCAAGTTTAAATCGAAGTTATCGATCCAGCTGGTCAAAGCAGCCATGTCCGTTGGTAAATAGACGTGGGTCTTGGCAGCGTAATTGCGAACAAGTTGCGCGTAGGCGTTCAGGTTAGGCGTCCCCATGATAATGGTGGCCGCCTTGATCTCGGGATGACGGGTCAGGAGCGCGCCAGTCGTCATGCCACCCATGGAGTAGCCGCCAACACCGATTTGGTCGTTTAAGATTAGGCCACGTTTGCGGTACGTCTGGATGATGAGGTCAAATTCAGCTAAGTTACCTTGAATACTGTTCCAGAAAGTGAAGGATGGCAGGCTGCTGACGGGTTCCATGCGGTCGCCATGGTTCATGGCATCGGGTAACACGACGCGAAGGTGCCGGTTAGCCAATTTACGGGCTTGCGTCAAGACCAAGTCTTTTTGCGACCGCCAGCCGTGGTAAAAAACGACTAGTGGTAAAGGCTGGGTCAGAAGCGTCTCGTCGACGACTTCGATGATTGGAATGTCTTGTAAGGATTGTTGTTTTACACTAATCATAATATGAGCTCACTTTATTACTTATTTAATAAATACTGTGACAGATTTTAAGCCAAAAAACAAATCGTTAGCTTGATTGGACGGGCGTAGGGATGCCTTGACTTTTGGTGAAATAGATGAGATTTAAGACTTTCTTTACAATTTGAAGGCGCCAATGTAAAGAAATTGTAAAGCGAATGACATCAGTTTGAGAACCTTTTAAACGCTTTTACCGGTAAAATTAATAATAGATATTATTTTACATATAAATTGTTTTATGGGAAGGCGAATGGTTTGAAATTATTTAAAAAGTGGCGACTCGCGTTACTCGCGATTGGGAGTTGCGTGGGGTTAATGGTAGCGGTACAGGCGCAAGCTGCGGTTCCAGATATTTCTGAATGGCAGGGACAGTTGAGCAGGACCCAAGTACAGAGTTTAAAGAATCAGGCTAGTTTTGTGATTAACCGGGTTCAGTATGGTAGTGGGTATGAAGATATTCATCACGTTAATAATGAAAATTTATACGTTCGTTACGGGGTCCCGTTCGGATCGTATGACTTTGCAACCTTTACTTCAGCAAGCGGTGCGGTCCAAGAAGCGAAAGACTTTTACAACCGTGCTAACAAGAATACGCGCTTTTACGTGTTAGATTTTGAAACGACTTCGATGAGCAGTTCGGCAACCAACGCCGCGGTCAAAGCGTGGTATAACGAAATGCGTAAGCTGACTAATAAGCACTTGATCTTCTACTCTTATCAGTCATTTGCGACGAGTTATGCTAATACGGCGCGCCAGAGTTTTGACGCGCAGTGGATCGCCAACTACTCGTCACGGCCAACGATTCCGTTCTCACTGTGGCAGTATTCAAGTAGTTATTACCTCTCATCATTAAACCAATACGTTGATAATAACCTCTTTGATCAGGCGACGGTTACGACCTACCATCCGTTGAGCTGGTGGTTGAATGAGAACACTACCAAGTATGCTTACAGCAGTTACCGGGCGGGTCAACACGTTTACCTGCATAAGGGTGCGACAAACTACTATGGTGGTGCTGGTATTCCAAGTGGCGTTAAGAAGAAGTATTACAAGATTGGCGCGGTGCAAAACGTCACGACGAGTTCTTCGAAACAAATCGTTTATTTGAAAGGCTTGAATAAGTGGGTACTGGCACAGGACGTAACGGGTTACTGGGTTGGTCAACATGGGAGTTACACGTTACGCAAGAAGAGTAAACTTTACAGTGACATTAATTTGAAGCACGCAACCGGTACGGTGATGCCAAAGGGTGCAACGTACGCCGGCACACTGGTCAAGAGCGGGAACTATTACCGGATTCGCTTAAACGGTGGTTACATTACGGGTAAGATTTCTAAGACGAACCACGCTTACTACGAATCAGTGCCATCAAGCAAGAAGATCATTCCTAAGAAGAATGTCTACACTTACCGTAAACATTCCTTCAAGAAGGCGGATCGGGTTGCTCGTCATAAGAAGGGCAAGGCCATTAAGACCGTTGCCGTTTACAAGCGGTCAACGGGATCACGTTACTACATGACGAATAAAGGGAACTTCTTTACGGCGAATAAAGCTTACGTCAAAACAAAATAATTTTTATAGTGCTGGTTAGATTCACGGTTTGCAATTGCTAATCGTGAGTCTAACCAGTTTTTTTATGTGTAACTTGCAGTGAAAATCCGGATTAATGAACGTTTGAGCTGGTTTTTAGTCACTACATCGTTTAAATGTTGAGAAATCGTGAACATTTCGTTCGGTAAGTAACATTTCATACAATGTCTGATTGAATACTTGATAGCCAGGTGGCTTGAATTGGTTGATTTATCTAAGACACTTTGGCTACGGGAAAATAGGCGGATTGGCTACGATAAATATGATTAATTTTATTATTGGTATATAACTAATTAGGATTGAATTGGACTAGCTTATTGTGGTAACTTATAAATATGAAAGGCACTCATCTATTAACGAGCGTAATTAAATTTATTAATAGACGAGTAACAATATGGGGTTAATTTCCCTTTTGAATGCCGGCGGATTAATGAATCGTATGAAAATTAGTTTGTTTATATGCAATTATTTATGTTCATTCAGTTAGTAGGCTACTTTTAGGAAATGGGGGAGTAGGTTTATGAGACCAGTTCAAAATGAGAAACGCTATTATAAAATGTATAAAAAAGGACGTTTTTGGATTTTTGCAGGAATTGTGGTTGCGTCGATTAATATGGGTGCTTTAACGAGTCAGGCAGATACCGTAACTACTGTTGATGAAACGTCGTCGACCAGTACTAGCAGTGGAAGTGAAATTAGTCAGTCACAGGTTGTTCTAGGACAACACGACGCAAGTGTCATAAACAGTGGCTCGGATTCCAGTACTAGTGCGACTAACACTGATACAGCAGTCACTCAAGCTGAGTCGGTCACAGAAACAACTGAGCAAGGTCGAAATGAAAGCGCTGTCAAAAATGACAGCAGCACGAAGCAGACTGTTAGTTCAGCGAGTCATTCGCAAGCTGAATCGTCTTCGGACAGTCAATCGAGTTCTGAACCGTCAAAGACTAATGAAACCGTTAACAGGACCAAAGAAACTGTTGCAAGCAGCAACGAACAATCCACTACTGAAACGCCGATAACACCAGCCGTTACGTCTGATATGACAGACGAAGCAACTAAAAACACACCAAAATCCGATTCGGTAACTTCAGTTGAGAATGAAGGTGACGCTGAAGAAAGGGTTATCGCAGTTAATGCAATTGGAACTGCTGATTCAGTGTCCGATCCCGATATTGAGGCACAACTGACGAAGCGTCAGACCGTCACTAAACTAAATCTATTGACGAGTAACGCACTGGGAGCGGCTGCAGTTCAGGAAAATAAGTTATCGCGAGCTAGTTTAATGAAGGCAGCGGATGTGACTGTATTGGCATCCGGTACCTGGGGGACGAGTCCGTGGAAAGTGACCAGTGACGGTTTGTTGACGATCGGTTCAGGTACTTTTGGTGCTGATTCTATGGCACCGTGGGAAGGCAATAATTATTTGCCAGATATGACAAGAGTTCGTGCTGTGATTAGTAAGGTTGTCATCGATAAGAACGTCGTTGCAGGTCACTATCTAAGCTATCTTTTCTTTAAGAAAGATACCGATCCGGGCTACGTGCCCCTAACCGAGATTGATGGGCTAGAAAATATCGATGTTTCGCATGCAACGGAAATGTATGGAATGTTTTCAAGTGACCAGGTTTCGGATTTTTCAGGGATTAAGGATTGGGATACTAGCAACGTGACTGATATGGGAGCGATGTTTTCATCTAACCCAATAACTGATAGTAGCAAGTTGCCAGTAAACAATTGGAATGTTGGCAAAGTTCAATCATTCACTAGTATGTTTAGTCCTATGCCGTTACAGTCTTTAGATTTGAGTCATTGGAACGTTGGGGATGATGGTCAAAAAACGTCGTTTGGTAGCATGTTTTCCAATGATCCACAGCTGAAATCTCTGAATATTTCCGGCTGGAATATGAGCAATGCAACTCAATTTGAATTTCTATTTTCATATGATGCGGCGTTATCGTCATTAACGGTGAGTGCGCAGACACGTTTCGGGACGAACTCTGATTTACCAAGCGTGCCAACTGCTGAGAAAACTTGGCAAAGTACGACTGGCGGTAATAAGTATACAAGTGCTGAATTAATGTCGCTATATAGTATTACTAATAACAATATTCCGACGGGAACGATAACTTATGTGTGGGAACCGGCTTCAAAGTCTAGTTTCGAAGTGGGGCCAATTACGGTCGTTGCTGGTCCTAAAAGTACTTGGTCTGCTAAGGACAATGTGACTAGTTTAGTAGATGGTGAAGGTGAAAAAGTAGAGCTATCATCATCCAATATCAATAATTTGGTTAAAGTCGTGAGTGTTAATGGAAATAAGTACAATAACACAGTCAATGTCAAGACAACGGGTCAAAACAATCAGGTTGTTAATACGGTGGTTCTGTCGTATACAGATAGTTACGGTGCAGTACGTCAGGAGATAACGACGGTCACTGTGGTGAAGTCGCAAGCAAACCTAGCTGGTCAAAATGTCTCGGTTAACATGGGGCCAAAACCAAATTGGCAAGTTAGTGATGCGCTTGATCGAACGGCTTCATTAAACGCAGTGGGTGACACGCTGAGTGATGCAGAAGTTGCAACCGTGACGGCTACCGGGCTTGATTTAACTAAAGCGGGTGCCCAAGAGGTGAAGCTAACTTACGTTGATCAATCTGGTAATACCGTTTATACAACTGTAACTGTGACGATGGTTGCTAGCCAGGCAGATTTTAAATCACGCGATGTCACCATTGTTGCTGGTGATCTGGCGAAGTGGTCATGGCAAGACAGTGTCGCCAGTGCCACTGATTTTGCTGGTGTGCCGGTTGCGACGGATGGATTAGCAATTGTGGCGAATAAGCAGCCAGATTTGCAAACACCCGGTAATTATTCGATCGCTTTGACCTACACGGATAGTGAAGGCAATGCGGTGACACATGATGTACAAGTCAAAGTAGTTGAAAATAAGGCGACGATTCAGACACAGCCCGTTCAAATAATTGCTGGTCCGAGTGCTAAAGTTGATTTAAAAACGGCGCTTACGAAATTAACTGCGGTGGATGGGACTGATGTCGCCTTCGAAAATGCTAAGTTGACCGCAAACACTGATCAATTAGATTTAAATACAGTTGGCAAGCAAACGGTGACGGTCACCTATGAAGATGACGCAGGCTATGTGCACACAGCTGATATTGAAGTTACGCTTGTTCCGTCTAAAGCAGTCTTAACAGGTAAGAATTCAACAATGGTCATTGGTCCTAAAACACCAGAATGGACTGCCGCGATGAATTTAACGGGTGCTAAAGATAGTGCTGGCCATGATTTGGATATTGATGCAGTAACGGTTGATGGAAGCGTCGACATCAAGACGGCCGGCGATTATCCAATCACTTACAGTTACACAGACAGTGCTGGTAATTTTAAACATGTGACTGCGGTAGTAACAGTACAGGCTAGCGCAGCCGGGATAGTGGCTAAAAACACCGACTTAATTGCGGGACCAAGTATGAAATGGGCAGCGACGGATAATTTTGTCAGTGCCACAGATGCCATGGGTGAAAAAGTCGAATTTAATGACGTCAAAGTCACCGGTGGAGTCGATGCAACCAAGGCTGGCGATTATCCAGTGAGATACAGTTATACGGATGCTGCTGGTAATACCGTGAGTCAAACAGTGACGGTTGTTATTAAGGCAACCCAAGCTACGATAAAGGCAACCGATGCGACCGTGATTGCAGGTCCGGGAGCTGAGTGGACCCCTGAAACTAATTTTGTCAGTGCACAGGATGCCACTGGTCAAAAATTAACGTTTGATCAAGTCAAAGTCACTGGCACTGTCGATTTGCACACCCTAGGCAATTACGCAGTCACTTATCAATACACTGATGCGGCGGGTAATTTGATTACAGCGCCAATTATGGTTAAAGTCGTCGCAACTAAAGCGACGTTGACGGTCAAGGATACTGCGGTGATTGCGGGCAAAGGAACGTGGACGCCAGCTGACAACTTTGTTAGTGCAACGGATGCTGCCGGAGAACCGTTAACGGTTGATCAAATCACAGTTGACGGTCAAGTTGATCTACAAACACCGGGGACTTATCAGGTGACCTATCGTTACCTCGATAGTGCGCGCAATCAACGGACTCAGACGGCTACCATATACGTTGCCAAGGCGCAGTCTGGTTTGGTCGTCAAAGATAGTCAGTTAATCGCTGGCCCCCAAACGGATTGGCAACCGGCTGATAACTTTGTGAGTGCAACGGATGCAAACGGTAAACCGCTCAATGTCACCGATTTAAAAGTAACCGGGAGTGTTGATCCAACTAAGTCCGGTGATTATAAAGTGACGTATGCGTACATCGATGTCTATGGGAATGAGTCAACTAAGACGATTACTGTCCATGTGATTGCAAGCCAACTCAGTATTGATGCGAAAGATGCAACCGTTGTCGCTGGGCCTAAGTCCACTTGGAACGCCAAAGACAACTTTGTAAGCGCAACGGATGCAGCGGGTAAGACTATTAGCTTAGCTGATGTCAAAGTAACGGGGGCGGTTAATCCCAATAAAGCCGGTGATTACAGGGTCACTTACACGTATACCGATGTCTATGGGAATGAAGCAACCAAGACGATTACTATTCATGTGATTGCAAGTCAACTCAGTGTTGAAGCGAAAGATGCAACAATTATCGCTGGGCCCAAAACGACTTGGAACGCCAAAGACAACTTTGTGAATGGGACGGATGCGGCCGGTAAACCAGTTACGTTAGCTGATGTCAAAGTAACGGGTACGGTTAATTCCAATAAAGCCGGTGATTACAAGGTCACTTACACGTATACGGATACGTTTGGCAACGAAGTCACACAAACAATTACCGCTAAAGTCGTAACCAGCCAAGTCGCTTTAAAAGTTAAGGACAGTCAGCTTAAAGTTGGTGACAAGTGGCAGGCATCGGATAATTTGGTTCTGGCAACGGATGCCATGGGACAGTCACTGACCGTTGATGATTTGCTCGTCACGGGAGTGGTTGAAACAGCCAAAGCCGCGACTAACAAAGTGACGTATCAGTACACTGATGCTGCTGGCAATGTGGTGACCGCGACGGCTATAATCACAGTCACGGCAGATGTCGAGCAGCCAGGCAGTGGTGATCAAGTTAACGTTGGCGACGAAAACAACGGAAATGATAATGGTGACGGTGATTTGATCAACGAAGGCTATGGTAATGGTAAACAGATTGATGGCGGATTCCCTCTTAACTTGGGCAATCGTGGTCATCAAACTAGTGTGGCTGGTGACCAGATGCTCAGTAGTCAACCGAGTTTGAAGCAGCCAACGACAACGAGTAAGTCAACTAGATCATTGCCGCAAACCAATGAAAAGCGGAGCGCATCATGGTTAGCCTTGGCGGGCGTTGGGTTAATGGCGATGCTTGCTGTGGTCGGTTATCGCCGGAAACTTTAAGCGATTTCTTTTTGGAAGAGTAGCAGGGCTCGTCATCTCTGTGTATGCATAAGCTTAAAAAGGGGCTCTAGAATATTGGGTGTTGATGGAAATCCATCAACACCCAGTTTTTGTGTAAAATAAAAGGACAACTCCCCCCCCATGCACCACCCGTACCGACCAAAGTAAAAGTAAAGGCAAGTGAGAAAAGATGTCC
>CALFSK010000007.1 GCA_937916845.1 uncultured Lactobacillus sp. | reverse complement strand
GCTGGTTAGACTGCTCATCGTACTGAACATCCCATCGGCTAATTGAAGCTTGCTCATATCCCAATTAGTAACGGCTAAGTTGGTGAGGGCGCTCGCGTTATAAAACATGCCGCCAGCATCGGTTAAACGACTAGTATTCCAGTCGGAGACGTCTAAATCGGTCAGGGCCCTGTCATTGGCAAACATTTCCCGCATCGTTGTGACGTGGCTTGTTTGCCAGCCGACGGTCTTAACGGTCGTTAAACTAGTATCTTCCGCGAACATTGAGGACATATCCTGATTGCTTTCTAGATTCCAGTTGTTTAAGTCGACAGTGGTTAATTGCGGGTCTTTAAAAAACATTGATTTGGTACTGGTAACGCCTTCAGCCGTCCAGCCACTTAAATCCACAGTTTTAAGGTTGGATAAGTTACTAAATAAGTCGCTGAAATTAGTAATGACGTTGTTCAGTTTCCAGTTTTGGGCGGTGATCGTTGTTAAATTATTGAGGCCAGCAAAGCTAGTCGCCATGGTAGTGACGTTACTGAGGTCCCAGTTATTAAGACTTAGTGTTGTGAGGCTTGAATCACCATTGAAGATGTCATTCAAATTGGTGACGTTACTGGTGTCCCAATCGTTGAGATTTAACGCTGTCAAGGCCTTGTCGTTGGCGAACATACTATTCATCCTTGTGACGTGGCTCGTTTTCCAACCTGAGAGATTTAATTGAGTTAATACAGTATCACCGGAAAAGGTCCCATAGAAGTCGGTCGCACTATCGGTTTTCCAATTGCTAAGATCTAGCGTGGCTAGGCTCCGGTCATTTTGGAAGACTTCGCTGAAGCTGTTAATGTTACTGGTATCCCAACTAGCAACATCCAGGTTAGTTAAGGCGGAATCTCCGTAAAAAGCCCAAGTTAGGTTGGTGACGTTAGTCGTATTCCAAGTATGCAGGTCGAGGTTGGTTAGAGAAGAGTTGTTCATGAAGATGGCACCGAAATTCGTGACCTTACTCGTATCTAGTCCAGCGGCGTTAACGGCGACTAGGTTAGTGTCGCCGTTAAACATGTCTTGCATTTGTGTAACGTGACTAGTTTTAAAACTGGTTACGTCGATGTTAGTCAATTGAGTGTTATTTTGAAACATGCAACCCAATGACGTCGTGTTGCTAGTATCCAACTGGTCTAAATTGACATACTTAGTGACGTTCTTTAAGCCGGAAAAGAGGTAGGCTGAACTGTTTGGGGCCGTCACCGCCCCGTCAATCGAAACGGCGGTAATTTGGCTGGCGTAGGTGTCCCATTTACTGTATTCGGCACCCGAGGCGTCCAGGGTGCCTGCATTGATATGTAAAACGCCCGTGCTGTCAATGGTCCACGCACTCGTCCCGTCCGTCCCACTGGCGATGTCGGCGGCTAACGCGGTGGCCCGTAACAATACGGCGCGTGAATTAGTCACTTTTTGTTCCAGATTGGCAGCCGCACCAACGGCAACGTTACTTGCCAAAAGGTTGAGGCTCGTGCTGGCTAAGTTTTGAGAAAGTTGATCAGTAGGATTCGTTGAGGTGACCGTGGTAGATGCAGTGGAAAAATCGTTAGTTGCGACGTTTTGCGTGGGGGTAGCTGCTTGACTGGTTGCGGGTGTTTGGGCCTGACTAGTCAGATTAGGAGCGGTCGCCGTTGATGTTGTTGGGCTGTCTGTATCAGTCGATTGGGTACTTATCGTGCTAGCACTACTGCTGGTCTGTTGAGCGTCGCTACTAACTTGGTTGGTCTGAGCTGCCGAACTGGTCGCGCTACTATCAGTATCTAAACTGTTGTTATCAGTTGCACTTGATTGTAAAGTGGTTGCGCTGATACTGGTTGCATTGCTAGCTGTACTTACACTGTTGTTATCAGTTGCGCTTGATTGCGAAGTAGCCGTGCTACTAGCCGTACTTGATTGTGAGGCAGTGGTACTGGTTGAATTAGCTTTAGTCGTTGATGTTTGACTAGCGCTAGTTGCTGCCTGGTTAGTACTTAAAGTGACCGTGTTGTTATTGAGACTACTAGTAGCGGCAACGTTAGTGTTATCACTACTGTTGCTAGTATTGGCATTATTGCTATCCGCATGAGCCAGTAGGTTGCTTTGCCAACCAGTTACAATGAGAACGCCGGCGAAGAGCCAAATACGGCCTTTTTTATACATTTTGTAATGTGTTTTTTTCATGGTGAGTCCGTTTTTTTTATGATTCAATTCCATGATAAAGTTGCTCCCTTGCCCGTATTGAAATTGGTCGGATAAAGTAAATATGAGCCAATCTGCACTATCAATTAAATAATATATTCATATAATTAAGCCGCTACTCATTATCAGTCTACCCCCTTAAATGGTATGAAACAAACTCAAAAGTACCGGCAGACGGGGGATGAAGATGGCTATGAAATATACAAACTAAGGGGAACGTGGGGTAATTTTCGGTTGTTGAGTTGAACCTATCAGCCCAGAAAATATTAATAATTTTTATGATGGATTATAAAAGAAAGTGATTTTTGAACAGGAAACACGTCATGAGGTTAAACTTGTGGAAAAAATGGGGCTAGATCATTACCGGTATTAATATTAATTATATAAGGACCACGCAATAATATTAAAAGTTGCCCACCATTGATTATTGAGCACGTTGATTAATAGAGGTGATTTATTTTATAAAAAGTTAGTCAGCGGATTCACTACATAAAGTGGCTCCGCTGACTATTTGATTTTATTGAGTTTAATGGATTAGTCGCCATGCAATCCGATTGATAAATTCAGCGATTAAGAAGCCAATTGCAATGACGCCCGCGATGATGATAACCTGTGCAAGGTACTCCGAAGCAACGTGTGGGTGACCCGTCACGAGGTTACGGACGACCCGGTAAGACTGTCCTCCAGGAACCAATGGAACTAGGCTAGGGATGTTGAAAATAATCATGGGCATGTGCTTATAATGTGCCGCTAGTCCACTAGCAACCCCGATAACCACTGCGGCAATCAGATTACCGACGGCTAGTTTGACGTTGATACTAGTTGGTAATAAGAAATATAAAAATTCGTAGGTCAACCAACCCGCGGCGCCGACCCAACCACTGAGATTGAGGGCGCGCCGGGGAATGTTCAAGAGAACCCCGAAGCCGGCCGTTGCGAAGTAGGCTAAAACGAATTGGAGAATCCCAGTTGTTAAAATCCAGTGTCCCATAATGGTGTCCCCCCTAATAGAAAAATGAAGTTAGTGCAATACCGACCCCGATTGCACACGCGGATAAAATTGCTTCGACGGCACGGGCGGGACCACTGAGTAAGTTGCCCGTCATCGTGTCACGGACGGCGTTGGTAATTGCGACCCCGGGGACTAATGGCATGACTGCACCAATAATAATGGCGTCGGGATGGTAACTTCCGGGGGCGACGTGTTCACCAATCAACGTGATTAGGCCAATAATTAACGCACCCATAAATTCACTTAAGAAGCGAATTGATCCGAGTCGGTTGACCCAATAATAGGTGGAAAATCCGAGGGTGCCGGCCAGGGCGCACGTCACTAAATCAGCTGGGGTGGCATGTCCGGTAAAGGCGACCATTAGTGGCACGCTAACGACCGCTGAAGCAATTAGTAACCAGCTGAAAGGAAACGTGGGCACGGCTTGATTGACTTGGTCTAACTGGGCGGCAAATTGTGTTAAGTCGATATCGTGAGCGGCAAATCGACGTGACAAGGTGTTGACCTGGTCCACTTTTTCAAGGTCCATACCCCGACGATGAATGGCGCGCACTTGGCTGGTCGCCGCTTCTGGTAAGGAGACCGTAATGCCGGTCAGTAAGACAAAAATTTGTGCGTCGGGGTACCCGGCATTGGTTGCGATGCGTTGCATGGTATCTTCCACCCGTTCAATTTCGGCACCGTTTTCGAGTAAAATGGCGCCCGCCAGCAGTGTGGCTTGCAACATCACGTTCGTTTGTTCCACCTCATGCAACCTCCCCAATAAATAAAGTGTTGTTCAATTAGATAAAACTATTTTCTCACGAAATCGAAGCATCGTCACTAATATTAGAACAGATTGTTTGACGGCGCCCCCTAGTTTCAGGGTAGAATTGAACTAACGAAGCACTGAAAATGAATCATTGTTTTGAGCGCTACTTTTAGGAGGCACTTTGATGACTGCTTTAACAAAACTCACCGATACGTATAGTTTAAATAACGGAACAAAGATTCCGATTGTTGGCTTTGGGACTTGGCAAACACCCGATGGTCAAGTCGCATACGATTCCGTGCTGGCTGCTTTGAAGGCAGGTTACCGGCACATTGATACGGCCGCAGCTTATGGTAACGAAGACAGCGTTGGTAAGGCCATCGCCGATAGTGGCGTTGCCCGTGAAGACCTATTCGTCACGACGAAGCTTTGGAATGCGGACCACGGTTACGAAGCTGCCAAGGCGGCTTTGGAAACTTCTTTGAAGAAGTTAGGGTTAGACTACGTGGACTTATACTTGATTCACTGGCCAAATCCAGCTGCTATGCGCGACAATTGGGAACAATTAAACGCGGACACTTGGCGCGCCATGGAAGAAGCTTACGCTGATCGCAAAGCACGTGCAATTGGGGTTTCTAACTTCCGGCCAAAGCACTTGGATGCCTTGTTAAAGACGGCCAAAGTGATTCCCGCAGTTAACCAAATCTTCTTGAATCCTAGCGATACGGAAGACGAAGTGGTTGCTTATAACCGCGAACATGGAATCTTATCTGAAGCTTACAGTCCACTTGGCACTGGGAAGATTTTTGGTATTCCAGAATTGAAGACGATTGCTGATAAATACCATAAGAGTGTTGCACAGGTCGTTTTACGTTGGTCCTTACAACACGGCTTTTTACCATTACCAAAATCAGTACATGCCGATCGCATTGCGCAAAATACAGAATTGTTTGACTTCGAGTTAACCGATGCTGATATGAAGACAATTGACGGGATGCATGGCGTAGCTGGCTTAGCAAATGATCCAGATACGGTAAACTTCTAAATTTTAAAATCAACTAATCGGTGGTAAACGCCGGTCTAAAAAAAGGGACTAATTTTGAGCTTGACGAATCCGTCAGACTTAAAATTAGTCTCTTTAGTATTTAAAAATTTAGAATTGTTTTTAACACTGTAGTAGTAGTAGTTATTCCTAAATTAGCCGCTCCGTCGGGTAGCCCTGGCGTGCTATGGGGGACGGTCCCAGCCGAAAAACGGTCTGGCACCTCAATTCAAAGCCGATAACCCGCGTCTTTGAATTGCCCCGCAACATTCAGCCAGCTAAGAAGCGCTGCCTGATGTTGCCGACATTGCACACCAATTTTGCCTACCTTCGCTAAGCGTTTTTTTCTATTGTGGATGATTTAAAATTAGTTGAATGCTCGTATGTTATCAGTGACGACCGGACTTGGTTTATCAATAAACCACCATTTAAGAATTAGTACTTAATGTTAAAGTTGGTCGGCTGGTTTGCCGTCACAACCGGGTGTTCAGCGAAGTAGTCCGCAATGAGTACCGTCATGTCGGTTGGCAATTGGTGATCAATTTTAGCCGTCCCATACATGGGGTAGTTCCCGCCACCACCAGCGCGGTAATGATTTAACGTGACGGTCAGCGGTTGGTCATCCGCGACGGGTTGACCGTGATAATCTAATTGAACGAGTCGTTGTCCGATGGGACGAGTGAGGTCAAAAGTATAGTCGATCCCGCTGTAAATGTCGTAGACGTAGTGCCGTAATTTAGGTTTTAAAAATTCCGGGTTAACGATGACCCGGCCGTTTTTTAATAGAAAATAACTGGCACAGCGTTCAAGTGCGCGCTTCAAGTCAGCACCCGTAATCTTTTCAACGGCGAGTTTATTTGGATAAACGTAACTGTTCATGACTTCGCGCATGGTCACGTGTTGGCGTAACCCGGGAACGTCATCATTAAAAAGGGCGGTGGCTGCTATGTCAGTTCCAGTAGCGGCCATCTCGACGCGATTGATAAAGTCGATGTACGGGTGATTATGCAGGCGGGCGTCTAAGTGATTATGTACCAGCATATCGCCGTTGATCTGGCCTAACGGCGTGTCTAACCAATCTTCCATTCGTTCATTAATTGGTGAAACGAGTGCCATTAGGTCAGCGTTCGGTTGGGTCTCTTTGACACTGAGAACGTTAGGTTCGCGCCGAATAATTTGGCGTTGTTCATTCATATCTAAGGTGATGACGCCGACGTTAGCGCCCTTCATCCCTGGTTGGGTGACGGGAACGCCGTTGATTGTCACGGCCAGTTTGCGATGTTGGTGTCCCGTGATCATGGCGTCGATTCCGGGCACTTCCATCAGCAAAGCTGAGCCCCGGTTTTCACCATTGAGCCGTTCCGTGGGGGCGTTTGTTTGGGGGTCACGTTCCAAGCCACCGTGGTAAGCCACGACGACAACGTCTGCAAGTTCGTGCAGTTTTGGAACCCACCGTTTTGCACACTCGACGACGTCTTCAAAGTGTAGCCCGGCAATATTTTTAGGCTGTTCCCACCGACTGACGAACTGGGTGGTTAGCCCTAAAATGGCAACCTTAACGCCCGCCCGTTCGAGAATCGTGTAGGGCTGTGAGAAAAGCGTTCGTTGCTGATCGTCGTGAATGTTAGCGGTCAGCATGGGGTAATGCCGACTGGATTCACACAGGTCGAGGTAATCGAGCCCGTAGTTGAATTCGTGATTACCGAGGACCCCAGCAGCGACGTGGTTACAATTCGCCAACTGCGAGTACAGTGGGGCGAGGGCCCGGTGTCGCCGCGCGATAAAGTAAGTTAGTGGTGATCCCTGAACGTAATCGCCGTTGTCGATAACGATTGGCCACACTTGGTCGTCGTCTTGCTGGGTCAGTTGCGCAATTAAAGTGGCAGCCCGACTGAGACTGAAGGGCGCGACGTGATCGCGCCGACTATAATCCGTCGGTGCGAGGTAACCGTGCACGTCACTTGTTGAGATTAATTTAATTTGCATGCACCCGGCCTCCAATTAGTATTTGATTACTATTATAACAATATTCATCACATTTAACTTATTTCTGAACATAAACCATAGAATTTTTCCTAGAAAAAGGCTTGGTGAAGGGCTCGCTTGCGTGTTACGGACGTACGGATTCAAATATTATTCATAGTTTGGGCTAAAAATGGGTAAATGTATCCGTTATCATTAGATAACGGATATTGTAACGATAATCGAATTACGGAGGAGCATGCTATGAATTTTGACAAGACGACGTTCAAACAGACCCCCGATTCCGGTTTAACGACCGCGGAAATCGCGTCACGGACGACTCAATTCGGCCCTAACGAATTAATCGCCGCACGACCGGTTCCACTGTGGCGTAAAATTTGGCAGCATATGAGTGACGTGTCCTCATTAGTGTTACTCTTTGCGGTTGGTCTGGCGACTTATTTAGCCCTTGCCCAAAATGGCGGGTGGACGAAAACCATTGTTATTGGCGCCATTTTAGTGATCAACGTCGCAATTGGCTTGTACCAGGAAGCTTCCGCCGAGAAGTCCTTAGCCGCATTAAAATCAATGAGTCTCCCGACCGCCAACGTTCGGCGAAACGGCACGATTCAGACGATTGCGGCTACTGAAATTGTGCCGGGGGATTTAGTGGTACTAAAAGCTGGGGATCAAGTCCCTGCTGATGCACTCGTTTTAACGGGGACGAACTTAGCGATTGATGAAGCCGTGTTGACCGGTGAAAGCGTTCCGGTTGAAAAAGTCGCTTACGCTGCTGGTGACGTCACTGAAGAACAACAGGTCTACGCGGGGACCGCTGTGACTGCCGGGACGGGCTTGATTCAAGTCCTGACTACCGGGATGGGGACTGAATTAGGCCAAATTGCGGGACTCTTAAATAAGACTAAACAACGGGCAACACCACTTCAAGGT
This sequence comes from uncultured Lactobacillus sp., assembly GCA_937916845.1. Taxonomy (GTDB): domain Bacteria; phylum Bacillota; class Bacilli; order Lactobacillales; family Lactobacillaceae; genus Lactiplantibacillus; species Lactiplantibacillus paraxiangfangensis. The sequence continues at coordinate 57,826 of CALFSK010000007.1, read as the reverse complement.
CGGTTAAATCGACTATCGAGTTGGCTAACTAGTTTTGCCGTTTTAGGCGGCGTGATTATTTTTGCCCTCAGTGTCTGGGTACAGAATCAAGGCATCGGTGACAGCTTAATGATTGGCGTATCGTTAGCGGTCGCGGCCGTTCCTGAAACGTTGCCAATTATAGTGACAATTAGCCTCTCACACGGTGTGCGGCGGATGGCTGACCGCAACGCGATTATGCGGCGGGTAAGCGCGGTAGAAACGATTGGTAGCGTGGATGTCATTGCTTCGGATAAAACCGGCACACTGACTCAAAATCAAATGACGATTACAAAGTATTGGACGCCTAAAAGTGGGACGGCAAAGGCGAGTGACCAGCTTTCACCAGCTGGAACGACGTTAATGAAATACTTGGGATTAGCGACGAATGCCGAAATTACGCGGGTCGATGGTGAAGAACAGGCCATCGGGGATGCGACTGAGTTAGCCGCAATCCGCTGGATGGCAGCGCATCAAATGACGCGCCAGACTTTAGAAGCTGAGACCCCGCGACTTACGGAGGACCCGTTTGACTCGACGAAAAAGATGATGACGACGGTTCACCAGTTAGCGGATGACCGGCAACTCGTTATTGTAAAGGGGGCGTGGGACCGGCTCCCATTTAAAGCGGATACGCACGGATTACGGGCGGGCCAGCAAGCCCACGATGCTTTTGGGCGTGCCGCGTTGCGGGTTTTAGCGGTCGGCTATAAGATTGTTCCAAGTACGATAGCAAGTGATGATTGGGATAACCTGAACCGGGACTTAGACCTGGCGGGACTCGTTGGGTTGATTGATCCACCACGTCCCGAAGTTATCCCGGCCATTCAAGCAGCGAAGCAGGCTGGTATTATGCCGGTCATGATTACGGGGGACCATTTAGTCACGGCCAGTGCCATCGCGGAAGAAATTGGGATTTTAACGGCGCCGTTCAAGGCCATCAGTGGTGAACAGCTACGGGCCTTGTCAGATGATGAATTGCGGGCGCAAATTGACCAGATTGCCGTGTACGCACGGGTGTCACCAAGCGACAAGATTCGAATCGTTCAAGCATGGCAAAGCCTTGACAAGACGGTGGCGATGACCGGGGATGGCGTTAATGACGCGCCGGCACTGAAAGCCGCCGACGTTGGTATTGCTATGGGGATTACCGGAACAGAAGTTTCTAAAGAAGCGGCCGACATGGTCTTGACCGATGATAATTTTGCAACCATCATTGCGGCCGTTAAAGAAGGTCGGACGGTCTATCAAAACATCATCAAAGCCGTTGAGTTCTTGGTTGGGGTCAACTTTGCCCAAATCTTCTTGATGGTCGGGGCCGTCCTGTTTGGTTGGGGCGCACCGCTGCTAGCGGAACAGTTACTGATTGTTAACGTGCTAGCTGACGGGATTCCGGGCTTCTTTATCAGCCAAGAACCAGGTGAACCGTTGGCAATGCAACAGCCACCGGTGGCAAATGATGAAAGTATTTTAGCGCGTGGCTTAGGGTCACGACTAGCCGTCCGGGCCGTAACGTTCACAATTTTAACGTTAGGCATTTACGCCATTGGCCGGTTTGGATTGGCCGCTAACCAAGCGTCAATTGGGATGACGATGGTCTTCTTAGTATTAGCACTCGGTTCAATGATCGATATTTACGCGATTAAGGATCGGCGACCAATGAGTTGGGCAACGTTCAAACGTAACCCACTATTGAATCGGGGTCTGATTGTAGGAATCTTAGTGGTACTGGCAATCGCCATTGTGCCACCACTGCGGGAGTTCTTCAGCCTCGCGGTACTTCCGGGGTCTGCTTGGGTGATCGCGCTAACTGGCGTCTTCATCCCAACCATCGTCTTGGAAATTAATAAACGTTGGCAACAACGCCGACAACGAGCTGCACAATTGGAAGTTGCTGAATAGATTGGCGTGCAAAAAAGGGTATCTCAGAAATGAGAGGCTACTGAAAAAGTAATCTGATTCTAGAAAGTGCCACCTAATGTTTTACACGTTTAGGTGGCGCTTTCTTTTTGACGTAATTAGGTATCGAGGTGACTAGGATGCTTCAGAAACAGACTTGTAAAAAGTTGATTTAGTAAATTTCTAATACAAAAAGGACGTTGCTAATCGTAGCTACGTCTAGTCAATGAAGTATCAGTTAAAGTTTTAATCCATAAATACAATTCTGATAAAGCCAATCCATTAATTCGTGCGGCTCGTTAGTCGTATAAAAATGACTAAGCAACGTGTTAAAAGTTAGTAGCTGGTCTTCGCTGACGTTAAATAGACCAATGCCAGCATTAATTGCTAAGTAATTGACTGTCAAAAATGCCGTTCGTTTGTTTCCATCCCAGTAGAATTGGCTTCGCATCATGGTTAGTAATAGCTTCAAAAGCTTGTCAGTCATGGATTCAGAGGTATCATCGTTTGGCGATAAAATTTGTTGAATCGTTGTCGTGATTTCCTCAGTGCTTAAAATTGGCGGGACGTAGTCGGTTCCACCAATGCTGACGTTTTCGGTTCGAAAGTTGCCGGGATCAAGTGAATCGGCTGCGGTAACTTTCGCATTAATTTTATTGCTGATTTCGATGGTATACGGTTGTGCATTAGCAATGACAAATTGCCAGGCACGTTTTAAAGTAACGATTGTCACGACATCATCAGTTGAAATGCCAGCGACACTCATACCATCAACGATGGTTTGGGTTTGTGGCAAGGTCGTTTGGGCACCTTCGAATTTTGAGTTGTCATGGATTAAATTCACGAGGTTTTTATGCGCAAAAAATTTGGCTTGCTTAATAGTCATTTGGTATTTGTCTGGATAAGTCATTACTAAAATCCCCCCTTGGGGTCTAGTATAGCTAAAAAAACAGCCTTAGCTATTTAGCTGAAGACTGCGTTAGGATATGTTCGTTAATCGTCGTCTTCTTCTTTCATCCAGGCGGCGAAGTTTGGAGATTTTTCAGCATTTACGGTGCCGTCTTCGTTGAATTGGACGACTTCAGTTGGAATGTCTTTTAGTATTTTGTCCCAGGTTAGACTATCTTCTGGCTTGCTGATTTCAAGCTGGATATTTCCGTTAGCAGTGTCTTGGATAAACTTAATTTTGTCGCCGTGAGTGAGACCATTCGCTTGTCGGAATTTTTTAGGCAAAGTGATTTGTCCCTTGCTGGTGATTGTTGCTTCGTAAACGATTTTATCATCCTGACTTGATTTGGTAGTTTTAGGCATAATGACACCTCCATAATATAGTCCCTTACGCTTGGTGCTAGTTGATTTATGGTATCTACTAACAAGCATTGTTCTAGTCTTGCCTGAAATCCTTTTCTGGATTAAAAAGACTACCCTAACGTGAAAATACACGCTCTATTTGGCGGCGATTCTATTTAATAAGTGTCGCAATATGCCCGTATGATGCACATTGCGACGCTTATGAGTCCAAAAGTTAATGCCTTCTTTAGCTAGCTGAACCTTTAATTTTTGACTCAAATATCCAGCGTCTGCCAAGATTTAATGACACAAGCAATAAATTTTCATTGGCCTAGATACTGATACAACAGTAATTAATCCTTGAATTTAACTTTCAACTTTTAGTGAAATCCCTTAAAATACGGGCCGTTTAGCGGGTTTGGAACGTAAGTCGTCACAATCATAAGTGGCGAGTTCTTTTAAGCCGTTTTTGCTGGCATCAAAGTAAGCTGTTAGTCCTTGTGAGATCATTAGGTTAAGATCCTTGTCGGCATCAAATTGAACGATCAGTACGGGGGTCTTTTCAGCGACCGCCGCACCGACTTCAAACATGGTGCCAGAATCTGGTTCGTTGGTGGCGCTGGTCATATCAAAATCAAGAATTGCGACCACGACGTCGGCTCGGTGGACCTGGCGCATATCGGAAGCGTAGACGTATTGCTGCCAAGCACGACTGCCGAATGGTTCTTCCTCAAATTGGTGCTCTTCAGGAATGAAGATACCGTCGGAATTGACGGTGGGGTTGGCTTTTAACGCAGCTTTAACTTGTTCAATGCGTTGTTTTTGCGCGTCGTCAAAAAAAGGAGCTGCTAAATAAACGTTATTCATGGGAAGTTTCCTTTCTGGACTGCAGTAATTAAGATCGTAACCGTATTTTATCCGAAAAGGGGCTAGGGTTTCAAGTCATCTCATGCTTTACTTGAAAATCAAATAGATTATAATTCTACATAACACAATTAATACACTAGTATTCCTTGAACTTTAGCCTAGATTAAGGTAAATTAAAGCATGCCTTTTGGAGGATTTATAAATGACTGAACAGAATCAATTAGCAACGTTTCAACTCGTTCGCTGGAACGATTTACCAACCATGCCACTTTATATTGACCAGTTATTACAGTTGGTCAATCAGATGATGGTGCCGTTAGACTTACCACTGGTGACTAAGACGATGGTCAATAGTTACGTTAAGCAACACCTTTTTAGTCGGCCAGCGGGGCGGCGCTACACCCGTAACCACGTGGTAGCCGTCTTAGTTGTTTCCATTTTAAAAACGGACTTTGCGTTGTCTAAAATTGGACCAACGATTTTAGCGATTCGTGATACCCGGCAAGTGAAGCTCAGGTATCAGCAGTTCAGCCACGCATTTGAAGGAACTTTGCGGGAAACGGCATTGGAACAGCCAGCGGATTCGATGGAACGAAAGATTCAACTGGCGGCACGGACGGTCGGTACCCACTTGCTAACGCTTCAAACACTAGGCTAAGTTTACATAGAGGGGATTTGAAAGGAATGACAACCCGTAAGAAATGGTTAATTGCGGTCATCGCAGCCTGTACGGTCGTCACACTGGGCGTTGCGGGTGGTAGTTTTTATTTATACCACTTTGCATTTGAACCCACGCCTAAAGTCTTGCACCATAGTTCCAAGAAGAGTCATCAAACGCTACACAAAAATCAAGCTTGGTTAAAACGGGTCGCTAAGCAGACGTGGCACGAAACGTCGGCGACCGACCATTTAAAGCTGGTGGCGGACTATATTCCGGCAGCAACTAAAACCAGCAAGACAATCGTAATCGCGCACGGTTACATGGGAAATAAGGAACAGATGGCCAGTTATATTCGGTTGTGGCACCGGCAAGGCTACAACGTGCTGGCACCAGATGACCGGGGTAACGGGCAGAGCGAAGGAAATTACTACGGTTTTGGCTGGCCGGACCGTTTGGACTACGTGAAGTGGACGAAACAGGTTATTCGTCGTAACGGGACCGATAGTCAAATTGGTTTATTTGGGGTTTCCATGGGTGGTGCCACGGTCATGATGATGAGTGGTGAAAAGCTGCCATCACAAGTGAAGGCCATTATCGAAGATTGCGGTTATACCAGTGTCAGTGATGAACTGGGGTATGAATTGAAACAGTTATACAACTTACCAAAGTTCCCATTACTGTATACCGCCAGCTGGGTGGCGCGGGCCAAGGCTCACTTTAACTTTTTAGAGGCCAGTTCGGTTGCGCAGCTAAAGAAGAATCGGTTACCAATCTTCTTTATTCACGGGGGCAGCGATAAGTTCGTGCCTACAAAGATGGTTTATGAAAATTATCGAGCAACCTCGGTTCCGGATAAGCAATTATGGGTCGTGCCAAACGCGGCGCACGCGGAATCTTTGACCCTGCATCCTGAACTGTACGAAAAGCGGGTCGCAGCGTTCATGGCTAAATACATGCAATAATAAATTGGATAATTAAAATAGCGGATTTTCACCACGACAGATAGGGTGAAGATCCGCTATTAGATTACGCTTTTTTAGCAAACGGGTGACGCATACTAGGAATAAAGATCAAAACAACGATAAAGTTTAGTAAGAGTGACAAAGCGGTAAAGATGAAGACGCCGCTGTAGTCAAACCAGTTTGAGATGACCCCACCGAGTAGCGATCCGAGCATACTGCCCATCGCTTGAAAGGATTGGTTCCAGCTAAAAATCGTTCCCGTTAAGTGTTGGGGTGTATTTTTCGACAACAGGGTTTGCACCGTTGGGAAAAGTGCCCCGTCTGAGATTCCAATCATGAAACGCAGTAGGCCTAGTGTCCAAATGCTTGAGACGAATCCTTGTGGAAAATACATCAGAATAGCAAAGACGAATCCAAAGACTAAAATTCGGTCAGTCCCACGGGTATCACCGAGTTGACCCAGGCGTGGGGCGGATAACAACGTTGAAATTCCGGGCAATGCGGCTAAAATACCGGCGACAACGGTGATTGGACCGACGTTGTGCATCAATTGTTGAACGTAGAGGCTGATAATTGGGGTGATCGAGTTATTTCCCATTTGAATAATCATGGTTGAGACTAAAAGGGTAATAATTAACGTGGGATTCTTGAACTGGCTTAAGAGACTGCCAGTTTTTTGGGTCGTGGCCGCTGGGTTGGGCTGGTAATGTTCGTGGACCAGTGTGAGGCTCAAAACGAAGACGATCAGTAATAGGATCCCAGTAATAACGAATGTGAGGCGAATGGAAAAGACTTGTGCTAACACCCCACCGAGAATTGGGCCAATCAAGTTACCGGAAACGTAGCCGGTAGTCAGAATACCGATTGCGGTCCCGCTGCTTTCCTTTGGCGTTTCGGTCGCAATTAAGGCGCTAGCGTTGGGGATGTACCCGGCGCACAGTCCCTGGAGGAACCGGAGCAGGATAAGAATCCAGACGTTATGAACGAAGCCCATCAAGCCAATGACCACGGCCATTCCTAGTGAGGAACGGAGGAGCATTAATTTACGTCCCCGCCGGTCTGCTAGTTTCCCCCACAGCGGTGAAACGATGGCAATCACAAAGAAAGTCACAGCGTACGTTAAACCACTGTACATGGTGAGCTGACCCTTAGTGAAATCACCCATTTGCCCAACGTACAGCGATAAGAACGGCATGACTTCAGAAAAGCCCATTCCCGCAATAAATGTTCCTAGCCAGAGAACGGCTAAGTTTCGTCGCCAGCCTTCGATTTGCCCCTTCAAACGTGCCACTTCCTTCATCAGTTTAATCTGATTTTATCTTACGGCGAATGAATGGGTTATGCAATGGACGAGCGGGTAAAATCAACTTGACCATTCTCCCTAATGAAAATACAATGGGAAGCATTGTGTGGAAAGGGTGACCGGTGTGCATCAGGAATCAAAGTATCAAATTGAAGTTGTGGCGCAAAAACACCGTCATATGTCGAATTGGGACATGTTTGCCACGTGGATTGGCGCGAATGCTAACAACGGGACGTGGTACGTTGGCGGAGTGTTAGCGGCCTGTGGTTTGCTAACTGCGTTGAAAGTTATTATTGCTTCTTCTACCCTATCTTACTTATGTTTATCGTTAGTTGGATTTATGGGTTACAAGACGGGTGCGGCAACGATGAGTCTGATTCGTGGCGCATTCGGGATTCGCGGCAGTTACGTGCCGTCGTTCGTTAACTTAACGCAGTACGTTGGGTGGACCGCAGTGAATACGTTTATTGCGGCGACATCGGTCAGCTACTTGCTGCACGACTTAGTGGGGTGGCCCGTTTATGGTCATCCGGGTGGTGCTAAGGGGATAATCATTGGGATTATTGTGATGAGCGTCTTGCACCTACTGAGTGTGTCGGTTGGACAGCGCTCAGTTCAGATGATTGAGCGAATTGGAATTATTTTAGTCATTCTGTTCGTTTTATGGGAAACGGTCGTGGTATTTAAGACCGTTACGATTCACGACATGCTCAACTGGCACGCGCCAGCCCGTTTTCACATGACTGCGGGTGCCGGGATGGATACGTTAGCGGCGTTCAACCTTGCCTGGGTGACCGCTGGGGCCGACTTTACTCGGTTTACGGGTAAACGTTCGGGTGCAACGCGGATGCCGTTCTTAGGCGCGTTTACTGGGGTATTCTGGTTTGCCTTTATTGGACTAGCAGCGACCATCAGTATTGCAATTACTGCCGGAACTTACGATCCCAATAACTCTGATCCAAGTACGATTGCCAGTCGGTTAGGCTTAGGGGTGCTGGCGTTACTAGTTATCGTGTTAACGAGTATGACGGCTAACGCGGTCAATCTGCTAGCCGCGGGTTCCGCACTGTCAAATATCTTTCCGAAGATTCGGTTGAGGCCAGCACTGTGGGCCGTAACGATTGTGGCGACCCTCGTCACCTTGATTCCATTAGTAATGGGTAGCTTCCTAGCGGCTTTTACGGTTTTCTTGGATTATATCGGGATGGTCTTAGGACCAATGATCAGTGTGATGCTCGTCGATTATTATTGGCGCCATCATCAGCATTACGATGTGAACGAACTAGCCAGTTCTAAGGGGCAATATTGGTATTTCCACGGCTTTAACCTCATCGCGCTGATTTGTTGGGGACTTGGTGTCGTGCTCTATATCGCTATCAAGCATATCGCTTTTGTAGCGAACTTCACTGGTGCGACCTTTATCGATATGATCTTAATTGGGCTGATTTACATGGGCCTCATGCGGATTTTCTATCCGTTACCAGCCAAATAAGCTAATTTGGATTACAATGGTGGTGTAAGTAAAATTTGAAGGGGTGTCATGATGTTTAAATTAACTGAAATTGATGAAATGCTCAGTGACTTAGGTGACCACGCGGACTTTGCAACGATTGCCAAAAAGGAATCTGACCTTGGTGTTCAACATTTTCAATACGACGTACTGACTGGTTCTACCGCGTACTTCGGTGAAAATGGCTATATCGTAGAACGCCGGACCAACGGCTTAAATACCTCAGTGGCGCGTGAAGAAGACGCGGCCACGGTTGAAAAGGTGGCAACCAGTTATGTTGCCGGAAAATTGAGCTTAGCCGACGCCGTTAAGCAATTAGCTGCTGCGGGTTGCCAAGCATGGACGGCCAACCTGAAACGCCAAATCATCGACTTTAGCGGTGATGAAGGCAAAATCATGGCAGCCATTAAGTATTAATTAACTACGCAAAGTACCGAGTAAATCCCGTCATTACGACTGAGGTTTGCTCGGCTTTTTTGATTGTTTAGTTAAACGTTGAAAGGCTGCTTCGTCAGGCAGAACCAGTGTGCTATGGGGGACGGCTTCAGCCGAAGTACGGTCTGAAGCCTCGATTCAAAGCCGATAAACCGCGTCTTTGAATCGCCCCGGAAGATTAGCGTAAAAATCATTCGCTAATCTTGCCGACACAGCACACTGGTTCTGCCTGACTTCGCTAAATTCAACTTTGTTGTTATGAACTCAGTAACTTTGGCATAGCTAGAAAGTGTTGCTAATCGCACGTCTGCACGTTATTTAGTGGTCACTAGATTAGGTTGGAATGACTGGTTTTTATTAGCTTGAAAGGTGATACAGTAACGTTCTAATTTGAATTTTACCTTTCAATCTTAAAAAGACTTGGCTTATACTTTGAAGTCACGTAAGATTGCCTGCCGTTGTGCGAGCGTCTTTTTTTCTACTTGGGCAAAGTTGTGCCACTTGAAGTGCCAAAGCCGCGTTTTCAGGAAAGTCCCACGGAACAGTAGCTTAGCAAGTGGTGCGCCGAAAATTAAGCGATAAGCCCAATTGGGGGTGCTCATGGTTGTAATGATGTCAATTTTAGGTTGTTTGACGAGCTTAGTTTGCATGGATTTGGCGTCGTAAAGTTGCCCTTTAGCGTAAACCTTATCTAAAAAGCCCTTGGTCATCGCGGGCATGACTTCCCACCAAACGGGGAACATGAAGATAATCCGGTCGGCATCACGCAGTCGCTGTTGGTAGTCCGCAACTTGGGGATTGGTCGGTAAGCCACGTCGCCAGTTGGTCAATTCTTCGGCAGACATGACGGGGTTGAAGCGATCAGCGTGCAGGTCAATCAAATCAATATTGTCATCCGCTTGAGTCAATTGAGTCATCACCGTTTTCAATAAAGCGGCTAAAAATGAACGGTGGTGGGGGACGTTGTCACCGGCAGTGGCGGTATAGGGATGGTCAAAAATAATCACAGTTTTCATTAGTTAAAACTTCTTTCGTTAGTTAATAATGGTAGTATAGTGGCAAATAACTAACGCGGCCTTAACATATGTTAAGTGGCTCGCAGAAGGTGGTTGACGATGGGGTTAACGGACTATTTAGCACAACAATTTCCAGTCATCAATGCACACTGGGACGCGGTACAAAGTCGGTTTACGGCGAAAAAAGTGCCCGCTGGAATAACGCTACTCGCGGAAGGCGATGTGGCGACTAATTTATATTTCATTTTAAGTGGAGCGGCTCGCCTAAGTCATAGTAATGATGACCGCGAGATTACGTTGCAGTTCTTTTTTGAAAATCAGATTGTGGCGTCGTTTGAAAGCTTCTACCTTAATCAGCCGAGTGGTTTTGCCTTAACTTGCTTTGAAGATAGCGACTTATTGGTCCTCAGCAAAACGGATTTTGATTGGTTGCGTCGGGCCTATCCAGAACTCGAGCCAGAAGTGACCCAGTTTGTGTGCGAACGGTTCATCACGTATCGCAATATATTCTTCAACCAGCTTGAGCAGTCACCCGTTGAACGCTACCAAAATCTTGTGGAGAATGAGCCAGAAATTTTGGAGCGGGTCCCGCTACACTTGGTGGCGTCTTACTTAGGCATCACCCCAGTTTCATTAAGTCGCATTCGCGCGCGGTTGAAATAAGTTCGTGGGAATAATTGTAAATAGACAAAAATAACAGTGTAAAATCGAATCCGATTTTACACTGTTATTTTTGTCTATTTTTAAACGTTACGATGCGACTGGTTTACGGCGGTAGTAAACGATCGCACCGAAAATTAAGAAACTAGCAGCCGAAATAGCCAGACCGGCTCGGAATCCGGGTGCGTGATAGACTAACTTAACGTTGTTTTTATTTGTTGTAATCGGGACAGCTAACATGCCGCCCAGGACTGTCTTGGGCGTGACGGCTTTTCCGTTGACCGTGGCGTGCCAACCATGATCTGCTGGGATTGCAATGTAAAGCCAGTGCCGATTTGAGTGATTCGTGACGTGGCCACTGACGACCGTTTGGGTGCCAGAAACGTGGTAAGTTGGCGTGAAGTTTTCTTGTTGCAAGCTTTGGGTGACCTGGTTAAACTTTTTCTGATCAAGACTAACTAAGTGGACGTGACCGTCCAGTGCCTTACTATGCCGGTTAACGGTCAGAGTCACCAGCTGGCCCTTTTTGAAGGTCCCTAGGCGCTGCAACTTAATCGCACCATTTGTATTAAGTGTGGTTGGGACTAATTTGCCATTAACGCGCATGGTAGAGAACTTGGTTTCACCGGCAGTATCGTCGTAATACAAAGCGCCGGTGCGATTCATCCGTAGCTTGACGGTATGGAGTTGGTGGTAAGCCTTGCTCGTTGGGTCCGCTTTAACTTGGTCACTGACTACGGTTGCGGCAGCAAAGTAAGGCGTCTTGCTTGGCCGCAAACTTTGTAAGATGTTTTCTTGATTTACAAGGGCACTCTTAGCGTGTAATTTTAAGTGCACCAAAGCGTCCGAAACCGTGAATCCTAGCCCATTCTTGCTAAGTGTTTTCGTGGTGGACTGCCCATTTTGACTTAGTGTGACATCGTATTTAATGTCCAATAACAAAGCGCTAACGGGATTTAACCCTTCTGAACTGACTCGGCGTGGATTTTCAGAAAAGAAGCCGAGTGACCGCAGCGTTAAGCGCGTCTGGTTATTAAAGGTCGAGCTGTAATACGTGATGTCATGAAAATTAAATAACATTTGATCATTATAATTTCGATACCTGTAGCTGTAATTATAACCTTGGTTAATCAAGGTATTCTGATTTTCAACGCGGTACAATTGCCCGTCTGGGTCATTAACGGCGTGCATTTGTCGATATTCGGCTTTATAAGCTTTGACAAAGGCCGTTTGGTTTCCAAGTGGTGAATGTTGCATGGTTAAAATCCCGTTGGCAGTTAGCTCAGTTGCGACGGTACCAGCCAGTAAGACTAAGCGTAACCGGTGTTGGGTGACAAAGAGAATTGCGGCGGTAATGATTACGAAAATAAGACTTAGTGCCCAAGTAGTCGTTGCTAGTGGGTCCGCGTGTTTTAACTGAACAAACCAGCCAATTGTCAGACCGAAGCCCAAAATGATTGGTAATCCCCATTTCCAACGCCAACTGATTTTTTCAGGCTGGGCGAGCCAAGCTTCGCAAGCAATTAAGATGAGTACGAAAATGACGAAGAAGGACTGCCGGTATGGGAATCCAACCGGGCGTTGAAACATGTGCCAAATCGTATTCAAGGTGCCAATTTCCATGCTAAGGAGTAGTGCAAGTAGCAAGCCACCTTTTTGCCATTTATGTTGTCGGCTAATCTGGGGATGGACGAAGTAAACTAGGACGAGTAATGCAACGAACGTGCTACTAAACAACGCTGGCGCGTGCGCAAGGTGGGTGCTGTAGTTGTTGGCACCCAGGCCAAACTGGCTCAAAACGCTGAGGCCAAATTGTGGTAAGGGCAAATAATCCTTGATTTTAACGGCTGATTTCGCTGTCTGTAGCATTCCGAGTCCGGTTGGAATGAGAATAAACAGGGTGCTAAATCCACTTAACACGGCGGTCGTTACAACGCGGAGAATCAACTGAGTATGCGCTTTGACCGTTTGCCAAAAGGATTCACCGGGAAGCCGCATTGTGACTAATTGATAAATAAAGTAATAAACAATGAATAAGCAAGTCATGTAACCGAGGTAGTAATCGGTCACAATACTGATCCATAACCACCAGAAAAATGGACCACGGTGTCCCGTTTTAACCAAGTGTTCGAGACCTTTAATGATGAGTGGTAACCAAATGAGCGCATCCAACCACATAATCGTGAAATAGTTCGCGGCAACAAATCCAGATAGGCTGAAGGCAACCCCGAAAATTGCTAATGACCAACGTTGAACGTGAAAGTGCGTCTGTAAAAAGCTAGTCATGGTGATGGCAATTGCGCTGATTTTTACGAGGATAATCACGGACAAGCCAGTTGGAATATTGGCGGCTGGAAATAATAAAATCAATAAATTAAAGGGACTCAATAAGTAATAAGCAATCAAGGGGAGGGCGTTGCCACCGAGTGATTGGGAAAACGAGTAAGTTTGAAAACTGTGCGTCAGAATAGCATGACGATAGGCGGTGAAAAAAGGTAGATATTGACCACCCATATCACTGAAAAGTAAATTGTGATTGCCAAACGGGGTGATTCCGCGGGTAGTAAAGATGAGTGCCATGATTGTGAATGCAGCTAATCCGGCGACTACGGGAATTTGCCATCGTTTTGTTCGACTTGAGATTGACATGTTTTGTTCAGCTCCGATTACATTAAAGTAACAATGGGGCTAAGTATACGAATGTTGTCGTCCGTTAACTACTTAGATAAAACGAGAAGTTTCTGAGCTTTTTTCAGAAAGTAAAAGTATCACATTGACGAAAAAAGCTGGGTCATCCTATCATTTGGGACAACTCAGCTTTGCTACTATAAGTTTGTCATAACCAATGCTATTGACTTGGCGATGTGGACAGCGACGTTATCGTTGAGACCAGCAACCAGTCTTAGAAAATCTCAGAAAGGTTTCAGAAATTGGCGCTAGTCTGGGATTTTAAAGGCCCTTATACTAACAATATAATCACCTGGTTATTTTCAAGTGGTTTGTCATTATTAGTCATAATGGTCATTTGTTTGAGCTCGGGAGGGAAACCTGAGCTCATTTTTTAGTTGGTGGCGGTTCAGGAAGCCAAGAAGCGCAACCTGGAGATCGACTTTGAAATCATCGGAAAAATTGATGGTTAGTCAGTTGATTTACGGCGATTTAAGAGACTGATACCAACCGGGATAAGCGAAATAAAGACAATGGCCAGCATAATCAGTTCAAAATGCTGTTGCACAAAGTTAATATTGCCGAATAAGAAGCCGGCACCTAAGGTAACTGCAATCCAACTAATCCCGCCAAGAATGTTGTAACGAGCGAAGGTTGGGTAGTGCATGGCGCTCATTCCGGCCGTAAACGGGACGAGGGTTCGAATAATAGGCACAAAGCGTCCTAAAAAGATGGCCAAGCTTCCGTGTTTGTCAAAGAACGCTTGGGATTCATGTACGTATTTGGGTTTGATGAATCGTTTGAGGCGATTGCTACTCAAAACGTACGTCCCGAACCGTTTACCGATTTCAAAGTTGCATAAATCACCAAGAATAGCCGCGATGGTGAGTATGACGGCCAACAACCAAATATTTAGTGACGGGCCAGCCATGGCTGCGAGTGATCCGCACAAAAATAAGATTGAGTCACCCGGTAAAAACGGAAAGATGACGAGCCCAGTCTCAACAAAAATTAGCAGGAATAGGCCAAGGTAGATCCAATTACCAAAGCTTGCGATCAGTTGGGGTAAAACCGTGTTTAAGTGAAAGAACATGGCTAAAAAGGTTGTCATAAGGTTACCTCGCTTTTTTGTTAAGCATACGAAATTGGGGGCGTAGTTGCCCCCTATGCCAAGTGAAAAGTTCCTGAGGATTTCTCAGACTGTTTGGAATCGATAGCAATAGTTGTGACGATTTATTTTAGAGTGACCGGCGTGGTCATTATTTTAGTTTCAGCAAAAACAGTACGTTGTGATAGGTCTCTGAGTGGATTTCTGAGAATTTATCAGGTTTTTTTCATTTATCCTAAGGGGCGGTCATTGACGAATCCAAGTATGCTAGGGCCATCAAGTGAGCTGTTCAAAATGATGGCCTTAATTAACTAGGGCTTTACGAAATAACTTATTTTTAATAATTAGTCACAACGGGAGGAATTTGATGCTAAAGCGTAAAGGAAATGAGGCTGGCTTAGCGTGGTTGTTTTTAGGGGCTTTTGTTATTTTAACCATGTTAGTCAAAGTGGATGCTAGCAGTATTCAAATGATCGATGATCAAGGCTTTCAGTTGTTAGCTAATCTCAATGGGACGGTTGCCACCAAGCTTTTCACTGGCGTGGCAACGTTAGCTAGTCCCGTCATGACTGTACTTGCCATGCTCATCTTTAGTGGTGTTCTTTACTTAAAGCACTATCGACTGCTAGGCTTATTTGCCCTCACAACGTTTATTGGTGGCGATGCGATTGCGTTAGGAATGAAATACCTGGTGGCCCGTTTGCGTCCAAGTAATCAGTTAGTCGCAGACACTGGCTATAGTTTTCCTAGCGGCCACGTCTTTGGGACCGTTTTGTTGGTAACCATTTTATTAGCAATTGGGTTGCGGTTTGTCGGCTCACAACCATTGCGGTTCGGCTTAGTAATTGTGGGGATACTCTGGGTGATTTTAGTGATGATATCACGGGTTTACTTACGTGATCATTACACTTCCGACACGCTTGGGAGTGTTTTATTAGCTGAGGGATGCTGGTATCAAGCCAAAGCTTGGTTTTGCCGCCGGGAGTCGCAACTATTGGCAAGGTTAAATCGCCGACAACATGTTAACCAATAATGTTGAAAAAATCGGGATTATTGGATGAGTTGAATGAAGGAAGTTAATTGAATATGAAAAAGATTTCAATTATTGTGCCATGTTATAACGAACAAGAATCAGTGCAATTATTTTACAAAGCGGTTCAAAAAGTTTATGAAACGAAGATTATGCCAATTTGGCCGCAATATGGCTTGGAATATTGGTTTATTGATGACGGCTCAACGGACCACACGCTACCGGAGTTTCAACGATTGGCCCAACAAGATCCGGAACAGGTGCATTACGTGTCGTTTTCGCGTAATTTTGGCAAAGAAGCTGCCTTGTATGCGGGCTTGCAACACGCCACTGGTGACCTTGTCGTGGTGATGGACGTTGACCTTCAAGACCCACCGACCTTATTGCCACAGATGATTAGTGGGATTTTGGAAGAACATTACGATGTGATTGGCACCAAAAGAATGGATCGAAAGGGAGAACCGGTGCTGCGGTCATTTTTCTCCAATGCTTTTTATGGATTTATCAATGCGATTTCTAAGACCAAGATTGAGCATAGCGCGCGAGATTACCGGATGATGACCCGGCAAGTGGTTGATGCGGTACTTAAAATGCCTGAATATAACCGATTTTCTAAAGGATTATTTAGCTGGGTTGGGTTTAAGACAAAGTATTTGAGTTATGAAAACCAGGATCGTGCGGCAGGACATACGCATTGGTCCTTCTTGGATTTAGTAAGTTATTCAATTGATGGTATTATCAACTTTTCTGACAAACCATTAGCTTTAGCATCTTTTTTTGGACTGGTGTCTTTCATGCTCGCAGTTGTTGCAATGATTTTTATCGTTATACGGGCATTGCTCTTCGGTGATCCAACGGTGGGCTGGCCATCATTAGTGACCATTATTTTGATGCTGGGTGGTTTACAGCTGTTCTGTTTAGGCATCGTGGGTAAATATATCAGCAAAGCCTATTTAGAAACTAAACACCGGCCCGTTTATATTAGCAAAAGTGAAAAATGAGTGATGACCGACTTATTATTCTAACTGAAGGTTGAAAAGTCTAAAACTAGTTCAATCGTTGCCACAACACTACTTATCATTAGAAGATTAGCATTCTTCGGCGCTTCGCCGGCAGAATCAGTGGGCCATGGGGTCGGCTGCAGACAAAACAACGGTCTTCCGCCTCGCTTGAAAGCCTCAAAGGACGAGTCTTTCAATCCCTAAACTTAACTTTCAATCTTTAGATTCTAAAATATGAACAAAAAAACGTCGTGACCACAGCGGGTACGACGTTTTTTGTTTGGATGCTGTCGTTAATCAGCGAATTGTTTGTTGAGATTAAGATGACGAGTTTGCCAATAAACAAAGCCCGCGACGATAATAAATAGGATGATGGCAATTGCTGATATTCCCAATGAAACTGTCCCTGGAATTGCTAGGCCAGTGCGATTGTGCGTATGGTTCATGAACGAAGCAATCATATTAATATCGCTAAACGTATGGATCAAAATTGGCAAAATGAGATTTTTAGTCTTGAGATAAACGCCGCAGAGTAATAGTCCCGTTATGGCGGCCAGTAGCATTTGTGGCAGGACGTAGCTTAAGTTCAGCCCGGTGAGGTTAATGAGGTGCATACTACCAAAGGCTAAACTGTCGAGGATAATGACCAGTAGTGTTCTTCCTGGTAGGGCCTTGGCTAATAGTGGCAGTAAAACGCCGCGGTAAATGTATTCTTCCGTAATTCCAATTAATAGGATATAGCCGGCGTAAAAGAAAATCATGGGATTGAAAGTCAGTTGACCTAACTTCAGAACACTAGGAATTTTTGGCACTAGTAAGATGATGATGGCTGGTAAACAAGCTAAGGCCTGTTTCCAGCCGTGCTGGGCGTGCCACCAATTGATGGGCATCTTGAATAGGTAGTGGTTAAGGACCTCGATGACAACCAAGATGACTAAATCTTGAACGATGCCAGAATAAGTGACGGAGACGACTCGACTAGTGAGCAAAGGAACTAGCAAAAACAACCCCGGAACTAAAATAATTAACAAAATAGCGAACCATGCGTTATGGCGCGACTGTGACATGATAACATCCCCCTTAGACTAACTTTATGTAGTCTTAAGCTAAGCTTATCACTAGTTCAAAAATGTTGACGGTAATTTTAGAGCACGCAATCCTTTTAGTTGATTAAAAAAATATCGGTACCAGCGACTCGTTCAGTCGCTGGTACCGATATTGATGGTTATTAGTATCCTGCCTGGTGATATTGGTGGCTTAACCGCCGTTCAGTGCTAAATAGTGAGAGCGGATTGAGCTTGCGTAATTGGCTGGAATCATAGCGCATGATCAATTGCTCGGGACTACTAGCGGTGACACTTTGAACACCGTTCAGACCTTGAATGGCCATCTGAACAGATTGTTGAAGGTCGGGGTGGTTAGGCCAGACCGGTGAAGTCAGTAATACCATGCCGTGTTCGGGATGCTGTAAGCTAATGTGATATTTATCAAGATAGCGTTGAAAAATTTCTTCAGGATTCATTTTGCTCCTCCTATAAGCTAGTCCATAGCGGAATAGCGGTCCAGATGAAGAAGCCGGCTAACCCAGCCATGAGGAGACCGCCAACTAGCCAACCGCTACCAATCCGTTTTTTGACTTGGTGATAATAATAACCAGCTAAGATCCAGCAGAGAATGGCGAGAACCACGCTGGTACCGATAATAAGGTCAATAGTCATTTCCATAAACTTTGATACGCCTCCGTTAAGCTTCACTTTGATTGTGGGGGAGAAATCAGAAAAAAGCAATCATTATCGGCGAGAGAAAAAGGGACTCAGAAATCCAAAATTTCTGAGTCCCTTTTTCCAATCGATAGTTAGTATTTCTAATTGTTATCTACGGGTTGACCAGCTGATTCAGCATCATGTGCTAATGGATCTTCAGCAGGTTCCTTCTGGTTTGTGACCATCATGGATAGGCAGAAACCTAATACGGATAGGGCCAACGTGAACCAAAAGCCGTAGTGAACGCCGTGGACGAACGCCGTGGCGCCACCGGCATTGCTAGTACTCTGTCCAATACCTAACAGGCTGGTTGCAATGGCGGTCGCCAATGCACCTAAAATCTGTTGTAAGGTATTCAAAATGGTACTGCCGTCAGCGGCAACGGGTCCGCGCAAAGCGTTTAAACCGTAAGTTTGGGCTGGTGACATTGCTAACGGTGCCCCAATCATTAAAAGAACGTGTGCGAGAACGACGTACCAGTACGCGGTATGTGTCGTGACAAAAATTAACATTAAAGCCCCAACAAAGGTGATTGCAAAACCGATTCGAGTCAGGTATTTGGCCCCGTAATCATCGAATAAGCGACCAGCAGTAGCGGATACGATCGCGTTAACGATCCCACCTGGTAACAGTAAGACCCCGGTTAAAGCGACCGGAACCATTAATCCTTTTTGCCAGTACATGGGTAGGAGGTACATCGAAGACATGATAATCCCAAAGTCAGTCATGACTAAGGCTGTCCCGACACTAAATTTTTTAAAACCAAAGGCACGGAGATTTAAAATAGGCGCGTCTAAGTGTAATTGGCGATAAGTGTAGAAGGCTAAGCAGACGATTCCGACTACGAGCGCACCGATGACAAGTGGGTTACCCCAACCTTTATCCCCGGCTAAACTGGCACCGACAACGAGTCCACCAAAACCAAGTGAAGATAAAATAATTGAAAGAACGTCGACTTTAGGTTTGGTTAACTCAGAAACGTTTTGCATGAAAAAGATCGTAATAATTAAAGCAATCGCTAATAATGGCACAAATAACCAGAAAATCCATTGCCATGAGAGCGCTCCTAAAATGATGCCGGCAAGGGTTGGCCCAATGGCGGGTGCAAACATGATGACTAAACCGACTAATCCCATGGCGGAGCCCCGTTTTTCGGGTGGGTAGATGGCAAGTAAAACGATGAAAATCAGTGGTAATAATAGGCCAGTGGCAATCCCTTGGATCATCCGACCGATTAAGAGTTGAGCAAAACTACTAGATAACGCTGAGATAACAGCCCCAACCATAAAGTCGCTTAAAGCGAAGATGATGATTTGACGGGTCGTGAAATGTTTCGTTAGCATACTGGATAGTGGAAGCACGATTCCGACCATTAAGAGGTAGCCAGTGACTAGCCATTGGATGGTTCCAGTATTGACGTGCAATTGTTGTTCTAGTTGGGGGAGGGCAATGTTTAGCGCGGTTTCGCTAAGCATCGCAACGAATCCTCCAAGTAGTAATCCGATCATAATAAGGGTCGGATTGGATGATGATTTTGATTTCATGAAAAAAAACGCTCCTTTGTCTATGCAGTAGGCACAATAGGTCACTGTAACAGAAAAAGGCGCGCTTCGTAAGTAATTTCTGAAAAAAGTTTAAAGATTTCTGAAATTTAGGTTTTAAGTGCGGGCTTCAAACCGGTGCCCGCACTTGGGACAAGTCACCCGCACATGGCCGTGGTGGCGTGGGATGCGAATCCGCTGATGACATTCCTCACAATGAAAGAACCGGTAACGCCAGTGCTGCACGATCTGGTACTTCAATTTAGTCAGTGGTCGAATTAGCGGGAGCCAAATCCGCTCAAACCCGCGATTGATGGCAACTTGAAAATAGATTTTTTTGGAAAATAAACGCCAGTAATTCAGAACAATCAATAAAATGGCGATGGGCGTTAGCCAGATGGAACGACTGAAGAGGCTGATCACAATTAAGAGCAACGCCAAATCGGTGAGAAACCGGTTGAGGGTGTCATTTTGGCCATAACGCCCCCGCATAAATTGTTGGACACGTTGAATGAATTTAGAACTAGGTTTCATATATCCCAGGCCTCCGTTTTAAAGTAATGGAATATCCTAACATACTTTGACCATTGAAACAATTCACGACAAAAAAAGCCGTTAAAGCATGAGAACGGTGTATACTAATAACTATTCTAACGAGTGGGGGAACCAAAATGGCAGTACATGCAAAAATCACACAAACCCAGGTTTTAGACGCGATTAGTCGAGCCGCGTTAACGCTTGATTTGAAAGACCCCGTACAAACGGGGCTTCAACAACTATTAAATGAATTTCGACGGACTTTATTGCAAACTAATGGTCAATCAGCAACGACCGTGTTGTACCAAAGTAGGATTACGAGCTATTTGTTACAACATCCCGCAAATTATCCAGCGACGGTCGCCACGTTGACGACGTTGCTAGGGGAATTTACACACTCGGTCGCCTAATTTTAATAAGGATGCAGATGATTACACCTAACAATGTAATCATTTTTGTCGTTGGTTTGATAAATAGACTAATGTAAGCAATCGAAGCAAGAATTGAATATTAGGCTATTTATATTTTGGAAAATTTGACTTATGCTTAAGTTAACGATTAGGGAAATTAATTGCTTTTTTGTGTTTACGACTGTAAACTGTATTTAAAATATATGGAAAGGTGGCGTAACCGATGGAAACTCAAACCAGAATTGATATCAGTGATGCAGAATGGGAAGTTATGCGGGTCGCTTGGACCTTAGGCAGCGTTACGAGTAGTCAGATGTCTGAAATCATGGCAGATAAGATGGGGTGGAAGTCGGCCACCGTTAAAACCTTGTTAGGTCGATTGATCAAAAAAGGCGCGCTCCGGGCAGAAAAAAACGGTCGCGCGTTTACTTATTACCCAACGGTTGAAGAACAGCCGTCGATGGATGAAGCAGTGAATACGCTCTTTAGCCACCTGTGTCAGATGCGGGTCGGTCAGACGCTGACGGACGTGATTAAGAACTTAACACTCAGTCAGCAAGATATTGCGGAGATGCAGGAGGCGTTGGCGGCTAAAGCCGAAACGGCCCCCGAAGAAGTCGATTGCGATTGCGTCCCGGGCGCAAAGTGTTAACCACTAATTAACCTATTAAGATGATTAGTTTATTGAATAATGATGGCACCACGGTTGAAACCCGTGGTGTTTTTTTCTGTCCAAAAGGTTTCAAATGCGAAAACTTGACTTTTTTCGTTTACGGTTGTAAACTTTGACCGTGAATTACAAATGTAAACCCAAAAAAGGCAAAGGGAGGTCATCCTTATGAAGATGGAGAAAACAGGCGACATGGCAATGGATGGCATGGATTCGAAAAAGATGAATATGAACATGGATGACATGGATATGGGCAATGGCCAAATGATGCACATGGGTAACCTGAAGTTAAAGTTTTGGGTCTCACTGGTACTCACGATTCCAATTATTGTGATGAGTCCCATGATGGGGGTACGGCTACCGTTTCAGTTTACTTTCCAGCCATGGTCCGATTACTTGGTCGCCGTTTTGGGTACGATCCTCTTCGTTTACGGCGGACAACCATTCTTTAGTGGTGCGAAAGCGGAACTTGCTAACCACAAGCCAGCGATGATGACCTTAATTTCAATGGGGATTAGCGTGGCTTACGTCTACAGTATTTACGCGGTGATTGCTAACGATATGTTACACGTCACGCCGATGGTGACCGACTTCTTCTGGGAACTCGCAACCTTAATCGACATTATGTTATTAGGGCACTGGATTGAAATGAATACCGTGATGAACGCGGGCTCTGCCGTTGATCACTTAGCAAAACTATTACCAAGTACCGCTCATAAAGTTGTGGACGGTGAAGTTCAAGACGTGACGGTTGCCCAGTTAGCTAAGGGCGATCAAGTTCAAGTTCGGGCCGGTGAAAAAATTCCGGCTGATGGTCAAATCGTCAGCGGTGCAACTAGCGTTAATGAAGCGATGGTTACTGGTGAAGCACGGCTAGTTGAAAAGAAAGCCAAAGATCAAGTGGTTGGTGGCTCAGTTAACGGTGAAGGAACCTTTGAAATGACCGTTACTGGGACCGGTGAAGATGGCTACTTGGCACAAGTTATGAAGTTGGTGAGTGATGCGCAAGCCGCAAAATCCTCACAGGAAAATATGGCCGACCGGGTCGCGGGACTACTTTTCTACGCGGCGTTGACGGTTTCAATCGTTGCGTTTATCACGTGGCTATTAGTGGGTAACCTGGCCTTAGCACTTTCCATTGCGGTGACGGTACTGGTGATTGCCTGCCCCCACGCTTTAGGATTAGCGATTCCATTAGTTGTTGCACGGAGTACCGCGATTGCGGCCAGCCATGGATTATTGATCCGTAACCGGGATGCTATGGAACAAGTCAAGAAGCTGAACTACGCGTTGATGGATAAAACCGGGACGTTAACGGCCGGTAACTTTAAGGTTGCGGACTATCAAAGTAGTGATGCAACACTTAAAGCTGACGACGTTTTGAAAATTATGGCTAGCTTGGAAACGGGGTCCAGTCACCCATTAGCAGTCGGAATTTTAACGGCAGCGAAGGCTCACAAGTTGGCACTGGTTAGTGCGGATGATGTTCATCAAATTACTGGGGTCGGTTTGAGTGGCCAAGTGGATGGTCGGACGTATCAGATTGTTTCCGCAGCCTACCTTGATCGGCAAAAACTGACCTATGACCAGACTGCTTTTGAACGCCTTGCAAGTGCGGGTAATTCGGTTAGCTACCTGATGGCCGATGACCAAGTGCTCGGCTACGTCGCACAAGGGGATCAAATTAAACCAGAATCTAAAAACTTAATTGATAGCCTCAAAGCACAACACATTACACCCGTTATGCTAACCGGGGATAATCCGCAGAGTGCGCAAGTGGTTGCTAAGCAACTTGGGATTACGGAAGTTCACGCCAGCTTATTGCCAGAAGACAAGGCCAAGCTCGTTAAGCAGTACCAGTCGGATGGCAGTCACGTCATGATGATTGGTGACGGTGTTAACGATGCGCCTAGCTTGGCTCAAGCAGAAGTTGGGGTAGCGATTGGTTCTGGGACTGACGTTGCAATTGATTCTGCAGACGTCGTACTGGTTAAGAGTAATCCGAATGACGTTGTGGACTTCTTAGACTTAGCACGGCAGACCACGCGGAAGATGACCCAAAACCTCTGGTGGGGTGCTGGTTACAACGTCATCACCATTCCGTTGGCCGCTGGTATTTTGGCGCCAATCGGCTTCCTATTGAACCCAATGTTTGGTGCGGTTGTGATGTCATTAAGTACCATCATCGTGGCAATCAATGCCATGACACTCCACCTTAAAAATTAAGGCGACGCGACGGAAGGCAACCCCCAATTTTGACTTACGCTGCACGTTAGTGACACTGAATAGTTGAATCAAACCCACAAAGGCCTACGACAACCGTAAAACGGTATCGTAGGCCTTTGTGGGTTTTTGAGATTATATAGCTATGAAAGCTTGTCATTTGTGACTTAGTCCGGTTGTCACTGATAGCATGCGATCGTGGGACCGGATCTAGCCTGGGAAGCGGTCTAGCTCCTCGTCCGGAACGATTGCAAAGGTCGCAATTGTTCCGGACCGTCCGTGGCCTAAGACCGGAAAACCACCGGTCAAAAGCCACCTTCACGACCGATGTTATCAGTGCCAGCCTCTGAGCATTCAATAAATTTAGAGCATCAATAATAGAAAAGCTATATTTAGCGCAGGCGGGTAGCCTTGGTGTGCTGTGTCGGCAATATCAGACGGCGGGCTTTAGCCGACTGGTATTGCGGGGCGATTCAAAGACGCGGGCTATCGGCTTTGAATCGAGGTTCCAGACCGAACTTTGGCTGGGGCCGTCCCCCAGAGCACACCATGGCTACCCGACGGAGCGGTTAATAAAGAGCAGCTAAACTGACGTGAGTAAAATAAATTTCATGAAAACGGTTTTAATTGGAATTAGATGATAAAATAGAGTTACTTAATTCGAGGATGTGAGAGCGATGTGTACAAGTTTAACGTATCAGACAACGACGGGTGATCAATTTTTAGCTCGGACAATGGATTTTGGGTTTGAACTCGGGGGTCGTCCCGTTGCAATTCCACGGGACCATCATTTTACCGGTGCGGCTAACGATGACGGGTTCGATGCACCGTATAGTTTTGTTGGAACTGGCCGTAATTTAAATGGCTACGTGCTGATCGACGGGGTCAATGAATACGGCGTCAGCGCGGCCGCTCTGTACTTTGCGGGTCAGGCTCACTATAATGACCAGCCAACTGACGGCGCCATTAACCTTGCGCCCCACGACGTGCTGATGTGGATCTTAGGTAACGTTAAGAGCACGGCGGAACTGGGCCAACGCTTAAGCGAAATCAATATCGTCAATGCGGCAGCACCGTTACTTAACGTGGTCGTTCCACTACACTGGATCATTAGTGACCGCGATGGTGCAACCTATGTCTTGGAACCTGAAGAAGACGGTTTGCACTATTTAGAGAATCCGGTTGGCGTTATGACGAATACTCCAGATTTTGAATGGCATATGAAAAACCTGAGCAATTACGTTGCGTTACAACCAACGCCACACCCAGATCGCCAATACGGTGATGCCACGGTCAAAGCGTTTGGCCCTGGTTCGGGTGCGCTTGGGATGCCGGGTGATTACACGTCCGTTTCTCGGTTTGTTCGGACTGTTTACATGCGTCAGAACACAACTGCGGTAGATACCGATGCCCAGGCGGTCAACGCGTTATCACACATGTTGAACTCCGTTGAAATTCCTAAGGGTGTCAAGATCAAGGCGGATGGTAGTGCGGATTATACGCAGTACCGTGCTTACATGAGTATGGATGAACCCGCATTTTACATCCAACCTTATGGGGACCAAACGATTACGCGGGTAGCGTTGACCGATGATTTGATGAATACAGATCAACCAACGGAATTTGCTTTAAGTGAGACGCAGCAGTTTAACGCCGTTAACTAAAGGGTTTTAAAAATAGGGCTATGGCGCTTAATTGTGGCTGGTCACTTAATAAACGATGTTTCAGGAAGCACACAACTTCTGAAACATCGTTTTTTTGCGCGTTTTATTACTGAATTTACTGATGATTCGATTTGTCTCGACTAACATTAAGGTTGAATTGATGTTACACTAGATTATGGTTTAGGCAAGCATAACTTTAATTGTTGACGAATTAAAACTAGGACTTGCATTTATTTTCAAAAAGATATAATATCTACTAAGTAATAATGATTATAAAGTAGACGAAGGGGCATCGCCATATGAAAAAGAAAATGACTTTAGCACAGCGGGTCAACATTTTGCGTGCCAGTGTTATGGGCGCAAATGATGGTATTTTATCCGTTGCCGGAATTGTTGTGGGGGTCGCTGGGGCGACTACGAATAGTTTTTCAATTTTAATTTCCGGGTTAGCGGGCATGTTAGCCGGAACGATTTCAATGGCTATGGGCGAGTACGTCTCCGTTAATACGCAAAAAGATTCGCAAAAGATGGCGATTGCGCACCAGAAACAGGCGCTGGCTGAAAATTATGAGGGTGAATCCGACTGGGTCGCCCAAAAATACGTCGATCAAGGCATCAGTGAACCGTTAGCGCGTAAAGCGACGCATGAAATGATGAGTGAAGATGCGCTAGTTACGACGGTTCGTGAGCATTATGGCTTTAATCCGAGTGAATTTATTAGTCCATACGCGGCGGGGATTGCGTCCATGATCTCGTTTCCGACCGGATCGATTTTACCGCTGGTCTCAATTACCTTTTTCCCACCTCAAATTAAAGTGGTTGCAACGGTCATTTCAGTGGCCATCGCGTTAGCAATTACCGGGTACGTCGCGGCTATACTGGGGAACGCGAACCGGCGTCACGGGATTTTCCGTAACGTCGTTTCCGGGCTGTTGACGATGTTGGTCACGTATTTTATTGGCCACTTATTTGCCTGAGTAGATTAGGTCAAGGAGTGAGAATATGCAGATTTCAAAAGTAAAACCTAAAAAGGCTAAGCAGACAATGGACGAGAAGTTGAATTCATTGCGGGCGGGTGTCCTTGGTTCCAATGATGGCATTTTGACCGTTGTCGGGGTTCTATTCAGTGTTGCAGCGGCAACGACCAACCAGTTTACGATTTTTATTGCCGGGCTGTCCGACTTGCTAGCCTGTGCGTTTTCAATGGCATCCGGGGAGTACGCCTCAGTTAGCACGCAAAAGGATACCGAAAAAGCGGTCGTTGAACGGGAACGCCAGCTACTTAAGACGGACTACGCCAGTGAATTAGCGGCGGTTAAACGTCACTACATGGTGCTTGGTGTGACGGAAGAGACGTCGTTGGAGATCGCAAAGGATTTATTATCCAAGAAGCCGTTGGAGACGGTGGTTAGTGTGAAGTACGACATGGAATTAGGTCATTATATGAACCCCTGGGACGCCGCGTTTGCCTCACTATTTTCAGCGTCGGCTGGTGGTGTCTTTCCGTTAGTCGCAATGACGTTTGCCCCCGCTGGTTTTCAATGGCCAGCGACAATTATTGCGGTGTCCGTAGCGGTTGCTTTGACGGGATACTTATCCGCATTATTAGGTAAGGGTAACGTGAAAACGGCGGTTATTCGAAACGTGATTGTCGGTATTATTACGATGTTTATTCACTTTTATGTCGGTAAATTATTCTAAAAATAAATATCAATTTTCTAATGAAGACGTTGGTGCCAAATGCTGGTAATGACGTTTTTTTTATATGTAAAATTGGCATGGAATTATCAGTGAGTTTTAATTATGCCCCGGTATAATATTGCCATTAATTAAATTGGGGTAATGAAGATTTGAAAAATATCACAACTAGCCGCTACATGAAGGGCATTATGTGGGCCATGTTGGCTTCAACACTATGGGGAATTTCAGGTACGGTGATGCAGTTCGTCTCCCAAAACCAAGCAATTCCAGCCGACTGGTTTTTATCCGTGCGGACGTTGTCTGCCGGCATAATCCTGCTTGCAATTGGGTTCTTTCAGCAGGGGACGAAGATTTTTAACGTTTTTAAATCCTGGGCATCCGTGGGCCAGTTAGTTGCATACGCAACCGTGGGCTTAATGGCGAATATGTACACGTTCTACATTAGTATTGAACGCGGGACTGCGGCGGCAGCCACGATTTTGCAATACTTGAGTCCGTTATTCATCGTTTTGGGGACATTGGTCTTTAAACGAGAATTACCAATGCGCACTGACTTGATTGCATTTGGGATTTCGTTACTAGGGGTCTTTCTAGCCATCACGAAGGGCAACATCCACGAATTAGCAATTCCAATGGATGCGTTAGTGTGGGGAATTCTCTCCGGGGTGACCGCTGCGTTGTACGTTGTGTTGCCACGGCACATTGTGGCTGAAAACTCGCCGGTGGTGGTCTTAGGTTGGGGAACCCTGATTGCGGGTGTTCTGTTCAACTTATACCATCCAGTTTGGGTTGGAGCACCGAAGATTACACCAACGCTGGTCATTTCAATCGGCGCAATCGTGTTAATCGGGACCATCTTTGCTTTTGGTTCCCTGTTACACAGTCTGCAATACGCGCCTTCCGCGGTGGTTAGCATTGTGGATGCGGTTCAACCCGTTGTAACGTTTATCCTCAGTATTATTTTCTTAGGATTATCGGTGTCGTGGGTCGAAATTTTGGGCTCTGTCCTGGTGATCGTTGCGATTTATGTTTTGCAACGCTACCGGAGTGATCCTGAAAGTGTTTAAGTCAATTTTAAAAAGAATTAGCGCACTGTGAAAAATTACTTCACAGTGTTTTTGTTTGCTTACTGCGATTCTTTGCTAGAATGACGGTAAGTATTGAATGGAGATGAGTAAGGTGGCAACGTTATTGACAGCAAAACAGCAAGCGCAAGGCCGCGCACTACTAACGCAATTTGATCATTTGGAAGGCTTTGTTCCTGGTGAAGGAAGTTTGACGCCCACGCTGGTGATGGTTTCGGAAGCGCCGGGAAGAACTGAAGCGCAGGTGGGCCACCCGTTTCAAGGACCGGCTGGAACGGAATTAGATCGGTGGCTAAGCCAGCTCAATTTAACCCGTGATCAGATTTACTTAACCGGCGCCGTCCGGTCACGACCCTATTCGATTGGGAAAACGGGACAGAAGCGCGATCGGCGGCCCAATCGCATTGAAGTAGAAGCGAGTGCCCCGTTACTAGATGCTGAATTGGCGGCGTTACGGGACTCAATCATCGTGCCACTTGGAAATACGGGGCTTCAACGGTTGCTGGGCAACAAGTATAAAATTAGTGCCGTGCATGGTCAGCTACTGACGTTGCCGATTCGGTATTGGGATGCAGCCCAGCATCGTTTTAATTTAACGGCAAGTCACTACACGTTATTTCCACTTTATCATCCGTCGTATTCGAAACGGTTCAAGAAGTATCAACCAGTTGTTGATCAGGATTTACGGCAACTGGCAGCGTATTTACAAAGGCAATAATCAGATTAAAAGATAAAAATGGCTAGGGTTTGGGACAAAACTCAAAAAACCAATCAGAAAATTTTCTGGTTGGCTTTTCTTATCGCTATGGTCGAAACGTGCGCCAAAAGGCAATTTGTTCCGCTTAACCCAAAAGCAGTGACTATTCCAAGACCCAGGAATAATCACTACTTTCACGTTAATGCTCGCAAATTAACCGCCTTTTGGCCCACTCTCTAGCCATTAATTTTAATGATGAGTTGAGCGCTACGCTAACACCAGCTGACGTGCGGGTGCTTGCATCTTGATGACCTCGGCGCCGAGGTCGGTATAAGGGGCCCCGGCAGCGGTTAGTCCAAATTTCTCGTAAAATTTCTGAACGTGCGTCTGCGCGTCGATCTCAATCGTGGCGTCGTGATAATGGACTTTCAAGATTGCCATGACGTGGTTCATTAATTTTTTGCCGAGACCGGTCCCGCGGTAACTACTGTCCGTCGTAATACGACCGAAGGAAACGACGCCATCGTGTTCATAAATTCGGGCGTAAGCAACGAGCTTTCCTTGATCATAAGCAAAAATATGCCGGGCATCAAAGTCAGCGTCATCGGGGTCTTGGTAGGAACGGGCCTGTTCTTTGACGAACGTCTTAGCCCGGAGCTGATAAATATCGTGCAGTTGCGTGGTCGTTAGACCGTTAAATTTCTTTACGTACCATTTTAAGTTCACCGTAAAATCCTCCTTGAAAACTGGGCAAAAATAGCCCGGTTATTTTCAAATTGAGTCTACAATTTAACACCGTGATTTTTGAGCGTCAACCTGAAAGGTCCACGAATTTAAAACCTTGATTTAATAGGGCTAAAAATGAAAAAGCCATTAAAAAAAGCGGCCCTGATTTTAGGCAGTAGGCCGCTTTAAACAAATTTATTTATATAGAAATCGATTTAATACCAAGCAGGTTTGTCGCCGTCGGTATTAGGCTTGTTAACCCCGAGTGAGGTCCGAACACTGTCCGTTGGTGTCTTAGCAAGCTTAACAACTAGCGCCGCAATGCTCTTCCGTGAAACTTCAGTACCCTTGAAAGGTTCGCCCTTTTGGGTCGTTTCGTAGTCGATTTCATCGTGGTTAGTCAACCAAGCGGGACGAATAATCGTGTAATCTAAATCAGAATCTTCGAGAACCTTGGCGGCATCGAAGTAACGGGTAAGGTAACTGCCAAGGGTCGCGTTGTTCCATTCCCCAAACTTGCCGGGAACTTCATTGTAAATCCCTAAAGTTGAAATCCAGATCACTCGCTTCAGATTGGTAGCGTGCATGGCGTTGACGACGGTCTCAGCCTGAGCCTTAATATTTTGGCCAGCGAGGTTAGCGTAAACCACGTCTTGACCAGCCATTGCTTCGGTCAACTTTGCTTGGTCCGTGACGTCGCCATCAATAATGGTGACCCGGTCGGATTTGAGGTCGCTAACGCGTTGCGCATTGCGTAAGTAAAGTGTGAGTTCGAAATCGTCATCTGCTAAAAATTGCTGTTCGGCTAAACGGGCAATTTGGCCCGCAGCGCCTAAAATTAATGCTTTTTTCATGATTAATCCCTCCTGAACATCTTAACTGTAAATCTAACAATTACAGAATGCAAGCAAGGGGTTTCAAAAAATTAACGCAAATTTGTGCCACTTTCTGAAATTAGACCTATAATAGGGATTGTAACGAAGAATGTCTTCGCTACCCCAAGATAAAAGAGGCGATAATCATGGCACAAAAGCTTAGCAAGGAACAAAAAAAGGCTATGATTCAAAAAGCTGAAGAAGAACGTGCAAAGCACCCAAAGAAGAAGAGCGGCGTTTCCGGTTTTGAAACGATCGACGAAGATGCTAAGAAATTATCCAATAACTAATTTCAAACACACTTTTAAAGCGAGACTAACTGTCGGTAACGATGGCTAGTCTTTTTGTTTACACTGGTTTTGCTGTGCCACTTTTGCTTTTGGCAACGCTTGCAGTATAATAATGATAAATCGATGGGGGTGGTGTCGATGGATCAATTTACAACTTTTATTGCGCAGCTAGATCAAGTTCTGGCAACACAACCGACGACTACGCATGAAATGGTGTACGTCCCGGTTACCTTCAGTTTTGCTAGTCACCGACTACACGTTGAGATTAGGATGTTACAAACGTCGTTTAACCAGGGTGACAATGCGTTTGGTGTAGCTGATATTTTAGACCGTATTCGGATGTTAGTTGGGGTAGAGCTCGCTGATCAGCCCCATGATCAGTGGCCACTGACGATAACGACGAAAAATCGAACCATTACGCCTTACAAGGTCGTGCGGGTGATTCCCGTGGATATGCAAACGTACCGCGTAGAATAACAGCAAATTTAGCACTCGATGTTATAGAGTGCTAGATCGTTGCATTTAGTTATCAAGCGACTATCATAAAGATGTAAACAAGTTGAAAGGGTGATTGCACATGGCTAATGATATGATGAATTGGCACAATGATTTATTCGATCGTTTTAACGATTTAACAAAGATGGATGACCTGGTCAATGGGTTGGGACGTTCCTTCATGAACGTGACAAGTAATGGCTCGGTATTAAAAACCGATATTAAAGAAAATGATGAACAGTATACGATGAAAGTCGACGTTCCCGGAATTGAAAAGAAGGACATCGCTTTGAAATATCGTGACGGCACGTTATCGATTGCGGTTAAGCGTGATAGCATTAGCGATGAAAGTGATCACGATGGCAACATCATTGCGAGTGAACGTCAATCCGGTCATTTTGGCCGTCAGTATTCATTACCAGACGTGGATGTTGACAAGATTGAAGCACGGTATGAACACGGGGTCTTATCATTGACCTTGCCAAAGAAGGCCGCAGCGGATACGCATCACATTGAAATTCAATAGTATTTATTAGGGCCGGCAATTGGGTGCGAGGCACCTGGTTACCGGCTTTTTATACCCTGGGCAGTAAGTGATCAGATACAAAAAAATTACAGAAATTTACAAGTTTTGATGGCGCAAAGTTTGAAGATTTCTGTTACAATCTGTAGTTACCAGCACATAATTAGCTGGACGGGCTCGAAAGAGTGAGCCCGGATCGTTGTAGGATTTATGAAGAAAGTAGGAATGCGTGATGACGGAAGGTTTTAGACCGAGTCACCCTAAAATATCGATTGACGATGACCCTGGAATACGGGCCCAAATCGAAGCCTTGACGGGTGAACTCTCACAACAGCAATTGGCAAAATGGGCGTTGATTATCGCTAAAAAAGCATTATATTATGTGGATGATCAACAGCGCTACGATCGGCAACTTCGGTTAGCCATCGATGCCAATGAACTATGGCAAGTTAATTTGGTTAGTGTCTATCAGGTACGGCAAGCCTTGGCTAGAGTATCGGCGTTGAACTCGAATAGTACGAGTTCGATCGGTGCGGCGGCCATTGATTGCATTCGCTGGGCAGTTGCGTCGGCGGATGCGGACGAAAATGCACTGCGGGCCTCCGATCAGGCGGTTAAACTGATTAACCTAACGAAGCCCAATGATGCGGCGGCTATCACTGCTGAACGGCAGTGGCAGTATGACCAGTTGGCTGGGTTAGCCCAGAACATTCAACAGGGTTTGCGGCATATGTTATAATTCTCACAGATACAAGTTAGGTGGGGATTTTACATGGCAGAAGAAGGACATGCAAAAGCTAAAGTGGAGTTACTACGTCAGTACCAAGAAATTGTTTCGAAATATTTAAATAATATTACGGAAACGGTAGATGTTGGGGCGCATTTTAAATTAAAAAACGAGCCAGGATTTAACTACTTTGTTGATTACTTATTCTTAGCGAATGTTTGTTATCAAGCAAGTTTAGATATTTTAAATAATGAAGATCAAAAGTACCCTGAAACGAATGACCGTTTAGCGACAGTCATCTTAAA
Organism: uncultured Lactobacillus sp.; assembly: GCA_937916845.1. Taxonomy (GTDB): domain Bacteria; phylum Bacillota; class Bacilli; order Lactobacillales; family Lactobacillaceae; genus Lactiplantibacillus; species Lactiplantibacillus paraxiangfangensis. Next base: position 25,167 of record CALFSK010000007.1, on the reverse strand, counting down.
GTACCCGGAATACTTGACGTTAGCGGTTTTTAACGCTGATTTTCAAGATGAAAGTGTGACCGACCATTACGAAAAAACGTTGGTCGATCTTGCGGGTACCTTAGATTAGGTCGCTGAAACAATTGACGCCACGGACTCCAATTGGAGTTGCGTGGCGTTTTTAGAAGGAGAACTTTCAAATGATAGAATGGAACGCCGCCACGATCAAAGATTTTCAACACACGCTTTTGGACTGGTATGACCAGGAAGGGCGGGATTTACCGTGGCGTCATGACCACGAACCTTACCACGTCTGGGTTTCTGAAATTATGTTGCAACAGACCCAGGTCCAAACGGTAATTCCGTACTACGAGCGCTTCATGGACTGGTTTCCGACGGTGACCGACTTGGCGAATGCGCCAGAAGCACGGCTCTTAAAGGCATGGGAAGGCTTGGGCTACTATTCCCGGGTCCGTAATATGCAACGCTGTGCGCAGCAGCTATTGGCCGATTACGATGGGCAGTGGCCCCAGACCGCCGCGGGGCTAGAAGCCCTCGTTGGAATTGGGCCGTATACGGCCGGAGCAATCGCCAGTATCGCGTTCAATCAACCGGTTCCGGCCGTTGATGGGAATGCCTACCGGGTCTTTAGCCGCTTGTTAAAGATCGATGACGACATTGCTAAGCCGCAAACCCGGCAAGTTTTTGAGCAGGCCATCAGCCGAATTATGCCACACGATCGGCCCGGCGATTTCAACCAGGCAATTATGGATCTTGGGTCCAGCTATATGACGGCGCGTCAGCCAGATACGGCACATTCACCAGTCAAACGTTTTAACCAAGCCTACTTAGATGGTCAGGAATTAGATTATCCGGTCAAAACAAAAAAGCCACGGCCGAAACCGGTGGCGTACGTTGCAGTTTTAGCGCAAATGGGGGATCAGTGGTTAATGACCCAACGCCCAAGTACCGGGATGCTAGGAAATTTATGGACCGTTCCGTTGATTAAAGTGGACGATTTGGATTTAGACGAGGAGGCGTCAACCGCCGACCTGTTGGCTGCTGTGACGGCCTATTTCAAACGGGAGTACCGGTTAGTCCTCACCGCCAAAATGTTGAAGCTGCGTCCAGTCACCCATACGTTTACGCATCAAAAATGGACGATTCAACTGATTAGAGGACAAGTCCAATCAGCCGACCTCGCCTATTTTGCCGGCCAAGGTGTTTTACCCAACGAATTGGACCAGTTACCAATGCCTAAGGTTCAGGAGAAAATTTTTAACCGGGCGAACGTTCACTAGACGGGTTAACCGGTAGCATTTAGCCTGCCTGCTTGTAAGCGGTGTGGTAAAATATAGCAAACTTAAGAAATTAACGGAGGACGGATTGAAATGTTAAACATATTTGACATTGTAAAGCTAACCAAAATCGATCATAAGGAAATTGATAGCAACCAGATCGTCGTGACGGACGGCAATGGTAAGCCCAACGCAATCTTAACGGAACTACTCAATGACGTGGTCAGTAACATGCGTATCTTCGTTGATATGAATGAAGTGTACTCCGTTGATGACTTGATGCGCGAATTGGGCGAACACACGCCACTTCCATCAGATGTTTTGGAAGAATACGAAAAGGTTTTACGCGAACCAATCTATAACATCAACTTTGTACCTAAACGGGGCCAAGTTGAAGTCATTGTCGGTGAGGGCTAGTTCTCGCAGTTTGTTTACGAACGGCTAGGGCGACCGAATTTTAATACTTAAATAAAATGAAAACCGCTTCGCAGAAATCTAAAAATTTCTGAGAAGCGGTTTTTTTGACGTTAACAGTCACTAGCTAGGCTTGCCACCCGTGATCTTCACGCCAGTCACGCTTGCGGCTATCACTGATGTAAGGATTGCCAGCCACGATGAAACGAAGGGGGAGTTGACCACTAGCTGCGTCAGGGTTGACGCCGACGCGGGGAACGGCCTGGATATGAGCGGGCTCACGGGATTCTGCCAGACTAATTGAAAATGGACTGTCATCAATTAAACGGAGATTATCCTTTTGATCAGTGATTCCGAGTGCTTGCGCTAATTTTCCGGGGCCGTTAGTAACTTGTACCCCACTCTTTCCACGGTTCACAATCATTTGGTCTATGTCGTGAGTGGGCTCGATTGCCCGAATTAAAACCCCTTCCGGTACGTCCTTTGGCTGGGTGACGACGTCGAACAGGAGGTTAGCATGTAGTTGGTATATGTAAAGCGTGCCGGCTTCACGATAGAGGGGCTCGGTGAATTTACTACGCCGACCGTTGTACGCGTGTGCCGCAGTGTCATGGGTGCCCAGGTAAGCTTCGGTCTCAACGATGAGCCCACCGGTCAAATGATGGTCAGTGCGATATAATAAAGTAGACCCTAAGAGGGCTTGGGCAATTTCAGTAGTGGGACGGCCGTCAAAGAAGTCGGCCGTTGCAAATGATGTTGTTGTCAAAATAGATTCCTCGAATTCTGAAAGATTGAAGATGGTAAAATGTTATTGAAACTTGAACGAATTTACACAAAACCGGTTGATTTGGAAGGTTACCGTTTGTTAGTTGATCGTCTATGGCCACGTGGTATATCCAAGGTCAACGCGCATTTGGATGATTGGGTCAAAGCAATCGGTCCATCAACGGAGCTACGAAAATGGTTTGATCACGACGTAGCTAAGTACCCAGAGTTTGTTAAAAAATATCGTGCGGAACTGGATGAAAACCCAATTACAGCGGACTTTATCAAGCAAGTCGCCGGCCAATTAGAACAGTCTAATGTTATCTTATTATACGGCGCTAAGGATGAACAACACAATCAAGCCGTTGTACTCCGAGATTATTTGTTGGCAAGCGGTAAATTACCAACCGAATAAAAAACAAAAAATATCATAATTGGTATAGATGAAATCCGTATATCGTCAATAATAAACTGCGGTCATCAAATTAATTTATTTATTTCCCTGAAAACGGTAGCATTTCCCCTTAACTTTTGCTATGATTATGTTGTTAATTAATGACGTCAACTATTACAGTGCACAATAATGGGGGTTGCATTGTTAGGTAAGCAAGATTGGGGATAATATTATGATTAACTTATGTGTGTTACCAAGTACCGCAAGTTGTCGCAAAGCCCATCGTTGGTTGTTAGAACATCGAATCCCGTTCCATGAACGGAATATGAATGCTCAACCATTGACGGAAACCGAAATCAAGCACCTGTTGCAGTATACGTATGATGGAATTGATGATTTAATTAGTACAAAGTCCAATGCTTATCATCAGCTCAGCAAAACGACACCGATTGAGGATATGCCGTTGAGTGAAGCCGTTAAAGTATTGAGTGAAACACCACAGTTGTTGAGACGACCAATTATCTTTGATGATCATCGGTTACTATGTGGCTTCAACCAAGACGAGATCCGGATGTTTATTCCACGGGATCAACGCGTCTTGAAAATGCAAGCGATGGCTAAACATCAGCTCGCTTAAAACTTCTGGCTTTAGAGTTGCTGCCGGAGTTTTGGGGAAAACCAAAAAATAAAATAAAACGTCTACCTGTCGCTGAAAACTGATGCGCACAGGTAGGCGTTTTGTTATATTATTTGTCAATCTATGCGTATTTATGCGCAATCTTAGCAGCGACGGCCGCTGCAATCGCGCCAACGAGGTCATCGATAAACGTATTAACGACACCCGATTTGTCTTCGTCGAGTTTTTTGATGATGCCTTCCTTAACTTTGTCGACGTAACCGTAATTGGTTACACCAATAGTGCCGTAAATATTGGCCATGTTGAGTGCGAGGCCTTCGTCAACGCCGAAAACGCCGGCATCGTTGGCGACAATTGATTGAAGCGGTTCCTTGAGCTGTCCCTCGGTGGCTAGGCGGTCTAGTTCTAAGGCCACCATCGCATTATTTAACAGTTCGCGCTTATGGAGAACTTCCTTGGTCTCAGCTTCACATTCCGCCACCGTGAGCTGGGGAACGTACTTTATTTGTAAATTATAGGTGATTTCTGCAATTTCTTTATAGGTAATACCCTTATGAGCTAAAGCATGGCTAACAAATTCGTACGCCGCTTTATCCGGATACTTGAATGTTTGATCGTCCAACGCTATCCCTCCGTGAGTCAAAGTCACGGCTAGTTCAATCAACTAACCATCATTCTAATTATAGTGGTCTTGATAGGAAAAGAATATTAATACGATTTTAGGATCGAAAATAATCAAGATTTAAATGAAAAAGGCCAAAATGATTAATTGTTATTTTCAATCAAACGGGTAAAATGAATCATGTTAGACATAATGAAGGGTACGGTTAGTTTTGGTAAAACGAGTTCGAATAGTCATTCAATTTTTGCTCCTCGCTTTTGTGATTGGTGCAACCGTGGTACTGATTGGTGCCGGTGGTGGGAGTACTAAGATTACAAAAGTGACGAGTCAATTAAGTCCTCAGCGTGCGAAAACGTTGCGTAACCAGTATCAGAAATCTGATACGGCGACCGTATTTTTGCACGGTTATAATGGTGGGGCGTATTCTACAAATTATTTAATTAATAAAGCGGAAAAGGCCGGTGCGGCGCAAAAGGCATTGGTCGTCCATGTCTATAAAAATGGTGTCATGGGCTTTAAAGGCTACTGGGAAAAATCAATGAAAAACCCGATGGTCCAAATTGTCTTTCAAGATAGCCACGCTTCACAAAAAACACAGGTTTACTGGTTACACCAGGTATTGGTTCAGCTTAAGTCTAAGTATGGCGTAACCCGGTACAACGCGGTGGGCCACTCACTCGGCTCGAACGATATTGTGAACCAAGCGCTAAAGTATGGGCATGATCACCGCTTGCCAACGTTGAATAAGGTCGTCACGATTGCCGGACCGTTTGATGGGCTGACGGGGTATTTAAACGCAGAAACGGAAGGGCGCGTTAAGCAGCTTGCTGCTAAGCCGGTCCGGTTTACACGGCATTTTTCGGAAATGTTGAAGTACCGCAAGAACTTTCCTAAGAACGTCCAGCTGCTCAACGTGGTCGGGGATACCAATAACGGTTATAACAACGATGGCTACGTTGGGGTGGCGTCTGCACGTTCGGTCAGCTACCTATTGCGGGATCGACTTGCGGGCTACCACGAAGAATTTTATAGTGGGGCGCACGCGGCCCACTGTGCGTTAAATCAAAATCCAAAGGTTGCACAATCAATGATTGAATTTCTTTGGTAATTTAAGAGTAGGACGAAAGGCGGTCGGGTTAAGCGGATCAAATTGCCTTTCATCCCACGCTTCGACCATCATAATAAGGAAACCCGTTCAGAAATATCGAATATTTCTGAACGGGTTTTTGCGGTTTATCCGGACTCTTTTTTGGGGCTTAAATTGATTTATGGCAAAAAGATTAAAATAATGACTTGACGATTAGAAATGATGATGGTATTGTTAAACACAAGTTAATAAACGAACGTTAAACGTTACATCAAGTAGGTGCAATTCTGAGTGTCAGAAAGTCGGTGGTTGCTGCGAACCGATCAGGAATTGTAGTTGAAATACGGTAACCGAGTTTCAGTTGGACGGGTAATAACTAGAACCGTTATCTTCTAGTGAGTGGCGTATTGGATCAGTGGACCCAAACGCAACCTGGGTGGTACCGCGACTAGTCTAATCGTCCCTGTTGTTCTTAATGAACAGCGGGGGCGATTTTTTTATTGGAATGCGATTAAAAATGATGAGAGAAGAGGATGACGAGGATGGAAATGAAGCGATGCGGCGGACTTGCTCGATATTAGTACTGAATGAAGTTGTTTGATACTTATTCAGTCAAAAGAGGAGTTTTAATATGAAAAAAACAAAAGATACGGAAAACACACCTAAAGTTAGCACGTTAGAAGCAGCAATCGTCTTGTTAGTTGTTTTAGGAATTATGAGTTTGGGTGTCATTGGGTTCCACTTATCACCACAAGTGCCGGTCCTATTAGCGATGGGCGTTGTCACTGCTTGGGCGATGTTTCGGGGCTTTCCTTGGCCAGCCGTTAACGCCGGCATCAAGGAAGGTATCGATAAGGGGATTGTTCCCATCTTTATTTTCATTCTAATCGGTGCGATGATTTCAACTTGGATCGCCGCTGGGACCATTCCAACTTTAATGGTTATTGGTTTCAAATTGATTAACATCCAGTGGTTCTTACCATCCGTCTTCATCGTTTGTACCTTAGTCGGAACGGCTGTTGGGAGTGCCTTTACGGTAACCTCAACGGTCGGGATCGCCTTCTTCGGAATGGGCGTAACCATGAACTTGAATCCAGCCCTCGTTGCCGGTGCCATTATTAGTGGTGGGATTTTCGGCGATAAGTTATCCCCATTATCTGAAACGAACAACTTAGCCTCCGCCGTCGTTGACACGGACCTATTCGCCCACATTAAGCATATTATGTGGAGTACCGTTCCAGCGGGTGCAATTTCATTAATCTTATTTGCCATTTTAGGTCATAATAACGCCAGCACCAGCTTAGCTAAAATCAATCAAACGGTCGCCGTTTTGAACGGTAACTTCAACGTTTCAGCCTTGGCCTTATTACCAATCATCTTAGTCTTTGTCTGTGCCGGATTTAAAATGCCAGCCATTCCAACCATGTTACTGAACATCTTTGTCTCTGCTGGTCTGATTTTATTTGAACAACCAAAGATCACGATGACCAAGTTAACCGCAATTATTAATACTGGATTTGTTTCTAAGACTGGTAATACGAGTGTTGACACCTTACTTTCACGGGGTGGCATTGTCAGCATGATGAGCATGGTCGCCTTGATTATTGTCACGTTATCACTTGGGGGGTTACTGGTTAAATTTGGTTTGATCAACCAAGTCATGGCACCAATCGCTAAGCATTTAAATAGTGATGGCAAACTTATCCTAGCCGGAATCTTAACTTGTATCGGCGTTAACGTCTTTGTTGGTGAACAATTCTTATCCATCATTTTACCAGGACGGGCCTTTCGGAAAGCCTTCAATGATGGTGGCTTAGCTGGTCAAGCTTTAGGACGGGTCTTAGAAGATGGCGGGACCGTCATCAACTACTTAGTTCCTTGGGGCGTTGGTGGTGTGTTCTTAGCCACAACGTTGGGTGTTCCAACGGTTGACTACTTACCGTTCGCCTTCTTCAGCTTACTTTGCCCAGTTATTTCCGTTATCAGTGGCTTTACCGGTATCGGGATTGCACACCTTGGCCAAGAAAAATCTGCTAAAGCCAAGAAGGGTGTTCAAGCCGCAGAAATCAATTAATTGATCATAATATATCGAAAAATCCGTTCAGAAATATCAACTATTTCTGAACGGATTTTTGAGCTTATTATTCGATTTTTGGGCTATTAAATAGCCAATGATTACTTTTCGGCTATTTTGATTTGGTCATGGAAATCTGTGAAGATTGGGTGATTCAAGTTGATTCCCTTTGATTTTGCAATGAACCAGGCCAACACTTGGAACGGAATGATGGCGAGTAGCGGTGCCTTGTAAGGGTCTTCTACGGCCGTTAGTTGTAACGTCTGTTCATCCTTTGAAGTGGGTGCTTCCCCGGTTAAACTGATGGTATAAATGTGGGGCGTCAGCCGTGACTCGTAGTCTTTGACAGCTTGTAGTTGCGCCATGACGGTGGGATCAGTCGTGAGCTCAACGTAAAATTGACGGTGGGTCTCATGGGCACCCAGATAACCGCCCTTCGTAAATTGCGCCAGGGTGTACCCGCGTGATGGCACCCGCATGATTTCCGTGAACTTGGTTTGCATCTCAGCCAACGTCCCATCTAAAACGCTAGCGCCAATCGCGGTGAATTCTGGTGCGTTAGTGAAATCAATCGTAAATTTACGGTAGAAGTCGTTGGCCTGTTGAATGGTATAGTTCATCTTTTCAATAATGAGGCTAAAGTCATCGAGTTCTTGGTTGGCTTCCAACTCAGTTAAACGTCCCTGATTGGCGGCACTACGCAAGCCAAGTAACATGAGGGTCAAAACGATGGCTTGAAAACTCAGTGTGATGTAAGGAATCGTTTCTTTCCCAGTCAGTAGGTCACAAGTGGCGTCACACTGACCAGCTAACTCGGAATCTGGTTGGGCCGTTACGACAATTGTGTAGGCCTGACTTGCTGTGTGGGCCTTTTTAAGGGCGGCCAAGGTTGTTTCATCGTCACCGGTCAAGGAGACCGCAACGATGACGTCAACGTCTTGATCGGCGGTTTCATAAGTGAGGTACTGGTCGGTGGCAAGCACGTTCACGTGGATACCCGCGATTTTTTGCATGTACAGCCGGGCGGTGTTAGCCGCATTGCGACTGGATGCCGTTGCCAAGATTAACCAGTGTTGTGACCGGGGGACGTTTGCCAAGGCCTGTGTGATTTGTTCAGGATACGCTGCAACAATGTTACCCAGCACCGACTGTTCCCGGCGAATATAGGACAACATGGTTGGATTGTTCATCATCATCATTAAAAATCAGCTCCTATTATAGCTATTTAATTATCATTATTTATATACTTTAATTTTAGCCTAATCAGGGGCGGGTGAGAACATTAATCGCCAAAATGGTGGTAGAAATTGAAGTTGCATTTATAAAAAAATTCTGGTAAGGTAAGCGACAACTTAAAACCAAAACAAATTGCCTATATAATGCCGTGATAAGGATGGCGAGTTTCTACCCAGCACCGTAAATGCTGGACTATAAGCGAATTGAGTCGACGGGTCCGTACAGCTGCTCTTTTTGCCGTACGGGCCCGTTTGCTTTCTCCAATAGGCAGAAGGAGAAAATAGTGATGAAAACAGTTGATATGGTCATTACCGGGGCGCAGGTCTTAAATACGTTTACCCGTGAATTTGAAGCAACGAGCTTATGGATCAAGGATGGGAAGGTCATCAGTAATTTAAAGGATGAACCGTACCACGCGCAACAAACGGTGGACGCTAGCGGCCAGTGGATCGTTCCTGGGATGATCGACGCACACGTTCATATGGAAAGCTCAATGGTGGCACCGAGTGAGTTGGGACAAGTCTTGTTACAACACGGTGTTACGGCCATTGCGACTGACCCGCACGAGTTGGCGAACGTTGCCGGCGTGGCGGGTATCCAGTATTTGATTGATGATGCCAAACAGACCCCGTTAGATGTTTTTTTCATGTTACCGTCGTCGGTCCCATGTGTGCCGTTTGATGATAATGGCGCCACTTTGCACGCCGCGGATTTGCGCCCATTATACGGTCAGCCGGGTGTGCACGGTTTGGCCGAAGTGATGGACTACGGCGCCGTTGAACGTGGGGATGCAGATATTACGGCGAAGATTCGCGATGCCTACGCGTATGGGTATCACGCTGATGGTCACGCGGCTGGTTTAAATCCACACCAACTCAACGTGATGGTCAATGCGGGCTTGGATACTGACCATGAATGCATGACGGTTACTGAGGCGCTGGACCGCGTTAAAGCTGGGATGTTCGTGTTTTTGCGGGAAGGCACCGTTGAACGGGACGTTCTCGCAACGATGGGCGCAGTCAATGAAGAGAATGCTAGTCGGTTTGCTTTTTGTACCGATGATAAGACCATCAGTGATTTGATGGTGGAAGGGTCGATTGATTATAACGTTAAGCTGGCGATTGGCAACGGGATGCGTCCGGCCTTGGCCTATACGTTGGCGAGTTTGAACGCGGCAGTCGCACACCGGTTAACGGACCGGGGGAGCTTAACGGCCGGCAAGGTTGCGGACTTAGTTGTTTTGGACGATCCGAATGAAGTGACGATTGCTAAGACGATGAAAAATGGCCAGTGGGTGTCGGAAGCCCAACCAGCGACTCAGCCCTTACCATTTACTGCGACCCGGGTTCATCAACACGCGTCATTAAAAGACTTACAATTGCCTTTAACTAGTGGTCGGGTCAACGTCATTGAGGTACAACCCAATCATATTGAAACGGATCATTTGGTTAAACAGGTCGCACCAACGGCTAACTTTGAAGCGGACCTAGATCAAGATATCTTGAAGATGGTCGTGATTGAACGGCATCGTAATACTGGAAAGGTCGGCGTCGGGCTGGTCCACGGGTTTAAATTAAAGCACGGGGCCGTCGCGGGGACGATTGCGCACGATGCGCACAACATTGTCGCTGTCGGCACGTCTGATTTGGCGATCCTGCGAGCCGTCGCACAGATTACCCGAACAAACGGTGGGATTGCGGTCAGTGATGACCAGCAAGTTTGTGCGGACATGCCATTGGCAGTTGGTGGCTTATTGTCAGCTGAACCATACCAGGTGGCCGCGCAACAGTTAACTGAGATCAAGGCCGCCTATAATCAGATTTGCGACCAGCCGATTGAATTTGACCCCTTCATTACGTTGTCATTTTTGACGTTACCCGTAATTCCAACCTTAAAGTTAACGGCGCGGGGCCTGTTCGATTATGATCAGTTTGATTTTACCCCGGTCGAAATTAAAGACCAAGTCGAGTAGGTCGTAAGTCAATTGAAATCTAAAATTGGCCGCTCCGTCGGGTAGAATTGGGTGCTATGAGGGACCGCACCATGGCTGGGGCCATCCCCCATAGCACACTGGTTCTCCCCGCCGAAGCGCAACTAAGCTAGAAATAAAAAGTGATCAGTTTCGAGATTGTTCTCAAAACTGATCACTTTTTTACGCCTTATGATGTTCCCGGTACCAAGCAGCTGGTAGCGTGAGGAGCATGTAGGCAAAATCGACAAGAATCGTTTCTTTAAGCGGAATTTGTAATAGGAAAACGGATACGAGGGTTAGGACCACAATGAACGTTAAAGCGCTCTGTGACCACCGAAGCACCCATTCGGGTAATTGTGGCATAAATTAAATTCACATCCTTAGTTAACTTTGACGCGTTTCTGTTGAGCCAACGGGTTTAACGTTTGATCCCGGGCGGTCACGTAATGCTCGCAAGGCCCAAAGGATGGAAACCGTGTCGACAACTTCTTGCAGCATCGCGCCAAACAGGGCGGGAATAATCCCGGTGCTGGCAATCAGCATCAAAATCGTACAGATGGCGATCCCAATCCAGACGGCTTGCTTGGCGACTTGCATCGTATCCTTAGCAATCTGGATGGCCGTAACGACTCGGCTCAGGTCATCTTTTAAGATAACGACGTCAGCGGATTCACTGGCAGCCGTTGAACCGTGGGCGCCCATCGCAATCCCAACGTCGGCAACGGCGAGGGACGGTGCGTCGTTGACCCCGTCGCCAACCATGATGACGGGACGTTCGGCTGCCGGAACGTTTTTTAAATGTTTGATCTTATCGGCGGGCAGCAGGTCGGCTGCGACCGTATCAATCCCGACTTTTCCCGCGATGTTGTCGGCGATAACTTGTTGGTCACCGGTCAACATCATGACATTTTTAACGCCTTCCGCGTGGAGCGCTTTAAGCGTATCCGCAGCTTCAGGACGGACGTTATCGATGAAGGTCACGTAACCGGCGTAGACGTCGTTAATGGCGACATAAATCGCGGTTTGCGCCAGCGACTGGTGCTGAGTGTCGGGGTCAACGAACTTTAACTTCCCAACTTTAACTTCGTAACCATCAACCGTTGCGGTGATCCCGTTACCAGTGACTTCTTCTAGACTCGTGGCTGGACTCAGGGGCGCGTCACTGACGTACTTGACCAGTGACCGGGCTAAAATATGACTGGAGTTTTGTTCCGCACTAGCGGCTAAGTGTAAAATTTGTTCCGCGTTAAAATCAGCTTGGGGCACAATCTGGTTAACGGTCAATTGACCGCTAGTAATGGTCCCCGTTTTATCGAAGGCCGCGGTCTTTGCCGTCGACATTTTTTCGAGCATGTCCCCAGTTTTAACCACGATCCCGTTCCGGCTAGTACGACTCATTCCAGAAACGAGGGCGACCGGCGCCGCTAAAATCAACGGACACGGTGAAGCCACAACGAGTACTTCTGCGAAGCGGTGGGGGTCGCCACTCATGATCCAGGCGATTCCTGCAATGACGTAGGCGACCAGCGTAAACGGCACGGCGTAGCGGTCAGCCAAGCGAACGAACTTTGCGGGCCGTGATTCGGATTCTTTAACCAATTTAACTAACTGTTGGTACTGACTATCAATGGCCAACTTGTCGACGACCATTGTAACGGCGTTATCACCGTTAACGGCACCGGACATGACGTCGTCACCAACGTTTTTTTCAACGGGCTTTGATTCCCCAGTCAGGGAAGATTCGTCAAAGAGCGCGGTCCCTTGAATTAAGTGACCGTCGACTGGGACGAGCTCCCCGGGTTTAACGACTAACTGGTCACCAACCGTCGCATTTTCGACCGCAATATCCGTCAACTTTTCGTTAACGAGGCGGTGGGCGGTCCGGGGTGAATTATCAAGCAGGGCCTTCAGTTCGGTGTTGGCCCGTTTTGCGGCGTAATCTTCTAAGGAGTCACCACCCGTCAGCATGATCAGGACTACTAGCCCAGCCCAGTATTCACTAACGGCTAAAGTGGCTACGATGGCGGTAATGGCCAGCAGGTCCACGCCGTATTTACCTGACCGGAGTGTTTTGATCATTTCAACTAACATTGATAGTGCCATTAGTGATCCCCACAAAGTGATGATCAACTGGGCAGCAAGTTGCTGGTGAAAGCCAAACTGTAAAATTAACGCAATGATTCCGACACTGACAGTAAGTGTTAATTTGTAGTAATGTCGCATCATGAGCCCCTCCTTATTGCTTATTGAAACCGATTTCGTTATTCTAGATGTAAGCATAACATTTAAATAAATAAAATCAACAGTTAAGAATGATTCTAAATAAAAAACTAATGGTTTCGAAAAATTATGACTATTTTCTGAAAAAAAGCCGCTTTTTCGGCCTTAAAAGCAGTCTTATCCCTATGATGTTAGGGATGAAGCGCTGTCAAGTCATTCATTTTACTTCTAATATAATACTAGTATACTTATACATGAACATCAGATATCAGAAAAAATACTGAAATCAGCATTTGTATAAGCCCAGGCGCGCTGTACAGGTGGTAATCCGTTACCCTTGTCGCGTGTTTTTTTGTACCACGGAACGTCATTTTAAACTTGCTGGGCGTGACGGCAAAGCGGACTTGTTTATCTGATGCATCAAGGGGGTTATCCATTAGCAAGATAAATGTAACCATTAATCGTTACGTGGTGTGTCAGCGTGATCGACTCGATAACGGAGACGAACACAATTAGAAACACTAATCAGCGCTAAAATATAGATCAACACCAACGCGATTATGCAATTAATCATACAATTTTCAGTATGGCGTTATCGGAACTCAACCAACGGAAAGAAGGAAATTCTGCTACTGATTTTGAGTTAGCACAAACAGAGTTCAGATGGCAAAGCCGATTAAACCTGATTCAGTCAGGGTACTGAGTGCTTCGAGGAGTAACTCGAGGGAATGTACCGATTGCTAGTCGGAAATTTACGCGTGGGGACTACCGGGATACATAGGTAGGGAGAACCACGAATTATATTGATATATAGAGAGTATATATTCAGTAGCAGGTTTATTATTTTAAAAAGTAAGAATATTGATTGGTGGGTTTATTTACCAACAATTGGTCTCTTTGCGGTGGCTTCAATCATTTTGTTGAGAGGTGGTCACTCATTAGAAACGAGTTTAACCGGGATCTTGAACTGGTTAACGAACAACATGAGTTGGTTATACATGTCAGTATACGTCATTACTTTTCTTTTCTTTATTTACTTAGGATTCAGCAAACTTGGGAAGACCAAGTTAGGCGATCCCAAGGACAAACCCGAATTTTCAACGTTCCATTGGGGTAGTATGGTTTACGCGACCGGGATCGATGCCAGCATTTTAATGTTGAGTATCGTCGATCCATTACGTTACTTACAGAGCCCTTCCTTTGGCGTTAAGCCATTCTCAACTTCAGCGTATAATTACGCGCACATGTTAGGCCAATTTAACTGGGGCCCCATGGCATGGATGATGTTTGCACCCGCAACCATTGCGATTGCTTATGCGATGTATGTCAAACACGTCAAGGTTCAACGCTTGAGTGCTGCTATTACTGTTTTAGCAGGCCCTGGTATGGTTAAGCGCATCGCTCGAAATACCATTGACCTCTTAGTCATCATCGGGATCATGGGTGGTGTCGGGACGTCCGTCGGGATGGAAATTCCTGTCATTTCTAAAGTCCTTAGTACGGCAACGGGGATTCCTGATAATATGGGCTTGAAATTAGGTTTATTTGCCTTATTATTTGTGATCTTCGCGATTGCCGTTTTCAATGGTTTGAAAAAAGGGATTGGCCGGTTGAGCTCAGCCCATATTTGGTTAGCCATTGGTTTCTTAGTCCTAGTTTTAGTCGTAGGCCCAACCTTATACATCCTAAACTCCGAAACTAACAGTATCGGATTGTTTATCAATAAGTTTGTCAGCTTAAGCACGAACACGGCACCTAATGGTCATGCGACGGCTATGCAACGTCAGACCATCTTCTATTGGGGCTGGTGGTTATCATTTATGCCCGTTATGGGGCTGTTCATTGCACGGATTTCACGTGGCCGGACAATTCGTCAGGTCTTAGGTGGAATGCTGCTATGGGGCTCCCTAGGCTGTGTCAGCTTTTACGCGGTCTTAGGTGGCTACGCCTTGTTCTTACAACGGACGGGTGCGGTTAACTTGGTTCACATCTTAAATACGCAGGGACAAGCGGCTGTGATTGCAGCGGTCTTATCTACCTTGCCGTTGAAGATGATCATGTTAGCTTTGTACTGCCTATCATGTTTCGTGTTCTTGGCCACGACGGTTTCGTCGTTCGCCTTCATCACGTCGTCATTTACGAGTAAGCAGTTGGCACCTGGTCAACAACCAAGTCGTTTTAACCGGATGAGCTGGGTCGTTATCTTCCTCTTGTTCTCATTAGGGCTAGTGACGGTCGGTGGTTTTGAATCAATTCAGGCGATTTGTGCGATGTCTGGGTTCCCACTGACGATTGTTGCGCTTATCTTGCTATATTCGATTCATCACGACTTAACGACGGATCCGGTCAAGGAAGCAGCTAAGGCGAATGCCAAGGCGGCTGAATTGGCTCGGCGCAAGCGGTTGGCTCGTGACGTTGAAATCTCGACTAATTCGGACTACGCACGTGAACGGCGTGCATCCCGGAAGTCAGCACAAGAAACAGATTAATTAAAAATGAAATTCATAGAGTGGGACAAAAGGCGGTCAGTTTGTGAGCATTAACGTAAAATCAGCGATTATTCCTGGGTTTGGAATGGTCGCTGATTTTGGGTTAAGCGGAACAAATTGCCTTTTGTCACACGTTTCGACCATAATAATCAGGAAAGCCATTCAGAAATTTAATATTTCTGAATGGCTTTTTCAGTTTTGCATCACACTTTTTGTATCTGATCTCAAAACGGTAATGTTTACTAGCTTTTTAACGGATATTTACTAAAGCGTGGCACAAGTTTTACATTGATTTTATATACTAAAGTTGTGGCGGACGGTTAGTACCCCACACTGGCAGTTTAAGCATCATACTAAGTAACAACTTTTTAAGGGCAGTTGAATCAAAATTCTGTTAATAAAAGGGGACTTTTAATGATGAAGCAATTGACGAAATTAGTGACTGGCATCGTGGCAACGATGAGCCTTCTAATGGGGCTCAGTGGAATAACGGGACGGGCAGATCGCCTCGCAGTCACGGGTCGGGTCAATGCTAGTGAGCAGGTGCTAACGCATTTATCGCAACAACCGCCACAACTTAGGCCGGTCATTCACCCAGCACAAGCAGCGGCTGTGGGGAAGGCTAACCGGCAACTCCCACAAACCGACGAGACGAATCCACTCAAAGTGGTCCTTTTAGGTTTGGTATTACTAGGGTTGAGTATCCTTTCGCGTTGGAACCTATTTGACGGCCGGCGTCAGTAATCAGTAAATTATAAAAAAGCAGGTTACTACTAAATTAGAGACGTACTCTCGTTTAGTCGTAACCTGCTTTTCACTTATTTATGACTGGCTTTTTTCTTTTTCGGTTGTGCCTTTTTAGTTTCACGTAAGAGATCTTTAAAAGCAGTAATCTCGTCAGTGTGCTTAGTCACCCATTCCTTGTAATTGGAGTGAGAATCAGTATCGCTGATTTTTAACCCGGTCTCTAGCCAAAATAAGGCCTCGGTTAAAGAGCCAAAGTTGTGAAACCACAGCGTGTGACCGTTGTCGGAGTCCATAGCAACGTATGACTTATAATGGGGCGTTAAGAAGGTGTGTTTGACGATCTTAAACGCGGCCCGCCGCCGGGTTAGTTTGTAGTCAGGTAATATGTAACGCCCGGGATGCGCTAAATGTGGAACAGAATTTTTACGTTGGTCTTTATACTCAGTCAGCATGCCTTTAGCGCGGTCGGCAGTAATGAGTGTAATATCGAATTTTGACATAGCAGGGCTCCCCTTGATGATAACGTGTCATGATAGTTAGTAGTTTTAGATGTTATTAGTTGTGGCTTAAACACTCACACTATTAATGATAGCGCATTTTTACTGAAATTCGAAATATTAAAACTTAAATTGTTGGGGAATTTTAGTTTCTTACGTTAAAATTAAATAAACGACTAGCAAGGGCACATAATGGCCGGCAGAGTAGTGGGGATGACTAAATTTGAAGTTTGCAGAACGGTATCACTTATTTGAATGGTTGATCAACTTGTTATTAGTTATCGGACCACTGTTACTGGTTAGCTACGGCTTGACCGTACCGGGAAACTGGATTGAAGTTGTACTGGGTAGCGTCTTTTTGTTGCCGATTAGTTTGGGTGCGTTGATTTTTTACGGCTGGTTGTACCGGCAGACGCGCCGACTAGCAGGATATCAATGGGGAATCTTAGTTGTTTACGGTCTCAGCTTACTAGGCAGTGGGGCCTTACTCATAACGGTTTATTTAGCTTAAATACAATCCATCTGGGAAAACAAATACTCGTTCAGAAATAGCCAACATTTCTGAACGAGTATTTGTTTTCCTGTTTTGGTTGAAACGTGCGCCAACAGGCTTAAGGTAAATCATTCCCAGCAGCGAAGTAAATGTCGTACCATTCTTGCCGGGTCAAATCGATATCCGCACCCGCCGAATTTTCTGCGAGGTGGGTTGGATTCATTGTCCCTAAGATAACTTGGAACTTAGCAGGGTGGCGTAAGATCCAGGCCGTTGCGATAGCACTCTTGCTGGTGTGCTTTTCGTCAGCTAAGGCCTGCATGGCTGCGTTCAACTTAGGAAACTTAGGATTGTCCAAGAAGATGCCGGCAAAGTTTCCGTATTGATAAGGGGACCAAGCTTGAATCGTCATCTTGTGTAAACGGGCGTATTCAATGATGCCACCGTCGTGATCAATGCTGCGAGCATCTTGCATGTTAGTGTGTAAGCCGAAGTCAATGGCGTTCGTATGCATGATACCGAATTGCAGTTGGTTGATCATCAGCCGCTGATTGAGTGCAGATTGAAGTAAGTCCACCTGACCCGGGTTGAAGTTGGAAACCCCAAAATGCCGGACCTTGCCGCTAGCCTGAAGCTCATCAAAGGCAGCTGCGACGTCCTCTGGTTCCATTAAAGCGTCGGGGCGGTGAAGGAGAAAGCTATCTAGATAGTCGACGCCTAAGCGCTCTAATTCGCCGTTAACGGCATCTAAAATATGTTGCTTGGAAAAATCGTACCGTTTGCCAGGGACGATGCCGCCCTTGGATTGAATGTAAAGCTGGTCGCGGTTAACACTAGATTGCTTCAGTGCCGCGCCAAAAATTTCAGATGATTTGCCACCGCCATAAATATCGGCGGAGTCAACGTAGTTAATACCTAAGTCCACGGCAGTTTCAATCACTTTGGTGGCTTGATCGACGTTCAGGGCATCCATGCGCATGATACCCAGGGCGACGGCGGAAGCTTGCAGACCGCTGTGACCTAAATTAATGGTTTTCAAAATAAAAACCTCCTAGTTTTGAATGCTTTAAGTATACGAGTTCCAGTGGGGCGTGTAAACGATTACAAAAAAGAACACAAAAAAATAGGACCCAAGGCTTCTCAACTCGAGTCCTACTTATGAGGAATAATCCTGATTAGCAAGAAATAATTGTTCAGTGTTTTTAATACGTTACACCTTCATGCTATTCAATTTTACGCGTGTCCAACTTCTAACGGACTAACCCGTATTTATTGTATCTATCTGCTTTAGTCGATCGAAAGTAAAGATTTACTTGATTGCGACTCGTCAAACGGGTTTTAACGAAAGTCGATCTCGCGTTTAAAACTTAGGAATGTCTTCGTAACAGACATGCACCTCCGTTTAAACTATTTGGAACCTGAGTCTACAATGGAACTGGTACTGATGGAACTTTCAACTGGTCATTGGTGACACCTGTTTCTAACTAAAAAGCTAAAATCTGATAGTCGTGCTAATGCCAATTAATTCTGTTGCGGTTATCGTTTATTCAAGGGTTAACGTTCAGCCATCCAGTGCGTGTCTCGCGACATTCATTAGACCGATAACGCATTTCAACGCTTAAAACGGTTTTGATAACGACCCAAACGGTGGAACCAGTTGCCTAACTTCAAGCGGCAACCCCTTTACGTTGAGAAGCTTTGCTAAGAGGATTAATTCCTTTCCTCACTTAGTATACTAACAGGTTTTGTAAGCGCTTGCAACCTTAAACTCCGTTTTTTTTAAATTAATTTGTAAGGCGACTTTTTAATGGGGAAGGGGGCAATAAACGTGTTGAATTTGGGTCAGCAACCGGTATAATTAAACTAATAATTGAAAGCGCTTAGAGGGGACGGGTAAGTATGAGTGAACAATCGTTTAAAGAACAAGCCTTCGCAGCATTAGGGACGGTCATTGATCCAGAATTAGGGGTGGATCTGGTCAATTTAGGACTGATTTACGACGTGACGCTAAGTCCTGAAGGGGTTGCTAACGTAACGATGACCCTGACGATTGTCGGGTGCCCCTTAACGGAATGGTTAGCGGGGTCCATCCATGATGCCTTAATGAAGGTACCCGGGGTCAAATCGATTGAAGTTGAAATCACGTTTGAACCGGCTTGGAACGAAAGCATGATGAGTCGAGAAGCAAAGCTACAACTAGGCTTACATTAATATCGAGCACAAGAGCTAGTACTTAACGTACGGCTCTTTTTTTGCGCTGTCTACGCCACAAACCGCTTCGTCGGGCAGAGCCGGGGTGCTATGAGGGGACGGTTCCAGCCATGGTGCGGTCTGGAACCTCAATTCAAAGCCGATAACCCACGTCTTTGAATCGCCCCGCAAGATTAGCGTCAAAACCGCTCGCTAATCTTGCCGACACGGCACCCCAGCTCTGCCTGACTTCGCTAAAATAAGTTTACTATTGTTATTTCCATTAGATACTCGGAGGTTGGCACTGATGGTATCGGTCGTGTAAGTTCGGTAGGGCTTACACCACGGACGGTCCCACGACCGCATGTCATCAGGGTCGACCGGAATAGGTGAAAGTGTAAATTGTATTTGTTTGGGCCAAAAAAGAAGCCGCCGACAATTGTCAGCGACTTCTCAGTCATGAAAGGACTTGAGTTAAATCTTTGGAAGTGGCATCCACGTCTTGTAACCAGTGTAGTCGGCGGTGTGCAATAGCTTTTCAGCATTAGCAATCCGGTCGGGAGTCGGTGATTCGATTCCTTCAAGCCGATACTTGATCTTCATTTCGTGGTACTTTTTAACACCCAAAGTATGGTACGGTAGCACTTCGACTTTTTGGACAACATTATTAGGAATCTTAGCGATATAGTCGCCGAGTTCAGCTAAATATTTGTCATTATCAGTCCGTTGCGGCACGAGCACGTGACGAATCCACATGTCGTGATGGTGTGCGGCCATATACTGAATCATATCCAGAATGTTTTCGTTACCGTATTGCGTCAACTTCTTATGTTCTGCGGAGTTGATGTGTTTGATATCTACAAGTGAGATATCGGTAACGGCCATCAAACGTTTAAACTTGTCGAAAAACGGTTGTTCCCGCGTAAACGGTTGTCCCGAAGTGTCCAAACAAGTACTGATATCCATGGCCTTAGCCTTTTCAAACAGTTCCAGAATGAAGTCGATCTGGACTAGTGATTCGCCACCACTAACGGTGAGTCCACCAGTTTTACCCCAGAAAGCCCGGTACTTCTGCACGTCTTCCAGAATCTCATCAGCCGTCATTTGATCGCCGACGTTGAGTTTCCAAGTATCAGGGTTGTGACAGTACTGACAGCGCATATGGCAACCTTGCAAGAATGCCACGTAGCGGATACCAGGACCATCAACTGACCCGAACGTTTCAATGGAATGGACGTAGCCAATCAAAGGCTCCTTTGTCGATTGTTCAGTTGTTGAAACTTTGCTGTTTGCCATGAGCCTTCGCCTCTTAACTTCTAATTAAATTACATCTTGTCGAAGAACGTACGTGAAATAACGTCGTCTTGTTGTTCCTTGGTTAAGTCTGCGAAGTATACACAGTAGCCAGAAACCCGAACAGTCAAGGTTGGGTAGTTTTCTGGGTGCTTTTGAGCATCAATTAAGGTGTCTTTATTGAAGACGTTGATGTTCAAATGCATCCCATCATTGGTCATGTAACCATCCAACATGTTAACCAACGTATCCTTACGTGATTCCATATCATGGCCTAACGTGTTTGGTGTTACACCAAAGGTATTGGAAATCCCGTCAGTTGCGTAACGGTATGGTAATTTGGCAGTTGAAAGAAGTGAAGCTAAAGCACCGCTCTTTTCAGCGCCGTATGCTGGGTTAGCACCTGGTGAGAATGGTTCGCCTTTTTGACGGCCGTTAGGGGTAGTCCCAGTGTTCTTACCATAAACAACGTTTGAAGTGATGGTCAAAACAGAAGTTGAAAGTTTAGCACCACGATATAGGTGATGAGTGTTCATCTTCGTGTAGAGTTCCTTGACTAACCACTTTGCGATGTCATCGGCACGGTCATCGTTGTTCCCATAGCGAGGGAAGTCGTTGTCGGCTTTGAAGTCAACGGCGATACCACGTTCGTCACGGATAACTTTAACATGGCCGTACTTGATTGCTGAAAGTGAGTCTGCGGCGTGTGATAAGCCAGAGATCCCAGTAGCGAAGGTCCGGTTAAGATCGGTGTCCTTCAAAGCTAATTCAGCAGCTTCGTAGTAATACTTGTCATGCATGTAATGGATAGCGTTCAGTGAGTTAACGTAAGTGTCAGCTAACCAGTCCATTTGCTTGTCAAATTTCTTCATGAATTCATCGTAGTCGATGTATTCTGATTTAATTGGTTCGTAGGCAGGGCCAACTTGATCGCCAGCAATTTCGTCACGGCCACCGTTGATGGCATAGAGGATTGCTTTAGCTAAGTTTGCCCGTGCACCGAAGTACTGGATACCATCGGCAACTGGTTGTGCAGAAACACAGCAAGCAATGCCGTAGTAGTCGGTACCCCATTGTACCCGCATTAAATCATCATTTTCATATTGGATTGTTGAACTGTCGATAGAAACTTGCGTTGCATAACGCTTGAAGTCTTCTGGCAGACGGTCGCCCCATAAAATGGTGATGTTTGGTTCTGGTGCGGCACCCATGTTATCCAAGGTCTTCAAGATCCGGAAAGCGGTCTTGGTAACGTGATGACGGCCATCCAAGCCGAATCCACACATGGATAAGGTTGCCCAGATTGGGTCACCAGAGAACAGTGAGTTGTATTCTTCAGTACGGATGAAGCGAACCATCCGTAGTTTCATAACGAATTGGTCAATAATTTCTTGGGCTTGGGCTTCGTCAATGACGCCGTTTTCCAAGTCACGTTGGATAAAGATATCCATCGTGGTATCAATCCGACCAACGGACATTGCGGCACCGTTTTGAGTCTTGATAGCTGCTAAGTAGCCAAAGTACATCCATTGAACGGCTTCTTGAGCAGTTTCAGCAGGACGGCTGATGTCGTAGCCATAGCTTGCAGCCATGTCTTTCATGTCTTTCAAAGCTCTGTATTGGTCAGAAACTTCTTCACGGAGGCGGATAACGTCATCAGTTAATTCACCGTCGCCAATGTGTTCAAAGTCGTTAGCTTTGTCTTTCATCAAACGATCGATACCATAAACAGCAACCCGTGGAAGGTCTGGAATGATCCGGCCACGTGCGTAAGCATCTGGAAGACCAGTGATGATCTTGTAGTGACGTGCTTTACGCATTTCAGGAGTATAAACATCGAAGACCCCTTGGTTATGAGTTTTACGGTATTCGGTAAAAATCTTATCTTGTTCAGGATCAAGCTTGTAACCGTATGACTTCAAAGCGTCATCAGCCATCCGGATACCACCAAATGGCATGAATGCACGTTTCAAAGGCTTGTCAGTTTGCAAACCAACGATTTTTTCCAAATCTTTGTCAATATAACCAGGTGCATGAGAAGTAATGGTTGAAACAACACTTGTGTCAGCGTCAAGGACACCGCCGGCTTCACGTTCTTTCTTCTTTAAAGCTAAGACTTTATCATTTAAGATCTTAGTTGCTTCCGTAGGACCTGCTAAGAAACTTTCGTCCCCGTTGTACTGCGTAAAATTATTTTGAATGAAATCGCGGATATTGATTTCTTCTTGCCAATGGCCACCCTTAAAACCTTTCCAAGCTTTAGGAGTTTCGGTTTTATCAACTGTAATCATTTGAGTCGCCTCCATAATTTATGTGCAATCCTTGTATGTCTAAAATGATACCAATATTCGCGTAATATGTAAACGTTTTCACGAAGATTAATTATAATTTTTTGATTAAGAAACGAGAAGTTATCTCATAATGCCCGAATCAAGGCACTTGTAAGCCTTGAAAAATATAGAATTCGGAACGTAAAGTATCCTAAATAAAATAGGGCTCAAAATAATTGCGATATTCCATTCGTATATCGAACATATTGTGCATCATTTAATTTAGTGCAATATACCGTGAGTGACTCAACGATTTAAAGGCAAGTTATTGATTTTACGGGGAAGTCCGTTATCATTAAGGGGTATTAAAGTCGGTAAGCGTCCCGTTATGGGATGTCCAATGACGAAAGGTAGGGGCACGTCTATGCTCGAAAAAATTGAACAGTATATTGATAGTTGTATTGAGGCGGGCGATATCTATGGTGCGTCATTTAGCTTGATCACACCGCGTGGCATTAACCAGTACTATCACGGAAAGCAGGGCCATGACCAGTTTGCAGTCGGTTTGGACGCGTCGATGATTTATGACTTGGCTTCAGTCACGAAGGTCGTTGCAACGACGACGCGGATTTTTCAATTGCTTTCAGACCACACAGTCCGGTTAGAAGATTCGGTTGCAAGATTTTTGCCGGGTTTTGCGCATCCTGAGATTACGATTCAAAACTTATTGCTACATAATAGTGGCTTACCAGCTGACATTAAAAATGTGTCGGAGATGAACCGCGAAGATTTAATTCGTGCGGTGTACGAATCAAAATTGCTCAGTAAACCGGGCGAACAGTATCTTTATTCTGATTTAGGCTATATTTTGTTAGGTTGGATCATTCGAACGGTTGATGGCTCGTTAGCAAGGAGTATTCAGGATCACGTTTGCTACCCACTGGCGATGACCAATACCGGTTATAACTTGAATCGGCCCAAGGTTCGGTTTGTACCGACGGAGTTTGATCCCCGGCGAGGCCAAATTCAAGGCCAAGTTCATGATTACAAGGCGTTCTTGTTAAATGGTGAGAGTGGCCATGCAGGACTCTTCTCTACGTTGACGGATCTATCAGTTTTCATTGAAATGATGTTAAACTTTGGCGAATACCAAGGTAAACGGGTTTTAGATGAAAATGTGTTTGATTGGTTAGGCCAGTTCGATGAGCATGGTCGGACGTTAGGTTGGGAACGACGTGATGGGCAGCACCAGTATTTTCACACTGGTTACACTGGTCCGGCGATTGCGTTTGACTTGGATCGGCAAGTTGGGATGGTCGTGTTGACGAACCGGGTCTACCCAACAAGTGATAATCAAGTTTGGAATCAGGACCGGAGCCACATCTTTGACATGTTTTTTGAAAAGTAACTCAAACGATGTGTGTTAGTCATGAAACAGAGCGTTAGCTTACACAGGTAAAATGAAAACAACGGAAAACTTTGACGACTATCATAGTCGGTTTGAGTTTTCCGTTGTTTTTTAGTTTGAGGGTACCAAGTGAAACCTAGATATGATATAGAAACAATGTTTATAATGCCGAAAAGATTAGTCTGCTGAATATGAGTATTAGCTTTGAAACCGACTAAGCATATTACTATAGAAAGAACTCGCTTAATTTTGTAGCCATTTAAAGCCTGGAACGTGACGAAATAGTCGATAGGCGGTGTATCCTAAGATGACACCTGCCCAGTTAGTAAGGACGTCGTCGGTTTCGACCCAGCGACTGATATGGACGAGCCAATCAAGAATGAATTGACCGCCTTCAAGGCAGAGCCCGGTGAGTAAACCGGCTAAGACAATTTGTCGCCAGGACCAGTGGGGAAAATTCCAACCAAGCAAAGCACCGAGTGGGACGGTAAGTAACACGTTTAACCAGAATTCGGTATCGAGTTGTTGGAACGGAACGGGGTTGAGTTTAATGGGGCCCCATTGGATATAGTGTAAGATGATGTCGCCACTGAAGTTATAAGCGGTTGGCGTATAGCAAAAGGCGGTCAGGATCCAGATGAATCCGAGCAGACCTAATCGCTTGAAACGTAACCAGGGGTTAGACGTTGAGCGCCATAAGCGCGTGGCGAAGTAACCGCAGATAATGGTGATTAGGATGAAGGGTAGCCAAGCTAACATGAAAAGTCACTCCTTTGGCTAATATTATAGAGATAAGTGTGGGGATGTGTCACGTTTGAAAAAAGAATGAAAAAATCGTTGACACTTTCAGGCTGAATTGATATATTAGTAAACGTTGTTGTTACGGGGAACAGAAATTCAATTCAAATTAATTTAAAAAATTGTTGCAAATGATTTCGAAAATTGATATGATATATTCTGTTGTCGCAATGGCAACCATAACAAATAAGTTAATCACGGTTGAGAAATTAATCGTTGACATGAAATGCTTAAGATGTTATGATAATTAAGTTGCGTTAAGGAATTAACGTAACGAATTAGAC
>CALFSK010000006.1 GCA_937916845.1 uncultured Lactobacillus sp. | reverse complement strand
CGACCTTCCTTATCATCAAATAGCTTTTCACCACTTCGATAAGCGGCACTGGCAACCGCACTACGCATTTTTCCTGCGCTTATATTTTGAAAACTCATATGAAAAATTGCCATGCTGTTGTCTCCTTTCTTTTAGGGTTTATGGGTTTGATTTTGTTGTCGCCAACGGCGACTTCTAATACAAGTTTTAATGGGTTTAGCACAACGTCATCAAAGATGACGTGTAAGTGCGCATTGACCTCGTTTCACTCGGCCTGCTGATTCCCCTAAATTCACTTATAGTGTATGCCTTCCGCTTCGCTATTTCAACTTTCATACTTTGACTTAACGTTCTCTGTATGATATAGTGTCGGTGATTATTTTTAATACGACTGGAGGGATCATTATGTCTCAAAGTAACTTAGAAAAACAAGAAGCTAAATTAAAAGCCCTTAATCAAAAAATTAAGGACGAAAAAAATAAGATTGAACAACGGCTAGGTAAACAAATCATCAGTCAAGCCAATTTAGATTATGCTAATTTGTCTAACGATCAGATTAAGCTTTTAGCCAAGCAATTTTCTGAATTTTTAAAGGTAAAGTCCGTAGATCATTAGCCATACGAGATGGGGAAATTCCATGTCTAATCAATATGAAAAACTAGTCGAGCAGCAAGCGCGTTTAAAACAAAAAATTGAGCGGGAAGATTTTAAATTACGGCAATCTAAATACTATGAAAATCGACAAGCCCGCAAAGCCCGTTCTCGCCGACTAATTCAAAAAGGGGCTTTATTAGAAAAGTACTTTCAAGCTGATAACCTCTCGGTCGAACAAACCGAAGAACTTTTAAAAACATTTGCTGACTATGTTAACGCCCATAAACCGGATAAATTAAAAAACGATCAACCTAATAACTAGGCCGATCGTTTTTATTTTCAGGATTGTTTTTTGGCTTAATTTCTGGATTGTATTTAGCAAAGTCTTTTAACTGTTTTTGAATTCTTTTTGTAAGCTCTGCTTTACTTTCTTTGTGCTTCCTTTTACTTGATCGCTGTTGAATTATCTTTTGACCCTTACCTCTTCTTTTTGATTTTAGGTCAAGCGTAAAATCTGAAATTTTATTTTGATCTAGCTTACTTAAATGACCGATTTCTTTAAAGTTTAAACCGGCTTTGGGAAAGCGATAAATATTACCAAGATCGACCCAGGAAGGTTTCTTCAACCCAGCGGATTGCCAATCTTGAATCGGATAATATTGTTGCTTGATATAAGCCGACTTCTTTTCATACTGACTAGTAATTTTAAAAGTCTCGACCAGTTTTAATTCGTCTGTCCTGATACCCGACGAATTAAAACTGGTCGAGACTTGCCACCGTTAGTTTCTACAAAACTAACGTATAGGCTGACTAAGTCATTAGTCCTCATCTGGATCGTTGAGCCAATCAGCGACCTCTTTAGCGTCTTTGAACTCGGTGACTGGTGTCCCTTCGGTCGCCTTTAAAAAGCGTAAATTAGCTCTTTCTTCTTCGCTTAAAGACACATTAAAAGGTAAAGCACCATTAGCAACAATCCGCTTGTAAAACATGTTAATGGCCGTGGTTGGATTTAAGCCCAATTCGCTTAAAACTGCTTCGGTATCATCGGCCAAATCTTTATCAATCTTGACTTGGACCCGTTTCTTTTCCTTAACTGCCATGATTGTCTCATCTCCTTTCTTTTACTACTACCATTATACTACCTTTTGAGTACCTTATCAATAGATAAAGCCCTGGCCTCAGACCACTTGAGGTTGGCATTGATCTAAAGGCTGAACTTTTGAGCTAGTTATCTCTGACACTTATTTAAAAGCCCCTGTTCTTCTGTTTAAGCCAGTTAAATATAGCTTAAGCATAAAGGGTGAGTAAGTCTCAAAACCGTTTAGAAAGGATTTTGCAGCCTTTTAGGACTAGTAGTACAACCCACTGTTGTCGTTGTCGGCCGGCTTTTCTTCTTCGGGGTGTTTGGCCGCGTATTCTCTAGCCGCTTGTTTATTCCACCAAACACCAAATAGATTTTGCATGGTGCCGTACAGGTAGTTTTCCACGTTCTTGATGTGCTTGATGTGCTTCTCATTGCTTCTTAGGGCGTTAAAGTAACGTCTCAAGGCTTTAGTTATTAAAAATTTAAGTTCTTCGTCGTCCAGTGGGATTATGACGCCAATATCTTTATAATCCTTCTCAACTCGGTACTTAGCATTTAAGATAATACCAACGAAGCGACGCATC
>CALFSK010000005.1 GCA_937916845.1 uncultured Lactobacillus sp. | reverse complement strand
CCGTTATCGCGAATCATCGCCACGATATTAAACCAATAATGCTTATGAAAATAAACGATAGCCGGTTCCCGCGTCACCCACCGGCGGCCATCATCCTCGGTGACCAGCGTGTGATCGTTACAACCAATTAAAACGTTCTCGCTTGTTTTGAGTACCATTGTATCGCGCCAAGTTCGATGTAAACTTCCGTCGTGCTTATAGCTTTTGATCGTAATGAAGTCGCCTTCTTTAGGTCCTTTAGCCTCGCGCGCCATATTTAACCCAACTTTCTCGAACATAGGGTAAAAATTTCATCGAATTTCATTAAACATTATACCAGACTTTACTGGCGCGCGGGGAGCTAATTCCCCGAAATCACTCTTCAGCAACCTGTTCATCAATAAAACGATTGATATCGTCCATCATAAACCCCTTCTGATACAAACTCCGCTTAGTCCGCATTGCGCGTTCAGAGAAGCTGTATTTCCGATTACGTTGCCATAGCTTTTGCCCCTGGCCGACCAGAGCGTCCCACTGATCATCCGTATCTGGTTGTAAATCCAGCGCCTCAATGGCGTTACTGATTGTTTCCGCATCAAACCCCTTAGTCATCAGTCCCTGTCGGACCTTCTGTAACATGGTTTTAAAAGCTTGATGGTGATAACGCCGTGCAAGCTTCTTAGCTAGCTCCTGCGCATTATCTAACCGGTCATCAACACTGAACTGACCAACCAACGCATCATCAATCAGCTGTTCACCAACGCCCTTTTGGCGAAGCTTCTGCCGAATCACCCGGGGCCCCTTATCAGAGGTCCGCTTGGCTGTCCGAACGTACGCGTCCGCATACTGCTGATCATTTAACAGCCGCATCTCACGTAACTGTCGCATCGTGGCTGTAATCACGTCTTCATCCAATTCCTCGTCACGCAGCTTATCATGAACTTCCTTCTCAGTCCGTAATTGATGCGACAAGTACTCTAGGGCACGTGTATAGGCCTTAGAGACGTCATCAGCCGCAATCATTTGTGCTTGCAGGGCTGCATCAACTTCCATCCCTTTGAAGACACGAAATTTGATCATGACGGACTCACTGATTGGAAAAGCGTATTGGTCATCTAAGTAGACATTAAACCGCCCCGCCCGTTTTTGGGCAACGATTTTCGTAATTTTTTTTGTCATTTCATAACTCCCGTTCGTAAATTACCTTGCCCTTATAATTTACCAAAAAACTTCTGAATATAAAAATTGATGTCTTCAGGGTGTGCGTCGATACCGTACTGTGCTAATACGAAGGTCGAACACGCACAATACATGCGCACCTGAGTAGATGCATTCAACGACTGATTGGGCACAACAATTTCGTTAACCGTCGCTTCATCCAGATCTTGCTGCGTCATTTTATGTAATTCGGCTTGGATTCGACGTGCTTTACGCACTTGCGTTTCAAATGAATGCCAACTTTTAGGAATCGTTAACCTAACCTGATTAGCAAATTCAAGTTTGACCCGCTTCCCATCGGCCCAATAATTGCTCAGTCCATGCAGTCCAATCCAATCAGTTGAGCTGCGCGTTGCTGCCCCTAATGGGCTCAAGATGTACTGGTTCTGAACGATGGGTAACTTTGTTTGGCTGTAACCCAACTGCTCAGCTGCCATCGACGTACTCCGCTTATTTTCATAAATTAAAGTATTAACTAATGATGCCGTTAGCACGTGTGCACTTTGACTCGTCGCGATGATGCCCCGTTGTGCATCCAAAATAATCGACTTGATGGTATGATTCAAAGTCCGAACATCCATGACTGCAAACGTATTTTTAAAACTGAGTTTCACGTGATCGTTAACTACCGCGTACGGCAGGATTTGGCTTGGTTGTTCCAGGTCAAAACTTTTGGGATTTCGGTTCCAGATGGCGTGATTGAACGTAAACGACTTGTCTTGGTAATCAAACATGGATAAGGACCCTCCTTAAATTTGGCAGCTAACGACACGACTCACAAAATAAAATAACTACGGTAGAAATCATTCATAGCATAACCATATGATAACAGGCACGTACAAAATAACCACTAATTAATTCCAGTATTCACGGCTTCTAATCAAGTTTTTAACAACTAATGAATTTCTACCCGTTTTTATGCCAAAACTGCAGGTCGCTAATCTGTAGTCGCATCGTTAAACTAAGCACAACCTTGGCCAAGGCAAATTAACGAGAAGAGGACTTCACCATGCGTACTGACCGTTTAGATAATCAATGCGCCTTTGATTTGCTTGCCCGTCCCGAACACCAGCGACTCCTGTATGGTGCTTTAAAAGCCGCACACGTGACCCGCTACCATCCCCAGTTCGACGACTGTGTCATGGTCGCCCATTTGACCTGGCTATCCGCTTACCAAAATTTTGCGCGACCATTACCGGAAAACCTCGCCGACTTCCGTAAATACGCTTTTTGCCGGATTAAGTGGCGAACCGTCGACTATTTACGCAAGCAGACGTTGCGGCAACAAAGCCAACTCGACCTAGAATATGGCTTAAACGTCACTATCGACCCAATGCAGGCCCAAGAAACGCATTGGCAACTCCGGGAGCTACTGACTAGCCTCCTGACAATCTGTCGGCCAGGGGAACGAATTGTCTTAACTGAACTATTTTTAGAAGAACAATCGGTCGCAGACATCATGCGCTTACACGGTGTTAGTCGCCGAACCGTCTATAATTGGCGCACTAGTTTATTGAAAAAGGCCCATCAGTTGTACATCCGTCAACATTGACCTGCACAAATTAACCTACCAAGCCGTTATTAAGGCGTAGGACGCGTTCTTACAAAGTCTAACAAAGGAGGATAGATTGATAGATTATGCATGAATGGCTAAGCAGCCGTCTAACGATTGAATCTGCCACTTCTGACAGTAATCATCACCGGCAACACCTTGCAACCACGACACCCGTTACTGACACCCAAATCAATCAGTTGGAACAGATTATTGCACCACTATTAAAGGATCCAGGAGTCACCATTCAATTGGATCAACAAATTCAATTTTTGATTTAATTACCTTGCACAACGACCACTCGCCAAACGTTAGTATTAATGTAAGCTGGCCAGCCTACCACCACAAAACTAGGAGGAACTACCATGAAAAAGACTTGGTTAAAAGCAACCCTTGCAGTACTGATGACAACTGATACGGACGTCAAACGGAAACAGTCGTTTAATGCCATCGCTCAGGATGCCACTGACGAGCAATTAGCCGATTTTGGTAAAGTTTTGGAAACCTTGACTGGAAACGATTTTGTTTCAGCTAACATCACCAACGCCTACCAGTACACGTCAACCCCTGCCGCTTAAATCCAAGGAGGACTTAATTAATGAAAACACTCGATTTAACTTTTAAAACTAGCTTGAATAAGGTCCACCACGTTAAGCTCCACTACGCTAACGACAATCTAACTCCTGAAGTTGTCAGCAAGGCCATGGCTGATTTAGCCGCCACCAAGTTGTTTACTAAGGGCAATGAAAACTTGGTCGCCGAACCATTAGCCGCTAAGTATGTCGAAACGGTTGAAACACCCATCATTAAAGCTCCAAAGGCATAACCTGATCATCCCTAAACAAGTTTAAAAGCGTCCCGGTCAGCGATTGCTGACCGGGACGCTTGTTTATGTACCTAGATATCACACGCTAACCGCGTTCCCTTGGATTCTTCACGACGGACATTGTAAATCTCAACAATGATACTATTTCCAACCGGATGCCAATCGATAGCTTTTACCAAATCACGCATAAACGTCCGTGTAATCTGAGTTTTAATCGAAATCCCGCTCCGCTCCACATCATCATAAAAGATGACCCGCTGATCAAGCTTATCAACTTTGAAATAGTAATATGCAAAGTGGTCCGTTCCCCGCTTCAAAATCAAATGGTAAGAAGAATTATAATCCGCTGGAAACACGGTCATCCCGTCGTCATTCATGTTTGTGACATCCTTTACCTGTAGTTTATTGAATTCGAGTGCTCGTCTAATTGTAACGTGAATTTCTTGAAATTCATACCTACTACTGGCAAAAATTGACTAAGCACCCCAAATAGGTAATAATATAGTATAAACAAATTCTGGGTGTTTTTTTAACTAACTATTCTTGAACTAGAATTATTAGTTTTCAAAAAAATAATTTTTGCTATAATGAATCTAAGCAATGGTAAAACTATAGCCAATCATATCAACATTTACTTAGATATAGTTTTGTATTATAATCTTATGGTTATGTATCAGACAGGCTGTTTCAAACCAGCATTACCATTCAATTGGTAATATACCCACTCCGGTTATAAATTTACGGGGGAATATTAAAAGGAAGCATAGGGTGTTACTCATGGAATACAAAGAACGAGAAATCAGGCCGATTACGATTGATGTGACTCATCAACACCGTCGCTACGGTTATCGGCTTGTTAAACGTGTTTTTGACTTTATTGCTAGTGCGTGTGGCTTAGTAATCCTTTCACCACTTTTTCTAGTCGTTGCTATTGCAATCAAGGTAGAAGACCCTCGGGGGAGCGTTTTCTATTCACAGACCCGCTTAGGCCAAGGGGAAATCCCGTTTAAAATGTACAAATTTCGCTCAATGGTTTCAAATGCCGACGAGCTATTAAACAAGTTACTAAAAGAAAGTGATGTTGACGGTGCCATGTTCAAGATGCACGATGATCCCCGGGTTACAAAAACCGGTCGCTTCATTCGTAAGTATAGCATCGACGAACTACCGCAACTTTTAAACGTTTTGTTAGGGCAAATGAGCTTGGTTGGCCCGCGTCCACCATTGCCACGTGAAGTTGCAGAATATACGGATTACGATAAACAACGGCTAACCGTTAAACCAGGCTGTACTGGACTCTGGCAGGCCACGGTCCGTAACAGTGTAGGCTTTGACGAAATGGTTAAACTTGACTTAGTTTATATCTCCCGTCGGAGTGTTACTTTCGATTTGTACGTCCTATTAAAAACCGTTGGTGTAATGATCCATCCAAACGGTGCATATTAATTAACGAATGCTTGAGCGACTGATTATTATCGGTCGCTTTTTATATTGAAAATAATTTTAAAATAGGTTAAAAACAACTATTGATAAGCTCAAAAATCAAATCAGAATACTAGTTTGTTAATAACAGTCGCTATCCGAACGAACTCACTACCGACGCCCATAGACCTATGCTACAATGGCCTTATCACAGGCATTTGTACTGGCTAATCGCCTAACTGAAGCAAGGAGTTCTGCTATGCATATCGTCAAAAATTATTTTTACACTGCAGGCTACAATATCCTCATATTGTTAACGCCGCTATTAACCGTACCGTATATTTCGCGCGTTTTAGGACCAACCGGCGTTGGGATTAATGCTTCGACCAACTCAGTCATTACTTACTTCTTATTATTTGGTACCGTTGGGATTACGATCTACGGCAACCGGGAAATTGCGTTTATTCGTGACAATCGTACCACCCGTTCAAAAACTTTTTGGGAAATTGAAATATTACAGCTAATCACCATTAGTACCGCCTATTTAGCATTTCTAGTTTTCCTTCTACTCGAACATCAATTTCGTATTTATTTTCTCTATCAATCTTTTTATATTATTGCGGGTGCTTTCGATATTTCGTGGTACTTTATGGGGATTGAAGACTTTAAAAAAACGGTCTTGCGGAACACCCTCGTCAAGCTCGTTTCGCTTGCATTGATTTTTATTTTTGTCAGAACCCGCCAAGATACTGGCATCTATATACTAATTTTATCCGGATCACAGTTAATCGGGAACTTAACACTGTGGCCCTATTTGAAACACAGTGTCGACCGACCCGATTGGTCACAATTGCACATTTTTCGCCATTTGCGTTCATCACTTGCACTCTTCATTCCACAGATTGCAACAACCGTCTACTTGGCACTCAACAAGACCATGCTCTGGCAGTTGGATTCCGTGCGATCCGCTGGTTTTTACGACTACTCAGATAAACTGATCAAGATAGTTTTGGCGCTGGTCACAGCAACTGGAACCGTCATGCTACCACGCATCGCTAACTTGTACATGAAACGACAACTCGACAAAGTTAAAAATTATCTCTACGTCTCTTTTGATATCGTTCTCTGTATTGCCGTTCCGATGGCTTTTGGGATTGCAGGCGTTGCGACCACGTTGGCCCCATTGTTCTTTGGCAAATCATTTACAAGCGTGGACTTACTCCTTATGATTGAGGCACCAATTGTCATTCTAATCGGAATTAGCAACGTCCTTGGCCAACAATACTTACTCCCAACTCGTCAAACTAAATTATTTACAATTTCAGTCACGCTTGGGGCCCTTGTTAACATCCTATGCAATATCCCCTTAATCCTGCTATTAGGTGTCAGAGGGGCGATGCTAGCCACCTTAATTTCTGAAGCGTGTGTGACGGGTTATCAACTATTCATCACCCGTCATCAATTGGCCTTTAAGCCACTGATTGGTGGTTGGAGTAAATATTTATTATCTGGTGCCATCATGTTTGGCGTGATTTATTATTTAAATCGGTCAATGCAGGCTTCTTTTAAAAATTTACTTCTTCAAATTGGGCTCGGTATCATTATTTACCTGATTATGCTACTCTTTACAAGACCACCCATTTGGCACACCTTAAAACACATTAAAAACAGTCAGGCTCGTTAATCTGATCTGATCATACTAAATAACACCACTTTCCGGTTGAGCTTAGGAAAGTGGTGTTATTTAGTTATATTTCAGCACTTTAAAAATGAGTCCGCTTAGTCGCTTGTGGGAAAAACTTACGCTTTAGTAAATTGTACGCTTTAACCGGTAATTGTTGTTTTTCCATGTACATCACGGGTACTTCGGCACAGGATAACTGCTGATGAGTGAGCCAAACATCCAACAAGAGTTCTGATAAGTAGCCAAAAACTCGGGTCTCACGTTGATCATAATTAGAAATATCAACCATCGATTCGACTTTGAACAAAATCGAAAAAAGCCACTGCGCATAGGCATCAAAGTGTTTAGCTGGCATAATCATCATATTAAACATGTGTGCTGACGTCTTGTGCATTAGTCGATCATAATCCGCCAAATAGTCCGGATAATCCGATACAATCACCTGCCGAACCGTATCCAATGGTTCCTGATGATGTGCGTGAATATAGTGAGAGTAATTGGTTTCGATATAGTAATTACGCTTCTTAGGAACGATTACGTCTCGTTGAGCCAATAGTTGCTCAATGTCAGCCTCACTGAGAATACCATTTAATTGCTGTTTTGGATCAGCTGCTAAATACCGCCGATATTGAACGATTCCCTTCACATCCGCATGACAATTTTTCCAGATCCAGTAAATTGCAGTTAACTCATTAAAATTTGGATTTTTTTCCGAGATATTGTCCCCCGCGTTATCTGGCTGATAATGTAACGGTATGCCACTGTGAATAGTGGCACCCAAAAAAATTGGTTGATACATATTACTGGCTGGCATTTGATACAGTTTGTGCGTAGCAATATAGATTTTTACATTCATTGTCCAGCGCCTCTAGTAATGTTATAGTTTCTAATGTTTAAAATTGACATGTGACATTAATCTCTTTAATTTTTCAATTATCTTTCATCATTAAATATAACTGGCTTAGTTATAAAAATAAAGCCTTAATATTACTGTATTGTATATACTAAGGTTTCACTCAAAAAAGTATTTTCGCGGAAAAAAGCCGACTCGAATAATCGGAATTTTAGGTACAATTACCATCCAGAAGGTAGCAAATCCGATTCTATAAATAATAGTTATAATAGTTGCTAGTAAACTGCCAACAACAGGTAATAAGCCCCCATATACCCAGTTTCCAATACCTATTACTTCTAGGTCAATTAAGTGAAAACAGAGAATAATCAGTGATAGTCGTCCATATTGAGCCAATAAATTTATTGCAAAGCTGTTTTGAAAATGATCTAGCCAAATGCATCCCTTAATGATTACTAGACTAGCACCAATTCCACCTAAAACACTAATGACTAAATTAGGTGAAGCCGGCACATTTAGGGAGAAATAACCTTGAAAAGCACTCAATAACCAAGCAAATCCAAATACTACGTACCAAGTATTTTCTATTCGATCTAGCAAATGGTTTTGTCTAATTAAGTAGCCTGCGTATAAAAAAATTTGGGATAATAATGCTGCGTTAAAAGCCCATGGCAAGTAGGCCCAGCGACCCAAAAGTCCTCCAACCGTCGCCAGCAATAAAACTAATCCACTTCGAGCCGTTTGAACATATTTCATTTTACGCGTTACCAACAGCAAGCCATTAAACAGTTGAACACTAATGAACATACTGAGTAAAAACCAGATAGCCCCAATTACAGGAACATGCCATCCCCAAGGGTTTAAAACATCGGAACCAGCACCATAGAGCATCGCAAGAAGCCCCTCCCTCGTAGACAAAAAAAACGGCTTAATCACAATATTACTAGGCATTTGTAACGCCACCCAGTTAACGATTAAAACTACTACGGTAGTCGTTACATATGGGATTAACAAATTAATGGTACTGTGCTTAAATTCTTTGATAATAGTTCTTTGGTGATATAAATAACCACTTAAGACAAAAAAAATGGGCATGTGAAAAGCAAAGATAAAACTGCCAAAAAATTGTCCTGTATACGGTCCCAATGTATGCCCTACAATTACTGCTAAAATCGCAATGCCCCTTGCGAAATCAATCCACTGTATTCTTTTTTTTGCCATTCTTACTTGTCACTCCTAACGGCTGATTGGACGATAAAATAAGTTTGGAAAAAATGTGTGAAACCACGGTACCCACTGTAACAAAATAACAATCATATAGCTAATAACGAGTGTACATAAAACCCAGACTAACCCACTCCACCAGATTCCAATCAACGGTCGTAGGAGCTGTGAGATAAATTGCAATGGAGACAATACAATCCCAGTCATCAACAATACCGCATAACTCATCTTTAAAAAGTTATTCCGACGTGGTTCTTTTAAACTTGGCTTATTCAAAACTCGGGCTGTGATTGTTAGCCATACAGTCAAACAAGGAATGGCTTGTAAAGTCTGTGAAAACGGCAGATTACCGATTAACTCGTAGTTGTGGGTAAAATTAGCTTGATACATAATAGTCGAAATCATCACTGCATAACAACAAACCGTCAATAACCAAGCAATTAGCAATTGTTCACGAGTTATTTTACGAATAAAACCGCGCTGACTTAACCAAAAACCCATTAAAGTAAAGTAGCATCCATTGGTTACCGCAATTGGTGAGGTAATGCTAATTTTTGTTAATCCAGTATAATATAATAAAATAGGGATTAAACCGATAAAAATCAATTGAATCCAAAACAAATACTTAATTTCAGCCGAATGCATGTGAATTGCAAGGGTACGTAGCAATGGCAAAGTGACAAAGAAGCCTAAGATTTCGTAAATTACATAATAAAAACTATCTGGTGCTTCCGCCAACGTGGCTAAGTAGTTGCTGAAGCTGAAACGAATGACAACCTTTGTCAGCAACACTTCCTCAACGTAAAAAACAAATGAAAAAATCGTAATTCCAACAATGATAAACATAATTAAGCGTACTAATTTCGATAACAAATATTCTGGTTGTCGTAACTGTTGTGCACCCAAGGCCATCATCAATAGGCTAGAACCCGCAGTCGTAATAGTTGCAATGAGCAACTGCGGGTAAAAGAAGACGTCAGGTGCTTGTTCTAAGAAGTTAAAAACCCCATTAGGTCCGGTATACCCGAAGACAATCAAACCAACTGATAGAATCATCACGTCACTTTGAACATGATAAAATTGTTTTTCAGTCATCATTTTTATACCTCCCACCCCTCCATTTAATTAAGCGACTTTTTTATAGACAACTGGTTGATCAAACACCGGCCCAAGAGCTGTCCGATAACGGGGCAATTCAGCCAAGACAGCTAAGAAGAAAATATTATAGGTCACTTCAAGAAAATGTTGATCGAACGCACTACAGATTGCTATAGCTAAAAAAATCATTGGTAATAAGTAATCATTTTTTTTCGTTCGTAAAAATAGAAAAATTGTTAAACCAATAATAACGACTAAGGTAAGCAGTAATCCATACGAAATCAACATATTTAGAAAAGAAGAATCGATAAAAAAATAGGTAGTTACACCGAGACCGTCAGTAAATACGTTAACACGATTGCCGCCCCAGCCATTCATAGGAATCAATGGTTGGCCAAATAATTTTATTCCATATGCTAACAATCCGTTATTTCCTAACGCTAACCGCGTCGATAATAGGTCATTTAGAAAACGAGAGATACGATCGTTAAAACTAAAAACCGCCGTTAACCAGATAATTAAAATAGCAATCACTGGCAGCGCCAAAAAATTATATCGCAAGCCGACCGTTACTAATTTCACTCTCTCAAATTGTCTCCGATAGATATAGCTAATGTAAGCAATCAGCAACACTATCATAGCAATGACATCTGTCATCGTATGCGTGTAATAGTAAATCATCCACAAGCCCAACACAACCGGGATCAAATCAACCAACTTAAAATAGCGTGCCTTCAAATACAGAAAAGCACAGCTCAAATAAAAAATATGGGCAGCAAAATCCGTTGTATAAACCACGCCAAAAGACTGCCGCAAACCGTCATTCGTCACGAACGTAATATTTTTAATAATACCAAACATTGCCGCAATAAAAGCAACCAGTAAAATTCCTCCTACAACGACCAGATAAGTCCTTAGAATACATCTAAAATCAACACCCCGAGCTCCCATTAATAGGAGCACCGTAGTGATTAAATAGTGTGCACTCGAAATCAATGTCACAATTAATATCAAACAGAGCATTCCTACTTCAGTAACAATCTGTTTCATCGTTAGTTCATCAAGAAAAATGATTTTTCCTAACATCAAACATGCAGTTAAAAGTTGAATTACCATTGCAATCCTGTGCGGATAGTAGCTATAAAATGTCGTAGTATTAATTGTCACAGAGGCCAGATATACTATCAACACTGCTAAATAGATGAACTGTTGCTGGGAACGTAACTTGTTGCTAGTTTGCTGAAACATATTTCACACGCCTCTTTCACGTACAAAATCAACAACGTAAGGCAAAATAGTTGCTAAACCCAATCCAACGACTGCCGTAAACTTAATCATTGGCTTGAGCATGGGACTTATCACTTTAAGAGTTGATTGACGAATGACTGATGCTTTGTAATGTGGCAAAGATTTCAACGGTTGCAACGTCACAGTCTTAAATGCTTGTCTATTTTCCCTTGCAATTGTCCTTGAAGTACTGACAACGGTAATCCGAAGCACCGGAGCATCCTTAACGGGTTCTGCGGTAACTGATTCACTTAAATCCTGAATGGGTTGCCAAATACCAAAGTGCGTATACGCATACTCACTTGCTTGGTACAACACACCACCTTGGTGGGGCATGACACTAAATTGACCGACATTTTCAATATCTTTTTTCAATTGTTCATGGCGCCTCTTAGCACTTGTATTTTTTGGTAGCCGTCGCTTTATCTCAATATCGACTCGACCTTGATAGACAGGTTTGCTCATCAACTTTGCCAATCCCCAACCAAGCCCTATACAAATAATCATTATTAGCATTTCTAATGGTAACCAGCGCCATGCTATCCGTAAACGCTCCTTTGCTTGATACTTCATATCGCGATTTCTCACCCCACTACCTTTTCATTTCAGTCATCTCAAAACTAGTCCACAGATAGTCTGCCGATAGCTTTCTTGGCTGCCCTGATGGCGTTAAATCTGTCTTAAAATCCTGGTAATAGGTTCCCAGTTGAACTCCATCACGATCAACAACATTGAAAAACAAGCGTAATTGTTTATGATTTGTAACCAAGTTCAATGAATTTATGGTATGTTTCTTAGTCACCGTCAGTTTTAGTTTAGTGATTTTTTTGAATTTCTCACTTAAATGCTCCGCATGGAGAACTTGAATATATCTACCTTGTTGCTCTAACAAATAGTACTGTGATCCAATTCGATTCATTTCCAATTCTGTCGACATCCTTATCGAGTTAACCTTCAGCTTCTTCCAGACACTCACTTCACGCCGCAAATCGTGCCACCTACCATAATATAGTCGTGGCTTTTGAGTTTTCTTATCCGTTCCTTGAACTACAATAAATGCACCTGAGTGTGGCGTGTTAATAACCGTTTGTAAACGACCGGCAGAAAATCTATTACTCTTAAGACTTAATCTATGCGTCTCCCAACTGTGAAAGTCCGTCGTCTCATAAAAGCGTTTCTGATCAAATATTGTTAACCGGTTATTTTGATACACAAACGTTGGCCTCCGCATCGTTTCATTCGGATAACTAATTGGCAATTTACTCCAGTAAGTACCATCACGGCTTGTACTTATTCGTCCAACTAGCCTGCCGCCTTTCAGAGATTGAGTCGCATTAAATATAGGGGTTGTGACATTTTGTGTCCCAACCTGCCAATAATTAGCCTCGGCTAACCGATCTCGCAGCTCTACCTTTGTTAACGCCGAACGATAACGTAATCTGACCGTCTGATTCTTACGTGGTATTAAATTGCCTAGCGGGTTATAAGTCGTCAAAACGTATCCTGAGATTTCAGGTCTAAACGGATTACGATGGCCTGCCTTCCTGACTAGCTTAATTGGTGATGGTGAATTAATTGGTGTACCGTTCTCATCATTTTGATAAATACTGACTAAAGTATCCTGGCCACCTTGAATACTCTGGGCATAGAACTCATATCCAATTAAAACAAGCAGGAGACTAGCAGATCCAATAATAAATGCTATTCTTTTCCTCATGGCTTCTCTCATTCAATCTTTATTTTTTGATTTTAGATTCCACCTTAATCGCACCTAAAGCAGCATTGATTACTTGATGGATATCATAATTGCGGTATTGTACTATGCGACTATCGAAAATAATTTATTTTTCCCTGCTACCAGCCTAGCAGATTGTCTATATACGCTATTGCTATGATTGTTAATCGAATAGTAAAGTGCGCCCCTATTTTCAATTCAAGGGTATTCTTTGGTAACCATTGCTCGTACAAAGATTCAAAATATTTGTATTCAATAATCCAATTATACGGTATCTCGATATCCGTATAATTAATCACTACGTTACCTTGATAATTATCCACTGGTAACATCTCAGTTTCAAAGCGAAGTACCTGATATGCAAATTCACCTAACTGACAATTAAAAATGGGTCAACCATTTCCATACAAAAAATCTTCGGGTAATTAGCCGAAGGTTAGAACTTACAGTCAAAGAGGTCCACATCAGTTTCAAGGTCACTGTTAAAGTGGTCCGGTAGCTTGGCACAATCTCAGCATGACTACAAATTAGAATTTTCTAATGAATTCTATTGATGTAATCATTATCACGAATGTGACAAACTGGTTATGGCCGAATAATGAATACGGGTATTTTTTTGACCCACTTTATTCGATGTGGCCCTTAAATCTCGGTTCTAATTGAAGTAATTACTTGGTTTTCCAAGTTACAAAGCTAACCATTAATATGTGCTCCTTCCCGCTGTACTTGAATTTTTCACCAGTTTCTTGTGAAGCTTGAATATCCCAAAGATTATTTAAAATATTCATATTGAACAATAAGTTATACATTTCGTTATGATAGTTAGTTACTGGAGTGTTGGCATACCGATTGAATTCAGTAAGCCGATTAAGCATAGTCCCATATTTCAAGGACAGAAATACAAAAAAATATGCACCCCATATTAGTGAAGCTGAATTCCAGTAATATTTTTCGTATAAACATTACCGGAAATGTGCTTGTACTTCTCGATTACTTTAACTTTTTTTATTTTAACGCCACTTCATACGTGAATACTGCACCAAAAGTCCAACGACTGCCACTAGATGATCAAATTTTCCACTCATTTTCATTATCTTCAGGTTAATCTTTTTTTAGATGGATTATGCCAAACAAGCCTTGCTTAAATGATTCAAAACACACGGTTTCATTTGTAACTTTTTGCTTAGCCATTGACTTAAATTAATATTTTTAATTATCATCTACCCGCCTGAATGTTCAGATTATTAATTTTTGAAGATATCAATAACTTTTTGGGAAGGAAAATTATTCACCATGCCAGTCTGAAAAAAATAAGCTCGTAAATTATAACTAGAACTTTTGCCCGGGCATAAAATTTGGATTCAGCCCTTCCTTGTTTATAGCAGCATCGCGTAACGCTTCTGTGTAAGCACGAATAATCATCTTTCTATGCCCACGATAACGTGAACCAAAAAGACGCAATACAAAACGGCCATAAAAATAAATTAACCAAGCAAAACTAATCAACGGTCGCTTTGTCCAGCGGCGAATCGTAATCATTCGATTACGATTGCCATAATAAATTCGCCAATCAGCAACAAATTTATCTTTCATGTCAATCGATGGAATTTCCGTCTTATGGATTAACTTAGCCGCACTTACATTTACCGGTTTAGATAACTTCGATGTCCGAATTGCATATTCACAATCATCCCACCAAATAAAGAAACCAGCATCTGCAATACCAACTGCCCGGATAACATCTAAACTCATAAAAACACCGCAAAAAGTGTATTGATCAAACTCAAAATTTTGCTTATATTCACTGATAGGAACTTCGACACCCCGAAAAGTTCCCCAATCACTGAATCGACACCGCTGATCCGCTTGTAAACGCCCATCTGTAACATATACACTACCGGTTAATATTAATCGTTCATGATGGTTTTCTTGAAATCGAATTAATTTTTCAAAATAGTCTGGATTAAAGATAGCATCATCATCTGAAAGTGAGATCCAATCCAGTTCAAGATTTGCTCTCGCAATTTCCATTCCAAGAGCAAAACCTCCTGCACCTCCGATATTTTTTTCAAGATACCGATAATCAATTATTGGATTGCTGAGTAAACAATGCTCATCTAACATTGCTTTGGTACCATCTGTAGAGTGATTATCAATCAGAATAATTTTAGTCGGTGCAATATTTTGATTCAATAGGCTTGTCAATGCTTCTAAAAGTAACTCTTTACGATTAAAGGTCACTACAATTGATCCATATCTCATTTTTTATACCTCCAGAAATTTTCTAATTTATGGCAAATAATTTGGATTGCATCCTAAATGGTTTCGCCAACCATCACGGTAACCAGCAATATATGCCTTTATTAAAGGTAATGCCTGTCCCCAACGACTCCTAAATAATCCAATAGCTAATAATTTACGACAAAAAAATTGGCGACAATACCACTTAGTTGTTAGATTTTTACCACTATGCTTAAATAACGATGCAATTCGGTTACGCATGACATAGTATTCTTTCCATGGTGAAATTGCAGCTCTAGTATAGCTAGTCTTATGCAGTATTTGTGCGTCATGAACATTTAAAAATTGGCCAAATTTGCGTGCCCGCAAAGCATATTCAAAATCATCGAACCGAATAAAATACTTTTTCTCTGGTAAGCCAATTTTTTCAAGTACTTCACGATTTATAAGAACACCTACAAACGAAAATATGTCATAATAAAAATCATGTACATACAGTCCTTCTTCTACCGGCCGTGTAGTTAAGGTAATATTATTAGTGATAATTTCTCGATGCAACTTATCATGCTTACCATTCGGTAATAAAACAGATCCTGAAAGAACCTTTTGTTGCGGATATTCCTTGATAGCTCGTCGTAACGCTGCAAAATACTTTGGGCGGAAAATAGCATCATCATCGGATACAGATACCCATGTGCAATCTGTTTTTAGTGCTAAACTAATACCTTTTGAAAAACCAGCTGCTCCCCCAAGATTCTTTGAATTGCGATAATAGTACAAATGCTGCTGATCAAAATCAAAATTTTGGTGAAGAATCTCAGAAACCCCATTGGTAGAGGCATTATCCACTACAAATATATATTCTGGTACCATGCTTTGATTCAAAACACTTTTTAAAGCTTCTACCACTAGTTCTTTACGATTGTAAGTCACAATCACACACGCCATTTTATCCATAAAAATCCCCCAAGATTTAATCTGAATGTTTAACTAAAATGTTTTATAACAAGTATAGGAGAGGCTTCGAAAAAGTAGCAATAATTGGGTCCTTATCATTACAGAATTCATATAATAAAATAGAACAAGTTTGAAAATTAACAGATAAAATAAACTTACTTAATTTAATTGTCATTCAAAATACATCACTTTAAAGAGTGGGAAGAATGGGTATCATGAAGTTTCTTTAGTGTGTAAGAATACGCGTTGTACTAGTTAATTCCGAGTATTCCAAGATTATGCGTAAGCACCTAATAACTGACCGTTTCAAAGCAAAGTGGCGTCCTCAAAAAAAGAGAAAGCCACTTTGCTTTGAAACAATTAGCGATTATATATCCCATTATACTGAAATTTTTTGATCCAGTCTTCAAAATGGGGCTTGCCATGTAGTCCAAATCTGTGATTGATTTCAATTAGACTGCCTTCGTTGTTTAGATAGGCTACCACCGCTTACTGCTTGGTTTCGATGCTATAACGAGTCCAGTTATGGCGTTCCTGTAATCCTTCAATACCTGATTGCTCGTAAAAAGTTTGCCATCTTCTGATAGTTATTCCTGGTCATACGGTTTCAGATAAGCTTCCTTAGTTAATTCAGTGCGCGCTAACCCGTGAATGATGGCTAATTTTGGCTCTAGAATATTTGGTGTTGATGGAAATCCATCAACACCAAATTTTTATGCAAAATAAAAAGGACAAATCTCCTCAATACACCACTAGCACCGTCCAAAGTAAAAGTAAAGGCAAGTGAGAAAAGATGTCCCAAAAACATTTTATCGAAGATACCCTTCAAATTAAAGACCCAAATATTATTTGTACTAGTATTGATAGCAGCGATCCAAGCAAACAAGTCGTTCACGCTAAACTGACCTATCCTTTAAAGAACTGCCCACTTTGTGGCCAGCCAGAAGTAGTACGTTTTGGGACTAATCTAATTAATGTCAGAATGCCCCCAGTCAAAGAACGACCAATTATCT
The DNA here is from genome assembly GCA_937916845.1 of uncultured Lactobacillus sp. Classification (GTDB taxonomy): domain Bacteria; phylum Bacillota; class Bacilli; order Lactobacillales; family Lactobacillaceae; genus Lactiplantibacillus; species Lactiplantibacillus paraxiangfangensis. The sequence continues at coordinate 219 of CALFSK010000005.1, read as the reverse complement.
TAAAATTACTTAAATAATGTTATCGGTGTAAATCCTGTAAGCATACTTTTAGCGCACAAACATAATTAGTTAAACAACATTGTCAGATATCAGAAGATACGAAGCAAATGATCATCTTAAGACTTATCAAAGACCGTAGCGTTACTGATATTGCGGATGAATTCAATGTCTCATCAGTCGCAGTTAATCGTGTCATTGATTCTTTGTCCACCCAAACCA
>CALFSK010000004.1 GCA_937916845.1 uncultured Lactobacillus sp. | reverse complement strand
TTCTATACAATTCAGAAATCTTTTATGCATTTACACAAGATATTTTACGCTCTCAATAATTTCTACTTAACTATAAAATATCGAATTCGGAGGACTAATTATTATGGAACCTGCAAAACAAGTTGAAGCAGCTCTGGCAAAAATGGCGATTAAGTATCAACTCGTTCAGCATCCGGTAGCCCATACTACTGAAGAAGCCGATCATTTCATTGAGGGAATTGAAGGCGTCCGTACCAAGACGATGTTTTTGACCAACAAGAAAAAGACGGAATGTTATTTATTAGTTATGGATGATGCTAAGCGGCTGGATTTCCATCAATTTGAAGAATTAACTGGTGCTAAACGTCCTAAGATGGGGCACGATGATTTATTATTTGAGAAACTTGGTTTGGAACCAGGAATCGTTTCTATTTTTGGATTGCTGAATAATAAAGATCATGACGTGAAAGTTTATTTTGATAAAGCTATCTTGAGTGAGCAACGGATGAGTTTCCATCCAAATATCAATACCAGTACGATTTTTGTCGATAGTGCTGATGTCCTGCGGTTTGTTAAAAATTTAGGCTATGATTATCAGATTCTTGAATTAGAAGAATAGCATACTTGCAAAAGATTTCTACTAAGAAGTGGAAATCTTTTTTACATATATATGAGCATTTATTGTTGGAAAAGAAAAGTGAATAAATATTGAATAAAAATTCATTTGCTAGTATAATTAAATAAATTCAAATTTGATTATTATAATTGAGGAGATTACATGAAAAAAACAAACAAACAGTCGTTAGTGCTCGGAAGTTTGGCTGCGTTGGGGTGTGAAGGACTGTATGGTCTGAGCTATATCTTTACAAAACAAGGCACGAATCAGGCAAGTGTATTGGCATTATTGGGCTGGCGATTCTTAATTGCATTCGTGGTTATGAGTGGATTAATACTGATTGGTATCGTGCATATTGATTTGCATGGGAAGGCGTTGAAACCACTTTTATTAGTCAGTCTATTTAACCCAGTTTTATATTTTGTCGGCGAAACGGTTGGTATTAGCCATACGACTGCTTCAGAAAGTGGCGTCTTTTTAGCTTGTATTCCCGTAGCGAGCTTACTGGCATCGACATTAATTTTACATAAGCGGCCGAGTCGCCAACAATTGATAGGAATCTTGATCACGTTAATTGGCGTGGTCGTTACGGTGATAGCTGCTGGCACGCAAACGAGTTTGTCAGTAGTGGGATACCTGTTTCTATTATTGGCAGTTGGCACGTATGCACTTTACAGCGTATTTGTGGAAAAATCCACGGCATATACGGGTATTGAAATTACTTATTTGATGTTGGCAGCGGGGGCGCTCGTCTTTAGTATATTGGCAGTTGGTGAAGCTGCTGGGCAAGGCAAAATTGGCACTTTATTAAGCTTGCCAATGGTTAATATGAAGTTCTTAGAGGCCGTATTGTATCAGGGGATTGGTAGTTCAGTGATTGCGCTCTTTCTGTCGAATTTTGCGATTGCCAAAATTGGTGTCAATCAGACCTCGTCATTTATCGGTATTTCAACGGTAGTCTCGATTATTGCAGGGATCCTTATTTTGGGTGAATATTTTAATGGGTATCAATTTTTAGGGGCAACGGTCATTATTTTAGGCGTGTATGTTGCTAATAAGACTATTAAACTGTTTGCATAAATATTTGAAAGTATGAAAGTCTTGGCACCGAACTAAGCCGTTTTAAAAGTAAAAGGCCCACGAGGAATTCAAGTAAGAATTCTCCGTGGGTCTTCTGGCTTAAATCGTTAGGCTGTCGGGTGAAAGTGCGCCAAACTATGGAAGTAGGTACAGCCAAACAAAATCACAACTAGTCCGGTAATGACTAGCAATAGACTAGTTAGGCCATGTTGCGAGATAGCGGTTAAAAACTGATTGAAAAGATTTCGTCCCCAAGTGGTGCGTTGAACACTGACGTAGCCACCACCGATTATTGCGGCAACGAAAGCGCCAATGACCGACATGAAAGTCTGGGTGGCTTCAGGGCCGTGACTGAGTTGATAAGGCACAATAATTAGTAGTAGGGCTAAAGTTAAGCTTCCCACTAGGTAGGCTTGCTGAAAAATGGCGATCAAAGTTAACGGCCAGTGTTGCCAGGCTGCAATCAGCCAGGCTGTTCCCGTCATGATCAGTACGGCAGCACTCACATTACCGAGCAACAGCGCGTATTTTTGACGGATGAACGTTCTACGAGTCACGGGTAGCGTGAGTAGAAATTTCAAACCGTGATTTTGCTGATTAGCGCTTAATAGTGACAACATCAACATGCTGAGCATGATGGCGAATAGCGTCATGCCAATTTCAATGCCCCATTGGTCAAACCAGAGTAAGCATAATGCCGCCAGTCCCCAAGTTAAGCCAACGGCCACACGTTGCCGTTTAAAGAGATAATAATCTTGTAACCATAAGCCTTTCATACAACCGTCACCGCCTTTTTTGTCGTGAAATTAAGTAGGAGTTCATCGATTGTCGGCACTTTAACGGGGACTATGGCGGTGAAAGCGGCCCGGTTCGTCGTCAGACAAGTGACTTGGTTATTTTGAGACCAATGGTGGCTGATTTGGGTCTGATCTAACTGTGAAAATTGCGCTTCAGAGACTGTAAATAGCCCGTAATCTTGCTGGATAGTAGTTAAGTCGGCTTGTAGGCTGAGACTGCCGTTAGTGATTAACACTACTTGTTCAGCTAATGCGTCAATATCGCTGGCAATGTGGGAGCTGATTAAAATCGTCGCTTGCGGGTAGCGGTCGTGATAGTGCCGAATCAAAGTGATAATCGTTTGCCGGACCGTTACATCTAAACCAGAAGTTGGTTCGTCCAGAATGACTAGTGTGGCGGCGTGAGAGAGTGCAACTAAACACTTTAATTTAGCTTGCATACCAGTCGAAAAGTGACTGATAGCTTGATTCAATGGCAGATTTAATTGTTGGCATTGCATGATGAAATCTGGCGTCATCATTTTTGAATAAAACGTCGTTAATAAGTGATTAATTTCAGTAACCGTCAGTTTTTCGTTAAAGCCACTGTCGGGGAACGTTGCGCTGATAGCGGTTGGATGTTGGCTGACCCAAGCTGACAGTGGTTGGCCATCGATGGTCAATCGACCGGCATCTGGTTGACTTAAATTCAGTAATAATTTGAAAAAGGTTGATTTACCAGCACCGTTCGGGCCGAGAACGCCAATAATTTTACCGGTTGGAAGGCTAAGTGATAGGGCTAATTTAAAATCGGGATAACGTTTTTCAATATGATCAATGGTTAGCATTGCAACCACCTCGAAAGCCTAAATTTAAATTGGCAACTAACCCGTGATTTGTCCGTTCAAGCCGTGAAAAAATAATTGGGTCAAGTCTTGCAAGACTTTGGGGTCAGTGATGGTCGTTTGGCCGAGATTGAAGAACGCTTGAATATAAAGACGAAGCGCTGTGGGCTCGTGCTGTTGACTGATGGCACCACTACTCATGCCTAACGCAATTAAGGTTGACCAGAAGTTATCTAATTTGCCCAAGCAGTTAGGACCAGTCTCCGGATGACCGGTCTTACCTTGGAAGTCCTCAGCAGCGTAGCGTAAGTAGTCGGGATGCAATTTTTGACTTAGTTCCATTTGGTTCTGCATCATCTTAGTCAATTTGGCCTGAAAGTCTAACTGAGCATCGTGTAGGATCGCAGTATTAGTCGCAATGCCATCGTCGATATCAGCTAAGTAGACGGCATGCGCTAACTCGTTTTTATTAGGAAAATATTTATAGAGTGTGCGCGTGGAGACGTTAGCTTGTTGTGCGATGGTGGTGATACTAGTTGCCTGTACGCCGTCCCGCTTGAAAAGGGTGGCGGCCGTAGCTAAAATGGTTTTCTGATGGGCCTGAGCATTTAATTCACGTTTAGTTGTCATATTTATATCCTCGATTATAGCCTAAAAGTAAAATATATCAATAGATATATTTTACTTTTTAAATTTAATTGATTAGTTTAATTTTAACAGGTTTGTTAATGAATAGATTAGTCTTGTCAAAAAATGACCTCATCCAGCAACGTACCGGAATAAGGTCATTTGAAGGCAATTTTCAGTTATACTTTTTGTTAATCTGAATCTTCTTCGGTTGGTAGTTTTTCGACAGGGATTCGGTAAACAGCCCCTTTGAATGGATACACAGCTAGTACCCAGTGGTCGTCATTATGGGGCGCAACCCGAAAATCAGTAACGGTTTCGGCAGAAAAGTTATCTCTAAATTCTGGTGCAACTTCAATTGGTACTTCGACAGTGTCAGCTCCAAGCGGGCTCTTTGTTGAAAAAGTAAAAGTATCGGGATCGTACTTGCCAATGGTTAAATTGCTTAAATCAGAATCAAAAATGATTTTTTTAACGAAACTTGTAGCTGATGGATCTATTATTTCACTAAGCATGTTATCGATGATTTTGGCACCAAATTTGAGCTGTTCAATTAACGAATCTTTATTTTGAATGAGCTGCCGTTTTTTCTCAGTTTTTTCGTTGAAGTCTTGGGTTAATTTTGCAATTTCGTCGTCTAGGTTCTTAGTGATTTCATCTTTCAAATTTTGACGGCGTTCAAGGACACGTTGGTCAAAATCCTCAGCTTTTTCAAATTCCCCGCGTACTAGTTTATTGGCATTGTATCGTTGGTCTACTAAGTCATCGACTGGGTTATTGAGCGTGTGCTGTAAATCGTTGAGGTTATTAGTTAGATGTTCTAATTTTTTGACGAGTGTATTTAGGGCATCTTGTTTTTGATTGAGAAAGCGACTTCGGAGGATAGTCTTTAATGCATTCGTATTAATACCAGTAAGCTCATAGTAAAAATTATAATAGTTTTCGTATAGTTTGGCTGATGTTTGACTATCCCACTCGCTTTGCTCCTGTGCCAATCTTTGGTCCGATTGTCGGACTCGTGCAACTTGCTCATTGTATTTCTGCTCAGCTTCACTGACATCTTTACCCTGTTGTTTGGCAAGTGCAATGGTATGGGCGTTTTCGCGTAGAGCTGTATGGGACATTTTGTCGAGTATGTTTTCTTTAGGACGGTTAGCATCATTGCTTACGGTAGCAAGAAAATAATCTTTACTTTGATGGCTGGCAGCCAGTTCTTCTAGTGAAAATTGGTAAGCGTTACTTGGATTGGTCAGTAAATCACTGTCAGTAAACTCCATCAATTTACTAATAAAGTCGGCTGGTTTCTTCAATAAGAGTGCATACTCAACTGGCAAGAGCCCAGCAGTCAAAGCTAGGTTGGCCTGTGCTTGATGACTTTCAAAATAAGCAGTATCAGTTTGTTCGACTGCGTCTTCGACACGAGAACGGTTCTCTTCTTCAGTTTGCGAAATTTCACTGATGATTTTATTACGTTCTTCTTCACTTAACCTAGCGTAAGCGGTGATTTTAGCGTCAAAGCTTTTTCCTAGGAGCACCTGTAATTTAATGGTTTCGGTAGTATACAGGTGGTTGTAATCAAATTTGTTTAACAAATAGTTGAGTTGAGTCAATTCATCACGACTAATATCATCATTTGAGTCTAGGCGCTCAGAAATTTTTTTGAGTACAGTTTGCCGATTGTGATCGAAGGCAACAGAGTCATTAATGTTTAGGGCAGTTAAATTGGTATCAATACTAGACCAGTCGTTATTACTGAAGGCTTGATTAATCAGATTTGCTTCGATGATAGCGTGTTGGGAAATCGTGGTAATCTCAAGAAGTTCAAGCTGTTGCAGACTTTCAGTTGGCACTTGTTCTTGTTGTAGCATTGTATCGATTTTTGATTGATAAGTGGTTTGGATAGTTTGATCATTGGTAAAAAGGGCTTTAACTTTTTTTATCGTTGGCACAACTTCTGAGCTAAAATCAAAAGTTTGCGTGATAAATTGGTTATCGTCAGTAGTCGTAACTTTAGTTAATTTATCTTCCGATAGATTACATAATACTAAATCGGTTAGGGGGAGCTGGTGGGTGTCGTCATTGTTGAAATTCCAGTAGAGGCAGTCGATGGTGCTGCCAATACCTAGACTACCGTTGTGACGCATTAGCGTTGTATCAATAAAAAAGACGGTTTTATGATAATCGAGTCCTAGATTAGTTTGTAAATTCTCAATTTTTTTATGTTTAATTTCGGTAGTGGAGGCCTGACTATTTCCTTCTTGGCCGACAATTTCCCGTAATTGGTCCTTGAGTGTCGAATCTGGGACTTGATCCCCTAAAGTACATGAATCGGTATCAGTAACTTCATCAGCAAATTTTTTAATGTTATCAAATAATCCCATAATTATCCCGTCCTTTTGGCAACCTATATATGTAAGCGCTTTTTTGTCTTGCAATCATATAATATAATTTTTGTGAGTTATACGCAAAATTTTTTAGAATTGTCAGGAGTAATGATAAATTAGTCTGATTTTGAGTATAATAAAATTAATAAAGCGCTTTCTTAGAATGGAGATAAATATGATGAATGCAAGTTCGAGTTTATTAATTGTGGTCAAAAAGAAGAATGTACCATTGGGTAATTTGTTAGCAATTGAAGTAAGAAAAGCTGGTTACAAAGCAAAGGTGTGGACCGAGAGTGAATATGAAAAAGCAGACGCGACTAGTATGGCCCAGCGAACAGTTTTTGTTGAAGATTCAAAACCTCTTAAGAACCATCGAAATAGTTTAGACGAATTATTATCGGTTGATGGAATTTCACTACGTATTGGTGCGAATGAGGCAGCGTTGGACGTTGAGCAAAAACTAATTAAAACTGATAACGCCGAAGTGCTCAGGAGTTGGTATCCCAGCAATTCTTTAAGCAAAATATCTGATTTCAATGAAAACGATGGGCAAGTTCACAAAGGAATGCATAAACTGGGGAATAGCTTTTCTGCACTTACCAAAAAAGTGAAATCAAAGTCAAAACCAGGTGTAAACGCAGTAGAAACAGCGAAGGTAGCCGCATCTGTTGTGAATGGGATTGGGATTATGGGTGCGCCAGCATTATATGCACTACATGTGTCAAAACAAGATCTGATTGATGATGTTGATGTTGCAATTGTTTTTCTGTTCGTAAATTATTATTTGAAAGATTTTATGGCTGGTGATTCTGATGGCGATGTCGAATATATGACACAATCGGATGTCAGAGAAGCTTTGGATGCGGATCATGCAGACGAAAAAGCTGAAGATAATGAATGAGCATAATAAGGAATCCTATCGGCGCGTTGGGAGAGAAGCCATAGATAAAGGTGCTGCAATGTTTGGTGCAGGAAAAGGAGTTGAATACACACAAAATGTTCAGCAGACAGTTGATAAGCTAACTCAAGACTTGATAAAGAATGCCCAACAAAACACTGCTAAAAGTTCCAAAATATTGGGTGGTGATTTAGCTGAATTTTGGCATGCTGATACGTTTAATATTGACGCAATAATTAAAGGAAAATCGGTCGGAGCAGATATACCACGAGTAAATACATTGGGATCAGCAGATGTCACGCTTAACACTGGTGAAAATGTGCAATTGAAATATTATGCAACTGCCCTGCAAAGTGTTAATAAGCAAAGAACGAGTTACCTAGCACACTATAAACAGCAGCATCATGGTAGTGTGGAAGGATTTGACCAGTGGTTTAAAGAAAATGCGCCAAAGGGTGCCAGTGCAGACACAATTATTTATCCGGAAGATATGATTAAATTAATTCCTAGTGATCAACTACAGGATGCAAAAAATTATCTGGTTAAAAAAATAAGACTATATGATGCTAATGGGGATAGTAGTCAGGCTGAAGCAACCCGTGGGGTACTAAAAAATCTAGATAGTAAAATAAAAAAAGACGGTGTCAGTTCTAGCAATTTGGGCAAACAAGACTCCACTGATTTAGCAACTGATGCTAAAAATGGAAAGTTTGATCCTGAAAAGTATGGCTTAGATGAAAAAAGTTTAATCAGAAATAACCAAATGTATGTCTTAAAGCAAGCCTTGAAGACTGGCGTCAGCGCTGCCGTCGTTTCAGCTGTTGTGTCGCTACTACCGACGTTGTTCCAAGGTGTTCAAAGCCTGATGAATGATGAAGGGGTAAGCTTTGAAGATTTATCAGCTGGTAGTGGGATTGCTGTAAATAATGCAGCGGACGCATTTTTTCAAGCAACGATTACCAGCTACTTAACTGGTGATGCAATGGCAGGATTATTTGGTGAGCATTTAACCAAAGAGAGCTTGAAAGATGTTTTACCAGCAGGAATAGGAAGCTTAGTAGTACTAACGTATGGTGCATGTAAAACATACATCCAATATAGTATTGGAAAAATAACAGCAATTGAGGCCAAACAGAAAGTTAATTCGTTACTGTTTTCGACGGTTTTTTCATTTGGTGGTGGTGTGCTAATGATGGGACTTGGACCAATTGGCATGACCATTGGTAGTATTGTAGGAAGTGTCATTGGTGGTATGGTATACGGTGGCGTCGAACATTTAGCATTATCGTATGCAATGAAAAACGGCACAACGATTTTTGGCTTAGTGGATCAAGATTATACGATGACTGATGATATACTTAAATCGATGGGACTTGACCGCTTTTCAATGGACCATCTTAGCCTCGAAACCCTTGAGATGGATTCTTTTGAACTTGAAACATTTCCAATGGATCATTTCAGCTTTGATCATCTGGAAACTGGGATGCTCAGACGGGGTGTTGTTGGAATCAACAAGATTGGGTATTTACAATCATAGATAAATAAAATCAAGTGTCCATAATTATTAGATTTCACAACCTAATGATTATGGACACTTTATATCTAAATTGTTTACACTAGGACTATTGTTTTATGCCTTTTCAGATGAATACAGCTTAAGTGTTTTCTCCAATGATTCACGAATCTGTTGAACGAAGCTCGCTGGACTAACAACCTTTACCAGGGGTCCTTGACTTAATAGCCACATGATTGCGCCGTTGTCGACCACCTCGGTTTCAATCAGGGCTGTACGGCTGTTACTCTTGGCGGTGATGACTCTGGCTGTAGGGAAACGGTCTAACGCCGCTTCGACGACACCAGAAAATTCAAACTGAATCGTGACTTTTTCACCCGGTTGCATAAACTGAACAACTTGTCTTAATTGACCACCGCTGACGTGTTCCGCACGGCTACGGTGGATTTTTTGTTTGCTGAGATGGTAGTTGAAAATCCGATCAAGTCGAAAGTAGCGGTTTGCTTGGTATTTGGCACTGTAAGCCACAACGTAAAAATAGTATTCCGAGAAGATAATTGTTTGCGGCAAAATGGTTCGCGTTTCTGTGTGGTTTTTACTGTTGCGATAATCGATATCAATTGTCGTCTGATGCGTAATAAAACGACTGAGTTGCCAGATTAACGCAATTAGGTCCTGTTGATGGCGTAGCGGTTGGTAATAAAAAAGCTCGTTTTTGATAATTGGTTGAACTTCAGCTTGCTCAGTTTGGGATAGTGTCGCTAATAAACTCGCAATCGTTGCGTTCAGTTCAGTTTTATTCAACGACCGGCTAGCCAAAAGAATCTTGATGAGTAACAGGACGGTTTGTTTTGATAATTGATCCTGAGTGGTCGTTAATTGATAACCACTTTGTTTTCTTGAGTAAGTCAGCTGATAAGGTAACTGTTGGTCAAAAATAAACTGTTTAATTTGGCTAAAGTCGCGCTGAATTGCCCGCTCCGTAACGTCGAAGTGATCGGCTAGGTGGGACTTATTAAGAATATGGTTGGTTAGCAATGATTGGAAAATATAAAGCTGCCGGTACGCTGAGTTCATAAAGTCCTCCACAAAATAATTTAAAATACATAGACAATATACGTCTACCTCACTTGCTATTATAGCATTAACAACAGCAAGTCATATGACGCGTAACTAATGGTTACGGATAGGATGACGTGAGCCATTATCAAAAATGATTAGCTGTAATTAGTCAAAGCAGGTGGTTAAGAAAATGGAAAACAAGATTGATATTGAGATGCTCAGTACCTTTTATCGCGAGCTCAATGAATTATTAGGGACACCGGCAATGTTGAAATTTTATCAGTTTTACCGGGGAACCCAGATCACACTTCCGGTGCACTTATATGATCGAAAACGGGTCAAAGCTGGATTGCGTGCCCAATATAACGGCCATAATAGCAACGAATTAGCGCAAAAATATGGTTATTCGCAGCGCTGGGTCAAAAATCAAATTAGGCATGATAAGTAGAAAAGGTTGATAAGTCAGTAGCATGGACAATGCCATGTTAAGTATAAGCAACAATATCATGTTATTAAGCATGTTTAGTATGACTGTGGTAATGGAAGTAACTTAATTATAATTGTTAACGATATCATAAGATGGTTTTGGGAGGCGAATTGGATTGGACTTGTCAGACTTGTTTGCATTTAATAAAAGAGTAAAAGGGTCAAAATTAATGTCAAAACAAGTGAATGGCCGGATTGTCGAAAAAAAAGTGACAGATAAATTCTGCTGGTTAGCTTTCTTCTTTACCGCATTTTATGCGATGTTCAGCAAAAAATATCGTACACGGGGGTTTATTTCCAAGACATTTGTTGTGCTTTTGATTTTAGTTTTAATTAATTTGGGATTGTCATATTTATTTGATGATACTGATTGGATCTGGGATTTAATCGAAGGTGTTTACTTTGGAATGATGTTCAATACTTGGTATTACCATCAATTAATAAAGAATGGCTACCAAGAGGATAGGGATAATCGGTCATTGGAGTTCGAATGATTTCATAATATGGAGGGGGTTATCTATGAATGAGAATGTCGACGTAGACGCATTGCATTCGTTTTACCGTGGTGTCAGTGAGCTGATTGGTGTCGAAGGTATGCTGAAAGTATTTGAACAATATCGGGGCATGCAAATCACGATTCCGATTCATCTCTATGATCGTAAATTGGCATCAAAACACGTTTTAGAACGGTATGATGGGCATAATAGTTATGAATTAGCAAATCAGTACGGATATTCACAACGATGGGTTATAAAAGTAATTAAGAGTGATAAAGAAGAAAAATAATATGTGAGGAGTATGAAAAATGAATTTTTCAGATTTGTTTGATTTTAATAATCGAGTTAAAAATGATATGACGTTGGTTAAAGATGTCAATGGTCAGAAAGTAACGAAGCAGGTTAAGGGTTCAATTAATTGGATGGCACTTATTTTTACTGGATTTTATGCAATGTTTAGTCAAAAGTATAAAACTAAAGGCTTCTTGCAAAAAGCCTTAGTTCTATTTGTGGCGCTGATTGTAATCAATCTGATTGTGCGTCCAATTTTAGGAAACGTGATTGGTATGATTGTTAACCTTGCTGGTGCAGTTTGGTATGGTCTTATGTTTGACACTTGGTTTAAAAATCAATTAATAGCCAATGGGTACCATGTTGAAGAAAATGGACATGATGAAAGAAACGTGGCACAACATGATGTTGAATAATTAAATGTTTGAGTAGTAATTACTGATTTTGTGGTAACTAGGCGAAAATTGGGTTTACAAAAAGCGTCAATTACCTTAAGTGGTGATTGACGCTTTAAGATTAGGGATGAAAGTATACTAAAAATTATTCCCCATTAACTTACGATCTGGAATTTTAGTGGTTTGGTAAATATGATGTTTTTTATGACGTAAGTAATAAGACGTCGTTCCTTGTGAGAATACTAATAATACGGATTGCTTTTTACCGCCAATCTTCATTTTTTTGACACGGTAAAAGTCTAAGCCAGCTATTCCGTCAATATAAAACCAATGGCCATTATAGAAAAGCTTTTCGCCGTATTTTGGCTTGGAAATCACATTATAAATATAAAAGTTACTTGATTTGATTTGTCTGGAATTAATAATCTTCTTGTAGGTCTTAAAGGATAATTTGTCATAGTAGTGATGTTTGTTACTAATTGAAGCATACCAGTTACCCTTAATCTTTTTAGGCAACTTTTTAGTGTAACGGCGATAATGACCATATTTACCGCCAAAATTTAAAGTTTTTGGGGTTGTAGGTGCTGACGCTTGAGCTTTAAATTCAGTTCCACTAACTGCTAGGGTGACTAATGCGACCAGTAATACGAGTAATTCACGCTTCTTCATGTATAACGCTCCTCCAATAAATAATAACTTATTCAATTATAATTAATCCTTTATATTAAACAAGAGATATTATAAAATTAATCACTGGAGAATAAATGTATCAGTGAATCACTTAGGAGGAATATTATGAAAAAATCGAAACACGTTTTTGCCTTATTATTAATGTTAAGTGCGTTGCTGTTCGGCGTATTTATATTGAATACTGATTCGGCGCAAGCAAAGTCTTACAGCATACCAAAATCACTTCGGGGAACCTGGTATTGTTATGATCATGATACTGGAAGATACAGTAAGATACGGTATGGGAAAAAGGGCCAATACTACGGTAAAAAAGTTATGAAGCAACGTGGTAAAGTTAAACATGTCAAATTTAAAGGTAAAAAATATTATCAGATCTGGGTATCCGTTAACTCATACGATGTGCGGACTACGAGGGAAAGAATTGCTGACAAAAAGCGGCGGGTTTTATGGGTTTTCTCGCAAGGTACGGCAACTGCCTACTTTCGTAAGAAAATTCGGGTGACGTATCAGCAAGTGCTCTAACAATTCTAAAAAGATAGCTGTTGTCGATAATCAAGATAATTCTTGATTATCGACAACAGCTTTTTTAGTTCTGATGGGTTTTGGATTCCAACGATTTCCAAATTACGCTTGCCTTAGACCCGGTCTAAGCTAGTAGACTAAATTTTGTTGAGACGTTACTAGCCATATTAGTGCCCAGCCGTTTCGTAAATGGTTGGTGCACAGACCGTGACGTCGGTGAGCGGCTCGCCAGCGAGGGTGGCCTGCCTTTTAATGGTCAAGCACCCTTCGGTAAATTTTAAGTTGTCAATTTCAGTTTGTAAGCGTTCCTTGGCGGCGTCAAGGATGCCAATAAATTCTTCTAACGATAGATCAGCTTCAATAATGCGGCTAATGTCTTTAATGGATAGTCCTGCGCGACGGTAACATTGGATCCAACGCAAGCGATTTAAGGTTAATTCGTCAAAAACGCGGACACCATTCATGTCGCGCTTAACTTGAATTAACCCCTTTTTCTCATAAAAACGAATGGCGTAGGCGCCAATTCCGGTAACACTAGCGACTTCTTTGATTTGCATAAGCTCCCCCCTGAAATTAAAACTAGTGTAAAAGTGTATTCACTATCTCACTTTTACCAGTTATGTATTAAGACGATTATACCAAGTTTCCGATGAAAAATTAAATTGAAACGGTGGAAAATAAGATGTGTGGATTAGCGGGTTGTTTAACCGATATTAGTAAGTCTGAAAGTGTGGACTACGACAAATTGGTTCGTGAAATGACGGGAACGATGATTCATCGTGGTCCCGATGATGAAGGGTACTTTGTGGATGACCACATTACCATGGGCTTTCGCCGGTTGAGCATCATTGACTTAGCGGGCGGGCACCAGCCATTGTCATACGACCACGAACGGTACTGGTTGACGTTCAATGGTGAAATTTATAATTACGTTGAATTGCGGGAAACGTTGATCCAAGACGGGTACCAATTTCAAACGGATTCTGATTCAGAAGTTATTTTAGGGCTGTACGCCAAGTATAAAAATAAATTAACCCGCTATTTGCGGGGCATGTTCGCCTTTGTCATTTGGGATAAGCAGGAGAAAACGCTGTTTGCTGCGCGGGACCAATTTGGCATTAAGCCGTTCTACTATGCCGTCAAGGAGCACGACTTCTTCTATGCGTCTGAAAGCAAAGCTATTTATAAAATTTTAAAAGATAAAAATTTTGATCATGATGCCTTGCAAGATTATATGACCTACCAGTACGTGCCTGAAACTGAAACGTTAACGCAAGAAATCAAAGTATTGGCGCCGGGGTGTACGTTAACCAAAAAGTTGGGAGAAAAATTACGGATTGAGCGCTATTTTCATCGTGAATATCATCCGGTTAAGCGGCCAGAAGCCGTCTACGCAAAAAAGGTTAACCAGACCTTGATCGATTCAGTCAAAATTCACATGCGCTCGGATGTCCCGGTGGGGGCTTTCTTATCTGGTGGGATTGATTCGTCGATAGTTGTCGCAATTGCGCGGCAGTTTAATCCTGATTTACAGACCTTTTCGGTGGGCTTTGAACGCAAAGGGTACAGTGAGTTGGACTTAGCCCAGGAAACAGCGGATCAGTTGGGCGTCCAAAATTTCAGTAAAGTGATCACGCCGGGGGAATTCATGCGAGTATTTCCCCGCTTCGTTTGGCATATGGATGATCCGCTTGCTGATCCAGCGGCGGTCCCGCAGTATTTTTTAACGCGCGAAGCAGCCAAACGGGTTAAGGTGGCCCTCACCGGTGAGGGGGCCGACGAACTTTTCGGTGGGTATCCGATTTATCACGAACCCAAGTCACTGAAGGGGTTTCAATATACAAAAGCAATCAATGGCGCGCTACAAAGATTAGCCACCATGTTACCAGATGGGATGCGGGGTAAGTCGCTGTTGCAACGCGGCACGACGCCGTTGGTAGACCGGTACGTTGGTAATGCGTTTATTTTTGACGAGACTGAAAAACAGGCCTTTTTTAAGCATTATAATCAGAATCATCCGTTTCAAACGATGACGCGACCGTTCTACGATGAGAGCAAACGCTATGATCCCATCGATCAGATGCAGTTTATTGATATGCACACGTGGCTCAACGGCGACTTGTTACATAATGCTGACCGTACGGCGTTAGCGCATAGTCTGGAATTACGAACGCCGTTTGTGGACCGCGAAGTCTTTCAGCTAGCTTCAGAAATTCCGGCCGACTTGAAGATTAGTCACGGCACAACGAAATTTATTCTCCGCCAAGCGACTGTAGACCTACTCCCGGCGGCAGTTCTTAACCGAAAAAAGCTGGGGTTCCCAGTACCGATTCGTTTCTGGCTTAAAAATGAAATGTATGATTGGGCCAAGCAAATTATCAATGATTCACAGACGGATGAGTACTTTGATAAGCAGTACTTTTTGAAACTGCTGGAAGTACATCGTAATGGGCAAAAGGATTATTCACGTCAAATCTGGACGGTGCTCACGTTTATGGTGTGGCATAAGATTTACGTGGAGTCGGAAGCCTTGTTTGAAAATCGGGGTAAAGGGGCCAAATATTGACAAATATTGGTGGGCCCGTTATTGTGTGAACAAAGTGATGGCTACGGATTAAGGGGGCACAATTATGACAGACGATAAGCATACTAAGAACTGTAAAAATGGGAACTCATGCGAAACGCGAGCTGGAGAGCCGACTTTTCGAAAAGGTGAACCCGTTCGACCAGACGTTTTAAAAACTGCAAATGAAATCTTTACTCAACATGAGGACTTAATGAAACGGCTGGAGAAACTGTGATTTAGCAGAGGTTATGCACTTATCCCAAAACGTTTGGGGATAAGTGAGATGAAAATAGCTTATTTACTTTTCCACAAGTGGACAACTTATATAACTAGTCGGTTATGCCCATTAAAAAGCTGAAGCACGGAAACGGATTCGTTTCTGTGCTTCAGCTTTTAGTTCATTTTGTCGTTTTGTCGCCCAGTTCAATGCGGATGAAAGATAACCGGTTTTTGAATAAATTTTGGCATAGCTTTAGAAAGCAAAAAGCCGACCCGCCAGCGCCATTGATGACACGTAAATCTGTCATCAATGGTCGCAATGGGCCGACTTTTTTGATCAACGCTTTAATAATTTGGGGGAAGTGATTGTAAGCGTTACTAATTCAATTACTTACTGCGTGGTGCTTGGGGATGCAACACGGCAGCTTTTTGTGGAATCGTTTGGTCGCGACCAAGGTACATCTGGTAGAACGGCGGAACGTCGTTGACCATCTTCACCAGCGCTGCTTGTAGTTCTGGGAGCTTAGCGGGATCGAGGGCTGGAAGATCCGCAGCCGTCACGTCACCATGAATACCTGCAAAGCGTTTAACGCGTTCTAGCAAGTAGCGCACATCGTAGCGTGATGGGTTGACTTCGATAACGGCTTTGTCGAAGTGCAACAATCCGTAGACGGCTTCTAAACCGGTCCGTACCGAGGTTTCAACGGTGAAGACCACGTCGTCATCGATTTCAACAAATTGACCTAATAGGGCGAGGTTGGTGCACCCATCAGGGATAACGTTTGGCCGATCACCAAGTTCACGCGGCATGAATTGCGCGGTACAGTATGGCATCATGGCCGTTGACATGTATGTGTGAGCTAAGACTTCATCTTTGATGTCCAACATCCCTAAATGATAGAGCAGTTCGGTCATAATTTCATCACCGGTACAGTCCCACATCCGTTTCTTAATGTAGTTCCCGGTATTTTCACCATAAAGGCCGTATCCCCAGCCAACTTCCTCATCGTTAGCTTGGTAAGGGAAGAATGGTTTGTGATGAATTTCAAATGAAAGATCCCAATTTGAATCCTTAAATGTCATCAAACCACCGGTACCGGCGGGGCTACCAGACATTGTTTCGATCCGCTTGAAGAATTCAGGATAATCCTTAACGGTTGGGAAGAATGAGATCCACTTGGTTTTATCAATCTGACCAAGGAACTTTTCGGGGTGGCCGAACTTGGCATCTTTGTTAGCAAGGTTCTTCCAAATAGTGAACGTCCCCATATCAGTGGTGTCGCGGTTGGTTTCAGCGACGGTGTGGTTATCACCAAAAGTACTGTTTTCACTGATTGAACCGGTTGTAACGAAGACGAGGTCTTGAGGTGCAACGGGAACGTCCGATTTGAGACCGTTCTGAGAGGCAATAATTGTATTGACGGTGTTGTTGGCATCATCTAGTTGTAAATCGGTGACCGTGAAGTTATTAACGAACGTGACCCCTTTGTCGGTTAACCAGCGTTCGATTGGCAAAATAATGGCATCGTATTCGTTGTATTTAGTATGAATGAAGCCTTCCAAATATTCGTGACGCGTGATGAAAGTAAATCGTTGCCAGTAACGTCGGCATTCAATGGCGCTGTGGTAATGTTTGAATGCTAATTGACTGTGGAAGCAAGTCCAGAAGTTTGTCTTGAAGAAGCCCTCGTCGAAGAAGTCATCGAGACGCTTGTTAGCAAGTTCTTCCTCAGATGAGCTGACGATTTGACGCATTGCTTCGGCGTAGCGTGGTTCCAATTTGTAGTCGTGATAGTGACTGTCGATTTCGCCTTGGTTGATGATGACCCGGGCTTCACTGTGAATTGGTTCGTCACGATTAAAGTCAACCACGTCATCGAGTACCGTTCGACCCGGATTTTCTAATGATGGAATCTTACTGCACAAATACCATAAGCATTCCATATAAGGTTCGAGTTCGCGTTCAGCACGGCAGAGGTAGCCGGCATTTTGTTTCGTGCCGTCCATCGAGCCACCGACAACCGGTTTCTTTTCATAGATTGTGACGTTGCGAGCGGGCATTTGAGCGTCATCAATAAGAAAAACAGCGGTGGCTAATCCAGCAATCCCGCCACCAACGATGTTTGCACGGCGATCGTCAATGCCGGCTGGTTTGAGTGGTCGATACATAGTTTGATAAATGTTCATTGTAAAAACCTTCTTCAATTGGATTTCTTGCTTGTCTTTACAATAGGTCGTGCCTGCCTTGAGAACAATTGACAAAAAAAATAAACTGTCAAAATTTTGACAGTTCATAAAAATTGTAAATCTTATTTAGTATAACGTTGAAGTGCTTTTTGAAAATCGCCCTGAATTAAGACACCAGTTTGTTCCACAATGTCTTTGGGATCAGCTTTGAGACCGCTTTTGAGCCAATCAAAAATTAACGCAATGAAGGCTAAACTATAGAAATGAGCGATGAAATCCTTATGTTCTTGGGCCACGTTCAGTCCCTGTGCTTGGCGCTCAACGACGGCGATGATGTACTGATCAAGGACTTGGTAGATATACTTCTCCAATACATCGCGGTAGGCGGACTGGTAGGTGTTGATAACCAAGTATTGATTCTTTTGAATAGTCAACATGACGTTAAGAAAGCCCTGTTGCCAGTTATCGTAATCAGCAACATTAGTCAGTAATCTTGCGGTTGCGCGTTTGGCCGTCCACTCGACGAGTTCGTAGATATCAGCAAAATGATTATAAAAGGTTTGACGAGTTAGGCCGCAATCATCGGCGATGGTTTGAATCGTGATCTTATCGACGGGTGTTTGTTGCAATTCGCGAATTAAAGCGTTCGATAGGTGTTCTTTTGTGTTGATATGCATGAATCGGTAGTCCCCCTCTACAAGGTTAGCTGCAGCTTATTATACAATGATTGGACCGATTGGTGAACACTTTTTAAAGCCACTGGTTAAGGTATTTTTAATGTAATTAAAGCAGTGGTGGCACAAAGATTGGACTGCTATCAGTACACGTTTAGCGGGTTATCCCGAATGACCTGTGAATTTTGGGGATAAGTGCGGCAAAAACGGCCCTTTTAGTTATCCACAGGTCGATAACTTTCGTAACTGAGTTGTCCACAGTCTCATGTCCGGCGGTACCCATGACTGGCTCGGTAGTCGTTGGGGGTCATGTCAACGGCACGTTTAAAGAGGGCAAAGAAACTACTAATATTCTTATAGCCCAGTTCAACTGAAATTTCTTCAATCGTTTTATTCGATAGGGCAAGCATGCGTTTCGCTAGCTCAATGCGAATGAAGGCTAACTGGTCGCTGAAACTTTTGTTGAATAAATTCTGACATAATCTTGAAAAGTAATTCTTATTATAACCAAAATGTTCAGCGGTACCGTGCAATGTTGCGTCCTGATTATGCAGGACTAAGTAATTAAAAATCAGTCCGGATTGCGTATCGGCGCTGGCATGGTGAATGTCGGTGCCGGGAAAATCCGAGTCTGAAATTGAGATGGTTTGTTCATGGTTGCGTAACAATTCAGTTAGCAAAAGTCCCGCACTCATCTCGCGTTGGTAGTTTAAGAAGACGTCGTTTAAATCTTGCCGTTCAAGTTCGGCTAGTAGGTCAAAATAGCTGTGCTTAATTTGATTCACTTGGTGGCGGTAAACGATGTAGTGTAATTCGTGTTCGCCGGCATTCATGAGGTCGTGGACCATCGGATTGTCCCCCACGATTACCATATTCAAGGGTGTAGGCGCATGGAGACATTCTGAAAAGACGCGCAGGTTGGCCGGTGCGGCTAAACTTTTGAGTGTAACGGGATTTTTGGATGACATCATAATCACGTCAAATGGCGCTAAGGAAACGTATTTGCCGTTCAAGTCCAATTCACAGGAGGATAAACTTTCAATAAAGCGAATGTGAAAAGATTCGCTAATGTTTTCATTTTGTGAGCGAATTTTGAAATTTGTATCATTGAAATCGGTTGTTTTCAACGTTAATGCGGATGTAATGAGATAGTTTTTTGCCAAAAATAACCCTCCATTTACATAAAGGTAACATTTTCATAGTAATAAAGTTATTATACACTATCTACTTGCTCACTTTTTAGCTTTATACTGACTTTGGAAATTAAGTTAAGGAGTGAACAAATATGACAAATACAACGATGAATACTGATATTTTAGTTGCAGGTACGGGTGGTACCGGCTTAGCAGCTGCGTACGCCGCTGCCGAAAAAGGATTAAAAGTTTTAGTGATTGAAAAACAACCCCAAATTGGTGGGAATACAAAAATTTCAAGTGGCTTTTTCGCAATTGATTCCAAGGAACAACGGGCAGCCGGCATGAAGATGTCGACTAAAACGGCGATTTCGGAATTAGCTAATTATAACCACTACTTGTCTAATGGTGCTTTATTAGCGCGGATCGTCACTCGTTCGGCGGATACGTTAGCTTGGTTGGAAAAGTTGGGTATGGAAATCAAATTAAACCCAACAGCTAAGACGACCCAATTTGCACACCGTAACAATGATTATCGCGGCGGTTCATACCACATGTACCAACATAAAGATGAAAGTTATCAACGGATTCAGCAAACCTTGGAAGACGCCGGCGTTAAGTTCCAGTTTAAGACAACCATGACCGACTTGATCATGGCAGATGGAAAAGTTGCCGGTGTTACCGCAACGACTGATGACGGTGACCAATTAACAATCAATGCGCAAGCAGTAATTGTCGCAACTGGTGGCTACGGTGGCGATGCGAAGAAGGTTGCCAAGACCATGCACACTTCTGACTTGCGGACCTTAGGGGTTCCTAACGATGGTGAAGGCATGAGCGCGATGGTTAAAGCCGGCGCAACGGATATTGATAGTCACGCTTTGATTCATGCGGCCCAATTGGCAAAATCTAAAGTGACCCAAAAGACTTCCGCAAAACATTTAGCTGGCTTCTCATCAAACGCGTTGACGCAGTTATTATTAACGCCACAACTTTGGGTTAACAAAAAAGGTAAGCGCTTTACTAACGAAGACGTTGTTTATGACACCGTTGAATGGGCCAACGCCGCTTGGTCACAAGGTGGGAAGTACTTATTCGTTGTTGATCAAGCCACTTTGGATACTTTTACTGCTGATAAGAACGCAGAAGAAGTTTCCCAAGCTGGTCCCGGTGCGGCAACTGGTCGCGGCGACTTTACCAAGTTGGCTGAAGAAGCCATCAAAGGTGAAACGGCCTATCGTGGCACAACTTTGACTGAATTAGCAGCTAAAGCAGGATTCAACGCTGATGACTTTGTTAAGACGGTTGATACTTATAATCAAGCCATTCATGACCAAGATGATCACGAATTTGGTAAGTCTACCAAATCACTAGCTTACTCGGTTGAAAAGGGCCCGTTCTACGCCTTTATTAGCCAGGCGGCCTACCTTGGGACTGTCGGTGGCGTCCGGGTCGATGAGAACCTCGCCGTATTAGACAATCAGTTCAAACCAATCCCAGGCCTTTATACGGGTGGTGCTAATGCTGGTGGCTACTACGAAGGCCATAGCTATCCCGCTTTTGAAGGGTTAGCTTCTGGATTTACGTGGACTTCTGGCCGAATTGCCGGGACGAGTGCGGCTGACTATGTCAAAGCAGCGACTGCAACGGTGTAGTCACGTTAGCTAAGGGGGCTTTTGATTATGGACACACCAAGTAAAGCATATATTTCGAAAACTAGAATTGGCGTTTTGGCGGTTAGTACGATGGGGATGGCAGCGTTAGCGATTACGCCATCCTACGCAGCGATTGCAAAAAACTTTGCGCTGAGCAATACCAGTGTTCAAATGCTAACCTCACTACCGAACCTATTTATGATGTTGGCAGGATTAATTATTGGGAAGCTGACTGCCAGCAAAATCAATCTTAAAACGTTGACGATCAGTGCGATTATACTAGTTGTTATCGGGGGATTCTTACCACTTGCTTTTCATACCAGCTTCGCGTTCTTACTCCTTTGTTCATGCTTAGTTGGCTTGGGGCAAGGCGCATGCACAAACTTATCACAAGTTTTGATTTCTCAAATGTTGCCTGAAAAGGAACGGCAATCAACGATGGGCTTAACGACTACCTTCACGAATATTGGTGGGATCATCTTCATCATGGGTGGTGGCCAATTAGCTGCGACGAATACGTGGGTCAATAACTATTGGATCTACATTTTCTCGCTGTTAGTCTTGATTGTGACACTAGCCTTGGTACCTTTTCACCCAGAAGCGGTTAACCAAGACGATGGTAATAGTGGTGAGAAGATCCAACTGAATAAGTACGTGTTCTACAGTGCCTTCTGGGGATTCTGCGTCATGCTATTAAACAACGTCTTAAATAACAACATTTCCTTATTCGTTGTGGAAGAAAAGTTGGGTGCAACGTCACAAGCGGCGTTAACGTCGACGATTTCATTAATTGGCGGGATGTTATGCGGATTGATCGTTGGGGTGATTGGGAAGAAATTCAAATATACCTCGATTTCAATGTCATTTATCATCTACGGCTTATCGTACTTGCTCATTGGCTTTGGCCATTCCTTATTGTTAGCATTTATTGGCAGTTTCTTCGTCGGTGCGGCGATGAGTATCGCAATGGGGCAGTTCCCATACTTGATTTCGATTTCCGTGGGTAAGAGCAGTGTGTCAATGGCCTTGGGCGTTTACGTCGCCATCTATTCCATTGGTGGGGTTCTCAGTCCATTTATTATTAATCCGCTGACCAGTGTCGTAGAAAACATGGGCCTGAACGTCTTTTCCGTTAGTGGCATTATTGCTTTGATTTTAGGTGTCGCTTGCATTCTATTAAACTTCCAGAAAAAGCTCGTTCAAGATGCGTTAAATTAAATCTTTCAGTACTCGTAATGCCTGCAAACTTTTGTACGGCGTTACGAGTACTTTTTGCTTCTGGTAGAATGAAATCAACGATTACGAACTTGAAAGTTACGCGAGAAAAACCGGATATGAAAGTAGGGATTAGTCATGAATTATAACTTGATGCCAATGAAGTATTTTGTCGATGTGGTTCAGACCCATGGATTCAGCTCGGCCGCCAAACGGAATTATGTTTCAGAGACGGCGGTTAGTTCCGCCATCAGCAAGTTGGAAAATTCACTAGGCCAACGGTTGCTACACCGTTCCGCGGGGCAGTTTGCGCTGACACCGGTCGGGGAACGGTTCTATCACCGTGCCGTAGATATTCTGAATTCTTATAATGAAATTTGGCGGCATCCGGATACTCATCCTGATCAGTTAGTCCGCATTCACTTTTTGCAAGGGTTAGCGGACGATGCGGCTGAATTAGCGAACCAGTTTCCAGCGCGCACGCAGGTTAATTTTGATGAAGAAGCCTTTAATCACAGTATTAGCCGCCTGATCAAAGGTGATTATGACATGCTCGTTGGGTTTGAATTGGCCTTCTTAAATAATGCGAAACTGCGGACCGTGCCATTTAAGACGATCAATTTTGATCTGCTGTTTAATGCCACGGAAGTTGCGACGGCCCCAGACCCGCAAGACTTACCAGCATTAGCCCGGAAATCAACGTTTTACTTACAATATTGGCAGTCGACCGGGATCTCCGATATTCAAGAAGCGATGTTAAAGGCTTACCGCCAAGGCCCGTGGGATTATCAGCAGGTTTCCGGGGTCAATAGCTTTGCGGCCGCCTGCATGAACGTGAACTTTAGTGGTGGGCTAACATTTGTTCCCGAAAACTTTAAAATTCCGGATAATTGTGAAAATATCTACAGATATACACCCGCGCATTTAAAACAAGCTTTTAAAGTGGTCATAGCGATGAATAACACGGCCAATAGTGATGTGTTTAAACTTTTAACGCAAGCGATAAGCTGAGGTTATCTGTGACAACTTTTATGTGTTGGCCCTAAATTGTGAATCAATATACAATATAGTTATTGAAAGATGAATTCGCATGAAAGGGTGAATTTTAAAATGAAAACGTTATCAACGGCGGTTGTCGTAGTCGGTTCTGGCTCAGCAGGAATTTCAGCGGCTTTTGAATTATACCAACAAAAAGTGCCATTTATTTTATTGGAACGTGGTGACAAGGTTGGTGGTGCCGGCAAGTTTGGTGCTCACGGCGTCTTTGCCGTTAATTCAAAGCAACAGGAAGCCCAAGGGGTTAAATACGGCTATGCAGAGGCATTCAAAGGATTAACCGATTATAATCACTATTTTGTAAACGGGGAATTATTAGCCCGGTTCTTGAAGCTTTCTGGGGCCAACATCGACCGGATGACGGCCATGGGGTTGCCCGTTACGGTGGAACAAAGCGAACAAAAAGCGCATTTAAATGATCCGCTTGTCTACCATAAGTTCAACAATTTCAAAGAAAAAATGGCGAACTGGGATCAATTACCCGCTAAATTTATTGCGGCGGGCAATCAGGTTTTGACGGAGACGGCCGCGGTTGATCTGGATTACAGTGACGGGTTAAAAGCCGTCATCGTCGCTGATCAGTCGGGAACGAAGACGCGCATTGAAACCAGCAAAGTGATTTTTGCGGACGGTGGTTACTGCGGTGACCCTGACATGATGATGAAAAAATACGCCGATGCCGATGAATTCTTAAATCTAGGCGAACGTAAAGCGGACGGTACGGGGATTAAATTAGCTAAAAAGTTGGGCGCCGATACGACCCATACCCCGGTCCTCTTCGCACATGGCTGCGCACCAAGCCTTCAAATTAACCCAATGCGGCGAGATAGTAGCGTTGAAACGTTGACCAACCTGCCGTTGTTATGGCTGGATAAAACGGCTAACCGGTTTGTCAATGAGGACGTCGTTTACGACTTTGCAATGTGGGCTAACGCGGCGCATAACGTTCAAGGCAAGTATTACGTGCTCCTCGATCAAAAGACGCTTGACCATTTCAAGACGCACGAAGTTCCACTAGAAGACACGTTTGAACGTCAATTTTGTGAAGTTGGGCAGACGCCCCGGACGACCGTGGGCCCGTTGCCAAATATTCAAACGGACTTTGACGCGGCTGTTCAAACGGGTGAAGTGGTTAAAGCCGATTCACTCGCGGACTTGGCAACTAAATTAAACCTCTCACTATCAGCGCTACAGCGGAGTGTTCAATCTTACAACCAGGCCGTTGACCAGCATGAAGATGACGTCTTCTTGAAGCCGAGTGATGAATTGCTATTTGGTGTGACGGACGGTCCGGTGTACGCCATCGTGGAACATTGTGCCATCTTAGGAACCTTGGACGGGGTCAACGTGAACCGTAATTGCGAACCCGTCACGACGGCGGGAGCGCCAATTAAGGATTTATACGTTGTTGGTAATAATGTGAATGGCTTGTACTCTGACGGTTATCCAAGTTATGAAGGCATTGCGAACGGTTTTGCCTTTGTCTCTGGTTGGATCGCCGCACAGGAAGCCGTTAAGAGTTTGAAACAAGCGAAAGTGGAGGCATAGCTCATGTTAAAAGATAAAGTTGCAATGGTAACGGGTGCTGCACAAGGAATTGGGTTTGCTATTAGTGAAGAATTTGCCAAACAGGGCGCCGATGTCGTGTTGGCTGACTATAATCCAAAAGTTACGGACGCTGCCAAGACGTTGGCTGACAAGTATGACGGTAAAATTGTTGGTCTAGTCATGAATGTGATGGATAACGACAGTATTCAATCCGGGTTAGACAAAATCATGGCTGACTTTGGTCGCTTGGACTACGTGATGAATAATGCCGGTGGCGGGACCCTTAAACCCTTTGCAGAATTAACGGATAAGGATTTTGATAGTACCATTGACCTCGACTTACGGGGTACCTTCCGTTGCATGCGTGCTGAAATCAACCTGTTTTTGAAACAAGGCTTTGGCTCAATTGTTAACACCGGTGCGCTTGGCAGTATTTATAATCCAGGCGGTATGGGCGCCTATAACGCTGCTAAAAACGGCATTATGGGGATGACGCAGGCCGCCGCGGTGGACTACGCTGCGGATAATATTCGGGTCAACTGTGTGGCCCCAGGGTTAACGAAGACACCGTTAAATGACGGCGGTTTTCTTGAAAAGATTTTACCAACGGTTCCAATGAAACGGTACGAAACTGCGGCTGAAGTTGCGAAAGTGTTCGTCTTCGTTGCTAGTGAAGCGACCTTCATGACGGGTCAAACGGTTTTGAGTGATGGTGGTGTCTCGGTCGGTTTGAAATAGGGGGACTAAACATGTTTCCAAAACAAAGTCAGTATGATTTAGTGATTGTTGGCGGTGGCTTAGCCGGGTTGGCAGCCGCTGTGAGTGCCGGTGAAAAGCACTTAACCACCTTAGTGTTAGAAAAAGGCCGGACGATTGGTGGCGACGGGAATTACGTTGAAGGTGCGATGGGCGTTGACAGCTACTTGCAAAAGCAGACTGGCGTTCACATTGACCGCACGAAGTTACTTCAATCGGAACTGGACTACTCGCATTATGAAGCCAGCGCGCCCCATTTGAAGAAATTGATCGACCAAAGCGGGGCCACGATTGATTGGCTACACGACTTAGGCGTTAAGTTCAGTAAGGTCGGCGGTCAGGGTGTAAGTTGGCCAACGATTCATAGTTTTGACGGTGGCGGTCATGCGGCGGTAACGGTCTTGTTTGATAAGGCACAAGCACTTGGCGTTGAATTTGCAATGAGTACGGGTGCTGAACGGGTCCTAATGGAAAACGGGCAAGTTGCTGGCCTAGTCGTGATGAATGAAGCGACTGGTCAGTCGCGGGACTTGAAGACTAGCAACGTCATTTTAGCTACCGGTGGGTACGTGGATAATCCCGAATTAATAAAAAAACGCACGCCGTTCTTTAAGCGGTTGCTCTCAGTCAGTGATGGTAAATCGACGGGTGATGGCATGCAGTTAGCCTGGCAAGCTGGTGCGGCTCATTATCAAATGGGTGCGATTCAGTACGGTGGCGGTGCGATTTATGACCGCCAACAACCACCCTTTGTCCACATGGCGTCACAATTAGCGGCGGCGGCAACCCAAGAGGCGATTCTCTGGGTCAACGAACGTGGTGAACGGTTCGTTAACGAGGACGTTAATGACAATATGTGCCATGCCGGCGGCGCCATTTTGACGCAGGCCCGGACCTTCTCCATTTTGGATCAAGCGGCCATTGACCACCTTACCCAAGTTGGGTTGTATAAAGAAGTGGGCAACTCACCAGTTTCACCGGATAAATTTGACCAATTGCAAACTGAACTTGATCACGATACGGCCAGTGGCGCGAAGTACTTAACTAAGGCCGCTACGGTTGAAGAACTGGCGGAAAAGTTGAACATTGTTCAGTTACCTGAAACGATTGCACACTATAATAAACTGGTTGCATCTGGCGCCGATACGGACTTCGGTAAGGCGGCACCGTACTTGACTGGCTTGAGTCAGGGCCCGTTCTACGCCGTTGAGTTGGGCGTTGGTATGGCGTGTGCGTTAGGCGGCTTACGAGTAGACGAAGACAATGCGGTCTTAAACAATCACGGTTACCCAGTTCCCGGACTATACGCTGCCGGAAACGATGCAGCTGGGATGTTAGTTGGGGACACGTACGCGGTCACGTTACCTGGTAGTACGGCAGGATACGCCGCCTTTTCAGGACGTAACGCGGTCCAACAAATTAAATAATAGGTATGGGATCAAAAAGATCAGCGAGTCGTTTGTGCTCGCTGATCTTTTTGATTGGCCCAAATGTGTTTATTAATCTGCTGGAAATGACTTAATCAATTGATCAAGCAGTGGTGCCACCAGTTTTTTGTCCCGGGTCAAATAGGTCGCATAAATAGCCATTTTGGCACTGTTATCGATGATGGGTAGGGTGACGCGGCCATCATCGTTGGCTAAAGACTCGTGGTAAGCGGGTTCTAGCGGGGCGAGGTTCGTACTGAAAAAAGGAAAGTCGGAAAACCGGGTAATCTCAGAAAAAGCGTCGCGTTGTCCTTGATAGAAAAAGTTTGCGGCCGGAATCGCCGTTTGAATAATCTGGCGCCAGGGGCCGATGTCGTTCATCACAATAAAACTGAGATCTTTAAGCTCTGCGAAAGTAATCTTTTCCTGATTCGCTTGGTACATAAATTTGTTGAGGTGGACCGAGAGCTTCTCCACACCAATTAGTTTAGAACTGAGATGCTCGGTGTTGATTTCCTGGTTAGAAAAAATGACGGAATAGTGGTGTCTTTCTAATGCAGTGTTAATTTTATCCGCTGGCAAGAGTTGCGAGACAACGGTAACGTGGTCAGATTTAGCATACGGTGCTAACAAGAGTAGCGGCCCTGGGATAGTTGTGGCCAGCTTTAGCATCCGTTGTGTCTTGTCAAAATCACGGATGGTCGTCACTAGATCGTGATTTGCTTGCAACAAAGCGGCTGCCTTTTTAGCGGCCAATCGACCAGTGGCAGTCAGGCTAACGCGGTTTGGTTGGCGGTCAAAAAGTTGAACACCAAGGTCAGTTTCTAATTTTTGAAGGCCGCGAGTCACCGTTGGTTGGGTGACGTTGAGTTGTGCGGCGGTTTTAGTAAGCATGCCGGTGGCGGCAAAGGTCACGAGTTCTTGCAGTAAGTAGTTATCTAGCATTTAATTCACCTCAGTATACGTTACTTGTATACTAGCATGCTAAAGTAGTAATTTTCAAACAATCGGGCTGGGGTTAAAGTAATCACAGATAAACAAAAGAAAGCAGGAAAATTAAATGCCAACAGTCCCAACGGTAAAATTGAACAACGGTGTTGAAATGCCCCAGCTCGGCTTCGGGGTCTTTCAAGTACCCGATTTAGCAGAATGTGAAACGGCCGTGACCGAAGCGCTGAACGCTGGCTACCGGCTAATCGACACGGCGACGGCCTATCAAAATGAAGCCGCGGTTGGCCGCGCCATCCAAAAAAGTGGGGTCAAACGCGAAGACCTGTTCATCACTTCTAAATTATGGGTTTCAGATTTTACTTATGATCGGGCTAAGAAAGGTATCGATGCCTCACTTGAACGCCTCGGTTTAGACTACCTGGACCTATACTTGTTACACCAACCTTATGGCGATACCATGGGTGCTTGGCGGGCATTGGAAGAGGCTTACCACGCGGGTAAAATTCGGGCAATCGGGATTTCGAACTTTTACGCGGATCAATTAAAGAATTTGGAACTAACCATGACCGTTAAACCGGTCGTTAATCAAATCGAAGTAAACCCGTGGTACCAACAATCAACCGAAGTCGCTTTTAACCAAAGTGAGGGTGTCCGGGTGGAAGCATGGGCACCGTTTGCGGAAGGCAAGCACGGCATCTTCACGGACCCAACGATTGCTAAAATTGCGCAGGCCCACGGTAAGACCGTTGGCCAAGTGATTTTACGTTGGCTATTACAACGCGGGATTACGGTAATTCCAAAGTCCGTACATCCAGCGCGGATGGTTGAAAATATGGCCGTTTTTGACTTTGAATTGACCGATTCAGAAATGCAAACAATGGCCGGCCTTGACCGTCACGAAAGCCAATTTTTTGATCATCGGGATCCCGTAACGATTGAACAAATCTTTGGCTCAAGTCTCAAAAAATTAAAGGAGTAAGCAAATGACACCAACAATTAAATTGAACGATGGTCATGAAATTCCAGCAATTGGATTTGGCACGTATCAAATCCCGAGTGACGGCTCAACGTATCAAGCCGTAAGTGAAGCATTGAAATTGGGCTATCGGCATATCGATACCGCTGTGGCCTACTTTAACGAGGCCGAAGTCGGCCAAGCTATTAAGGATAGTGGTATTCCGCGTGAGCAAATCTGGGTGACCAGCAAATTATGGCTACAAGACTTTGGCTTTGAGGCCGCCAGCAAAGCCATCGACACCTCTTTAACCAAGCTAGGATTAGATTATATGGATTTCTACTTGATCCACCAACCTTACGGCGACGTTCCTGACGCTTGGCGTGCGATGGAAGCTGCCAAACAAGCCGGTAAAATCAGGTCGATTGGGGTCTCTAATATGACGCCTAAAATTTGGAACAAGTTTGTGCCCCAATTTGCGACGAAACCAGCCGTGAACCAAGTGGAATTCAATCCTTATTTTCAACAAAAGCCATTGCGGCAGTTATTAGCTGCGGATGACGTTAAGCTAGAAGCGTGGGCACCATTGGGCCAAGGCAACCAAGCCTTGTTAAATGACCCAGTGGTTACGGAATTAGCTGAAAAGTATGGGAAAGACGTGGGCCAAATTATTCTGCGTTTTGAGAATCAAAGTGGTGTCATCGTATTTCCAAAGTCCGTGCATCCAGCGCGGATCAAGAGTAATCTCGATATTTTTGACTTTGAACTTACACCAACTGAAATGACGGCAATTGACCAGTTGGATACCGGTAAAGGTCGGCATGATCCGGATGCTGACGGGGTTCAGAAAATGCTATTGAGTGCTTTCGATGTTCATGCGAACGACTAAATCAGGTTAGCTAAAAAAATGCAGGTGACGCTCAAATCGGGGCGTCACCTGCATTTTGTTATTTAGGTAAAGGTAAGTTCAGATTGGCTGAGAGCTGTTTCAAAAACGCATTCGCGGCTGGTGATAAACGTTGATTTTTGATCCAGGTTAAACTAATGCCAACGGTGAGCCGTGGTTTGAGGGGCACAAAGGTTAAGTCCGATTGGTTCGTGTTGATAACGCCGTCGATGCAAAGGGCGTAGCCGACACCCGCTGAGACTAGCAGTGACGCGTTATATAGCAAGTTATAAGTGGCCACCGTTTTAAACTTGGGGGTGCTGTCGCCAAACCAGTCTTGCAGTAAATTATTGACGCCGCGCTGGCGCGAAATAATCAGGTTTTGGTGTTCCAAATCAGTGAGCGATAAGTGGTCTCGCTTCGCAAGTGGTGAAGAATTTGGGACCAGCAGTCCCCAGCGACTTTCACCGGGAAGCCGCAGAAAATCGTAACCACTTTTATCAACTGGATCCATGACGATCCCAAAATCGAAGTTGCCAGATTTTAGTTGGGTATGAATGTCGTTAGCGTTGGCGCTGTTAATATTAAAAGTAATATTTGGGTACGTCTCTTGAAGGGTATTGATGGCCTGAGCAATGTTTAAAAAGCTGCGGGATTCGGCGCTACCAATCGTCACCGAACCACTAATATCCGCGGTTTCATTAATGTTTTCGACGGTTTTATCCGTTAAATCAAGAATCTGATTGACCCGGTGAGAGAAGTACTCGCCGGCTGCCGTTAACTTGATGGTCCGGTTACCGCGGTCAAATAACGTTACCCCGAGTTCGGCTTCTAACTCCCGCAACTGCCGCGAAATCGTCGGCTGGGAAACGTGGAGCTGTTTAGCAGCCCGGCTGATGTTCAGTTCAGTAACGACCGTTTGAAAATAACGTAACACTCTTAATTCCATGAAGAGCCTCCTTGATATAACTAAAAAGCATGATTGTTGATTTAATCTAAGCATTAGACATAGTCTGTGTCAAGCCTTATTCTAAGTGCATAGCTTGTTGAAGCAAAAAAAGTTACTCAAAATAAATTTAGGGAGTTCATATCAATGATTAAAAATAAAGTTGTTCTGATTACCGGCGCTTCAAGTGGAATTGGTGCCGCCACCGCAATGTTACTTGCAAAGAAAGGTGCCAAGTTAGTTTTAGGCGCCCGGCGCGAAGCAAAACTCCAACACTTGGTTAAAGAAATTGAATCTGCCGGCGGAACCGCCGTTTACCAAACGCTGGATGTCACTGACGCTGACGCGAATAAGCGGATCGTTCAATTTGCAAAGGATACTTTTGGGCGCCTCGATGTTATCTTTCTGAATGCTGGCCTGATGCCAAACTCACCACTTTCAGAATTAAAGACCAATGAATGGAATCAGATGGTCGACGTTAACATCAAGGGTGTCTTAAATGGGATTGCCGCGGTTTTGCCAACCTTCAAAGCGCAAAAATCAGGCCACGTGATTACCACTTCTTCGGTTGCTGGTCTTAAAGCTTATCCGGGTGGTGCGGTCTACGGTGCAACGAAGTGGGCGGTTCGTGACTTAATGGAAGTTTTACGGATGGAATCGGCACAAGAAAACAGTCATATCCGGACGGCAACCATTTACCCAGCTGCAATTCGAACGGAACTGCTTGAAACGATTACCGATCCCGAATCGGCCAAGGGGATGGCTGCCGTTTATGATCAGTATCAGATTGGGCCAGACCGGGTTGCCAACGTCGTTGCGTTTGCCATCGATCAACCAGAAGACACCAACGTTAACGAATTTACGGTTGGGCCAACCGACCAACCATGGTAATGGGTGACTAAACGATGACAAAAAAATGGACAGCAGCCCAGTTAAAATGTTTTGCAAGCGCCGATGATTTTCGCGTGTCACCTTTTTACAGTGATGGTAAAACCTATGGGACGCCGACGTGGATCTGGTCAGTTGTTGTGGATCAAGATTTATATATTCGGGCTTGGAATGGTGTTCAGTCACGCTGGTATCGCTCGGCGACGACCCAATGCGCGGGGCGGATGTTTCTGGCCAAGGCTAACCATGAAATTTCATTTGAACCCATTAGGGACGCGAACTTGAATGATCGAATTGACCAGGCTTATCGGCGTAAATATGCGGATAGTCCGTATTTAGGGCCAATGATTCAAGCCGGCCCACGCCAATCAACGTTGAGAGTGGTTCCACGCGAAGATTAATTAAGGTGCAAATGATGATCAGTGGTAATAAGGAGTGGAAATATGGGTATTAAGAATAAAGTTATCGTGATTACCGGAGCATCGTCAGGAATTGGGCGTGCGACTGCCCGGTTATTAGTGAAAAAGGGCGCCAAAGTCGTTCTGGGGGCACGGCGTGTTGAACGACTTGCAGAAATTGCTGAAGAACTTAAGGATGAAGCTGGTGAGGTTGCTTTCAAAGCAACGGATGTTTCAAAGCGGCAAGAAGTGGCAGCGTTACTTGACGTCGCCATGCAACGATTCGGCCGCATCGACGTTTTGTATAATAATGCGGGTGTGATGCCGCAGGGGATGTTGAGCGACCGGGATTACGATGGCTGGAAACTTGCGGTTGATACTAATATCATGGGTGTATTGAATGGAATTGGGGAAGTGTTACCAATTTTTGAAAAACAGCAAGATGGGTTAGTAATTGCAACGGATTCAGTGGCTGGGCACGTTGTTTATCCAGGGTCGGCGGTATACAACGGAACCAAGTATGCGGTACGTGCGATTATGGAAGGACTACGTCAGGAAGAAAATAATCAGGGTATTCGTTCAACTATTATTTCACCAGGCGCAGTTAAAACGGAGCTAGTGAACAGTGTTCGGGATGAAAAAATCCAAAAGAACGTCCAAGCGCTGTTTGATTCGCCTGAAGAAAGTGGGTTAGCGCTTAACCCTGAAGATGTTGCTAACGCCGTTTTGTATGCGATTGATCAACCGAAGCATGTGGCTGTGAGTGAAGTCTTGATTCGACCAGCGCAGCAACCGGCGTAAAACTGATTAGGTTAGAAGGACGGAATCTGAAAGAGGGTTTTGTTCTTCTATATTTACACAAAAACTAGGTGTTGGTGTTTTTCATCAATGCCTAGTTTTTTCTTGTATTCAAATTAATCGTTACTGCTAATTTTGCGACCACTTTCCCAGTATGTTTTCCTCGGTACGACCATTTGCTGGGATCGGGGGAGTTGAGAGTGCCGTAATTGCAGCGCACGTTTCTTCTGATAGGGTTATTTTTAACGACGCAAGTGCGGGTTGTAGTTGGGACACGTTTTTAGCCCCAATCAACGGCGCCGTGATTGATGGGTTATGCAAAATCCACGCAATGGCGAGTGAAATGGGATCGTAATGTACTTTTTTAGCAAAATCAGTAAAGTCGGCAGCCAGTTGGTAGTCGTTCTGATACCTGGCGTGATTAATTTTATCGGTCGCCAAGTGCCCGGTTTGATCCGCAGTCCCAGTACGGCCGTACTTACCCGTAAGCAAACCGCCGCCTAATGGGCTGAACGGTGTTACCGCCAAATGATGTTTAATGGCCATTGGCAAAATGTCAGCCTCAATTTGACGCTTAGCCAAATTATAAAGCGGCTCGATGACTTTCACTTGCGACCAATGGTTAAGTTTTGAGATGCCAATGCTTTCCATAATTTGCCAGGCCGCCCAATTACTAATGCCCAAAGCTAAAATTTTACCGCTCTTTTTCAAATCGTTTAAGGTGTCGATGACTTCTTCGATACTTGTTGCCGCGTCAAAATCGTGGATAAGGTAGACATCAACATAGTCTGTTTGCAACCGTTCAAGGCTTTGGTCGATTGCATTTAAAATGTGTTTTCTAGACATTCCAGATTTCTGGGTGTTAGAAAAGAAGCCCTTAGTCTGAATAACAAAATCATCCCGATTGCGTTCATGGATCAATTGGCCTAAAAATTCCTCAGATTTTCCATTACCGTAGATGTCGGCCGTATCAAAATAATTAATACCGGCGTCGACGCTGGCGTTGAAAACTTCTCTAGCAGTATGGAAATCAGAACGTGTTCCAAATGACATCGTACCAAGTGCTAATTTTGATACTTTTATCCCAGTATCGGATAGTGTTGTATATTCCATGGATAAAGTCCCCCTAACTAATGACTTCGATCAGCGCAACGCCCACGAACATCACAATAATTCCGACAACCTGAATTGGAACAATTTTTTTAACACTTGCGCCAAGCAGACCAAACTGGTCAACAACCAAACTGCCGAGCATTTGACCTAGTAAAGCAAATACCACAAGTGCGCCAGTTCCGATAATTGGCACAAGGTAGGCGTTACCGAATACAAAGAAGGCGCCTAAGAAGCCACCAATCCAGATCCACCAAGGCTTTCCTTGCCCAAATGCCAGCCTAATATCGGTAAGTTTACGTTGAAAAAGGCCCACAATGATTAGGAGAATGATTGAGCCCACGGCAAACGAAATTAAGGCGGCGTGCATTGATGAATGCAACACGAGGCCAAGTTCACCGTTGATGGCCGACTGTGAGGCGACTAACATACCGGCAAGCACGCCCGCAATTTGCCACAGCCACAGGGATTTAGGCTGGTCTTTGGCTTTGCTCGTGCCAAGTGTTGGGACAACGACAATTAAAATGACACCAACGATTAAGACTAACGCACCGATAACTTTGAGAAAATCGAGGGGTTTTTGAGCGACCCGAAACCAGCCAAAGTTATCAATGAGTAAACTCATTAAAATTTGACCTAAGATGGGCATGATGACGGTTTGGACACTCCCTAAAATGGGAAACAATAAGATATTTGCGGTCAGGCCAATGACACCAACAACGCCACCTAGCCAAGCCCACCAAGGGATAGCGCTCATCACACGGAATGAAATCAAAAGTGATGAATGGGTCAGTAGGGATGTCAGGACTAAGAATACAGTTGCGATTAAAAATGAGATCATTGACGATAGGTAGGGTGATTTTACGAAAATTCTGAGTTTTGAGTTGACGGCCGTTTGAACGGGCAGAAAAATGCCAATAAGGATTGCTAAAGAAAATGTCATCGTTGAAAAATACCTCCTGAAATGTGTTGTGATTACGACAAGTGATATAATAAAGCCTAAACTATGGTTTAGGGCAAGCGTGAAATGAAGAAAATTAAGCATACATATACAATCAGTGAGGTTTCACAAAAAATAGGCGTTCCAATTTCCACCATTCGTTATTACGATAAGCACAATTTGATTCCACACCTGAAGCGCGATGAAAATAATCAACGCGTCTTTCGTGAAGAGAATATCTATATGCTGCTGATGGTCATTGGGTTAAAAGAAGTCGGCGTTAAGCTTAAAGATATTGCGGCGTATGTCCAAGCCGACGAAAGTGATAACGCAACGCTTGATTTTCGGTACGACTTTCTGGTTGAGCAAGAATCAAGTTTGAAAAAACAAATTACCTCGCTACAGGTCGCACTGGCTTATTTGGAGTTCAAAGAATGGTATTACAAAACTTCAATCGAAGCGAAGGATTATCGGTTGCATTTGCGTGATCATTCAATGGAAATGGATCCACGGACGTTTGATGACTACGTCAAAGAAACCGGAGCCTTTAAGGATACCGAAGCGTTCAAAAAGTACTTATCTAAGCGTAATATTGATGAACAGTTGCGTGAACTTTAATGAATTATTAGGCCTAAATATTAGTAAGAATAATATTTAGCTTTTAAATCGGGGTCAGGCATGGTATGATTGCTTTCGTAGGCGTTACCCATGGTCGGGTACGTTCGAAAATCCTGACAATTGCGTTGTGAGGTGGAGAGTCCTCGGATTTTATAATCCGGGGGCTTTTTTTGGTTCTTTAAGATTTATAGGTAAAAAATACGACTCATCCTGGTAAAGGACGAGTCGTATTTTTGTCGTGGCTATTAAAGAAACCAGTCGCGTAAACGATCGGTAATACTATCATGAAATTTATCGTACCAAGACGGGTTAGCGGTATTGATTTCGTCGTATAGGCTGTCGTTCATTTTTGTCAAAATTGCGGACAATTGGTCTAACTCGGTGTCAGTCAAGTTCTTCAAATACTCGGGCACCTTTGCAGATTCCTTAGTGGCACTTTTTCGTCCGGCACTCGTCAGGCGAATGACCGTTTTGCGCCGGTCAGTCGTCGACTTTTCCTTGGTTACTAACCGTTTTTTGACCAGCTTATTCACAAATTCTGCGGTGGACTGTGCCGTCAGATTTAACTGATTAGCGAGATCTTTTTGTGAGAGTCCGTCGGTTTGGGATAGGGCCAGCAGGATTTTTCCCTGTCCTTGGAATAACGATTGGTGTTCACCCTTATCCGCGTGGGTGCGGTGATAGATTTCATCAGCCGTGTGTTTGACCATGTTGAATTCGATCAATTTACCGGCTGCGTTTTTTTGTTTGATTAAATTAGGCATTGAATCGCCTCCATACTGCCATTATACCTGACAACGTTTTGAAATGGCATCCAGGATGTTAACAAAAAGATTGACAAATTAATCAGGGGGCCTTATGATATTTTTGTTCAGGGGGACCTGATTAAAAATAAAGCGTAAGAGGGAATTAATATGACAACGATTAATGCGATTGAAGTTAGTCATTTAACGAAGCGGTTTGCACAAAAAACGGTCGTTGATGATATTTCGTTTAGCGTAAAGCCTGGCGAGGTCTTTGGTCTGCTTGGCCCCAACGGCGCGGGAAAAACGACGACGTTACGGATGATGACAACGTTACTCAAGGCCGATGCGGGTCAGGTCAAAATTTTCGGTCACGATACGGTTAAAGAGGGGCGGTTAGCGCGTTCGATGTTTGGTTTGACCGGCCAATACGCCTCCGTCGATGAAGATATTTCTGCACGGGAGAACTTAATGATCTTTTCCCGGTTAAACGGGCTTTCACGTCGGGAGGCCAGGGCACGGACGGCTGAATTACTCGCAGAATTTTCGTTGGAAAATTCCGCGGATAAGGCGTTGAAGAACTTCTCCGGTGGGATGCGACGCCGGCTGGACTTGGCCGTTAGCTTGATTACTCGACCGGCCCTCATTTTTTTAGACGAACCCACCACGGGACTCGATCCGCGGACCCGCACGCAAATGTGGACGACCATCCGCAAGCTAGTGCAGGAAGGTTCCACGATTGTTTTAACGACGCAGTACTTAGACGAAGCGGACCAATTAGCCGATCACTTGGCCGTCATTGACCACGGTAAGGTTGTGAAAATGGGGACCCCGGCTGAACTCAAGCAACAAATCGGCGGGACGAAGCTAGCCTTTACCGTGAACGACCAGGCGCAAGTGGCCCGGGCATTTACGTTACTAGGGACACAAGTGACGAGTGCCGTTCAACAAACGGGGCAGCAACTCAGTGTTAGC
This sequence comes from uncultured Lactobacillus sp., assembly GCA_937916845.1. Classification (GTDB taxonomy): domain Bacteria; phylum Bacillota; class Bacilli; order Lactobacillales; family Lactobacillaceae; genus Lactiplantibacillus; species Lactiplantibacillus paraxiangfangensis. The sequence goes on along the minus strand of CALFSK010000004.1, from coordinate 5,892 downwards.
TTAAAACAACTGACCCAGCTCACCCCGATTTTAGAGGCGCTCACTCAAGCTAAGATCGCCATCAGCCAATTATCCGTTCAAGAACCGTCACTCGACGACGTCTTTATGAATTTGACCGTCGGCAAGAACTAAGAAAGAGGCATGCAAAATGGAAGTACAAACACACAGTGGTAACGTCTTAATGAATACCGCAACGATGGCTTACCGCAACTTACTCAAAACGGTCCACAATCCGGACCAGTTCATGGACGTGATCGTCCAACCGGTGATGTTTATGTTAATGTTCACCTACTTATTTGGCGGGGCGATTGCCGGTGGGGTGCAGGCTTACCTACCCACGATCGTTCCTGGAATTTTGATTCAGACCATGTTGTCCGCGTCTTCTGGTTCCGGCGCACAAATTCGAGAAGACCTTGATTCGGGCGTCTTTGACCGGTTTAAGTCGTTACCGATGGCGCACATTGCGCCGCTTGCGGGGCAACTCTTTGGCGACATCTTGCGCTTGGTGATTGCGACGATCACGTCACTGACAACGGGCTATTTGATTGGTTGGCGCCCGGACGTTAGCTTCGGTTGGATCATCGTGATTGGCCTGTTAGCCATTTTGACGGGCTGGGCGTTGTCATGGTTGTTTGCGTTGGTCGGGTTACTCGCCAAGAGTGCGGGGACCGTACAAAGTTTTTCTCTGATTACGATGCTGGCGCTGTCCTTTATGTCGAACGCCTTTGTCCCGTTGAAATCATTAACCAAGCCATTGCGCGTGATTGCGAATTTCAATCCGGTAACTTACGTGATTACGGCGATTCGGCAAATCTTGGCAACTGGGAGTTGGACGCACGAAGCGTTGTTAGTTTTAGGGTTTGATATCTTGATTGTGGCTATTTTTGCCCCATTAACCGTATGGGCTTATGACCGCAACTAATGTATAAATCAAGCTCTTGTTTCCTTAAATCGAAACGCTTTTAAAACTATCCTTAGTAGTATAGGATTGAATTAAAGGTGGCTAATTATGGTAACGAGTGAAAAACAAATTGAACATATTAGTGTGCGGGGCGGCAACGTCCATAACTTAAAAAATATTAATGTCGATATTCCATTGAATCAGTTTGTGGCGATTTCTGGTCCGTCGGGATCGGGGAAAAGTTCTTTAGCCATGGGTATTTTGTACGCGGAAGGGTCACGGCGGTACTTAGAGGCGCTATCGACCTATACCAGACGACGGATTGGCCAAAGTAAACGGTCGCAGGTGCAGGAAGTCAAACACATTCCGTCCGCAATTGCGCTCCGTCAACGGCCAAGTGTTCCTTCTGAGCGGTCGACGGTGGGCTCGATGAGTGAATTGTTCAACGTTGTCCGGTTGATTTTCTCGCGTTTAGGTTCCATGGTCTGTCCCAACGGGCACCGGATTGCGCCTAGTTTAAAGGTGGCCCAAGCGATGGACTTGCCGGGTGGCGTGGACAGTAAGATGGGCTACGTGACTTGCCCAGAGTGCGGGGTCGAATTTATGGCCAAATCCGCGGAAGACTTTGCCTTCAACTCTGGTGGCGCCTGTCCTGAATGTCACGGGACTGGGAAAGTCCGTGAACTAGACGAAGCCAAACTGATTGGTGATGAGAGTTTAAGTCTTGCCGAAGGGGTCGTAGCTTCGTGGCACTTACCAGGTCGGAACTTTATGCCGACGGTGGCGGAAACGCTGGGTGTCCGCATCAACGTGCCGTATAAGGATTTAACGGACCACGAAAAAGACATCGTGCTCAACGGTGCGAAGAAACAGTACCCGGTTGATTTTCGGACTTCGACGGGCCGGGTTTTCCACACCGATAAGACGTTGTACGAAAACGCCCACGCGGCCGTTTATGATTCCCTTAAAACGGTTAAAAGTGACCGGGCAATCAATCAAGTTAATCAATTTTTCCACTTTTCAGTTTGTCCAACTTGCCACGGGACTCGGTTAAATCCAGAGTTATTAACCCAACTAGTTGGTGGTAAAAACATTGCTGAAGTGGCGGACCTTACGTTAGGAACGTTATCCGATTGGGTCTCTAAGTCTAAAGAAAGTTTACCCCAAGAAATGACCGGCATGGCGACCATCCTATTCAAGAACTTAACGGATACGTTGCGGCCATTACTCGAATTGGGGTTAGACTACCTAACGCTATCGCGGAATGGGAACACTTTGTCCACCGGTGAACTCCAACGGCTACAGTTAGCCAAGACGATTCGCACGGAGACGACCGGGGTGTTATACGTTTTGGATGAACCGTCCATTGGGCTGCATCCCGATAACGTCAAGGGACTCATCCGGATCTTTAGGGAGCTGATTGCGCAAGGCAACTCGTTAGTGGTCGTTGATCATGAAGTCGATATCATTGAAGCAGCGGATTGGGTGATTGAGATTGGCCCCGGTTCTGGGGATGCTGGCGGAAACGTTATTGCTGAAGGCACGCCTCAAGATTTGGTGGGCAATCCGCAATCGCTAATTGGTCCTTATATCTCTGGTAAGGCTGACATTATGCATGAAAAAGTGCCCGTGGCTAAAAAGGCGAGTGACCTTAACACTGATTTCGAAGTTAAGGATTACTTCAACTTACGCGATGTGGCGGTCTCGATTCCTGGAAACGAGATAACGGCGGTGACCGGTTTTTCTGGCGCTGGGAAAACCAGTCTGATTTTAGATAGTCTGGTGCCAGCCATCAAAGCGGTTAACGAAAAGGCGGCTTTGCCGAAACAAGTGACAAAGCTGAAGACCCATTTAACGGACGTGGTGTCCGTGGATGCAAAGCCCATTGGGAAAAACACCCGTTCAACGATTGCGACTTACACGACGATTATGGATAATTTGCGCCGGCTGTTTGCGAGTTTACCAGCGGCGAAAGCGAAAAAGTATGGCCTGGCTTATTTTTCATATAACAATAAGCAGGGGGCGTGTGAACAGTGTGGGGGACTAGGAACGATTACTCTGGATATCCAATACTTGCCAGACATGGAAGAAGTTTGCCCTTACTGTCACGGCGCGCGTTACAAGGATGAAATTCAAGCAATCAAGTGGCACGACTATAGCATTGTTGACCTGTTGAACTTGTCGGTTCGCGAGGCGTTGAGCGTCTTTGAAACGGTCCCTAAGATTGAAAAGCAGCTACAGTTGCTTGATGAGATGGGATTAGGTTACTTGCACTTAGGCGAAAGTACACCTAGCTTGTCCGGTGGTGAAGCGCAGCGGTTAAAGCTTATGAGTCATCTGAACAAACGGCAAAGCAAGACGTTGTTTATTTTTGACGAACCATCCGTTGGGTTACACCCACAAGACGTGCAAACGTTGTTGGGTGTCATCAATAGCTTGAAGGTGAAGGGTGCGACGATTATTATCATCACCCATGATCTTGATCTGATGACGAACGCTGATTATTTAATCGATTTAGGACCAAAGGGTGGTCAGGCTGGTGGTCAGTTAATGGCTAGTGGCAAACCTGAACAGCTAATTAAAACGAGCAAGAGTTTGACGCTGGACTATTTGAAGGCGCACTTTGAGAAGTTTAATTTAGCGTATTAGCAGTGAAATTGATTTTACCCGCTAAAGTGACTAATTTAAGATAGTCAATATTATAAATACACACTAAGCCTAGCCCTGCCAAATTGGTGGAGCTAGGCTTAGTGTGTTTTGTGATTCTAATTATGGAACAGGCTGTAGTGTATTTTTTGCTGTCAATATAAAAATAATAATAAAAAATAAGGTTAAACCATTATAAAATTCGGCCGATGTACGAATTACCTGTTAAAATAGTTATGTAGGAACATAAAAATATTATTGTTTGATAAGTAGTGTGATTATTTTTTTGCGTTTATCGTTATACTATGAAATTTATATATAAGGTCTGGTTAATCGAGGTCACTGTTTCAATCTGAGTAGTACATAGGACAATGATGATGGCATTAGTCTTTAAACACTAGCTAGTTTGAACGATGTAACGGTAGCGGTACGGCGTGAAGTAGCCAGATGCGGGTTGTGCTTAGGAGTTGCCATATAAATAGTGCGTGAAAACTGAATAAGGGGATTGTAATCATGAATAAAAAAATCACAGCAACGTTAATTATTACTGCGGCCGCGTTAGGAGCCGGTACTTTTGAGGCTAAGGCTGATACGGTTAATCAAAGTAGTGCGGGCAAAGCTTCATCCGCTAGCACTGTTACACAAACTAGTAGCGCTAAGACCGCTACTAGTGCGGCGTCCCAAACGCACGCGGCCGTGAGCCAGGCGCAACAAAACGTTTCTGCTGCTACTAGTAGCGTTTCAACGGCTACTGAAGCTCAGTCGACTGCTCAAGTTGCAGCCAGCAGTGCGGCTCAGGCAGCTTCGGATGAAACCGCTAAGTTAAGTCAACTTTCCCCGGATGAGCTGAATCAAGAAAAAGTTGCTGCGACTAAAGCAGTGACTGACGATACGGTTAAGGTACAAACAACGACCACTGATTTAACTGCGGCTAAGAGCCAAGCAGCTAGTGCGACTTCTAACGTGGCGAGTGCGACGTCAACGGCTACCGTGGCGACCAGCGATTTACAACAAGCTAAGGATACGGCTGGCAGTGCCCAGGTAGCAACGAGTCAGGCGAACGTGGCGGTTAATACGGCTGAAGATAATGTTAATCAGTTGCAAGAACAGATGGATGCGCAACCGAAAGTTAAGGTTGACGGTCAAACGTGGAAGAGTCTAAATGCTGAAGAACAGGCTGTTCATCGATTGCCACTGTTGCAACAGTTTGCTGCGGAAGAAGCTTATGAGTCGAAAGCAATAGTATTTATGGACCAAGTTAAAGCCGACAATAGCTATACGGCTTCTGAGGTTGACAAGGCGACTAAGGTTGCTAATTTGAATGCAGTAACTCAGGAACAGTGGGCGGATTTGACCAGGTTTGCCTTGGTTATGATTAATCAACTGTTGGCACAGTGGAATGGTGACAATAGTCATAATTTTACAAGTACACTTGAAGATATAACGTTGGGTCAACAATATGTGAGTGAATATAGAGGAAATACCTCATTAGAGGATTTACTCAAAAATGTTAGCCAACAATATGATTTTGATTCTGCTGATGATGAAAATATTAATCTTGGTAGTGATCCTATTTTAGCAAGTGAAATAAGTGCTGGAACGCTGACGATTGGAAACATAAAAGAAGCAATCTATCGAACTACCATGAATTGGACAGAAGTTCCTGACCTGCCTGATTCAGGCATCTTATCCGATAGTTATCTTGCGCTTGGTATTGATGACCATGGCGAAATTTATGAGATCATGCATACGCCGTTCAATACACCTAATTCAGCGAATACCACGTTGATTACACCCGTGGATTTTGCTGCTCAACTAGCGACGGCCAAAGCTGATTTAGCAACCAAGACGGCAGCTGCTAAAACAGCAGCTATTGCACTTGACCAAGCCAACGCAGCGGTAGCTGATGCGACGGATCACAATGAGCAGGCCCAAGCAGCATTGCAAGCTGCACAGCAGGAATTGGCGACCAAGGTGGCTGACGTGCAGACTTTAACGGCACAGTTAACGGCCACACAGATACAATTAGCTAAGGACCTAGCTTGGCTAGCAAGTCTAAACCAAGCGATTGCAAATTTGAAAGCCGCCATTGCTAAGCAGACTGACGTGGTGGCCCAGGCTCAGGAAATGGTGGTTGCCACGGGAAAAGCACTCAATGATGCCAATTCAGCGTTAGCTGCTGCTAAAGTGGCCTTACAACGTGCGCAAATGCAATTAACTGCGGCTCAAGCAAACGACGTGAATGATCACCCTAGTCAACCAGTAGTCACAACGCCAACTAAACCAGTCGATGTTCCTGACGAAGTAGAAAAACCGAGCACTGTTCCCGATAACGGTAGTCAATC
>CALFSK010000003.1 GCA_937916845.1 uncultured Lactobacillus sp. | reverse complement strand
TGTAAAACTTCTGTTTATTTAAAACGGTCGCTTGCGGTGTTTCTAAGAAGACCTCAGCGGCTTTTTGGGCTTGCTGCTGATGATCGATTTGTTGCTTAATGGCTGCACTGCCAGTTAATTGCGTGGGAACATCAGCGATCAACTTTGCCACGAACTTTTTGATTTGGTTCAAAAAGTTATCCGGGGTACGTTCTTCGGTACTAATTTGCTGTAACGCTTGCTCCCATTTCGCTGTCATCTCTGGGCTAGTTAGCAAGGGTTCGAGTTCGACCGCTTTACATAATGTGATCCCAGCTTCACTGACGTGGAGTTTGTTCTTTTCAGTGACGAGATACCCGCGTTTCTTTAACACTTCTAGCACATTGGCCCGGGTCGCACTTGTCCCAATTCCTTGCACGTCTTTGAGAATCGCCTGGGCTTCTTCATCATCAAGCGTTTTACCGGCCGTCTTCATGGCTGTGATTAATGTCCCTTCGGTAAACGGTACTGGTGGGGTCGTTTCTTTTTGCGGCGTTTGCAGATTTGCTTGAACTTGGTCGCCTTGGTGAACGATCGGTAGGGTGGCTGCCTCTTGCTGGTCGGCTTTGTGATCATCAAATAAAACTTGCCAACCTTGCTTAGTTGGGACCTTACCCGTTGCTTTAAAATTGGCGTCGCCAACTTGGGTAATAATGATGGTTTCTTCATACTCGTAAGGATCAGCAAACATCGCTAACGTCGTTCTTAAAACCAAATCATAGACCTGTTGCTGTAATTTAGGTAAGGCAGCTAATTGATCTTTAGTCGGGACGACTTTAGTCATGATAATGGCGTAGTGTTCTTCAACCTTTTTCCCATTAACATAGCGCTTATTCGGGGTGGTATTGGTTAAAGCGACTTGCTTAGAGACTAAACCCAGATACTTCGTCAGATTAGCCACTAAATACTCAAATTCTTCATCAGTGATATAAGCACAATCGGTTCGGGGATAGCTAAGAAACTTGGCTTCGTATAAACTCTGAATGGCCGCTAAGGTTTGGCTGGCACTGGCATGATACCGTTTATTCATGGCACTTTGCAGACTGGATAGCGAGAATAGTTGTGGACTAGCACTCTTTTTAGCCCGTTTTTGCACGTCCTTGATTAAACCACCCTGTGAGCCTTTCTGAACGTGTTTAGCTTGCATGAATGTCATTAGCCCTGTTTCATCTTTAAACCGCTGATAGGGGTCTAATTTTGCGACGAATTTTTGCTGATTGGCTAAAATTTCCGCATTTAGTTCAAAATAGGGTTCCGGCTTAAAGTTTTTGATTGCCTGGTCTCTTTGATAGACCATATATAAGGTTGGCGTCTGTACTCGACCAATCGAATACACCCCGCGTACCCCGTTTTGTCTTAATAACAAAGTATATAAGGGACTGCCATTCATACCGATCAACCAATCGCTAATTTGGCGGGTTTGGGCTTCTTTATAAGCCAAATAGTCTTTGTGCCAATCACCAAGATTTTTGAATCCGGTAATAATCGCGTCTTTTTCCAAACTATTCAACCAAAGGCGCTTAATCTTTTTCGACTTAACATCAATATGGGCTTGGTTCATGATTGACCACGCAATATTGGAGCCTTCCCGACCACTATCGGTGGCCACAATAATGGTATCGGCTTTCGTTAACAGGTCTTTGACGACTTTGAATTGATCTTTTTTACTAGCTGACACTTCAAACTTGTATTTGTCGGGGAAAATCGGTAAATTAGATAAGGCCCATTGCTGATATTTCTGATCATATTGATCCGGTGTGGCTAGTTCAACTAAGTGTCCGAGACCATACGTGACAAGCGTATTTTTGGGCAAAACAGGGTCACTAACCGTATAGTAACCCTGTTTTTTTGTGCTCTTTTGAAAGGCTTGGACGTATGAACGGGCTTGACTGGGTTTTTCAGCTAAGATAACAGTGGTCATGTTCGTTCACTCCTTATGATTCAGTTTTTGTTCTAATTCTTTTTTGCCTTGGTTCGCACTATCCAACCAGGCTTGTTTTCTAAGTGCTTGCATGTCCTCTTGTTTGACCTGCTCATAAGCCTGTTGACGTTCCTTTAAGCAATCTTTGTAAGCTTTATGTTCACTTTTAGCTCCGCTTCTTAGAATCATGACTAGGCCACTGCCACCCACTAGCAAAACGATTACTTCAAGCCACAGGCAAGCTAAAACTTCATATAGAACTAGCAACCCTCCCATAACGATGACGAACCATTCTAGTGATCGATACAGATAGTAGAAGATCAAGTGGTCAAGTGGATTTCCTTTAAAAACATTGACATGCGAATCAACTCGCCACTTCGTTTTTATTTTTTCTCGCCATTTCATTTGAGTAACCTCCTCCAATTAATGCTTCATTCTATTCTTTAACATTCTCATAGCTCCCGCTAAGCCACCTTTAGTAGCACCAGTTGAGCTCCAAAAATCTTCGATAGCCTTTGGTGTGTGCAATACCAGCCAACCCATACCGATGGATAAAGCAAAAGCTCCTATTCCATTACTACCCCAATGAGTAACTCCCCAAACACATAGGGTCATTGATAAAACTTGTGAGAGCATAGAAGCATTTAGATAAATTAGCTTTTTCCACCATGTGCCACTATAATCCCAAGTTTCGGTTGCGATACTGATGGCCGCAAAGGGAATAGTTAAATAAAACCATGCCATATCGGCCATGAAGATACACATTTTAAAGAAGAAGAATACCGTCACGATTGCAAAGAAGCCTAACAATATCAGAGACATAATTGATCCTATTGCTAATGTTCCACCAATGTTTTTTGACCCGATAATCATCGAAGCTGTGTACTTACTATTCATTGAAAACATAAATTTACCGAGCGGAAACACGATTGCTTTAAGTAAAAAGCCTTGTAAAAAGACCATGACAGGGATTGCGGCAGCTGATTTGAGACTGTCCATCACAATATTTGCCCAAGTAACATCGGTACTCTCGTCAGCTTCTTTTAGCAAAGTTCCTACAATTCTTCCCAATACAACAACGACCACTAGGGACGTCGCAAAAGTAAGAAAGATTGCATACCATTGATCTAGGACGGTTTCATGTTGACCAATTTGATCGAAAATAGCTCTGCACCATGATGTTATACCATTCATGGCCCCACTAAAAACGCCTTTAAGCCATTCATTAATAGCACCCGAAATTTTATCGCCTAAGACACTTGCTAAAACTGGGTGAAAGTAAAAACTTTTCATATTTTAACTCCCCTTTCCTATTCATTATCCAAGCATTTTCTTATGTCTAGACTCTAATTCTTGATCGATATTGTCCTGCAATTTGTCTTCTTCGTCATCGGTTGTCTGATCGTCTTTTTTGACCTGGTGCTGTGCTTTAACTGTCTGATTCCATTTTTCTACTTTATTCTTAAAGTTGGTTTCTTGACTGGCTTCTGGTTGGCCTTGATAATCGTTCTGTGACAAGTTAACCAAATGATCGGCTCCTGGAAATAGTTTAAATTGGAACGCTTTTGTCGCCTTGACTGGTCGCGCATTACTAAAAATTAATAAGCTCTGATCTTCGGGCATACGCATAATTTCATCGGGTGTCATGAGCGAACGGCTCGTATAGCTGTAACTATCGCTCTTGCTGTGGCTTTCTTCCTTGCTGTGACTGGTACTCTCACTACCGGTTTCCACTTTTACGGTCGATTTACCTAACAGATCACTAAAGTATTTAGCGGTCACATCATTAGCGGCATTTAAGCAAATTTTAACCGCGTGATTACCTAAGATACTCTCGGCTTTATCCTTGCCATACAAGGCTTGTAGCTGGGTTAAGGTCTGACAAATGGTCGTCACGCCAATACCGTACCCCCGGCACGTTGCTAGAAATTCTTCGTACTTGGGAAACTTCCCTAAATTGACAAATTCATCAAGGATAAAGTCGACTTGGTGAGGCAATTTAGCGTGATGATCGGCGGCTAATTTGTATAATTCGTCAAACAATTGTGAGAAAAACAGATTGATGAAGCTTTCATAAGTGTTATCCATGACGGGGATAATCACGTACAGCACAACTTTGTCGTTGCCAATCTCTTTTAAATCAAAATCCGAAAAGCTGGTAAAATCAGCCACTTCTTTGTCAACGAACTTCGAGATGGTCGCCAACAAGCTTTCAATAATACTGGCCTTCATTTCGCCTTTGGCCTTTTTGAACCCTAACTCATAAGCGCGTCTCGCTGGATCAGTCATGGTTAGATCAAGAAACAGGGTGTCTAACGGACTATCTGCGCCCTTTTCCTCGGCCTCCACATCGTTTTCTTGTAAGACTTGCGTTACACCGGCCAAGTTCCTTTGGTCGGGCGCGCGGTGGTTCATAACAAACAGGATTAGTGCCTTCAAAAGTTGCCGCTGGGTACTGAACCATACGTCTTTTTTGCCTTCGGCATTTTCACTCTGAACGATCTTCGTGGCGACGGTTTCAGCTTGAATATCCCGTTGAATATAATCAAAAGGATTGTAGCGATCACTGTGCGCCATGTTGGCAAAGTTGACGACATGCACTTGATAACCCTGGGCTAGTTTGATACCGGCCGTCTTTTCGTACAATTCACCTTTCGGGTCAGTTACCACAATGCTGTTCTCCGTCTCGTTAAACAGGTTGGTAATGACGACTGACTGGGTCTTATATGATCCAGGGCCCCCGACCACAAAAATGTTCCGGTTCGGTTTGGTACTGTTATTCTGGTAAACAATCTGTTTATCCACGATCCCTAAAATTGTCCCATTCATGTTAATCTCCTCCCTTCGTTGACTTTTCTCGATCCACTAATGATTTGAGAATTTCGGCCTTGGTACTCTTGTTAAATGCTGTGGTGAGGTCTTTGGCATTGATACTAAAGTAATGGTCACTCAACTCTTTTAGATCACCCCAGGTCGCACTCCCGTGGGTTTCAGTGTCCGCAGTTTCCCACGCTTTATGTTTGCTATTTCGTTTCAAGGCAAAATAGATGGTGTATAGGATCACGGCGACACTGACAATAATTAGTACTGGGTTCTTTTGGCCCAAATACAAGTTGTAATAATGCCAGGGGTGTAAAGCTAATTGTTTTAACACCGTTGGCATATGATCCGCAAAAGTTAGTTTATAGCGCGACAAGGCCATGACGGATCCAGCTAAAATCTCCGCTAAATACAAGCCAATGATTAGTGTTAGTAAATACGGCCAACTAGCTTTAATGCTGTTTAATAATTTGTCTTTCATCTAATCACCTACTATCTGTTTAATCCTTTTTTGGTTAGTGCCGGTGTACCGTTGCTTGCCATGGATCAAGGTTGGGACTGACGTTAATTGATATTGCTGAATGTACGGCCGATTCTTTGACTGATTCATGTTGATAAAAATGATGTTGCGACTGATGACGTTATGCCAATAAATCTGATGAAAGATTGATTGACAATCCGGGCAATCATCGCGATAGAAGAACAACACTTTTTCAGGGTGCTTAGCCAGCGTCACAACTGGCCGCTGTTTTTCCACGTGATTGACGTATTGATGACCAGCAAACCCGCTAACGGCTAAAACCACCACGATTACCGCTAGGGCCTTACCAACCCGCTTAATTAAGGTCACTGGCTTTAAAACTACTGCCTAAGTTTTGGACTGCGGTGATTCGATCCGTGGTGGTATCGAAAGTCACTTGATAAAGCACCGTCGCCTTTTGCCAGTCGTTGTCACCACTCTTACTCTCATAACTGACGACGGCCAAGCCTTTCATATTTTGGCCTTGCTTGCTTTGCGTATACAGGTTCAGTTGGTTCAACTTGGCTGAAACACTATTGCTATCACCATACGTGCCTTTATTTGAAAAGTACTGCCGGTATAACTTGTCAGAAATTAAGTCTTTAACGCCATCTTTACGCTGACCGTAGGTCTTGGGCTTAAAGTTATTCATGACCTCAAAGAACTTGGTGACCACCGTATTAAAGCTCAGTTCAGCCTGACTTTTGTCTTTATTATTTTGGTAGGTCTTATAACTGTCAATTTGAGCGCTCAATAACTGCTTTTGTTGATTAGTTTTGGTTAATTGCCGGCTAACTTGTCGCTTCTGCTGTTGTAAGCGACTGATCTGTTGTTGTGCCTGCTTAATTTGGCTATGCTGATAGGCATTCGCCCCTAATGACATAACTAAGATCAAGCTACCAATCACAACACTTAAAACCACGCTACGCTTCATTTACTCGTCCTCCTTACTTCTTGATTGGCCGGGCTAACGTCACATCGCTACCGTTCAATAAGCTATAAAAAGCGGTACCAATTGTGCTTTCGTTAACCTTGTCGCCGACACCACCTTGCTCAATGATCTTGGTGGCTTTACCTTGCCATTTGCCTAGCAGAATGGCGGTATGCCCGTTGTTGCCGGCCCCGGCGCCTTGATTAACAATCACAATGTCGCCGGCTTTCGCTTCATTTTCACTGATTTGTTTCAAGTATTGATGGCTACCTTTGGCGTCACTAGCCATCGTGCCGGTAAACCAGCCCATATTGGCCGGTACCTTGTAACCAGCCTTATTCAGGGCTAACCAGACAAAGCCTGAACAATCGGTTCCACCGGTTTTGTTAGGATTCTTTAAATCGCTACCTAAATCAGGGCTAGGGTGGGTTTGAACATAGTAGAAATCGCCTTTCATACTTTCCGCATTTTTGACGATACTACCGCCGGAATAGCTTGGGTCACTATCACAACCTAGTTCGGTCAGATCGCCTGAACTCGCATTGTCTAAGGTGTTTCCGGCCACTGGATCACTCGCACCCAACACGGAATACCAGTGATCGGCATATCCGTATCTTTGGCTTAGATACCATTGTTCCGGGTTCTTACTCATACCCTCGTAATCCATTAACCAGGCTTTCGTCGCTTTATGCACGTCCGTGTACTTAAAAATCTGTTTGTTTGACGCATAGTAACTACTGTTCAATTCTTGATCGAGATAGTCCAACTGCACACCGAGATTCGTCGCTGGTTTATTTTCTTTATGGGCTAAATCTTCCAGCTTATCTTTTCGACCACCTAACCACTGGGCTAAGCCCGTGGCACCGGAACTTGAATTAACCGAATTGGGATCAAGGCGACTTTCCAGTTGTAAGACCCCCAAGATTCCGGCGGCCGCTTGTGGGGTGGCGCCATACTTCTGTTTCCAGTGCGCATAGACATTTTTGGCATTTTCTGTCATGCTCTTACTATCCAATTGCGTCTCTGTGGTGGTTGAGTTATCACAACTGTTTTCTTGTAGCTGACCAGTAATTGCGGCGATCAGCAAGACGATTAGCAGAATGGCACCGCCCACAATATAAGCAATCAACTTCCACTTCTTTTTCTTATATTCAAACGACAATACCTGCATTTAATCACCCACTTTGTGCTTGGCCTGATCAACTTGTTTTTGCGCTGCCGATTGGTCGCTCTGCGCATTCTTTAGATCAGTCTTAGCCGAATCCACCTTCTTGTCTTTATCCTTATCTTTACTGCCATCAATCTTGTTGGCGTCATCTAACTTCTTTTGGGCGTCGCTAACTTCATTCTTAGCAGCTTTGAGACTTAATAGCGCTTTGAGATACTTGGCTTTAGGGCTGTTCACCCCAGCTAATTTGGTTTGGACGGTCTGGGCGTCTTGCGTATCGTTATGGGCTAGGAAGGCTTGTCCCATTCTCAATAAAACATCAGCGTTCGTCGTAAAGGATAATTGGTTATTGAGCGTATTGGTGTCGTAGTTAACGATGGCTTTTTCCAGCGCCAATTGGTCTTTTTGCTTGCTTGTCGCCTTAGTTGGCAACTGCCAATCAGCCACTTGGCTACTATCTTTGTTGGCATAAGCCGTGTTGACAACCTTATTCAACTGGCTTGGATCAACCTTTAAAGCTTGCTGGTACTGACCATGCTTTAAAAAGACATTGACTTGCTTAGTTGCAGGGTAGCCGGCCCGTTGCATATCACTTTGCGCTTCCGACCACTTCCGATCATTTAAAGCAGTTTGAATTTGGCCGCTATATTTTAATCGCGTGACCTGGGCTTGGTTCTGGTTAGCTAAGCTTTGATATTGCCGTTCGTCACTTTTATGGACTAAGCCGACGGCCAAAACGGCCACAATCGCCACTCCGGCCACGCTCAACCATAAACGTTGTTTGGTTTTCTGCTGGGCCGTTTCAACTTCCTGCCATTCGTGATAACTCACAAAGTCCTCAATGCCGTTAACCACTTCCGTTAACTCATTTAACGACGTAGCTTTAGCTACTTGTTGTAAATAGTCATCAGGGTGTTTAGCTAGGGCTTCTTTAGGATTGCTTAGTAGCCGTTCATAGGGCGTCCCCGTCAAGCAAAATAGAATCAGCGCTTTGTATTTGGCTAAATTGCTATGTTTGTCATCATAAGGCATGAGTTCATTGGCGCGATAGGCGTACCAAACATGTTGCATGGGGTAATACCACAGATTAGCTGGATTTAACGCAATATGATACTGGCTATCAGCAACCACATTTTGCGCCATGATTTCTTTCGCAATGGCCGCCCGGATTGCCTTATTCTCATGTGGTAATTCCTTTAATGATCTGACCTTATCTGGCAAGGTATAAGTTAAAACGACCTTTTGGTCTTGCTCAACCACGTTAACCAACTGCAAGAAATTGGCATCAGCTTGCTTTAATTCGTTTAGCTCACTCAACTGGTCATATCGAAACTGATTGTGATTGAGTTCAAGGATTAACTTGTTTCCTTGCCGCCTGAACGTCCCAACCTCGATATTCAATAACTGATTTGATTTACTCATTTAAAGCCCCTCCTTCCTCCTCGGTGGTGGTCAAAGCGTCAATTTCACTTGGCGTCAACACCACGCGCTTTTGATAATCCGGTTGGTTGGCGGTCTCACGGTTATATTTTTCCTGGTAAGCTTCGGGATCAATTAACCGCAATTCTTCTTCGGTCAACTCGACGCGCATAAAGGCACGTTGGCTACCATAGATCATCAGGGCTTCGCCTTGTCTACGACGTTCTAGTAGCTTCTTTTCTTTATCTGAGAACGTCATACGCAACTTAGTAATGACGTCATCAACGCCTTTGCCATCAAGGCCAAAGAACACTTTGGTATAGGAGTTCCCAATAATGGCTTCCCCAATATTCTGCCCAGTATCCGTTGTGCCTTCGATCACGTCTTGAATTTGTTGCGTTCCGGCAATCGCCCCGGCATTGTACTTTCTGAACCGCTTGTAGGCTTGATGGAAAAAGGTGGCAGCGGCTTTGTGCAAGGTTAAAAAGTGAAATTCATCAACAAATAATTTCTTGCGGTTATGCCGATCTTTGGTAATTTCGTCCCATAGATACTGAAAAGTATTCAGATAGGCCGCTGATTGGACTTCCTGTTCACTTTGTAGCGGTTTCAAATCAAAGGAAATGATTTTCCCTTTTAAGTTAACGTTGGTGTGGCCGTCAAATAGGCTGTTAGAGCCACGGGTATAACTGCCTAAAATATAGTAGAAGTCTTTAACCCGACCGAATTTGTCAGCGTCCTTATCAGCCAATTTTTCCAACTCGTCATAAACATTGGATAAGGTCGGCCACTGATCGTCTTTAATTTCTTTCAAGCGGCTGTATTTCAAAACGCCACTGTTGACGTAAGCTTGTTTAACGACATCATCAAGGATTGCCAATTCAACTTGAGTAATCCCGGTTTTAAGGACTTCAAAGAACCCCTTTAATCGCTGGATTTTATCTTTGACTAGTAAATCAAGATTCGTGACCGCCTCATCAGCGCTGAGGATTTCTTCGGAGAAAATTTGGAGCGGGTTAATTTTGTACTTAGCATTAGAAGTTAAGTGCAAGACTGCCCCACCTAGGGCTTCGACAATCTTGGTATATTCGTTTTCCGGATCAATAATGTAGATTTGATAGTCTTGAATGGCGTAGCGTAGGATTTTCTGAATCATATAGGTGGTTTTACCAACCCCGGAAGTCCCGATAATGACTTGATTTTGATTAAGGGTCTTGTTGCGATCCAACATATCTACGGCAATTAAGCTGTTGGTATCTTTGTTAACCCCTTCAATATCAGATCTCGGCTTCAAGTCCAAAATTTCCGCGTCATCAAAGGGAAACATGCTGCTGGCAACTTCGGTATTACTTTCTTTGTACGTGTAATCCCCCATGAGGTTCTCGTTAATTGGCATGGTTGACCAAAAAGCTTGGAACGTCGCTTTAACGGGCACTAGGGGCTTCATTTGTAGCTTAATCAACGTATTCTTGACGTTTTCGGTTAAATCGTCTAGCTCTGCTAAACTATTGGCCCGCAGATAAACCAGCATATGTTGATAGACAAATGTGGTAGAATTATCAAGGTATTTATCTAGTTGCATGTTGGCCGAATCAATGTAGTTTTGCAGAATCTTCTTTTTATACGGGTCGAACGTATTGAGCTTCTGCGCTTCCTTATTTTGAATCGTCTTCTTGTAATAGGTAATCATTGAATTGTTACTGGCGCTGTCGATATATTGCACAATATCGATAACGCCTTTTTTGCGCTTCAATTCTGATAACCAGTTGCCATACACCCGCTTAGGATAGTCGGCAATCGCTAACACCCGAATAAAATTCTCCCCCGACTGGACGTAAGTGGGGTACTGTTCCCAGCTAAACGGGAATAGTGAATGCAAGCTATCGCGATCAATCAGCTTGGTAAAGTCTTCAACCTCCGGCTTTTGCTTATTAACCGCTGGTTCACTATTTTGCTGACTTTCGTTTTTTGTGGGCATGAACAAATCAATGACCTTATCGCCAAAACTCATACTGTTGCCTCCTATCCATTGAAATTGATTAAGTTCTTTAAAATCTCTTGGACTTCTTGACTAGTCAAAACTTTGGCCGTCACATCAAAGTCTGTTAACGCATTTTCAATATCCCGCTTAATCTGTTCGATCTTTTCGTCTAAATGACTGACCGCTAGGTTTAAGCTCTTAACACTTTTGTCCTTAATTGGCACCTTAACGATTAGCAGATGTTGCTTAGTCGTCATATTTTTAGATTCCTGGACTTTAGTAAAGTGATCCAAGTAACTGGCTATGAGTTGGATTTTGAACTGTTGCTCGGGGTGATCTTTTTGTAAAGCGAGATACCGGCGTTTCAGGCCATTGAGATAAACCGTCATATTGACGGGAATTGTCGGCTCTAAGAACTGTAAGGTGTCATCAACCCCTTCACCTAACGTACTCATGAGAAAGGCGCCATAGTCCTCAAAGACGTCTTGCTGTTCGGTTTCATTAAGTAGATCCAGGTTGATCCCACTAACTTCCAAAATGCCAACGAGATTACCCGTTTTGGTAACTTCGTAGTTACCATACATACCCACAACCAAGCTCATGTCATCAATGGTCTCTTTGCCACCATTGATTTTAGGCGGTTGGTAATCCCAATCGAGCTTCACTGATTTATTGGCGGTTTTGCTCTTCTTCAAACGCATTTAGTTCACCTCGCTTCTTCGGTTTTAAATAAAACAGTTTCTGACCATTGGCATAGCGGCGTTTCAACTTAAAGTTATCCCGCACTTTAATATTCTTCCGCGCCGCAACTGGCCGAATTGTTAAAATAGCCATGACAATCGTCATGGCTAAGACAACAATCACTATTTTTATCAGGACTAAGATCAGACCATAGGGTGGGATTGCAATAAAAATTAAGCCCACTAGTCCTGCCAGCGCCACATAGCCAAAATCCTTCAAGGTGTAATCTTTCCAGATCCCGTAATCTTTATCTACGTTCTCTGGGAAGATAAATTCTTTTCCTTTCTTCATTTGGCAGGCTCCTTTTTAAATTAAGTGAATAGGCTGTAAACCCAAGGTAATAGCCAGATAATGGCTGCCGCTAAGGCCACTAAACCAGCCACCCGACCAACCGCGTGATAAACTTCTGATTTCTCTCGTGGATCGTCTGCGTCAGGCATTCTTTTGATAATAATAAATAGCGCCACACAAATCCCGACTAAAACGACCAACCCGGTTAAAATACCTTGAATCGTCTTACCAGCGCTGGTTAGCTTGCTTTTAACTTCGCCACCGTCCGCCGCCAAAACAACCTGGGCGTTCATCAAGCCCAAATAAATTGCAGTAGCTCCAGTGGTTGCTAGCGCTTTTACTTTGCTGAACTTCATGTTATTCCTCCTTTCCGTCTTCCTGTGAACGTAATTGAGTCGGTTCTGCTCGCGTTTGCTCGGGTTCTCGCTGATAGAATTTGTCCAATTGCTCCTCGGCAATTTGCTGGCTTGGTAATGGGTCAGTAGCTAAATTAACGCGGCCATTTTCACTCGTGGCTAAGTAATACTCCTTTTCTGACTGACCTAGCTCTTGGGTCTCTAAGACATGCAAATTATGTTCGTAACGTCCTAAGGCGTTATCAACTTCTAAGCCATAGAAGCCTAAGAAGCCTTCTAAGAAGCTTTCACCAAAAAAGGTCATTTCGTTTTTGATCTGCTTATATTGATGGGTCGGTTTGTCACTCACCAATTTTTCAGTCTTTTTAGCATTGTGACTGTCTTGATGGCGATTAAACCAGCCCCTAAGTTTTAATGGCGGAGTTTTTAGCTGACGTTTAATGGTCTTCTTAATCATTGCTCGACGAACTTCATCGATTGGCTGGCCGTCTTGATCTAAAATTGCTTGTAACTGTTTTGGATCAGTCAATGCTTGGTCATCATCAACCACAATCGCCTTTTGATCATCATGAACTAGCTTGCCATTAATGCCTTGCCAGCTTTCTACTTTCATTGGATCACCTCCTTATGTTGTTTGTTGGGTTAGAAATATTAAACAACTAGCTTTCCCCTAACCCGCCCGGTAAAATGGATTATTAGGAGGGTAACACCTAGAAGGCGTATTTCTAGGTGCTGATCCCCGTTAGCAACTTCACTGCTTACGAGGACGCCCTCTTTTTTTATGTGGTTTTTAACCCACTCTATCCCTTCATCAGATATTAATTTATTGGTACCTGAACCAAGCAAAAATTGATCAGGAAACTCTGGATGTCGTTTGATCCAGTTGCTGACATAATTTCGGCCACGCCCCAGCTTATGATTAGCTTGCGTTAGGCTGTACCATTCCTGATTGCCTGTCACATGTAAGTTCTCCTTTCTTAATTTAGTCATAGTTTAGCACTAAAAGGTGTAACTTACACCATTTATTTTTTTTACATTTAGGTTACAAATGCATGCCCCCATCTTCATGCCGATTACGGGTTTGGTGTTGCCGTTGCTTTTTCGTCATTTCCCACTCGGTCTCTTTTAGTCCACGTAGTTGCTGCTTTCTTAGATAGTCCGTGTTCTTCGCATATAAAATGGTTATTAAGGCTTCGTCCAAAATATTAGTCAGGTAGTTTTTCGGGCTAGTTGGGTAATAATTAAGGGCCTGATAGTCCTTAATTTGGTCTTGCTTATATTGATCAAACCGTGTTGTCTGTTGTTTCAAACGGGCTTGCACCATTTCAATTTGTTTGTGATCCAACTTAGGATCTTGGCCACATTCGCCGATAAACAGTTGCCGGGTGCCATCATGTTTTAAGACCCGTTGCAGTCGATGATCCTGAATATCTTTTAATTCCATTTTACCTAACAGGTAATTTAAACCGGCTTGGTGTTGCTGACTAGTAA
This sequence comes from uncultured Lactobacillus sp., assembly GCA_937916845.1. Classification (GTDB taxonomy): domain Bacteria; phylum Bacillota; class Bacilli; order Lactobacillales; family Lactobacillaceae; genus Lactiplantibacillus; species Lactiplantibacillus paraxiangfangensis. The sequence continues at coordinate 7,346 of CALFSK010000003.1, read as the reverse complement.
AGACTACCGGTGGCTGCTGTTGTAATTGACTAAGATCATCGGCGCTTAATGGCTTTAATTCTGGGTCATAGTAAACCACAGCGGTATAGATTTGCTCCTTGTCAATCGGCTCTAGCTTATCGAGGTCACTATCCGGAAAAGCAGTCGTTAGAATGCTGTCGTATTGGGTTTGAACCACGGCTTTAACCTCCCGAATGACCCGTAAATCTTTCACCGCTTTCGAAATGAATTCGAGTTCGTTAGGTTCATAAGCGGCTAGCATGCCCCGATCAGTATGCTTCAAATCGTCTAACTGGTGACCATGTTTGGCTAGTACCGTGGTTAATTGCTTCTCAATCGTCTGGACTTGCTGATTAACTAACTGCCAGCTGGTATATGGCCGCTTGGTAAACGTCAATAATTGCTGGGTTAATAAGTCGTTTCGAATATCCGCTAACCGTTCTGCCAATTCGCTACCTTTAAAAATCGTTTGTTCGCTATTAGTCTCTTTAATTAGTTCCCGTCGTTCAGCCGCGGTTGTCTGTTCAAAATCAAGTTCTGGATATAATTTTTTAGTTGCTCGTTCCACCACTTTATTTAACAACTGATTAGCTTGTGCTAGTGATGTCGTTTGCTGGTCAATAGTCAGCAGTTGCTTAGTTACATCTTCACCAACGGCATGTTTAATTAATAAGCTGTTTTTCCAATTAAACAGCATGCGCTGTTTATCGTCTAAATGCTCTAAATCGACATAGGTTTTCAGTTGTTGACTTAGGTGGCTAATCGTGTGCTTTTCGGAAAATGATAACTCGTCAGTTAATGCGTCAAAATGTTCATGATTTCGGATCTTTTCGTTAATATTATGATACTTAGCTTGAGTGCTTCTTTGTGCTCTAACTTGTTGATTAAATGCTTTTCTGTTTTGTCGTTGACTGTTAATGCCTTCGTGTTGGGTAGGTGTCTCTTGAATTTCTTGATCGACAAATGATTTTTCGCTAATTCGATCGGGAATATTTTTTTGTGCTAAAGACTGATTAACACTTGTTGCCCAATTATGCCGCCACTCATTAATTTTTTCCTTTTTATCCCAATCAACTAACCAAATTTTTCTTTGTTTTGGGAACCCACTTTTAGTTAGAAGTTGCTTTCCATTTTCATCTTTAATGTACTGCGTTTTTGCCTTTAATCCCCAAGTACCATCGGGGTTAAAGGGCCGATTAGTTAACATCACATGAGCATGCGGATTATCCGGGTGATCACGATGAATTGCTACGTCAGCTACCATACCTTGATCGACAAAATTATCTTGCACGTATTTAGTTAATAATTCTTTCTGTTCATCTTCGCTTAATTCTACCGGTAAAGCTACGTTAAACTCTTTTGCATACCGTGAGTTTGATTTACGATCTTTCTTTTCAACTTCATTCCACAACTGCTCTCGATCACTGGCCCATTCTGGTGCATTTTTGGGGGTTAAAATAAAGCTTTCTGGAATTACCGATCGGGCATAGAAATATCGGCGACCTTCTTTATCATCAAATAATTTTTCACCACTTCGATAAGCAGCACTGGCAATGGCACTGCGTCCTTTTCCAGCACTAATATTACTAAAACTCATATGAAAAATTGCCATGTCGGTCACCACCTTTCTTTGGGTTTATGGGCTTGACTTTGTTGTCGCCATCGGCGACTTCTAATACAGGTTTTTGGGGGTTAGCACAACATAGAATTCATTCTATGTGTAAGTGCGCATTAACCTCGTTTCACTCGGTCTGCTGATTCTCCTGAATTTACTTTTAGTGTATGACTTCCGCTTCGCTATTTCAACTTTTATACGTTGACTTAACGTTTCCTATATGATATAGTTTCGGTGATTATTTCTAATATGATTGGAGGGATCGTTATGTCTCAAAGTAACTTAGAAAAACAAGAAGCTAAATTAAAAGCCCTTAATCAAAAAATTAAGGACGAAAAAAATAAGATTGAACAACGGCTAGGTAAACAAATCATCAGTCAAGCCAATTTAGATTATGCTAATTTGTCTAACGATCAGATTAAGCTTTTAGCCAAGCAATTTTCTGAATTTTTAAAGGTAAAGTCCGTAGATCATTAGCCATACGAGATGGGGAAATTCCATGTCTAATCAATATGAAAAACTAGTCGAGCAGCAAGCGCGTTTAAAACAAAAAATTGAGCGGGAAGATTTTAAATTACGGCAATCTAAATACTATGAAAATCGACAAGCCCGCAAAGCCCGTTCTCGCCGACTAATTCAAAAAGGGGCTTTATTAGAAAAGTACTTTCAAGCTGATAACCTCTCGGTCGAACAAACCGAAGAACTTTTAAAAACATTTGCTGACTATGTTAACGCCCATAAACCAAATAAACTCAAAAACGATCAGCCTAATAACTAGGCCGATCGTTTTTATTTTCTGAATTATTCATGGGATTTCTAATTTTTAAATCTGGATTATTTTTAACAAAGTCATTTAGTTGTTTCTGTATAGCTGCCTCAAAGGTGATTTTGGGATTTATCCAAGGAAAGTTATGCAAATTATTTTTGATCACTTGGTCATGTTCTCGTCTGTAAACTGACACAAATTTTTGGCTATTATCGTAGATCACGACATTATCAGCTTTGAATGCAACTATTGCTAAATTATGATTTGATTGATTATAGCGTTTTTTAACAATTTCATCTGGTACTCCGTGCCCACCTTTTTTGACCCGTTCATGAACCCGATTAATTGCTACTCTTTCGTTTTTTTATGCCACGTATAAAAGCGTGACCTCAAAACCATTTTGGTGAGCCCGCTCGATTAAATTTAATTGTGCCTTTCCTTGGCCAGCTAAGGTTGTTTCAACATGAATACTCTGCCCGGTATCTAAAGCCGCGTGGAGTTGTTTTATTTCTTCGCGCATTGCCCTAACGTTATCACGATCTTTATGCCAATCGCCACCCATTTTTTGTAGGATTTCATCGGCATTTAATCGTTTGGAGTGAGTAAATAATTCGGGTCTCGCGCGATATAAAGTGCTTTTACCAGCACCGTTTATCCCAGCCACGATGATGTATCTCTTTAGCTCACTCATGTTAAATCACGAAATGCTTTTCGTTGATAATTTTCTCTTGGCGTTTATCTAAGAGGTAAGTGTGTAACGCGTCAAACAGCTTGCGTTTATCAGGATCTGGATTATGGGCTGCTTGCTCCCAAATGTCTTGAATATCGACTGCCCATGGGTCAGCCAACAATTGATCAATTGTTTCGACTTCTTTGCTGGATTTGGTCATTTAAAAAGCTCCTTTCACATTCCCTTAGTTCAGTCATCGCCAATTCAGCCACTCAAGGTGCCTATTTTTGCTTCTAAGCGATTTTAAAACGATTTTAATATAATTATGCATGTAACACTTAAAACGGCTTAAATGAGCTTATATGGCGTTTAATTCCAAGTATGCTCGTTATCAATATTTTGTTCTTTAGGGTGTTTGGCCGCATATTCTCTAGCTGCTTGTTGGTTCCACCAAACACCAAATAGGTTTTGCATGGTGCCGTACAGGTAGTTCTCAACATTCTTGATATGTTTCTCATCGCTTCTTAGGGCATTAAAATAGCGTCTTAATGTTTTGGTCATCATTTTTTTTAAATCAGGGTCATCTAATATAATCCATACGCCTAAATCCTTATGTTCTTTTTCAACAGCATATTTAGCGTTTATGATAATGCCAATAAAGCGCCGCATTTGTTGCGGGGTACGGCACCAAAAGCTAAGTAGTTGCACTGCTTCTGGTTCTAAGAAGACCGGCAAACCATTATCTTCGTCAGTTAAGAACTCATTAGCATGGGTTACCAAATCCTTGTTTTGTTTTTCTAGTTCTGCTGGTGAGAAATAAGCTGTGGAAAAGTCCAACTTTTGAGTATCTATATTGTATCTATCTTTATCTTTTTCTTTAGGTTCTTTATATAGATTAAGTCCATTTTTTGAACTTCCGCTCGTAGCAAGGGTTTGCGGGGTGTCGTCAACGAACTTATGCGGAAGTTCATTTTTTGAACTTCCGCTCGTAGCAAGGGTTTCAACGGTCTCCCGCGGAAGTTCATTTTTTGAACTTCCGCTCGTAGCAAGGGTTTGCGGGCTATTTTGACCATATTCACCGCGTAAATAGACATCGGTGGCTTTGACATCAAGTTTGGAAAGGTATAAACGGTTCGGTTCATTCTTTTTAGTTTTCGGGTTAAAACCCATTTGTTTCTGAACAAGTAATCCGATTGATTCCAGCTCTGTTTTTGTTTTGATGGCTTTTCCCTTTGAGCAATTAAACAAGTCCATTAGTTCTTGGTTGGTAAAGATAAAGTAAACATGACCCTCACTATCAACCCAGTTATTGCGCAAAGAATACTCTAAACGGTCTTTGAGGACCATATAAGCTAATTTAGCGTCATTGCTTAAATGTTTGTATTGATCGCCATACATTAATACTTTAGGAAATTGGAAAAATAAGGCTCCATATACGTTATCGGCTTCATAGTAATTGAACTTTGTTGATTTTGTCATAATTAAAACTCCCTTTCTTGACTGACACACGCTGTCTCAAAAGAGAGTTGCTAAAACATTTGATTTGCTTTAAAATACAAATCTGATATGCTCTAACTGAATTACAAAGCCTCACGGCTAAATGAATGCTTTGTAATTTACCAGCATGTGTCTATTTGTGAGTTGCCCAGTCGGCAACTTTTTTTTATTGCTAACAACAAAAATGGACTAAATAGCTTCGGTTAGCTACTTAGTCCATTGGTTTTAATTTGTGTTTTTTAACTATCCTTAACTTGTCCTTACGGGCTGGTTTGCGGTATAATTAACTTACAAATTAAGAACAACGTTCAGACGATTTTAACTTGCCGGTCTAAATCGTCTGAATCTAAGTAGCTGTCTGTTAGCTACTTGCTAAACCTAAAATCCCTGATTCCTCGTGAATCGGGGATTTTTCTGTTTAGCTTGATCTTTGTATTCGGTTGTTAAATTAGTCTTAGTCTAGCATAGCGCTTACCTAGCAGCAACTTTATTTAGTCTTGTATACTTTGCCAGCTTTTGGTTGAAACCAGTAAGCGATAGAAGATACCAGTAAATACTCAAATAATATAAAGACACTAAAATGCTTGGCCGTATTAATATCAAAAGCACTAAATATAAGGAGCATAAGTAACCCGATGAAATAAGTGATAAACAGGGACATTATTTGTAAAATTCTTACGACAATACGACGATTACCACTGATTCTTTCAAAGAAAAGTTGTAACCAATATTGCATTGGAAATAACCACTGGCGAATAAAAAAGCGGTCATCTACTAGGTGCTTTTTGGCAATTCCAATGGCTGGAATTATCCAAAAGACAATAAGGCTGGCAAGCAAAAATGTAACATTTATTGAAATTTCCATAACAACCCCCCCTTAAAGTGACATCACATATTTTTTATAAGCTCATTTAAAAATTTGGAGGCAGACTTAAAATTATGTTCTTTAGCCAGACCATCAAGTCTTTTGCGTGCGCTAGGTTGAAGTGAAAAGGTATAGTTCTTAGTACGTTCCTCTTCATCTTTAAAAACAGGAATAACAAGTTTATCTTTAGTATCAGTTTGCTGTTCTGTTTCATTTTTTTGTAGTGCCTTTTTTATGTTTTTGTTCTCTGGATCGAATGCCATAGGTAGTCCTCCTTTATAATTCACATGTATACGTATTGAATATACATGTGATTAACACGTGTACAAAGCATTTATAACTTTTCCGTGATTTCATTAAATGTTTTGTCCATACTATCAAAAAATTCATGTTGATCAATATATGTTTTGTGGTCTTCAGCCATTTTTGAAAGAGATTTTTTATCCAACGTTGAACGATTGAATAGCTCCTTTTCTGGAACTGTAGCCAATACACTGGGATCGCCTTTTAAGGCTTTTAATAACTCGCGAGATGATCTTGTGTTGTGTTTAATCATGTTGGCGATAAAAAATAATTTTGTCGTGACATAAGATTTTCTAGTAGAGTAATCAATGGCTTCTTTGCGTAATTCGTTAATTCTTTCTTCTAGGTTAAATTTTGCATTATACCCATGTTCGCTAGGTGTGATTGGACTAAGGATAGCATTACTAATGATTACTGCATTCTTGGTAGCAGTAGAAAAATCTGGGTGACAATCCAAAATAATATACTCGAATTTTCCTAAATTTAAACGTTCATAATTATCTGACAACCACATGTAGAGGAACATGTTTTTGTTAGTCTTATTTTCAATGGTCCGCTCAATATCGTCAAGGTGCATGTCTCCTGCAATTAGACTAATATAAGCACTTATTTCATGTATTTTGACTTTCCCTCGATCTAAGAAAATGTTGCCAACGGTGTCTTGATTGTCGTAAATGTTGTAAGTCTGGGTTAAATTACTTTGGTGGTCTAAGTCAATAAATAAAACATGCTTGCCATTTTTTGCTAACCATTCACCATAATTAAAAGCTAGGGTAGTTTTACCAACGCCGCCTTTTATAGCTGAAAATGTAATAATTTCCATTAGTTTCCCTCCTCATACATGCTAAGTAAGCTTAATAAATATCACTACATGTATAATAGCACGTAGCACGTATATTTGCAAATGTTACATATGATTTATATTCATGAATGATTAGTATACACTAGCTAAGTGTCCTATCTCTTGATATTAAGCTTTTTACGATATCGAATAAAAGTTGTCCGCTTGATCCCGGTATTACGGGCGACGTCTACATCACTCATGCCCGTCTGATAAAGCTTAAAAGCATGTAGTAAGCGGGGATCATCTTCGGTATATTGGGGTTTGCGCCCATGATATTTCCCCTGCTGTTTGGCCAGGAAAATCCCCTGTTGTTGACGCTCAATAATCCGCTTCCGTTCACTTTCGGCCTGATACTTATACAGTTCAATGATTAAGTTGGTCATCAGTTGACGCAAGTTAGGATCCGCAATCCCTGTCATGGACGGCAAATTTAACACATCTAGGGTGGCACCCTTATTTTGAATGGAGTTCATGATCTTAGTCAAATCATGGTTGTTTCTGCCTAAACGATCTAGTTCAGTGACCATGACAATATCACCCTCACGAATATAGGCCAGCATTTTTTGCAGTTCTGGCCGATTAGTGTTAGCCCCACTTAATTTATCCGTAAATAATTTATCAACGTCTTTTAAAGCCGCTAACTGTCGATCTAAATGTTGCTCCTTGGAACTCACACGCGCATAACCGATTTTAGCCATTTCCAATTCTCCTTTTGGACAGTTCTAATGAACACTTGTAATTCCTAGTATAGCACAGAAATAAAAAAGGCCACTAGGGTATACCCTA
>CALFSK010000002.1 GCA_937916845.1 uncultured Lactobacillus sp. | reverse complement strand
AGATTAAAAACACTGCTTTTGGCTTCCGTAATTGGGAGAACTTTGTCAACCGTATTAAGATTCAACGCCAATGGCTTCACCCAGCACGTCAAACTGTGACGGTATAAAAAAGTACCTAGACCAATTAAGCTCCAGATACTTCATAAGGATTCCATCAACTTCACATGACAAATAACAAAAAAACTGGAATTGGTGTGGTCCAATGCCAGAAATTTTACAGCCAATATCATTTGTTTTTTAGATCATCAACAGTATTAATATTCTTCATATATTTGGGAACTGCCAACCCTGTTTGAGCACCCTTCAAATTTTTGCGCAATTGAACATACTTACCTTTGTACTTCTTGGCATACAAGCCATGGGTAACTGGTAACTCAGCAGTCACGGAAGCGTCAGAACTACCATTAGCTATCGAATTCCACATAACTCCCACGTCTAACTGTTGCATTGTAGCTTTATATCCTTTTTGCTTCAACAAAGTCGTTACTAAAGTGGTTGTCGCAATTTCATAGTCATATGGTGTATAAACTAATTTAATTTTTTTGCCATGACCGTTTGGCACCCCCGCTGTCCATGCTTTGACTTGTTTAGGATGGTTTTTAATAAACTGATTGACAGCTTTTTGCTTATTCATGCCACCGTTTATGTTCAGCATTACTGGATTTGACATTGAAATTGTCCAATGGAAATTCTTTAGTAACTTAGTAGCACCTGGATTATCTTTTTCCAACCCTTTACGTGTAATGGTGCGCATTGATTCACCATTACCATAAACATGTTTTGGATCTTTTAAAAATTTCAACGAATATTTAGCAACCATCCAGTGTGGCTGCCAGCCAGTAACAACGATAGGCTGTTTATTTTTAACTGCCTTGGATAACGTGCTAATCATCGCAGCTGTAGAACTTGGCATGATCTGCCAGTTAGCCTGTTTCAACTTATATTTTGACAACAATGTTTGTGTATTAGCCATTACACCCGCACCAGCTTCGATCCCTGTAATCGTATAATTGATTTGCGGTCCTAACTTTTTATGTGAGTCGTATTCAGCTGGTTTAGCACAAGCACTAACTATGGCTGTCAAACATATAATCACTGTGGCCATTTGCAAATAACGGAGAATTCTTTTCTTCAAACTAATCATTCCCCCTTTATTTGGATGTTTTGTTGAACGATTGTGTGATTCGATCCAAAATAATAGCTACAATAACCACAGCAATTCCTGCGGCAAATCCTGCCCCGGCATCATTACGCCCCACAGCAAAGTAAACCTGAGTTCCTAAACCAAGGGCGCCAATCATTGATGCAATCACGACCATTGAAAGTCCAAGCATCATCGTTTGATTAATTCCGGACATTATTGTTGTTTTTGCTAGTGGTAACTGTAATTTGATTAGCTTTTGCCAGCTGGTCGAGCCAAAGGAATCCGCTACCTCGATCAAGTCACTTGGCACCTGCCGGATTCCCAAGTTTGTCATTCGCACTGTCGGTGGCGTCGCAAAAATCACTGAAGCCAACACCCCCGGTACCATCCCGATACCAAAAAATGAAACGGCCGGTATTAGATAAACAAACGCTGGCAAGGTCTGCATGAAGTCAAGAATTGGTTTGATTACGATCTCAGCTCTTGAACTTTTTGCCATCCAAATTCCAAGTGGAATCCCAACAACGATTGCAATCAAACTAGACGACAAAACTAACGTCAAGGTCTGGGTCATATCACGCCAGTATCCTAAGTTCCAGATCAATAACAGCCCCAAAACTTCAAACACCATGAAACTAATTTTCTTTTGTCCTCGTTTAACCCAGTACGTGAGTGCTAAGACCACCAAGATAAAGGCCCATTGCGGCAAGAAGTCAAAAGCCCATTGAATACCGTCAATGATTACCTGGAAAAAGATCGTCACACTATTAAAAAATCCGGTAAATTGACTCAGCCAGTCAACACCTGAGTTGATCCAATCCGCTAAAGGTATTTGTCCAATATTCATTAAGCACTCACCTCTTCCCCAGCGATAGCCGCCAAAACAGAACTCCGTAGAATGATGCCTAGTAGATGATCGTCATCATCCAACACGACATAAGGAATTGCTGCCTTCGAAATATCGTTAATCAATGCATTGATTGGCATATCCACACTTGTCTTAGGCACGTCTGTCCTAAGAACTGACTTCAGGTCTTCACTGCCCTTCTTAATCAGATCCGAAACATCATGCGCATCGGCAAAACCCACGAATTTGTTGTCATTATCAACCACGTATATTGAAGAGATATCGTTGGCTCGCATTCTCCGCAAAGCCACCCGTGGTCCAGCCTTTCCAATATTAACCACCTGGGCCTGCGTCATTACACTACTTGCCGTCAGGACCTTTGTCCGGTCGACCCCTTCGATGAAGCGTTCTACGTAATCATTAGCCGGGTGAGTCAAAATATCTTCCGGATTATCAATTTGTTCGATATGGCCATCACGCATGATCATAATCCTATCCCCTAATTTCAAAGCTTCGTTCAGGTCATGGCCAATAAAAATGATCGTTTTATGCATTTTTTCTTGAATTTGCAATAACAAATCCTGCATTTCTTTCCGATATAACGGATCCAAGGCCGAAAATGCCTCGTCCATCAACAGAATCTCGGCATCATTGGCCAAAGCGCGCGCGAGACCAACCCGCTGCTGCATCCCGCCTGATAACTGATCTGGATATTGGTCGTCATACCCGGTCAAGCCGACTAGTGTCAATGCTTCATGAGCTTTCCTGTTTCGTACATCTAACGGAAACTTTTTAAGCTCCAATCCATAAGCCGCATTTTGTAATACGGACTTATGCGGAAACAAGGCAAAATTTTGAAAAACCATGCCGATCTTATCTTGGCGCAAGTGACGTAATTCTTCCTTACTGAGGCCCATCACACCTTGTTCATCGATTTCAATATCCCCATCAGTCGAATTTATCAAGCGGTTGATCATTCGGATAATCGTAGACTTTCCACTTCCAGACAGCCCCATGATTACAAACAGTTCACCTTCATTAACAGCAAAACTAGCTTGATTAACTCCAACAGTACAACCTGTCTGCGAAAGGATCTCTGCTTTAGACTTTCCCTCACGCAACAATTTTTTTGCTAGAGATATTTGCTTTCCAAAAATCTTAGTTACATTTTTAACTTTAACTTTTTCTACCAACATACACCTCCATGTATTAGCATGTTACCCAGATTATTATTCATAAGGAATAATAATCTGGGTAACATGCGCCACGCGCTTGGGTAGACATGGTGTATAACGCTATGAATGAGTCAAAATAAAATTTACATTTTTTATATTCACCAATTTGTTCTAAACCAAGAAATTAGCACCATATCCAACCAATTTCATCTTACTCAACCTTCATAAGGCGTTCAAAAACTTCTTGGTTACCTAAAAGTACTATAATCCACTATATCAAAATTTTGATTTTTTTAAAAGTCTCCAGCTTTAGAACGTGATTAGAATTTTTTTAATAGGGCGAATTTACAATTGAAATGCAACACAAAGTAAAAAAATAAACCCATACCGGGTAGAATATGTTTAACGACCAAATCAAACAATTCGAGGTATCCGGTATGAGCTATAAACATCTTACTATAAAAGAACGTGAAATACTTATGTTTTTACGAACTAAGGGGTTATCTATCCGGGCTGTTGCGTTACGGCTGGGGCGAAATCCAAGCACTATTTCACGGGAGTTAAAACGTTGTGCAGGTAATTATTCCCCAAGCAAAGCAGATAATGACTATCATCAAAAGCGGCAGAATTGTCACAAGAAGCGGCTATTAGACAGCCATCCACAATTACGCCGTCAAATTGTTCATTACATCTTAGATCTGCACTGGTCACCAGAGCAGATTACCGCTCTCTTTAATAAGGAACATCAATGGTGTGTTAGCTACAACACAATTTACCGTCATATCTATCAACACAATTTAGGTGAGAAGTACTCCTCGCGTGGTGATACCGGTATTCAGCGCCATCTCAGACATAAACATCGGACTCGGCATTCAAAGAATACTAGACGACATCGAGAAGTACAGACCGACTATATCTCGATCCATGAGCGCCCTGGTTTTATCAACCAGCGTCAACGTATAGGTGACTGGGAAATTGATACTGTGATTGGTCGAACGGGTCACGCCATCCTTTTAACGGTTGTCGATCGGCTTAGTCGGCTTACGCTTATCAAAAAGGTTGTGCAAAAGGACTTGCAGGAGATAAATAAAGGCTTAGTTGAACTGTTAGGGGCCATTCCTAAAGAATTTGTTCATTCTATTACACCAGATCATGGGACCGAATTTCTTCATCTTGATGAAATCAGCGAAAGGTTAGGTGTTACTGTCCATTGGCCCGATCCATATTCGCCTGAACAGCGTGGAACAAATGAGAATACAAATGGATTAATCCGGGAATATTTTCCCAAGCGAACAGATATTGATAATTATACAGAACAGGACGTTGAACACTGCCAAAAGCAGTTAAATCAACGTCCTCGCAAAGTGTTAAACTATGAAACCCCATATGAAGTATTTTTTGACAAACCGTTGCACTTAGTTTGACAATTCGCCATA
>CALFSK010000001.1 GCA_937916845.1 uncultured Lactobacillus sp. | reverse complement strand
CCAACTACGGCCCCAACGACCGCACCAACTACGGCTCCAACGACTGCACCAACTACGGCCCCAACGACCGCACCAACTACGGCTCCTACAACCGCACCTGCTGATGGTGACAAGGTTCAAGGCAGCACCGCACCAACTACGGCTCCTGCCGATGGTGACAAGGCTCAAGGTAGCACTGCACCAGTTGCTAAACCGGTTGCACAACAACCCGTTGAAGCTGGGACTGCCGGTGTTCTTCCTGCAGCCGCTGCTTTGAAACCTGTTGAAACACCTAAGACTAAGACTTCCGATGCAAAGGCATTGCCACAAACTGACGAAGACGAAAACGGGACTGCTTTAGCAATCTTGGGTCTTGGGACGATGTTAATGGGTTCAGCACTGTACTTCGGTGTATCACGTCGCAAGCATGAAGCATAATAATTAATTACAACTTGATTATTTGCTGAACGGATGGAAAGGTCGCTTTCCGACCTTTCTACTCTTTGAGCAAACAATCAAGTTTATGGAGGAGTTGCATTATGAAGATGTTCAGTTTAAAGCGCAAAGATAAGAATGAGGATTTTGCGGGTCATTCTGAGCGCGCAACAGCGACCTCAACTGTCGCTGCTCAGAAGCCAAAGCCCAAAGTTACACCTGGCAATGATCAAAAAGCCGCGGGTGCTTCACCAGCAGGTAGCAGTAGTGCGACTGCATCCAACGTTACACCGATTAAAGGACAGAACCGCGTCAATCAGCGTCGTGCAGGGCAAAAGTCCGCAAAGACCAGCTCAATGATTGAACGTGAAATGTCTGATTTGAACAGTCAGTACCAAGTTTTACGTGGGGAACTCAAGGTTCAATTGGTTCAGGACCGCAAGCACGAAAAGCAACGTTACGAGAGTTTAGTTGCGGAACAAAAGAACCTGGGTCAACAGTTAGCTGATGCTAAAGTTTCTTTACAGAAACAGGATAAAGTTGTCACGAATAATGGCGACGAACGCAAGACGATGGTTGCTAAAATCAATACTGCACAAAAACAGTACGATGATGCTAAGCATTCCTTAGCTAAGAGCGACCAGACGTTAAATTCATTGCAACAAAAGATCAGCCAATCCGAACGGTCATTAGCTGATTTGCGTCAAAATGAAGCGGATATGCGTAAAGCTATTCAAGGCGAACAAGACTTGAAGAAGTTGTTTGTGTTAATGAAGCAACAAGAAAAGCAAGCGCAAGACCTGTATTCAAAGAGTGACGCAATCAACAGTGAACTCGTTAAACTCCAAAAACGTGAACAATCTGAAACTCGTGAACGGTCAAGCAAAGAACACGCCATCACGACTGCGGAAAAATCGTTACATACCGCTCAAGATGCCTTAGTAGCCTATGACCGTAAGACTAAAAACGCGCAGGATGAACAGTCACGTCAGTTGAATTTGGTTAATCAAAAGATTAACCGGCTACAACATGACTATGATCAAAACGAAACTTCCGTTAAAGGCTTACAACAAAAGATTGAAAGCATTGACGCTAAGTTAAAATCAGATTACGGCACGACCCACTTGGTCTCACCTGTTGAGTTTGACCAATCATCGAAGTACTTCCTCTTCAGTAATGATTTAATTCAATCATTATCCGATGAAGAAAAGACTTCAATGGCTATGATCATGGGACTCTTGAAGAATGAAGTTAAGGGTGACGCTAACGTTGTCACGGTTAACTACAATGACAGCTTACCTGATATTTGGAAGAGTTATCAAAATAACGGCTTAGTTGAAAAACAAACTGGCCTATTTAACATGTACTATGCTATCCAATCAAAGGTTCCAGGCGAAGTGGCCAAATCAAAGCCAGAATTGCCTGACAACCCAGCATGGCAGTATAAGCGGAACTCAGACCAACAGATTACGGCTATCGCTGATGATGGCGGCAACTTGATTATGGATCTGAAGTACCGTAAGAACGGTGCTATTTGGTATATCACGTACTTCAACGGTTCAATTGCAACGCGGCGTGATGTCTATGACGCAGCTGGCTTCATGTCAGTAACGCAGTACCTCGACCGGACGAACAATTCACAAGTTACATTAGAAAACTTCTACCGGCCAGATCGTTCGATTGCAATGATCAAGCAATATGGTAGCAACCATGAATTATCGATTCAACTTGTTAACAAGGATGAAGCCATCACTAACGTATTCCATTCTGAAGCGCAATTATTAACTTGGTGGTTATCATCCGTCTTACAAAAACAAGACAGTGTCCTAGTTATGGGTGTCGATACACCATTGTTTGATCAATGCTTAAAGGTAACCAACGAACACTTCCACGTCTTACCAATCGTGTCTGCAGACAACTTGGATAACCAACACGTCAAAGACATTATGGATGGGAAGAGTAAGTTATCTAGCTTAGTTGTGACGGATCGTGCCGTTCAAGATGCCATCGAAAAGAAGATGACACGTGACCTTGAAATTACAATTATGCCAGCAGTTAGTGACCGTGCTTAGTCACGGAGTCGTGAATAATCTCCGCCTGAACACGACGCTCAAATGGGGTTGGAAGAATTGAAGACTGATACCATGGAAAAAAAGGCAAAGTATGATGATGCAGAACTGTTTGAGAAGGTCTTAGTAGGGATGTCGTGGCTGGAAAGTCATTTACGAGAAATCATCCAAACGATGGTGGAAGACGCCGATATTTCGTTTGAACAATTTCTAATCCTTTACTACTTGGATCACAGCAGTGAACATCGGATTACAGTGAAGGAACTAGCAGCTGATCGGCACGTTTCTTCGTCTGCCATTTCAAGAAAACTAACCTACCTGATTAATAATGACTTGATTGTGTTGAACATCGATCCATATGATCGACGTTACCGGTATTTAACCCTTACTCCGAAGGGTGAGTCAGTAGCTAAGTTAATTGAAAAAGTAAATGAAGAACGCCTTGGCAAGTTCTTAGACGAGTTCGGTCGGATTCGGACTTCCGAATTGACCGATGAGCTACGAATGGTTAGCAAAGTACTCGTTGATACCAAAGAAATTAAAGGTTAACTAAAAAATCCCCACACATCGTTTGAATGTGTGGGGATTTTTGCGTTATAAGCTAAGTGCGATTGAATAGATAATAAACCCGACGATAATCATTGCAAGAACGATCAGAACTGTAAAAACAGTGTAGCGAGTCATCCGGCTAACGCGGCGTTCTATGTCGTACCGTGATTGTGAATGTTCATGTTGGGCATTATATAGAGACGCGTTGGTGTCTTTGACCCATTCGGCCCCACGTTTACCGTAGTAGGGATTGGTGTGACGTGCGCCGGTGTGTTGGACCCGACCATCGGGTTTAGTTAACGGTTTGTATAGTCGCATCTGAATCCTCTTTTCGCCAAGTATCAGCGCTTTTGGGCTTTATAAGGGACAGCATAGTTCTTGGGGGCATCACTGGCCTTAGCGTACTTCCAGTGACCGGACATTTTCTTTTCGAGTGGGGCGCCGTCCTTAATACAAGTGAAGCGTGACCCGACTGAGTTTTCAATGATAAAAATACGGTTGAATTCGTGACGTGTTTGGACAATGTGGCAATCGTCATGATCGATCCCAAAAACATCTTTGTATACCAAAAACATTATCTCCTTTGTATTGACACTAAAACGGTTAATTTAACACTGAATAATTACTAACGGGTATTCCGTTACTCTTCTATTATAAACCCTGAAAGCCAACCGTAAAACGTTTTGCATGAATTCACGGGTTCATTGTGGTCAAATTGGAAGAAAACGGCAATGAAAAAGCAAGCAGAACGCTGATACAACAACGTTCTGCTTGCTTTTTGTTTTCCGGTATTTTTAATGAAATCACCCGCATGGGGATCGAACCCATAATTCCGCCTTGAGAGGGCGACGTCTTAACCAATTTGACCAGCGGGCACAAATTCAGTTACTATTTTACCGAAACATCAGGGCCTTGTCAAACGGATTTTAACGTTTTAAACGGAATATCGTCACAATAACTAAACCAATGAATAATAATAAACAGTAAGCCACACTACACCAGAAGACAAATGTCAGTAGGGTGGGGAGTAGGAAGGTCCGCATCACTGCTAGGCCAATCGCAGTCACCGCCCATACGATCAGTTGTTGGCGTAAGTGGTTGAACAGCCGGGTCAGCTCACCAGTTGACATGATAACCACCTCTACAGCCCAGTGTGTCGAAAGTTGACGGGAAATGCAAGCCATAAGAAAAAATCCACTTTTATTGCATAAAGATGGCTAAGAAGTCTTGACAGTAATTGCGCGAAAAGTTACTATTAAATAGTTGTTATTGGGTATTCGCCAAATTGGTAAGGCAGCGGACTCTGAATCCGTAATTTACTGGTTCGAGCCCAGTATACCCAATTAGTACTGCTCGGTAAAACGTTGATTAGACCGCTAATCAACGTTTTTTTATTGTTAACATTCATGGATTCTAAAATTCTATTACAAAATAACCAGTCAATCGCGGTAAAGCTTACCGGACGATTGACTGGTTATTTTGATAGCAATGTTATTTTAGTAGTGCGGCAAAGGTGCCCATGCTCATTCCTGGGGTGACCCGCTGACGCGTTAAATTATACGGACTCTGGCGGCTTGTGGCGATGCCTGCAGCCGTTGACAGGGCGTAGGTATAACCCGCAGCCTTGTCTGCCTTAATCGTGGCCCCATCGGCTCGTCCGGCGGGGTAACAGATGACCTGTGTTTTTTGTTTTAAGTGTTGATCCAGCCATTTCTTGGAACTGGTTAGTTCCGTTAGCTGAACTTGGTAAGTTAAGTCATTGAGGTCCAAATGGCGGACCGTGTGACTTTCAAAGTCGATGTTGCCCGACGCCTTCATCTTTTGCGCTTCAGCCAAGTTCAAGTGATTTTTCTTACCCGTGAAGCCGGTAATGAAGTTAATGGTCGCGTGCTGATGATTCTTCTTTAGAATTGGCCAAGCTTGCGTCATATTATCCTTATAACTGTCATCTAAAGTAATCCAGACAACTTTTCCTTGAGGCAACGCTTTGTGTTTAAGTGAGTAGACCGCCTCGTCCGCAGTTAAGGTCTGATAGTGCTGGCGCTTTAGATAGGCCATTTGTGTGCGGAACTCCTTAGTCGGCACCCGCAGCGCGTTGCCACTGGAAATACTGTGATACATTAAAATTGGTAGCTTAACTTCTTTAATGTGGTGCCAATTGGCGTAATGCCGTTTTTGACGCTGAGTGCGCTTCTGCTGGCTTTTAGTCGCCGCCTGCGCACTAGAATGATGTGCAGACTTGCTGCCCGTAGAGCCAGCGCTACAGCCCCCTAGTAGTAATAACCCGAGTAGTGTGATTAACCCGAGTCGTTCCCATTTTTTTGATAACATGGTAATCCCCCCTGATTGAACCTTGTTCCTATCTTAATAGATTTAGTAATGGGACGCAGTAATTATTTTGTAAAAATAGCATTTTTTTAATATATAGTTAGGCCGCATATCTTAAGAAAGGCTAGCATTGCTTAGGGCTTTGCTAAATTGCTTAAAAATTACTTGGGTGGTCTAGACGACTGGTTATCAATTGGATAATATAAAATTTGTAATACAAAATACTCGCAGGGGGCGACAAGTATGAAAAAGTTTTTACTCGGATTGGTAACCATTATTGTAGTAGGGGTGGGCGGATTACTGTTCTCGAGCCATCTGACCAAAAATCGGGGCGATGAGCTTGCCATGGCGCTGGATAACGTCAATCCCATGGTGAAAGTGACGACGGTATATGGTCTGACGAATCAGGCTGTCAGCCATACGAAGGGTGAAATGAATGAAGACATCTTTACCTATAAAATGAAGACGGTCGATGCTACGGGCCAGACCAGGACGCTTACGTTTAACGCTGATCACCGCTTGAAGCAGCAACATTATCTGAAAATTGAAACTAAGGGGCAGAATGTCAATACGTGGGAGGCAGTCAACGAAACGACCGTTCCTAACAATATTCGTACCAACTTAGCCGGTAGCTAAAAAGGCTTCATCAAAATTAAAACTTCCTATAATTAAGCGCAGCCGTTTCGCAAATGAAGCGGCTGCGTTTTACTTTGCTTGAAATTAAGTAAAGAACATTGTTAACTAACTATTAAAGGCTTTATAAAAAATTAAAACATTTTAGATGTCAAAATTGCCGGAGTGAGTTACAATAGTTTCCGTGAGTCTTGTCAGGATAGTTGACAAGGAAGTAATTTTTCGTTAGATTAGAATACTGCATTATTATTTTGATAATGAATGAAGGGGAGCGTGTAGATGCTTAAAATAGCGAAGGGGCGTATTTCATATGGCGCAGTCATTGGGGCAATCTTATTTATGATCGTCCAAGTGATTGCTAACTTGAATTTGCCTAGTTTGACGTCGAACATTGTGAATAACGGGGTCGCCACTGGTGACATTGATTACATTTGGAAAATCGGGTTTGAAATGATCGGTTTTTCACTGTTATCCGTAGTTGCCGCTTTCGGGAACGTGTTTCTCGCAGCGCGGTCATCCCAACAATTAGGGAAAAATTTGCGTTCGGATATTTATAAGAAGGTCATCAACTTTTCAAATGATGAATTTGATAAAGTCGAAACTTCTTCATTAATTACCCGGACGACTAACGACGTTGTTCAGATTCAAAACGTCGCAATGATGGCGTTACGGATGATGATCATGGCACCAATCATGTTAGTCGGGGCAAGTTTCCTGGCATACACGAAGAGTCATGAATTGACCTGGATTTTCGTGGTCTCAATTCCGGTATTATTAATTTTTATCGGTTTGATTATGTGGGGCGCCATTCCATTGTTCCGGGCAATGCAAACGAAGACCGACCGCATTAACTTGGTCTTTCGTGAAGGTTTGACCGGTGTTCGGGTTATCCGGGCATTCCGACAAGACAAATTTGAACAAAACCGTTTTGAAGACGCCAACCAAGATTACACGGCTAATGCCATTAAAGTTAACACAATTGTTGCCTTAGCTTACCCCGTCATGACGTTGATCATGAGTGGAACGAACGTGGCGATTGTTTGGTTTGGTGGCCAATTGATTGGTAGCCAAACGATGCAAGTTGGGAACATGATTGCATTTATGACTTACGCGATGCAAGTCTTAATGAGTTTTATGTTGCTTGCCATGGTCTTTGCCTTTATTCCACGGGCCGCAGCTTCAGCTTCACGGATTCAAGAAGTCTTAGATATTAAGACCAAGATTACGAATCCAGACAAGCCAGAAGCATTGCCAGCAACGACCGCTCACAGCTTAGCTTTTGATCACGTTGATTACCGTTATCAAAGCGCTGAACAGTTGGCTTTATCGGACATTGACTTTAAGGCCCAATCTGGGCAAACGGTTGCCATCATTGGTGGGACTGGTTCCGGTAAGACGACCTTAGTTAACTTGATTCCACGGTTCTACGACGTTGAAAATGGTGCCGTTAAATTAGATGACGTGGACGTCCGCAACTTGAAACTGACTGACTTACACAAGGCGGTTTCTTTTGTTCCACAAACGGCGACACTATTTACCGGGACGATCCGGGATAACATGCGGTTTGGGAATGAAAAGGCAACCGATGATGAAATTTGGCACGCCCTAGAAATTGCTCGGTCAACCGACTTCGTTAAAGAAGAAGGCGGACTGGATGCCCACGTTGAACAGGGTGGGGGTAACTTCTCTGGTGGACAACGGCAACGGTTAGCCATTGCCAGAGCATTGGTTAAACACGCTTCCGCATACGTTTTTGACGACTCGTTTTCAGCCTTGGACTTCAAGACCGACGCTGAATTACGGGCAGAATTACGCCAAGACAAATTGATTCAGCAAAGCGTTGTGGTCATTGTGGCCCAACGGATTGCGACCGTGGCCGATGCCGACTTGATTCTTGTTTTAGATAACGGGAAGTTAGTTGGTAAAGGGACCCACGCTGAACTAAAAGCGAATAATGAAGTTTATCAAGAAATTATGAAGTCACAATTACGAGAGGAGGATCAACTTTAATGAGCGAAAAGAAATCAAATTCAGCCGATGCACCACGTCCTAGTGGGCCACGGCACGGACCTGGCTCGCAAGGGGTCGTTGAGAAGCCTAAGAGTTTTTGGAAGACAGCGATGCGCTTGATGCGCTACATGTCGGACCGTTGGGTTGGTCTGGCCATCGTAATGATTTTTGCCATCACTTCGGTTATTTTCCAAATCCAAACCCCTAAGATTTTAGGGAAAGCGACGACTGAAATTTATAAGGGCATCATGAAGGGTGTCGCACAACAAAAGGCCGGAATTAGTCAAAACGGTTACCCGATCAACTTTGAAAAAATTGGGCAGATCATTCTGATTGTTTTACTGATGTACGTTGCATCCGCACTGTTTAACTTTATCCAACAATATATCATGACGCGAATCTCTCAACGAACCGTTTATAAATTACGGCGGTCATTTAAGGGCAAGATGCAAAATGTCCCGATTTCGTACTATGATACCCATTCTAACGGGGATATTATGAGTCGGGCCGTCAACGATATGGATAACATCGCGAACACCTTGCAACAAAACTTAACGCAAGCCGTAACGAGTGTTGTGACATTCGTTGGGACGATTTGGATGATGCTGACAATCAGCTGGAAGTTGACGCTGATTGCCTTAGTTACGATTCCATTGAGCCTGGTCGTTGTTGGTGTGATTGCACCAAAATCACAAAAGTTCTTCGGGACGCAGCAAAAGTCCCTGGGGTTATTGAACAACCAGGTTGAAGAAAATTATGCTGGGCACGTTGTTATCAAGAGTTTCAATAAGGAACAAGACACCATTGATGACTTCGAAGAACAAAACGATAATTACTATCAATCTGCCTGGAAAGCGCAATTTATCTCTGGGATTATCATGCCGTTAATGATGTTTTTAAATAACATCGGTTACGTGTTTGTCGCCATTATTGGTGGGATTGACGTTGCTAACGGTCACGTTTCTTTAGGGAATATCCAAGCGTTCTTACAATATACCCAACAGTTCTCACAACCAATCTCGCAAATGGCGAACTTAATGAACACGATTCAGTCGACGGTTGCGTCTGCGGAACGGGTCTTCGAAGTTTTAGACGAAGAAGAAATGAAACAAACGCACTCCAACTTACCAGCTAAGACGGATACGGATAACTTGATCAGTTTGGAACACGTTCAATTTGGTTATACCGACGACGCCTTGCTGATGAAGGACTACAACTTAGATGTTAAGCGTGGGCAACAGGTCGCCATTGTTGGGCCTACTGGTGCCGGTAAGACGACCATTATCAACTTGCTGGAACGTTTCTACGACATCAAGGGTGGTTCGATTCGTTTGAATGGGACTGATACCCGTGATTTGAAGCGGGAAGACTTACGGTCGCACTTCGCAATGGTGTTACAAGATACCTGGCTATTTACCGGGACAATTTATGACAACTTGAAGTACGGACGTGAAGATGCAAGTAAGGACGAAATCATGGCTGCGGCCAAGGCGGCCCACGTGGACAGCTTTGTACGGAAATTGCCAGATGGGTATGATACCGTCTTAAACGAAGAAGCTTCCAATATTTCACAAGGGCAACGTCAACTTTTGACCATTGCTAGAGCCTTCGTTGCCGATCCAGAAATCCTGATTTTGGATGAAGCGACGAGTTCAGTGGATACTCGGACTGAAGTGCATATTCAACACGCCATGGAACGGTTGTTGAAAGACCGGACTAGTTTCGTGGTCGCGCACCGGCTATCAACGATCCAAGGTGCCGATAATATTATCGTAATGAACCACGGTTCCGTTGTTGAAACGGGGACTCACGAAGAGTTAATGGCTCAAAACGGGTTCTACGCTGACTTATATAACAGTCAATTTAGCGGAAATATCGATATTGATTAAAGGAGGGGTGTCATTTGTTTCGGAAAACAGTAATGGTGGTTGCCGGCGCAGGTCTGCTTAGTTTAGTTTTAGCAGGTTGCGGACAGTCCACTTTATCAACCACTAAAACCACTTACAAACAAAACGGGTTAGTCGCTGCCGTTAAGGGTAATGCGAAGACGAGTCGGGTCAGTTACCAAATTGACGGTGCCAAGACTAAGCACGCGCGCGTTCGTAACCATACTTTTGTGATTCAAGTTCCAACGAAGACGACCCGCCAGACGGTCAAGATCAAATCTGGTAGCCGCTCAAAGACAGTTCACGTTCAAGGCAGTAAGAAGCTCGTTGGCTATCAAAAGATGGCAACGACTTATAATAATGCTTTGATTGGGTCCAAGCTCAGCAAATCCGACCAAGCCGCTGCTAAAAAGTTACAGACGCAGGGTGCGGCCTTGAAGAAGCAACAAACGGCGATCCAAGCTAAAGTTAAAAAGGCGCAAGCCCAACTTAAAGCTGGCGGTGCCGCTGCTGCAACCGGCGCTCAAACCTTACAAGCCCAACAAGTCGCTGGTGCAAAGTTGAAGACTGAGGCGGCTAGCTTACAAACCAGCCAGAAGCAGGTCGCCGCAGCCATGAAGACTGCGAAAGCCAAGGTCAAAGATGACTTACTGCCAACGAAGACACCGAGTGACGGCCTAACCAATGTGCTTAAGACTAAGGACTACACGGTTCGTCTTAATGTTCAAAAGGGTGACGTTTTAGGTGCAGCAATGATCGTCCCAACTAAGGCGTTCAAAAATAAGACCCGCCAAAAGAATTTCGGGACGGCCTTTGCGCTGTTGAGCACCACGACTGGCGCCGATGCTAAGACCGTGATGAAGAAGTTCCAAAAAGAAACTAAGAGTAATAACAGCAGTACGACCACGATCGATCCCATTACATCAAAAGGGGTTCGCTTTACGATTGGTGTCTCAGCCGCTGACCTTTACATTTTTATGAATAAGTAATCTAATCTCAAACGGACGACCAAGGTAGTAATGCCAATGGGTCGTCCGTTTTTTTATGTATTAGTCGCTTCGGCTGGCAGAACCGGTGTGCCATGAGGGACGGCCCCAGCCACAGGGCGGTCTGGCGCCTCAATTCAAAGCCGATAGACCGCGTCTTTGAATTGCCCATCCAGATTAGTCGGTTAGAAAGCGCCGACCAATCTGGATACCACGGCACACCAATCCTGCCAGCCTTCGCTAAATAGGTGATTACGCCGGCTTGAGTGTGCTATAGCAGTAGCAGCTTTGAAAATTAATAAATGTGTCACTGGACTTCGAAACTAAAAAAAGAGCCACGACGTTTGCCGTAAGCTCCGATGAATTTATTCAAATGACAACTCCAAAAAATAGATATGTTTGTCAGACAGATGGGCAGTGGAGACCCAGACTTCGTGATAGTTGGGAACTTTCTTTTCGGTGTAATCGAAGAAAAAGTCGAGTAAGTTACCATTTTTGGCCACAAAGTCGTCTTGAAAACGGTTGACAAGCAGTTTGTTATTGGGAAAGTAGATTTCCGGGTTGGCGACTTTAATCTGGTCGGGAATGCTCATGCGCACCACGTTGGTGTAGCCCGGTGTCGTGAAGGTGATTTCTGCCGGGTGATGAGCGATATAGAACATGACATTATAGATTGAATCAGAATTACTTGCCACGACGAACCAGTCCTTTGTTAAATTTAAGTCCATTATAACAAAGATTAATTCATTTGATGGAAAATGTTTTCTGAAACAACTTGACAAAGTTCTCATAAACTATTAATCTTTTAATTAAATTCAAATTAATTAATTTGAGTAAATTACATATAAAGGAAGTTGAATTACATGGCAGATGTACAATTGGACTGGAATAACTTAGGGTTTGAATACCGCAATCTCCCATATCGTTATCGTGCGTATTATAAAGATGGCGAGTGGTATAAGAAAGAACTTACTGGTGATGCAACTTTACATATTAGTGAAGGTTCGACAGCTTTGCACTATGGCCAACAAGATTTTGAAGGCTTAAAAGCTTATCGGACTAAGGACGGCAGTGTTCAATTATTCCGGCCAGACCGGAACGCAGCGCGGATGCAGACCAGCTGTGAACGCTTGTTAATGCCACAAGTTCCAACCGACATGTTCGTTGACGCGGTCAAGCAAGTCGTTAAGGCGAACCAAGACTACGTTCCACCATATGGGACGGGCGCAACCTTGTACTTACGACCTTTAATGATTGGGGTCGGTGGCAACATCGGTGTCCATCCCGCCCAAGAATACATTTTCACAGTCTTTGCAATGCCCGTTGGGAGTTACTTCAAGGGTGGCATGACGCCAACTAACTTCACGACGTCGAACTACGACCGGGCTGCACATAAAGGGACCGGTGCTTACAAAGTCGGTGGGAACTACGCTGCTAGCTTATTCCCAGGACAAGAAGCACATCAACATGGTTACTCAGATTGTGTTTACTTGGATCCAGTGGACCACAAAAAGATTGAAGAAGTTGGTTCAGCGAACTTCTTTGGGATTACTAAGGATGGCACGTTTGTAACACCAAAGTCACCATCAATCTTGCCTTCCGTCACTAAGTACTCATTGCTCTACTTAGCAGAACATAAATTTGGGATGAAGACCGAACAAGGCGACGTCTACATCGACGATTTGGACCGCTTTGCAGAAGCCGGTGCTTGTGGGACGGCCGCCGTTATTTCACCAATCGGTGGGTTGGAACATAACGGTAACCTTCACGTCTTCTATAGTGAAACGGAAGTTGGCCCCGTCACGAAGAAGTTATATGACGAATTAACGGGGATTCAATTTGGGGACCGCGAAGCCCCTGAAGGCTGGGTACAAAAAGTAGATTTAGATTAAAATAAGTGATTTAGCGACGATTAGTACTGCTTAGCGGTATTGATCGTCGTTTTATTTTGACTGGAGGGTAAGCTGTTCGTTAAAATGTAAGTTAATAGAGGTGATACCATGGCTTTTTTATATCGTTATGGCAAGTACGTTGAGTGGGGGAGCGCCACTGTGATCGTCGTTGCGATGATCTTGTGGCAATTGCAATTTATTGGGATTCACGTTGCTGGTAGTGTCGTCGTAATCGGGTTCATTGCGTATTGGGCGGCCGTATTACCCCGGCTGCTCCACGAACAGAATCACTAAGTTTTGTTAAAACGACTAGTGATTGTCAGGAAGTTGACGCATACTGAAAGTAATTATTTTAGAAGAGAGAATGCAATAGATGGAATTTGAACGAACACAGCAAGTCATTCAAGCAATGGTTGATCAAGGCGTTATTCCGGGGGCCAGTTATGGCCTGATTAGCGGGGCCGACCTTGTCCAGCGGCAAGTCGGCATAGCGGCGATTGAACCGCAACGAGAAGATTTGTGGCCCCACGCGTTGTATGATTTGGCGTCGGTCACTAAGGTGGTCGGAACGACGACGGTCGCCTTACAGTTGATTAAAAGTGGCGCTTTGGACATCAACCGGCCGGTACACGATTATTTACCAGCTTTTCAAGCGCCATCGGTGACCGTCTTAAATTTAATGACGCACACGAGTGGGCTGAGTGGCTATATTCCGAACCGTAATGCGTTGCCCGCAAGCGACCTGCTAGCGGCGATTCAAGCATTGCCTGTTAGTGCGGCGAACTTGAATCACCGGGTGGTCTATACGGACCTGGGGCTGATTTTAATGGGCCTGATTATTGAAAAATTAACGGGTGAAGCGGTTCAGGATGCCGTAACTCACCGCGTATTAGACCCATTAGGGTTACCGGACGCAACGTTTACACCGGACCCAGCGCAGGCCGTCCCAACGGTCTACTCACCAACGACGGGGCTCTTGCGGGGCATTGTGCATGATCCAAAGGGGCAGGTGCTTCAAGAACACTGCGGTTCAGCCGGCTTGTTTGCCAGTGTCGCCGACTTGACGCGTTTTTCCCGGCTCATGTTAGGTCAGTTGGATGTGCCGAGCGTCCTTGATCAGCCGACGATTCAACAACTTTATCGTGATTGGACGCCGAACCACCACTTGCGGCGCAGTTTTGGTTGGAATTTATGGCATTCGGGCGCACAACAGCCACCGATTATTTTCCACACCGGTTATACCGGAACGTTATTGATGTTAGATCGCCAACGCCAGGTCGGTTTGATTTTTCTGTCCAACCGGGTTCATCCAACGGTGCGCAACAGCAGTTTCTTACCGGCGCGGCGGCACCTAATTGCGGCTTGGCTAGCAGACGTTGCTAATGGCAAATAAAAGAATAGACAATTTTTAATAAAAGAATAGTCATCATTTCACAACCGCTTTCATTTATGATAGAATTTAACTAACAAATCAAACAATGGAGTGTGTCGAATTTATGAGCGAACCTTATTTCTTAGAGCCCGTTTTTCACGAAAAAATTTGGGGCGGTACGAAGTTACATACTGACTTTGGTTACGATATTCCAAGTGACCATACTGGTGAATGCTGGGCAATCTCAGCGCATCCCCATGGTCCCGCAACCGTTGAAAACGGACCGTACGCAGGGATGACTTTGGACCGGGTCTGGGCCGAACACCGCGATGTCTTTGGCAACGCTAAGGGTGACGTTTTCCCACTGTTAACTAAGATTTTGGATGCTAGTGAAGACTTATCCGTGCAAGTCCATCCCGACGATGCTTACGCCGCTGAACATGAACACGAACTTGGCAAGACTGAATGCTGGTACGTGATTGCGGCTGAACCAGGGGCGACGATGATTTATGGGCACCACGCCAAGAGCCGTGAACAACTTGCGGAATGGATCAATAATGGCGAATGGGATAAGCTTTTACGGCGGGTTCCCGTTAAACCGGGCGACTTCCTCTACGTGCCATCTGGGACCATTCACGCGGTTGGTAAGGGCATCATGGTGCTTGAAACGCAACAGAGTTCTGACACGACTTACCGGCTTTACGATTGGGACCGGGTTGATAAGACGACTGGTCAAAAGCGTGAATTGCACTTGCAACAGTCAATTGATACGACGAACGTGCCACACCATGATCCTGACTTAGATATTACGACGACGAAGGTTGGGGATGCGACCGTCACGAAGTACGTCCAGTCACCATTCTTTGGTGTTTGGCAATGGCGTTTGACTGATGGTCAGGCGACCTTCAATCGTGGTAAAGCCCCATACACCTTGGTTTCCGTATTAGCTGGTAAGGGGAGTATCAGTGTTGATGGCAAGGACTATCCCCTTGCTAAGGGTGTGCACTTCATTTTACCGTTTGATGTTAAACAATGGACGTTAAAGGGTGATCTCCAAATTATTGCTTCTGAACCTGGTGAAAAAGCGTAATTAGTTAAACCCCTGATATGATAAAAAAGATTGATACGCGCAGTTTAGCGGATCAATCTTTTTTTGCCTAATTAACTGATACTATCAGGTTATTGTAGGATTACTTCTTTAAAGTCTATAAATATTTTTTATAACTTTGAGGGGTTAACTAATGTTAGGGCTTACATTGAGGCTGTAACTAAAAAACGTTTGTCCCACTTCCTAGACACAACCGGGTTAGCGGATTGGGCTGGGGAGTGGGGCAAACGTTTAGCTGTTAAATAACGATTAAGGCTTGACCACGACGTTTTTGGTCAGGTCTTCGTTTAATTGATCAAGGGCGCTGAAATCGGCATCCGGGTACTTCCGTTGTAAGGACAATTTAAGAATCCGCTTAGCGAGCGCTTCGTTGCGGGCAAGGATTGGGCCGTGGAAGTATGACCCAAAGGTGTTTTTATAAATAACGCCTTCGGTTGCGTCCTTGCCGTTATTCCCGTTACCTTGCAAAACTTTACCGAGTGGACGTTCACCTTCACCGAGGAAGGTCATCCCGTTGTGGTTTTCAAAGCCGTAGTAGGTTTGGTCGGTCTCGGCATTTTTGATCGTGATGTTACCGATAAACCGGTTATTATCTTGGCTTAGCGTGTAGTGGTCGAGAGCACCAATACCGGGAATCTTTTCACCCTGAGCCCCGATGTAGTAGTGGCCTAACATTTGAAACCCACCACAGATAGCCAAGAAGGGCCCACCGTTTTCGATGTAGTCCGTTAATGCGGTCTTTTTTGTCTGGAGATCTTTAGAGACGATGGTCTGTTCGTAGTCTTGACCGCCGCCGAATAAAACGAAATCGTACTGGTCGGCGGCAAAGGTGTCGTCCAAGCTGACCAAGTCAACGTCAATGGTGGCGTCGACTGCTTTAGCGTAGTAGCGCATGGCTAAAATATTGCCGATGTCGCCGTAGGTATTCATTAAGTCGCCGTATAAATGGGCGGCGTGTAGTGTGTAAGTCATTAAGCCATCCCCCCATCAATAATGCCTTGACTGGCTAGTTGTTTCCGTAATTGGAGCATCGCCGTGTACGTTGCGACGACGTAGACCTGTTTAGTTGGCAATTTTTGAATGGCAGCGGTCATTTCCGTTAAGTCGGGGATGACCGTTAAATCATCGGGTGTGACCCCGGCGACCTTCAAACGGAAGGTGATGTCGCGGTAACGTTCACCACCACTAATAAAAGCGGGGATGTTCATTTGTAACAGCTTCTCAAAGTCGCCGTCCCAGATCCAACTAGTATCAATCCCGTCAGCGTAGTTAGCGTTCAACAACGCCGCAAACGAGAAGGGCCGGTCGTCGGTACTGATCATTTGAATCACTTGGTTTAAACCAACCGGATTCTTGACCAAGACTAACGTGACGTCCTTGTCCCCAACGTGGAAAATTTCTTGGCGACCAAAGACTTGTTCGTCATTTTCGCTGAGCGCGTGGGCGATCTTTTTAGCGGGAACGTCCATGAAACGGCCAACCGCAAAAGCCGCTAACGCGTTATAAATATTATATTGGCCACCGATATTTAAGTGCATTGGTTGACCGTTGATTTCAAAATCAGAACTCGTCGGTGTCATCGTGGTTAAGGCGTTGAGCTTCCAAGTCAGCTGTGGGCGTTCAAAACCACAGTGTGGGCAGTAATACTTCCCCATATTGCTATAAGTGCGGCTATGGTAGCGCAAAATGTGTTGACAGTTAGGACATAACAGGCCGTCCGTATTAGCCGGTGCCTGTTGGTCGTGGTCAGCTTGATAATCGAATCCGTAGTATAAAATGGGGTTCGGCAATTTCTTTGAGTGGAAGAGGGGCAGGTCGCCGTTAGCAATGATCGTCGCTTCGGGTGCCAGCGCGACCCCATCTAAGATTTTTTTGTAAGTGGTATAAATTTCGCCGTAGCGGTCCATTTGATCACGGAAAATGTTGGTGAAGACAAACGCTTTGGGCGTGATGTACTTCGTGACCATGATGACGTTGGCTTCGTCGACTTCTAAAACGGCTAGCGGTTTTTGATGTGCTTTAGGGGCCGTTAAAAAGGTCGTCACGATGCCTTGTTTCATATTGGAGCCACTAGGGTTGGTCAAAATGTCAGGGTACTGTTCGCGTAAAACTTTGACCGTCAGTGCGGTCGTAAGTGTTTTACCATTGGTCCCAGTAATGACGATGACGTCATAGTTTTTCGCGAGATGTTTTAAAATGGCTGGATCGAGTTTTAACGCCAGCTTACCAGGCAAGGAACTTCCGCCGCCACGAAAGGTGTGTAAAAACCAATACGCGGATTTGCCGGTCCAAGTGGCTAATGTACTATTAATTGACATAAGTTATCCGTACCCCTATATATTAATTTGCGCCTAGTAAAAATCGGTGCGCAGTGAAAACCAAAACTCGGACAAACGTCCTACTCTCAAGTATTTTATACTGAACGCTCCTAAAAGAAAAGCGATACTCCCGCCGTTTAAGTCCAACTTATGAATTCGTTAATAGCTTTTCACAGCTCAGTGCTGAAATTCGCGGGAAAATCCGCTATAATTGATTAGAAATGTGTAAAAAAGGGGAATGAGTCGCTTGGCACAGTTATTCTTTCGATATGGTGCGATGAATAGTGGGAAGACCATTGAAATTTTGAAAGTGGCCCACAACTATGAGGAGCAAAATAAGTCGGTCATTATTATGACAAGCGGCTTAGATAACCGCGATGGGGTTGGCTACGTGGCGAGTCGGATTGGCTTGAAGCGTGAAGCAATTCCGGTTTTTGATGATACCAACGTGTTGGACGTGGTCAAGAAGACGAACCTTGATGCGGCCTGCATCTTAATTGATGAGGCACAGTTCTTAAAAAAGCACCACGTTTTAGAGCTGGCCCACATCGTCGACGATTTGCATATCCCAGTGATGACGTTTGGGTTAAAAAACGATTTTCGCAATGAACTGTTTGAAGGCAGTAAGTACCTACTATTGTATGCGGATAAGATTGAAGAAATGAAGACCATCTGCTGGTTCTGTCGCAAAAAAGCCATTATGAATTTACGTTTTCATGATGGCAAACCCGTCTACGAGGGCGAACAAGTTCAAATCGGGGGCAACGAGGCGTACTACCCGGTTTGTCGACGACACTACTTTTACCCGCCGAAATTAACAAAGTGAGGAATTAACTAAGTATGGATAAGTTTTTTGATAAATTACAGGCGGTTGCGGACCGTTATGAAGAACTGGGTGAGCTGTTAAGTGATCCTGAAGTGATTGCAGATTCGCAACGTTTTATGAAGTTGTCGAAAGAAATGGGGAACATCCGCGAAACGGTTGAAAAGTATAACCATTACAAGGAAGTTCAAAGCCAAATCGAAGAAAACAACGAATTATTACGGGAAAAATTAGACGACGAGATGAGTTCAATGGT
This sequence comes from uncultured Lactobacillus sp., assembly GCA_937916845.1. GTDB lineage: Bacteria > Bacillota > Bacilli > Lactobacillales > Lactobacillaceae > Lactiplantibacillus > Lactiplantibacillus paraxiangfangensis. The sequence goes on along the minus strand of CALFSK010000001.1, from coordinate 33,247 downwards.
CAAAGAAGACTTGAAGAACTTGAACGCCGAAAAAGAACAGTTGGAACATGAAATTACCTTATTAATGTTGCCACAAGACCCGAATGATGATAAGAACATTATTATGGAAATCCACGGTGCTGCCGGTGGGGATGAAGCTAGCTTGTTTGCGGCGGACCTCTTCAACATGTATTCAAAATACGCAGAACGCCAAGGCTGGAACGTTGAAGTCGCTGACCGCAATGAAACAGAAGTCGGCGGGTTTAAGGAAATTGTGCTAATTATTTCTGGTAAAAAAGTTTACTCGAAGCTGAAGTACGAGAGTGGCGCGCACCGGGTTCAACGGGTGCCCGTTACTGAATCAGCTGGTCGGGTCCACACGTCAACTGCAACGGTTGGGGTGATGCCTGAAGCTAAAGATGTTGATATTAAGCTAGAGCAAAAGGATATTCGGACCGATGTGTTCCGTTCTTCCGGTGCCGGTGGTCAGCATATTAACAAGACGTCTTCTGCCGTTCGGATGACCCACTTGCCTACGGGGATCGTTGTTTCGATGCAAGATCAACGGTCACAACAACAAAACCGGGCAAAGGCGATGGAAATCTTACGCGCGCGGGTCTACGACTACTACCAGTCGCGGGAACAAAACCAATACGACGCCGAACGGAAATCAGCCGTCGGGAGTGGGGATCGTTCCGAACGAATTCGGACGTATAACTACCCACAAAACCGGGTTACGGATCACCGGATTGGTTTAACGTTAAATAAATTAGACCGGGTAATGAACGGTGAATTGGATGAAGTCATCGACGCGTTGGTCTTAGCAGATCAAGCCAAGAAGATGGAGCGATTAGCCAATGACTAATTCTGCCCCAACTTACTTTGAAGCCCAGAAATGGGCTTCTTTTTGTCTAAAAACGGCGGACTTACCAACGGACAGTGCGCGGTTTTTAATGCTTGGGTTAACGCATTTAAACCAGACGCAACTGTTGATTCGGTACCGTGACGCAATGCCCAGTGACGTTTATCAAGCTTACCACGTCGCCGTTGACCGGGTCGTAGCGGGCGAACCCGCACAATACGTGCTAGGTTGGGCACCGTTTTACGGCTTAGAACTAACGGTTAATCCCGCGGTTCTGATTCCACGGGTGGAGACGGAAGAATTAGTCGATTGGATTTTGACCGATTACGCGGATGCACGGACGCTGAGCTTACTAGATGTTGGGACGGGTTCCGGTGCCATTGCGTTAGCGTTGAAGCACGAACAAGCGACGTGGCAAGTCTGTGCAAGTGACATTTCATCGACGGCGTTGGCCGTTGCCGAGGCGAATGCGGCACGCTTAGGGTTGAAAGTGTCGTTTTATGAAAGCAACTTGTTACAGGCGGTGCCACAAACGGCGTTTGACGTCATCGTCAGTAATCCACCTTACATTGCACATGCCGAAGAGGCGGTCATGGATGCCAGTGTGTTGAACTACGAACCGCAACAAGCGTTGTTTGCTGATCACCAGGGGCTAGCGCTCTATGAACAGTTAGCAGCAACGGTTGCGACGCACTTAACAGATAATGGTCGGCTGTACTTAGAATTTGGCTACCATCAAGGTGCGGCAATTCAACAATTATTCCAACAGGCAATGCCAAAAGCAACGGTCACGATTCGTCAAGACATGGCGGGCCATGACCGGATGTTACGGGTTATCAATCATAAGTGAGGAAGTTAATAATAATGAAAACAAAAATATTTAAGCCGAGTGAAGTCGGTGCGGCTGCTCAGTTAATTAATGAAGGGCAATTAGTCGCATTTCCAACCGAGACCGTCTATGGTTTAGGTGCCGACGCGACTAACGTGGCCGCGGTCAAGCAAGTTTACGTCGCAAAGGGGCGTCCCAGCGATAATCCACTGATTGTCCACGTGGCCGATCTTGAAACGGTGGAACGTTTTGCCCAACCGTTACCAGAGGCAGCCAAGAAATTGGTCAAGGCATTTTGGCCCGGTCCACTGACGATGATTTTTAAGCTGAAGCCGGGGGCCTTAGCGCCTGAAGTTACGGGCGGCTTGAATACGGCGGCATTCCGGAATCCGGATAACGCTGCGACGTTGGCGTTAATCAAGCAAGCCCATACGCCCATCGTTGGGCCATCTGCCAATACGTCGGGTAAGCCTAGTCCCACCACTGCACAGCACGTTTTGCATGACTTAGACGGTAAGATTGCTGGTATTTTGGACGACGGCGCAACCAAGGTTGGGGTCGAATCGACCGTTCTTGACCTTTCAACGGATATGCCCGCCATTTTACGGCCCGGTGCCGTAACGGCCAGCGCGATTGAAGCAGTGATTGGGATGCCCGTTCAGACTGAACAACATCACGTTGGGGCGACGGAAGTGCCAAAAGCACCCGGGATGAAATACAAGCACTACGCGCCCGATGCACAGGTTTATATCGTTGATCGTACGGAAGATTGGCCAGCCGCGTTAACGTGGGCGGCCCAACAAAAGGTCCCAATGGGAGTCATGGCAACGGACAGCGTTTTAGCGAATAATGTCTTTCCAGCTAATTGCGAACAATTTTCGTTAGGAACGGGAATTCAATCGGCAACTCAGGAACTGTTTGCGGGGCTGAGACATTTCGATACCGAAACTAATATTAAGGATATTCTCTGTCAATCCTTTGATAATAACGGTTTAGGAGCTGCCTATATGAACCGGTTAAATAAATCTGCCGGTCAAACCCATTTTAGTGTATAATGATTGAAAGTCGGGAAAACCCGAAAGTTGTCACTTGCGAAATGGAGGAGAATTATTCATGAATTACCAAGAACAAGATCCAGAAGTATGGTCTGCTATTAGTAAGGAACAGGCGCGTCAACAACATAATATTGAGTTGATTGCTTCCGAAAACATCGTCTCAAAAGGCGTACGGGCTGCTCAGGGTAGTGTCCTCACTAACAAGTACTCTGAAGGTTATCCTGGTCACCGTTTTTACGGTGGCAACGAGTTCATTGACCAAGTTGAAACGTTGGCCATTGAACGAGCAAAGAAATTATTTGGCGCCGAATATGCCAACGTGCAACCACATTCTGGTTCACAGGCAAACGCTGCTGCTTACATGGCCTTGATCCAACCAGGTGACCGGGTCATGGGGATGTCGCTGGATGCGGGTGGTCATTTGACCCACGGTTCCAGTGTCAACTTCTCAGGAAAACTTTATGATTTTAATGATTATGGGTTGGATCCTGAAACTGAAGAATTAAATTACGATGCAATTTTAGAACAAGCTAAAGCATTTAAGCCTAAATTGATCGTGGCCGGGGCCTCAGCCTACAGCCGCATCATTGATTTTGCGAAGTTCCGTGAAATTGCGGATGAAGTCGGCGCCTTATTGATGGTCGACATGGCTCACATTGCTGGGTTAGTTGCGGCGGGGTTACATCCAAGTCCAGTGCCTTACGCCGACGTGGTAACGACAACAACGCATAAAACGTTACGCGGCCCACGTGGTGGGATGATCCTTGCCAAAGAAAAATATGGCAAGAAGATCAACTCCGCGGTCTTCCCAGGCAACCAAGGTGGTCCATTAGACCACGTGATTGCTGGTAAGGCGATTGCTTTAGGCGAAGACTTGCAACCAGAATTTAAAGCTTACGCCCAACAAATTATTGATAACGCTCAAGCAATGGCGGAAGTCTTCAATCAGTCCGACCTCGTTCGGGTGATTTCTGGCGGAACGGATAACCATTTGATGACCTTGGACATTACGAAGTCCGGTTTAAATGGTCGCCAAGTCCAAGACTTATTGGATACGGTTTACATTACCGTTAACAAGGAAGCCATTCCAAATGAAACGTTAGGCGCCTTCAAGACGTCTGGGATTCGTCTAGGGACACCGGCCATCACAACGCGTGGTTTTGACGCGCCTGAAGCGGCCCAAGTCGCCAAATTGATTTTACAAGCTTTAAAAGCGCCTCAAGATCAAGCCAACTTGGACGATGTTAAACAGCAAGCAATGGCGTTAACATCTAAACACCCAATCGATGTTGATTAAGGAATTTATATTGGGGTCTGGTTTTTTCTCTCTAAATTAGCTACAATAGAAAGAAATCACTAAGGAGCGTGCGTAGCAACATGGGTAAGTTTGAGGTTTTGAATCATCCGCTCATTCAACATAAGTTAACGATTATTCGGGAAAAGCAATGTGGAACAAAGGTTTTCCGTGAAATGGTCAATGAAATTTCAACTTTGATGGCATACGAAGTCTCACGGGACATGCCTTTGGAAGATATTGAAATTGAAACGCCAATTTGCAAGACGACCCAGAAGACACTAGCTGGTAAGAAAGTGGCCATTGTGCCAATCTTACGGGCAGGCTTAGGTATGGTTGACGGGGTCTTAAACATGATTCCCGCTGCTAAAGTTGGTCACGTCGGGATGTATCGCGACGAAAAGACTTTAAAGCCAGTTGAATACTTCGTTAAATTGCCAAGTGATATTTCACAACGCCAATTATTCGTGGTTGATCCAATGTTAGCCACTGGTGGTTCTGCCATCATGGCCATGGATATGTTGAAGAAGCGGGGCGCAAGCAATATCAAGTTTATGTGTTTAGTTGCTGCTCCAGAAGGGGTTAAAGCCCTTCAAGAAGCTCACCCAGATATTGATATCTACACGGCCGCATTAGATGACCATCTGAATGAAGATGGCTACATTGTCCCAGGCTTGGGCGATGCCGGTGACCGCTTGTTTGGTACGAAGTAAATAGCTTTCAAAATAGCGTACGGACTTTATTGGTCCTGCGCTATTTTTGCTTTCTGCTTCCGGTCGTCCATGATTTCACCTGCCGTGGCGACCGGTTCATGCCAAAAAGCGGTCATGAACCTCACTTGAGAGCCGAAAAACCGCGTCTCTCAAGATGTCGGTGGTGTAAAATCGGGAAATCACCGATTAACGCCACACTCACGGTAGATTTATCATGGACGGCCTCCAGCTATGTTGAGGGTACTATCAAACTTAACCGGTTTGTTTTAAAGTAATCTTAGCCGACCCCATGGCCCACGGATTCTGCCGGCGAAGCGGCGAAAAATGCTGTGTTTCTAACACGATGGCGGCAATTGAACTAGTTCCAGCACTTTCAGTTTTTAGACGGGAACTTAGGGCTATTCAATAATTATTTCCTATTATATAAGGAAGTAATCAATAAAGCGGTTGGAACCTGACCAAATATATTACACGTGTGTACAATGTGAAATATATTTGATCGCTGATACTAGGTCAAATGATCTGATTGAATTAGGTCATTGTTATGATTGAGATTTGCTTTTGTTAGTTGACAAGCACAACGTTCACGAGTAAAATTATTTGCAATTGAACAGTTCCTTTAAATTAGCTCAGAGAGGCTGATAAGGATGACGGATGTGTGAACCCTTACTGGATTTGCGTGAATTTTCTGACAGCCCGGCCACTTTGAGTGGTGGGCTGTTTTTTCATGGCAATTTTTTGTAAAAAGGGGTGCGTTATGACAAAGAAGCCAGCGTTTCACAATGATGATGTTGTCTTAGATATTCATGACCGACCGAAATTCGGTAGTTGGTTAGGATTGTCGATTCAACACTTGTTCTCTATGTTTGGTTCGACCGTGTTGGTGCCAATCTTGGTGGGCCTGGATCCAGGGATTGCGCTATTCAGTTCCGGGGTCGGGACCTTAATGTATATTTTAATTACCCGGCATAAAATTCCGGCATACATGGGGTCTAGTTTTTCATTTATTGTGGTGATGCAATCATTGATGAAGACGGCAGGATACCCGGCCATTGCACAGGGGACCGTTGCCGTTGGGTGTGTTTACTTGTTAGTGAGCCTGCTAGTGACTTTAGTTGGTTCAGGGTGGATCGATAAGGCTTTACCACCAATTGTTGTTGGCCCAATTGTCATGGTGATTGGGTTGTCCTTAGCGGGTACGGCTGCTAAGGATGCGACGATGAATGGTAGCGCGTATAGCTTGCGATACTTCATCGTTGCCATGCTGACAATGCTTTTGACGATTGTCTTTAACATGTACCTGCGCGGGTTCATGAGCCTGGTTCCTATTTTATTAGGAATCGTGTGTGGGTACTTGATTGCTGTGGCTGCTGGAATCGTGAACTTTCAGCCGGTCATGGACGCACCCTGGTTCTCGTTACCGAAATTCCAAATCCCATTTGTAACGTACCATCCCGGCGTGTATTGGGGCGCCATATTGAGTATGGCACCGATTGCCTTTGTGACGATGTCCGAACATATGGGCCACATCATGGTGCTAAATAAACTGACTAAGCGGAATTTCTTCAAGGATCCCGGTTTAAATCATACTTTAGCCGGTGATGGGACGGCCTCAATTGTGGCGGCTTTCTTTGGTGGCCCGCCAGTAACGTCTTATGGTGAAAATATTGGTGTTTTAGCGATTACGCGGGTACACAGTATCTACGTCTTAGGTGGAGCAGCGTTCTTTGCCATCGTCTTTAGTTTCGTTGGTAAATTATCCGCTTTGATTGAAAGTATTCCGTCACCAGTAATTGGTGGGGTCAGCTTCCTCTTATTTGGGGTGATTGCTTCCAGCGGGATGCGAATTCTGATTGATAATAAAATTGATTTCAATAAAAAAAGGAATTTAATGATCGCATCCGCAGTTTTAGTTATTGGGATTGGGAATGCTTATTTACAAATTAATTCTTTCCAATTCAGTGGTTTGGCGGTCGCAACGGTGTTAGGAATTTTGATGAACTTAATCTTACCAAAGACGGCGGTTAATGAAGAGTAAGCGCAACCAACGCTTGTAAGAATTGAAAATCAGAATGACTTTATGAAAATCCTACGGTGTGAAAGTTGATTGAAAGCTTGATATCGTGGGATTTTTACGTCGTGAAGAAAACGTGAAATTGTTTTGAAATTTTTCGACGGTGGTGGTATTATTACCATTGTATTTTGATTAGGGGTGACCCTAGTCTACCATTTCAGATTCCGATAAAATTGACGTTGTGTTCGTTACAGGTTAAGGTTATCGTGCACCTGAAATTAAAGGAAAGAGGTGAAATTCAGTGGATGAGGCAGTTCCTACGGTTCACTTTCTAGGGTTAACGTTTAATATTGCGAATGACATTTCAATTCTGTTGACGTGTCTAATAGTCTTCTTATTTGTTTTCTTATTGTCGCGACATATAACGCTTAAGCCTAAGGGTGGCCAAAATGTGCTGGAGTGGCTCATCGAGTTCACGAATGGCATTGTCAAGGGTTCGATCAAGGGTAATGACGCGGGACATTTCGGTTTGTACGCGTTCACGCTGTTCCTATTCATCTTCGTCGCTAACCAACTTGGGTTGTTCTTACACGTCCAAGTCGGCCAGTATACGTACGTTAAAAGTCCAACCGCAGATCCGATTGTGACGTTGACGTTGTCATTTATGACAGTGGCGATAGCGCATGCTGCTGGAGTACAAAAGAAGGGTATGAAGGGTTATCTTAAAGAGTACACTTCACCGTTCCTTGTATTCTTGCCGATCAACATTTTCGAACAGTTTACCGACTTCCTAACCTTAGGACTCCGGTTGTTCGGGAATATCTTTGCTGGTGAAATGTTATTGAGTAAGGTTGCGACTTTAGCAACCGGGAGTGGTAGCTGGTTCAGTTACGTCTACTCCTTCCCAATTGAATTTCTTTGGCAAGGGTTCTCAGTATTTATCGGGAGTGTTCAAGCATTCGTGTTTGTCACCTTGACTTCAGTTTATATTTCTCAAAAGGTTTCATCTGAGGAATAAAGAATTTCTTGTTTTTTAATTTTAAGGAGGATACACAAATTATGGGAGCAATTGCTGCAGGTATTGCTATGTTTGGTGCCGCTTTAGGTGCCGGTATTGGTAACGGTTTGGTTATTTCAAAGATGCTTGAAGGTATGGCCCGTCAGCCAGAATTATCTGGTCAATTACGGACTAACATGTTCATCGGTGTTGGGTTAATTGAATCAATGCCAATCATTTCCTTCGTTGTTGCCTTGATGGTTATGAACAAGTAACCATTGGTCAACGAGTTCATTTTAATGAAAATGAAAGAAGGAGGTGTCATTAGATGCTCTCGCATTTAATTCTCGGTGCATCATCCGGTTTATACCTTGGCGATATGCTATTTATTGCGATTAGTTTCATTATTTTGATGGCGTTAATTGCAGTCGTTGCTTGGAACCCAATCACGAAAATGATGGGCGAACGGGCTGACAAGATTGCAAACGATATTGATTCTGCACAAAAGTCACGGCAAGAGGCCAACGACTTAGCAGATCAACGGCGCGACGCTTTATCACACTCACGAACTGAAGCCAGTGGAATTGTGGCTGAAGCAAAGCAGAGTGGTGAAAAGCAACGTGCAACCATCGTTGCTGACGCTCAAAACGAAGCAACGCAGTATAAGCAAAACGCGCGCAAGGATATTGAACAGGAGCGTCAAGATGCCTTAAAGAACGTCCAATCTGACGTGGCAGATATTTCGGTTGAAATTGCTTCGAAGATTATCAAGAAGCAGTTGGATCCGGAAGGCCAACAGGCATTAATTAATTCGTATATTGAAGGGTTGGGAAAGCATGAGTCTTGATAAACTTACAGTTGCAAACCGATACTCAAAGGCACTCTTTGAGCTTGCAATTGAAAAGGATCAGACCGAAGCATTCCTGACTGAGTTAAAGCAATTACGGCAAGTCTTTGTCGACAATCCGCAATTGGCAGAGGTCCTTTCAGGATCATTGCTTCCGGTTGATCAAAAACAGGCCACGTTGTCAACTTTGACTGACCATGCTTCTGAATACATTAAAAACTTTATTCAAATGTTGTATGATTACGGCCGCATGTCGAACCTAATTGACATTGTCGACGCGTTTGAAGCACGTTTCGATGAAAGTCATAAGATAGTGCATGCCGAAGTGACGTCTGCGGTCAAGTTGTCAGATGAGCAAGCTGATGCCATTGCAGCGGCGTTTGCCCAACGCGTTGGCGCACAAAAGGTTGTTTTGACCCGTAAAGTGGACGAAGCAATCATTGGTGGCGTAATTGTGAAATCAAATAATCAAACGTTTGATGGTAGCGTTGCGTTACAATTAACGAATTTAAGACGAGCACTCATCAACAATTAGTTTACGAAGAGGTGAAACTTTTATGAGCATTAAATCTGAAGAAATCAGTGCTCTAATCAAACAACAATTAGAAAGTTACCAGACTGAGCTCTCAGTTGCTGAAACCGGTACTGTCACCTACGTTGGTGATGGGATCGCCCGAGCACATGGACTCGACAACGCCTTACAAGGTGAATTGCTCGAATTCAGTAATGGGGTTTATGGAATGGTCCAAAACCTCGAAAGCAACGATGTTGGTATCGTTGTTTTAGGGGATTTTGATGGTATTCGTGAAGGCGATACGGTCAAACGGACAGGTCGTATCATGGAAGTTCCCGTTGGGGACGCCATGATTGGCCGGGTTGTTAACCCGTTAGGTCAACCCATTGACGGTTTAGGTGAAATTAAGACTACGAACACGCGGCCAATTGAACATAAAGCGCCTGGGATTATGCAACGGCAATCCGTTAGCGAACCATTACAGACTGGGATCAAGGCCATTGATGCCTTAGTTCCAATCGGTCGTGGCCAACGTGAATTGATTATCGGTGACCGTAAGACTGGTAAAACATCAGTTGCCATCGATGCAATTTTAAATCAAAAAGATCAAGATATGATTTGTGTCTACGTCGCTATTGGTCAAAAAGACTCAACAGTGCGGGCCCAAGTTGAAACGCTTAAGAAGTTAGGCGCGATGGATTACACCATCGTCGTAACGGCCGGTCCTTCTGAACCAGCACCGTTACTTTACTTGGCACCATACGCCGGCGCAGCGATCGGTGAAGAGTTCATGTTTAATGGCAAGCACGTTTTGATCGTGTACGATGACCTTTCAAAACAAGCAACGGCTTACCGTGAACTTTCATTGATCTTACGTCGTCCTCCAGGTCGTGAAGCTTACCCTGGTGATGTTTTCTACTTGCATTCACGTTTACTCGAACGGGCTGCAAAGTTGAATGACGAATTGGGTGGCGGTTCAATGACGGCTTTACCAATCATTGAAACCCAAGCGGGCGATATTTCCGCTTATATTCCAACCAACGTTATTTCCATCACCGATGGGCAAATCTTCTTGGATAGCGATTCCTTCTATTCTGGGGTTCGTCCAGCCATCGATGCTGGGGCCTCAGTTTCCCGGGTTGGTGGGGATGCTCAAATCAAAGCCATGAAGTCCGTTGCTGGGACTTTACGTTTGGACTTGGCATCATACCATGAACTTGAATCCTTCTCACAATTTGGTTCTGACTTGGATGCGGCAACGCAAGCTAAGTTGAACCGTGGGCAACGGATCGTGGAAGTATTGAAGCAACCTGTCCATTCACCATTAAAGGTTGAAGAACAAGTCATGATTCTGTACGCATTGACGAATGGTTACGTGGACAAAGTCGCAGTTTCAGACATTGCGCGTTACCAAGCAGAATTATTTGAATCTCTTCATGCAAATCACCAAGAACTCTTTGACGCTGTCACTTCAACTGGTAAATTACCAGACACTGACAAGTTAAACAGCGCTTTGGACGAATTTGCGACACAGTTCCAGCCAACCGCTGCTACTGCAAAGTAATTAATGGCTGAAAAGGATGGTGAGTAGTGCATGGCAGAATCATTAATGGATGTTAAGCGCCGCATTGACTCAACCAAGAAGACCCACCAAATTACGTCCGCGATGCAAATGGTCTCAACTGCAAAGTTGAACCAGATTCAAAAGCATACGTCGACGTATCAGGTGTACGCTTCAAAAGTTGAAAGCATTGTGTCACATCTTGCCAAAGCTCATCTGATGACATCCAGTGCCGGTGTGCCTAACAGTAATTCCAACACCATTTCGGTTAGTGAATTATTGGCACAACGTCCCGTTAAAAAGACCGGTTTATTAGTGATTACCTCTGACCGGGGGCTTGTGGGAAGCTATAATAGTAACGTCTTACGACAGACGAATGACTTTATGCAAAACCACGACTTAAACGCTGATAATACCGTTGTTTTGGCGGTTGGTGGTACTGGTGCGGACTTCTTTAAAAAGAACGGCTTAAACGTGGCGTACGAATACCGCGGCGTCTCCGACGTACCAACTTTTAAAGAAGTGCGGGAAATCGTTAAAACAGTCACCTCGATGTACCATAACGAAGTGTTCGATGAACTTTACGTCTTCTACAACCACTTTATCAACCGGCTTTCTTCCGGGTTCCGGTCAGTTAAAATGCTACCGATTTCCGAAGAAACCTTTGCACAAAGTGAAAAAGATAACCGTAAAGCTAAGGACAGCCGGGTAGACGTTGGTCCTGAATACGAGATGGAACCATCGGAAGAAGCCATATTGTCGGCCGTGTTGCCACAATACGCCGAAAGCCTGGTTTATGGGGCAATCTTGGATGCCAAGACTGCTGAACACGCTTCATCGTCAACGGCGATGAAGGCCGCATCAGATAACGCTGGCGATTTAATCGATCGCTTAAATCTGAAATATAACCGTGCGCGTCAAGCTGCTATTACCACTGAAATTACTGAAATCACTGGTGGCTTGGTTGCGCAAGAATAGTGGGAGGAATTAACGACTAATGAGTACAGGTAAAGTTGTACAAGTTATTGGACCCGTTGTCGACGTTGAATTCTCTCTAAACGACAAGTTACCGGATATTAATAACGCCTTGATCATCCAAAAAGACAACGACGAAACCTTAACGGTTGAAGTATCGTTGGAATTAGGTGACGGGGTTGTTCGGACCGTCGCAATGGATGGTACGGATGGTTTACGTCGCGGGATGGTTGTTGAAGACACTGGTTCTTCAATCACCGTTCCCGTTGGTAAAGAGACGTTAGGCCGGGTATTTAACGTTTTAGGGGAAACCATTGATGGTGGTCCAGAATTCGGTCCAGATGCTGAACGTAACCCAATCCATCGGGATGCGCCTAAGTATGATGAATTAACGACCAGTACGGAAGTTCTGGAAACTGGGATTAAAGTTATCGACCTCTTAGCACCATATGTTCGTGGTGGTAAGATTGGGTTGTTCGGTGGTGCCGGTGTTGGTAAAACCGTTTTAATCCAGGAATTAATTCATAACATTGCCCAAGAACATAACGGGATTTCCGTCTTCACCGGTGTTGGTGAACGGACTCGTGAAGGTAATGACCTTTACTTCGAAATGAAGGGGTCTGGGGTTCTTAAGAACACCGCCATGGTCTATGGACAAATGAACGAACCACCGGGTGCCCGTATGCGGGTTGCCTTGACTGGTTTAACCATTGCGGAATACTTCCGTGATGTTGCTGGCCAAGACGTGTTGTTATTTATTGATAACATCTTCCGGTTTACCCAAGCCGGTTCTGAAGTTTCCGCCTTACTTGGCCGGATCCCTTCAGCCGTTGGGTACCAACCAACGTTAGCAACTGAAATGGGTCAATTGCAGGAACGGATTACTTCAACTAAGAAGGGTTCCGTTACTTCAATTCAAGCCGTTTATGTGCCTGCCGATGATTATACCGACCCGGCACCTGCAACGACTTTCGCCCATTTGGATGCAACGACCAACCTGGAACGTTCTTTGACTGAACAAGGGATTTATCCAGCCGTTGATCCGTTGGCTTCTTCATCAATCGCCTTGGATCCATCAATCGTGGGTCAAGAACATTATGAAGTTGCTACCGAAGTTCAACGGGTCTTGCAACGTTACCGTGAATTGCAAGATATCATCTCAATTTTAGGGATGGATGAATTATCTGACGAAGAAAAGACGACTGTTGCACGTGCACGGCGGATTCAATTCTTCTTGTCACAAAACTTCTTCGTTGCCGAAAACTTTACGGGTCAACCTGGTGCTTATGTACCAATTAAAGATACTGTAAAGGGCTTCAAAGAAATCCTTGAAGGTAAATACGATGACCTACCAGAAGACGCATTCCGTCAAGTTGGTAAGATTGAAGACGTCGTCGAAAAAGCGAAATCGATGGTCACTGATTAGGAGGGGTTTCTATGGCTGACAATGGAAAATCATTAACCGTTAGCATCGTAACTCCAGACGGTCAGGTCTATGAGAACAAAACCCCGATGTTGATCGTACGTACGATCAACGGGGAACTCGGGATTTTACCGAACCATATTCCCGTGATTGCGTCATTAGCAATCGATGAAGTCCGAATCAAGCAAATCGAAAGTGATCAAGAAGACGATGAAATTGCCGTTAACGGTGGTTTTGTTGAGTTCAGCGAGAACGTTGCAACCATTGTAGCGGACAGTGCTGAACGTCAAAATGACATTGACGTTGCTCGGGCCGAAAACGCGCGGAAGCGGGCGGAAAGTCGGATTCAAGAAGCGCAACAAAAGCATGATGATGCTGAGTTAGCGCGGGCGCAAGTCGCATTGCGGCGGGCGATGAACCGACTCCACGTTGCGCACCGGTAATCGTGAATATCCTGCAAAAGCATCTGCATTAGTGCGGATGCTTTTTTTGTGACCTAAATTTGAGAAGGTACAGCTGCGATAGATATGCAAATATTTAGCCTCACAACGAGTAAAAATAAGTGAAAAAACGGGTAATGATACGTAATTAATTAACCAATCATAAGCCTTAAATATTTGTGATGAAATTGTAACAGAAATGTAAAATGTAATATTTATTCAGAAGGGTTCTATGTTATGATGATTAGGAACCGGCTGGGGACTAGCGTTCGGTTAGTGTAAAGGAACGTTAGTCATCATCCATGGTTGTTGCTTTAAATTTGGATTGCTTATTGGGCAGTGTTAGCACTGTTTCGGTACCATGATCGTAACTTGTTTTAGTAACGATTCAATGAGGTTGCTCTTCGAACTTCTTTTTGACGCAATCCGAAATCTCACGTAACTTGTTTGTTTATAATCGCTTGATGATGGAGGGTTATCCATGGAAGAAATTGTTGTTCATGGCGGTCAACGTTTGACAGGAAATGTTCATATTGAAGGGGCTAAAAACGCGGTCTTACCAATTTTGGCAGCGGGTTTGCTTGCAAGTAGCGGTCAGACTCACTTAACAAATGTCCCCGTTTTATCGGATGTCTTTACAATGAATAACGCCTTACGGTTCTTAAATACCAAAGTTGATTTTGATGAAATTAATAAGACGGTTGATATCGATGCCAGTCAGAAATTATCTGCTGAAGCACCGTTTCAATACGTTTCAAAAATGCGGGCTTCCATCGTTGTGATGGGCCCACTCTTGGCACGCTTAGGGCGGGCCAAAGTGGCGATGCCCGGTGGTTGTGCAATTGGTTCACGACCAATTGACCTTCACTTGAAGGGTCTAAGTGCTTTAGGGGCTGAAATCGAACGCCATGATGGCTACGTTGAAGCTCGGGCAACCCATTTACACGGTGCCCAAATTTACTTAGACTTTCCAAGTGTTGGGGCCACACAAAATATTATGATGGCGGCGACCTTGGCTGACGGGACCACGACGATGGAAAACGTGGCTCGTGAACCAGAGATCGTGGACTTAGCAAATATCTTGAACCAGATGGGTGCGAAGATCACCGGTGCCGGAACGGAAACGTTGCGGATCGAAGGGGTCAAAGCCATGCATGGTTGCGAACACAGTGTGGTTCAAGATCGAATCGAAGCCGGGACGTTCATGGTTGCGGCGGCGGTTACTCGGGGGAACGTCTTAGTTGAAGATGCCATTGCTGAGCATAATAAACCGTTGATTTCCAAAATGCGTGAAATGGGTGTTCAAGTGACTGAAGAAGACGCTGGCATTCGGGTCATTGGCCCGGAAAAGCTGAAGCCGACTTCGGTTAAGACGTTACCGCACCCCGGCTTTCCAACCGACATGCAGCCTCAAATGACGATCTTGCAGCTCTGTGCGCAGGGAACGAGTTTGTTGACGGAAACGGTCTTTGAAAACCGGTTTATGCACCTTGAGGAATTACGCCGGATGAACGCGGACTTTAAGATTGATGGGCGTTCGGTTATTTTATATGGCCCAACGGACTTCAACGGGGCGCAAGTGGCTGCTAGTGATTTACGAGCAGCGGCAGCCTTGGTGATTGCCGGCTTGGTTGCGCATGGTTACACCGAGATTACTAATTTGAAATACCTTGACCGTGGCTACTTTAATTTCCACGGTAAGTTGGAAAAGTTAGGGGCGGAGATCGAACGGATCAACGTTCCGGATGAGACCGTTTACGCGTTGAATCCTGACTTTGCTAACGAAGCGGCAGAATAAAAAAGATAATAATTGCTTACAAAACCTTCAAAATGCGATAAACTCGTTTTTGAGGGCTTTTTTGTGACACGAAGCTACGTAAACCAGTTAATTCATTCAGGAGGACTCCAATGTTCATTAACATTATTGACAAACATATTTCTTTGAAACCAACCGAAGTTGCCGATGCCGAACCATTATTTGACTTAGTTGCGCAGAACCGCGCGTACTTAAAGACATGGTTACCATGGGTCGATGCAATGACGACGGCAAATGACGAACGTCAATTCATCGAAGGCATGTTAACTAAACAGGCTCAAGGTGACGTCTTTTTGGCAACCATCATCGTGGACGGTGAAGTTGCAGGGGTCATTGATATCCATAATATCAGCGCACTGAACCACCGCGGCGAAATTGGGTACTGGTTAGGCCAAGCCTTTACGGGTCGCGGCGTCATGACTAAATCACTCGAACGCCTAGAAGAAATTGCTTTTACTGAATTAGATCTTCATAAGATTCAATTGGGCGCCATGGTGGACAATAAGGCAAGTCGTGCGGTCGCTGAACGCCGTCAGTACCATTTAGATGCAACCTTGCCTGAAAACATTTTGGTCAATGAACAGTATCATGATGAAGTGATCTATTCGTTAACGGTCGATGAATGGTCAAAACGGCGCGACGATTAGCGCGTGTTCTCATGAACTATTGAGTATGGTATAATGACAAGTTGTATATTGGATGTTTGAGAGGAGCAAAAACATGGCTTTAGATATTGGTATTGATTTGGGTACTGCCAATGTTTTGATTTATGTATCGGGTAAGGGCATCGTATTGAACGAACCGTCCGTAGTTGCCATTGATACCAACACGAATCAAGTTTTAGCGGTAGGGTCCGAAGCCTATCAAATGGTAGGTAAGACACCGAGCAACATTCGCGCAATTCGTCCGTTAAAAGACGGTGTGATCTCAGATTTTGACGTTACGGAAGAAATGCTGTCGTATTTCATTAAAAAATTAAACGTTCGGGGAATCATGTCGCGTCCTAGCATCATGATCTGTACCCCAACGAACACAACTGAAATTGAACGGAAGGCCATTTTGCAAGCTGCCGAAAAATCCGGTGGTAGCAAGGTCTATTTGGAAGTGGAACCAAAAGTGGCGGCCATTGGTGCCGGCATGGACATCTTCCAACCACGCGGTAACATGGTCATTGATATTGGTGGTGGGACCAGTGATATTGCCGTCCTATCATTGGGCGATATCGTTGCCAGCAGTTCATTACGAATGGCTGGAGATCGCATGAACCAAGATATCGTTAACTATGTGAAGGACAACCATCACCTGTTAATTGGTGAACGTAGTGCTGAACAAGTTAAGATTCAAATCGCCCAAGTCTTCAAACAAGATGACGAAGATGATAAGGTCATGCAAGTTCGGGGCCGGGACACGGTTACTGGGATGCCACGGTCACTTGATATCGATTCAAATCAGGTCGAAGAAGCCATTCACGAGACTTTGATGCAAATCGTCAGTACCGCACACCACGTCATGGAGACGTTGCCACCAGAAATTGCAGCGGACATCATTGATCGCGGGATCACCTTAACTGGTGGTGGTGCGTTACTCAGCGGCTTAGACCAGCTCATTAGTGAAAACTTGAAGGTGCCGGTTGTCGTTGCGGAACACCCA
The DNA here is from genome assembly GCA_937916845.1 of uncultured Lactobacillus sp. GTDB lineage: Bacteria > Bacillota > Bacilli > Lactobacillales > Lactobacillaceae > Lactiplantibacillus > Lactiplantibacillus paraxiangfangensis. The sequence continues at coordinate 16,278 of CALFSK010000001.1, read as the reverse complement.
CTTAACAACGTTGCGCAAGGTGCTGGGATTTTACTCGAGCACATGCAAAAAACGGCTAAAAACAAGAAGTAACACCCATGAAGCGGCTATTAATGAAAGGCATTCGTTTTTATCAACGGGCCTTTTCTGCGTTTACACCGTCGCACTGCCGGTATCAGCCAACCTGTTCCAACTACGCACTAGGCGCCGTTGAAAAGTTTGGCTGGTTCAAGGGTGGTCTCATGGGAATTGCCCGGGTCTTACGGTGCCAGCCGTTAGTTAAGGGTGGATTAGACCCGGTTCCGGACAATTTCACGTTGCGCCGTAACCCGCTATTTAGGGAGGATAAAACGAGTGTCAAAAAAAGATAAATCAATTTCTGTGACTTTAAACGAAACCAAGGTCAATGACCAAACGGTAACGGAAGTCCTAATTGGCAAACAAATCATTGGTCAGGTCATTCAAAATGGTGACCGCTATGAAGCCGAAATGATGAGTGATAATCAACCATTTGCACACAGCAAGTCGTTTGATGAAAGCTTACAAGAAGTTTTGTCAGCCTATCACTTACACAAAGGCTAATTTTTAGTAAACCTTCAACCTGGTTCCGTTTATTCGGGGCCAGGTTGTTGTATAATTAAACGTATCTTAAAGGAATTAAAATTAAGGAGCGTTATTTGTGGCAGAACAATCTAGACTCCGTGGTCAAGAAGACTCACGAATTGACTGGGGTATCATATTTTCAGTGATGATGCTAGGCTTGATCGGGTTAGCCTCGATCTACGTTGCCGCCGTACACGACTCAAGTTCTGTGAACGTGACGAAACAAGTTATTTCACAGTTGATGTGGTTCGTTATTGGGACAGCGCTGGCTGTCATCATCATGCAGTTTGATTCAGAACAGCTCTGGCGGGTCGCTCCGATTGCGTATTGGTTCGGGATATTTCTATTAGCGGCCGTTTTGATATTTTATAGTAAGGCAATGTTTAATAGTACCGGGGCCAAAAGTTGGTTTGGGGTTGGCTCGCTGACCTTCCAGCCTTCGGAAGTCATGAAACCGGCCTTCATCTTAATGATGGGGCGGGTCGTGACGATGCATAATACGGAGAACCCGACGCACTCCACGGCTGGCGATTGGCAGTTGATCGGGAAACTGGTCGCGTACATGGTGCCGGTTGCCATCCTGCTAAAGTTACAAAATGACTTTGGGACGATGTTGGTGTTCTTTGCTATCTTAGGTGGGGTCATCCTCGTCTCAGGAATTTCTTGGCGGTTACTTGCACCAACGTTTACGGTGGTGTTTGTGGTTGCTGCGACGGCTTTATATTTAGTGATTTCGAATAGTGGTCGGCATATCTTGGAAGCACTTGGTTTCAAGCAGTACCAGTTCGCACGGATTGATACTTGGTTGAATCCATCTACGGATACGTCTAACAACGCGTACCAAGTTTGGCAAAGTATGAAAGCCATTGGTTCCGGACAAATCACGGGACGCGGTTTCAACGTGTCCCACGTGACCGTGCCGGTGCGTGAATCTGATATGATTTTCTCCGTTATTGGGGAAAACTTTGGGTTCGTTGGGGCGGCCGTTGTGATCTTGCTATATTTCTTGTTGATTTACCAAATGATCCGGGTGACTTTTGATACTAAGAATGAATTTTATGCTTATATCTCAACTGGGGTTATCATGATGATCTTGTTCCACGTGTTTGAAAACGTTGGGATGAGTATCGGACTGTTACCGATGACCGGGATTCCATTGCCGTTTATCAGTCAAGGGGGCTCAGCTTTAATTGCTAACATGGCCGGGATTGGACTAATTATGTCGATGCGGTACCATTACAAGTCATACATGTTTAGTCGTAATGACCGGTTTGAATAGTTAAAAAATTTTAGGAAAGCATGGTGTTAAGTATGAGTGAAGACGCAAATTACTTTTGGACTAAGGATGTTGATGGTCGGACGCGGTTAGGATTAACTAAGGCGGCTCATGAAGCTTTGGGTGAAATCAAATACGCCGAGTTACCCGCCGTGGGTGACAAAATTAGTCAGAAATCTGCTTTTCTAAGTGTTGAAGCAACTAAAGCGGTCTCCGAATTTAACGCGCCTATCAATGGTACGGTCGTTGCTGTTAATCCGGCGCTGTCCGCTAACTACGACGCGTTAAACAGTGTTGAAGACGGGGTTGCATGGTTAATCGATGTGGACTAATCTGGAACTCTTGACAACCAGAATGTTGGTCGGGTATACTCAGTACATCGAGCAACATTAACAATTGATTAAAAAATTTATCATTTTGAAAAGATGAGTACGTGGTTATGATTACTTAGAGAGTCCCGGGTTGGTGCAAAGGGATTAATCATGAAGCCGAAGATGGTCTTGGAGTAATGAAGTCTGGTGAGCGAATTCGTAAGTCAGGCTTGAGTCGCACCCATTATCGTGCGGAGTTTGTTAGAACTCTTGAGACAATTAGTGTGAGCTAATTGTAAAAATGGGTGGTACCACGAGACCGAGCTTCTCGTCCTGTTGATAATTATGACCGTAATTATCTGCAGAACGGGAAGTTTTTTTATGTGTAAGGAGGAATCGATTTGATTGAATTTAAAGATGTGACGAAAACCTTTGATGCCAAACAGGGGAGTGTCCATGCGGTCCAAGATGTTAATTTGAAGATCGAGGACGGACATATTTATGGAATCGTTGGTTATTCTGGTGCTGGTAAGAGTACGCTAATGCGGATGCTGAACGGGCTGGAAACACCAACGAGTGGTTCGGTCAATATTGACGGGGTCGAGATTTCCGCGTTAAGCGGCGCACCGTTACGGGAACAACGGCATAAAATTGGGATGATCTTTCAACATTTTAACTTACTTTGGTCGCGGACCGTCTTAGAAAACATCATGTTTCCTTTAGAGATTGCGGGCAAAAGTAAAGCTGAAGCGAAGCAAAAGGCTGAACACTTAGCCGATTTAGTTGGGCTAGCTGGTCGGGAAACGGCTTACCCGTCAGAATTATCCGGTGGTCAAAAGCAGCGGGTGGGGATTGCCCGGGCGTTAGCGAATGACCCTCAGATCCTGTTGTCTGATGAAGCGACTAGCGCGTTGGACCCACAAACAACGGATGAAGTTTTAGATTTATTATTAGCAATTAACCAGAAATTACACTTAACCATTGTACTGATTACACATGAGATGCACGTAATTCGTAAAATTGCGGACCACGTGGCCGTGATGGAGGATGGTAAGATCGTTGAAAAGGGGCCGGTCTTAGAAGTCTTTAAACGGCCAAAACAAGCGGTTACAAAACGCTTCGTTAATGAAGAAGTCACGCCGTCCTTGAACGATACCACGGTTGTTGTGGATCAGTTGTTAGCCAAGTATCCAAACGGTACGATTGTTAAGCTGACCTTCCACGGTGATCAGGCGCAATTGCCGATCGTTTCGGAAATGCTGAAACAGTACCCACTGGACTTGAACATTATTGAAGGTGGGATTCACCAGACACAAGAAGGCGCGATTGGGTCGTTATACCTCCAATTGACGGGGGACCGGACGCAGATTGATGGGGCGCTCGCTTACTTACAAAAGATGCGCGTAGAAACGGAGGTATTGAACCGTGAATAGTCAGGGGTTAAGTTCGTATTTTCAATTTTCAAACGTTGATTGGGGCAATATGTTCTCCGCAACTTGGGAAACGGTATGGATGACCGTTGGTTCAATGATCGTCGTCGCAATTTTGGGACTGGCCTTAGGATTGCTACTATTTGAAACTACGAATAGTCACAATCCGTTGATCAAAGTGTTAAATTGGCTAGTCGCGTTGTTCGTGAACGTTTTCCGGTCGATTCCATTCATCATTTTGATCGTGCTATTATTGCCGATTACGCAAAAACTGGTCGGAACGATTATCGGACCGCGCGCAGCGTTACCTTCATTGATTATTTCCGCCGCACCGTTTTATGCCCGGATGGTTGAATTAGCCTTTCATGAACTCGATCACGGGGTCGTGGAAGCCGCTGAATCTATGGGCGCAACGCGGTGGCAGATCATTCGGAAGGTCTTGTTACCAGAAAGTATGCCAGCATTGGTTTCCGGGATTACCGTCACGACCATCAGTTTGATTGGTTATACGGCTATGGCCGGTGCAATCGGGGCTGGTGGGTTGGGAACCCTTGCGTACCAAGATGGGTTTCAGTCGAATAATAATGCGATTACGTTAGTTGCAACGGTGATTATCGTAATCATTGTGTTTATTTTCCAATTCATTGGGGACTGGGCCGTTCGTCGAATCGACAAACGGGCAAATTAAGAGAGAATTTTTAGGAGGCATTTGAGATGAAAAAAAAGGGAATTTTAGGATTATTAGCAGTCGCAGCAACCGCCTTTCTGTTAGTGGGATGCGGTAAGTCGTCATCAAGCAATACCATTACAATTGGGGCTTCCTCAGTCCCACACGCTGAAATTTTAAAGCACATTCAGCCGCAACTTAAAAAAGAGGGCGTTGACTTAAAGATCAAAGTTTTCCAAGACTACGTTTTACCAAATAAGGCGTTGGCATCAAAGGAATTGGATGCCAACTATTTCCAACACGTGCCATTTTTGAAGAATTGGAACAAGGAAAATAACGGGACGCTCGTTTCCGCAGGGGCCGTGCATTTGGAACCAATCGGTGTCTTTTCTAAGAAGGTCAAGAACTTAAAAGACTTGAAGAACGGTGCAACCGTTCTTGTAAGCAGCAACGTTGCCGACTACGGCCGGGTCTTAACATTGTTCAGAGATGCCGGGTTAATTACCTTAAAGCCCGGAACGGATTTAACGTCAGCTAGTTTTAATGATATTAAAACGAACAAGCGTCACTTGAAGTTCAAGCATTCGTACGAACCTAAGCTAATGGCTCAGTTCTACAAGAACAACGAAGGTGACGCAGTCGTTATCAACGCGAACTACGCGGTGCAAGCCGGTTTGAACCCAACTAAGGACGCCATTGCGCTAGAAAAATCAGATTCACCATACGCAAACATTGTGGCTGTTCGAAAGGGCGATCAAAACAAGCCAGCCATCAAGAAGTTGATGAAGGCGTTGACGTCTAAAAGTACCCAACAATGGATCAAGACGAAGTACAAGGGTGCCATCATGCCCGTATCCAATAATTAAAGTGTGACCACAGGCGGTTAGTTTGTGAGCATTAACGTAAAATCAGCGATTATTCCTGGGTTTGGAATAGTCGCTGATTTTGGGTTAAGCGGAACAAGCTGCCTTTTTGCACACGTTTCGACTGTAATAAGAGAGAAAGTTGTTCAGAAAAATTTCTGGACAGCTTTTTTAAGTTTTTGTACCAGATTTTTGGTCCCGTCCAGACGACATCTTTTATCTGAATCCTAACTTACGAAAAGCAAGTAAATCAGCTAGAAAAATTAATTTATTAAAATCGCATGAGACCGCGCCCCGCTTGACTTTGAACGCCCTACAAGGTACGCTAAACGAAGTAAAATAAACTACAGAATGGGGTTTGCACAATGCGTAAATATGGTGTGATCGGGTTAGGACAAGTCGGTGCGACCGTTGCTTATACGTTGGTCCAACAAGGGACCGTTGACGAATTAGTTTTAATCGATAAGAACGAAGCGTTAGCGACTGCTCAAAAACTTGATTTAGATGATGCTTCGGCACGACTAAGTTCAACCACGAAGATTATTTTAAACGACTACTCGGCGTTGGCCGATGCGGAAGTTTTAATTATTGCTTCGGGGAATATTAAAGCCATCGACATGACTAGTAGCAAGGGTCGTTTTGGCGAATATGACTCTAACCAGGCCATTGTGCGGGACATTGCGCCTAAAATTGTCGCGTCCGGCTTCAAGGGAATTCTGATTGATATCATGAACCCGTGCGACGTCATGACGGATTACTTGCAACGGATGACGGGCTTTCCACGTAACCGGGTATTCGGAACGGGAACGTTCTTGGATACGGCGCGGATGCAAAAGTACGTTGGTCAAGCGGTGCATACGAATGGTAAAAATGTTTCGGGTTACGTTTACGGTGAACACGGGAACTCGCAGTTTGTTGCGTGGTCAACGGTTAGCGTTAACGGTCAACCAATTCAAAACTTTGAGGGCTTAGACTTGAAGGCCCTTGAAGAGGATGCACGGCAAGGCGCGTTTGCCGTGATGGCTGGGAAACATTACACCAACTTTGCGATTGCGACTTGCGGGGTGCGTTTAGCCGAAGCAGTCAGTGCGGATGCACAGTTAGCTTGTCCCGTTTCAGCGTACGACCCAGAGTTTGGGACGTACGTGGGGATGCCAGCGGTCATTGGGAAGAACGGGATTGAATCCTTGATCAAACTTGATTTAACTGCGGACGAACGCGAACAATTGAGCGCATCGGCCAAATTCATCAAGTCGCAAGTGGATATCTTGCCCCAACCAACGGTCAAAAATTAAATTAAAACACAATTGAACGGGTGGAGACCACCATGGGCGGGTTACTGGATGGCATAATTGCGATTTGGTAACGCGCCCCTTTCATCTCAGAAATTCCTAGCGTTTCTGTTAGAATCAGTCGTCTTCCATGGGCAGCGCTTGGTCAACATGCTAAAATAGAACTTAAATTGGATATTACGAGGTCATTATGCAAGCAGAAAAATTAGCGCAAGTAAAAGCTTCAGTATTAGAAATTAGACAAGAATTACGAGCTGGCAAGTTATATCAGTCACTACCACAACGATTGGGAACGGTGATTGATCAGCTAGAGCCAACGCCGGCAACGACGGTCAGCACGCCTGAAGACGATATTCTGGATTTAGTTCAGGAATTGCGTACTGGTTTGGATGCGGGGACGTTGACCGAAATTACGGATCAACAGCTTGAACAGTTGCTCAGTCACGTTGGTTCATTGAACCCAGCTATTCGCGACCGGGGTTGTTATTACCTATTGAACGAAGCGTTGCAACAACAACTATTGACTGCCGATCAACTCGGCACCATTTTTGATTGGTTGGTTCAAGATGATCAACTATTCGCCCACATCAATGAGCCAGAAAATGATGCGGTGTTTGTGCGGTCCTTTTCCGTATTACTCCTGTCCGTATTGTTATACGCAGATCACGCTGGTGTGACGTTTATGACCGATGCGCGACTCCAACAGTTAGTCAGCCAGTTCACGGTCTACGTTTTATTGGAAAATGATACGCGGGGGTTTGTTGGGACCCACGGTTGGGCCCACGCCTACACGCACATTGGTAACTTGTTAGACGAACTCGCGGACGAAGCACAATTGGCGCGTGCGGATAAACTATTAATGTTAGCCGCAATTATCAGCCGTTACCAACGGTTGAGTACGCCTTTAATCTACGGTGAACCGGAACGGCTATCAACATACTTGGCACTCATTACGAATAAGGATGAGTTATACAGTGATTACCTGCTGATGGCGATGAAGGGCTGGCACCGCTCGATGGTGATGCAGCCAGCACCAGGTACGGAAGCGGCGTGGACACGCGTCTTTAACCGGAATCGGTTACTCGAAGCCATGGCGTTACACGATGATTTTCCAACCGCCGTGGTCGATTATTTGGATGATGAATTAGAGTTTTTAGGATAAGTTTGGAAGGAAGTCACAGGAATGCAAGCAAAAGCGGTCGGTCTATATCAAGGATTACCCATTAGTGATCCGGCTAGTTTTCAGGATATCAAGGTTGAAGTTGCACAGCCACAGGGACGTGATCTGCTAGTGGAAGTCCTAGCAACCGCGGTCAATCCAATCGATACTAAGCAACGTCAGGGGCAGGCAGCGACTAGCGACCCGCGGATTCTTGGGTTTGACGCTGTGGGTAAGGTCCTTGCTGTGGGGGACCGGGTCACTTCAATTATGACCGATGACTTGGTTTATTACGCTGGTGCGGTCGATCGACCAGGCAGCGACGCGCAGTACCAGTTGGTTGATGAACGGTTAGTTGCCTTGGCACCCAAAAATTGGTCGGTCGCACAGACGGCGGGCTTACCGTTGACCACGCTGACGGCTTGGGAAGCGTTGTTTGAAAAGTTACCGTTAAAAGCGGAACGGCAAGCCAATCTCGGCAAAACCGTCCTAATCGTTAACGGTGCTGGTGGTGTCGGTTCGATTGCGATTCAGTTAGCCAAATGGGCCGGTTTGACCGTGATTACGACAACCGGTAAACCAGCAACGACCGCTTGGGTCAAGCAGTTAGGCGCTGACGTTGTGCTGGATTATCACGATGACTTGGCCAAGCAATTACAGGCGGCGGGGTACGACAGTGTTGATCACGCGGTTATTTTGCATTCGACCGACCTTTATTTACCAATTGTCGCTCCGTTAGTTCGACCACTGGGAACGATTGTTGCCGTGGTGACCAATCAACAGCCACTGCCAATGGACCTATTGAAGCCCAAGAGCTTAAACTTTGCGTGGGAGTTCATGTTCACCAAAGCAAATTATCAGCTCACTGCCATGGCGACACAGGGGATGATCTTGGCACGGGTCGCTGAGTTAGTTGACCAAGGGGTGTTGCAACCGACGACCAAGCGCGTGCTTGAAGGCATCAACGCAACGAACTTGAAAACGGCCCATGCGGTCGTTGAATCTGGACAGATGTTAGGTAAGATTGTGCTAACTGCACCGTTTGATGCGGATAATAACTAAATAATTGATTGCAAAAATGTTTTCAATTGTCACGAATTATTGTAGAATTGACTAAGCCGTAGTATGAAATAAATCTTGATAGGATGAACATAAATTATGGAGACACAAAAAAAGATCCACGTTGGCTTACTGTTTGGCGGTAACTCTTCGGAACATGACGTTTCGAAGCGTTCAGCGCATAACATTTACGATGCCATGGACAAAACAAAGTATGACATTGACCTCTTCTTGTTGACGAAGGATGGGATCGTCTTGAGTGACGCGGCAACTCGCCGGGTCTTCGCTGGCGAACCTGAAGATGACGTTGTGGCTACCGAAATGCCAAAATTGGATATGAGTGATCCATTGGCGCCCATCAAGAATTTGGCGTTGGCCAAAGACATTGATATCTTTTACCCAGTCGTTCACGGAAACTTGGGTGAAGATGGGACGCTGCAAGGACTCTTTAAATTATTGAAGAAACCCTACGTTGGGAGTGGTGTATTAGCTTCCGCTGCCAGTTTTGATAAGGATATTACTAAACAGATTTTGACGCATCATCACATTCAAAATACGAAATACGTCGTTGTTACGCCGGAAAACCGGGACCAAATGACTTACGACTATTTACGTGAAAAGGTGGGCGCCCACCTCTTCATCAAGCCAGCTAACCAAGGTTCATCGGTTGGAATTCACAAGGCTGAAAATGAACAGGAATACGTGGATGGTTTGGCCGATGCTTTCAAGTATGATTACAAGATCTTAGTTGAAGAATCGATCGACAACCCGCGTGAAGTGGAATGTTCAATCTTAGGAAACGAGGATGCCAAAGCTTCTAAGCTAGGTGCAATCGACGTTCCTAAGAGTGATACGTTCTATGACTACAACAACAAGTTTGTTGATGCCAGTGGTGTGAGCTTCGAATTACCAGTTGAATTGCCAGCTGACCTAACCAAGCGGATTCAAGACATGTCCTTAGGGGCGTTTAAAGCATTAGGCCTCAAAGGGATGGCGCGGGTCGACTTCTTAGTTTCAGAAGATGGCGAACCGTACTTGGGTGAAATCAATACGTTACCTGGGTTTACGAACATTAGCCTGTATCCAAAACTATGGGAAGTTTCAGGGATTAGCTACACGGACCTGATCGACAAGTTAATTCAATTAGGGTTTGATGAATTTAAGCATCAATCAGAAATCCATTATGATTTTGTTGCATTAGATGCTGAATAAATAGATCACGAGTTTGTGGTGGCCGGGATGAAGTCCATTCATCGTGGCCACCATTTTTTGTTGGGGGGTGTAAATATTTTTAAACCTAATAAGAAAAGAATGTCCTTATCGTTGAGGAAAACGTACTGGTGGGGAGCCGGCTTGACGTTAGCGTTACTAGTGAAAGTGGCTGGGTTAACGGTCGGTGGCTGGCTCAGTGCCTTGGGGTTGTTTTTGATGAGCCTTTGGGTGCCTAGTTTGGCCGAAGTGAGTGGACAAGCAAGGTGGTCCTGGCGACAGCGGTGGCAGACGTGGGCGCTAGTTGTCCTGACGGGTGTACTCTGGTTGCCGCTCGGCTGGGGCGGTTATTTAGCGACGCTTCAGGCCAGTATTCAATTGCCGGCCAGTCTACAAAATGGCATTTTTAACTCACGCTACGAATGGTTGCCCGTCGTGGGGCCATTCTGGGGCATTGTTTGGTTGTGGTCGTTTAAATGGCTACCGAGTTTGCGGCGGCAGTTACAACGCCCAACGAGTTACCGTGAGTATTGGCTAACGGGTTGGCACGCGTCTTGGTGGGCAGCCACTAAGCAAGTGCTGCGAGTTCTCCCATGGGTGGTCGTCTGGCTCGGTATCGGGGCTTTACAAGCCGGCGGTGTCTGGTTAAGCGAGTTAATCCAGCCAAGTTGGGGCTATTTAATGGCAGTGCTTAGTTTTGCGTTGCTACAATTACTGGCTTGGTGGGGTGTTTGGCAACTGTGGCATCGGTACTGGCCACGCCGATCGGTCACGGGTACAAATCGCTGGGTCAAGCTGATTTTGGTCATTGCGGCGGTCGGTTATGCGAGTTGGTGGTTACAACCAGTCTCAGGGCCGTTACCAGCCGTGATCGCACACCGCGGGGTCAATGGGCCGGACGGGGTGCAAAACACCACCAGTGCGTTACGACAAACGGTTAAGCAGACCCAGCCAAACATGGTCGAGATGGATATTCAACCAACGGATGGTCGACATTGGGTCGTGATGCACGATCCGGACCTCCGGCATTTAGCCGACCGCCCGGGGCCCGTTCAGCGTTACAAACTCAAGCAGTTGGACGGCATTACGTTATCGGAAAACGGGCAACGTGGACAGCTGAGTACTTTTAAGCAGTACTTGACGGTCGCCGAAAAGCTTCATCAGCCGTTGTTGGTTGAGGTGAAGGCCCTAGGAGACGCCGCCCAACTCATGGGCCCGTTTGCGGCCGACTATGGCCAGCGTTTGATCCAAGCACATGGTGCGGTCCATTCCTTGGACTACCAAGTGATTGAGCGATTACGGCAACGTCAAAGTCAATTACGACTCGGATTGATCACGCCGTTTTATCTCACCAACTTTAGTCACAGTGTCGCTGATTTTTACTCCTTACAAGCGCTAACGGCGACCCGTGAACAGGTCAATGCCATGCACCGTGATGGTCACGCAGTCTATTTTTGGACGGTTGATCAACCCCTGGCGATGCAACGATTATCAGCGATGGGCGCGGACGGTTTGATTACCAATCGTCCCGGAAAATTACGGCAATTGCAAGCAAAACCGACCCATTACTACTTTTATCAATTAATTAATTGGTTAGTAAGTTGGTTATAAAACGGTGTGAATGATATGAGAGCTTGAGTTTGTTATTAAGTCTTTAAGTGATGAATAACTAAGTTTTATCTGTGGAATCCTTGAAGTAATTGAAAGGGACGCTGACTTGATTTCATCACCTATTTTGCACCTGGCAGTCAATTAACGTCACTTAATATAAGTTGGTTAACGAACCATAAAACGTGATAATTAATAAATGACCCGCCCTATAAAGCATGGTATAACTTAATATTAAATAAGAATTACTCTTATTTCTTGCTTATAATGTATTATCTGAATATAATTATATGTGTAATTGGTATGGCCCAATTAAATGGTGTCCAACTATTTGAACATGTTACTTGAGGATTGATTCGGTGTTAAGCGACGGTTTGCTTGCGAGTGGGGTCGGGCAAAGCGGATGATCAGATAGAGTTAGTGTTTAGGCAATATAAAAGAGGGGTTTATCATGAGAATATTGGGAGAAAAAGTTCGGCAATTCAGGAAGCGCAAGGGGATGTCCCAAAAGGAACTAGCTGAAGGGATTTGTACGCAGGCAACGATTAGTTTGATTGAAAAAAAGAGCAAAATTCCAAGTATGAAAATTATGATGAAAATTTGTAATCGATTAGGAATTCGTTTGTCCGAAGTCATTATTGAAAATGACGACCAATTATACCGGACTTTCAAAAAAATTGATTTATTGATTCGACATACGAAGTTGGAAGAGGCGCAGGAAGTCTTTACCAAGATTCGGCCTAAGCAGTTACGTAGTAATAGTGATAAGAAGCAGTATTACTATTATGAAGGCTACTTACAACTAGTGTTGAACGATAACGCTGATGAAGCCATTTTCAACTTTGGGATGTTACTTAATCAGTTCGTCAAATCGAGCCACGACATGTTTGCAATTCTAGCAACCCTTGGCACTGGATTGGCTTACGAACGCAAACAGTCTTACGATAAGGCAGAAATTTTTGTTAAACAGGCGGTTGCAACCTTACACACCATGGATGCACAGGCTGCACCAATTGGTGATGACGATTACTTACAAAATGAAATCTTGATTTACGCTTCGGCGGCTCAACTATACGCCAAGATTAACTTTCCTGAAGAAGCCTTGGAGCTCATTGACTTGGCTTTAAAGAAAGCCCAGGATAGTCAATCATTGTACTTGTTGGACCGGTTGTACGCTCAAAAGGCGGCCAATGAAGTTGTATTGAACAATGTTCAGGCGGCCCATGACCATTATTATGTGGCTTACGCGTTGAGCTTAGTCACACATAATGAATTACTGACTCAAAAAATTATTAAAGAAATGGCCGAGTACCACATTGCGCCACTAAAGATTGCTAACGAAGCGTAGGAATTAAAAATACGGTTCGAACATCAATAAAGGCTGTGATAAATTGTCACAGTCTTTTATTTTGGGTTGGATTGCTCAGTTGGCCACCTGGTTTTACTTGCGTGGTTAGCTGAGCAAAGTTTATAATCTGAAAAGATAGTTCGGATGATCAACTCAAAAGGGGAAAATAATTTGTATTGTAAATTTTGTGGCGCTAAAAACGCACCAAAGGCAGCTTTTTGTAAAAACTGTGGTCAGCCATTAACGCAGGCACAGTCTACTGCTGAACCGCAACCGGAGCAGCAAAAGGTGACGCAAACCCGTTCAGACCAACATCGTAGTGGGGGCACACGTCAGCCCAAAAAGCGGGGCCCGTGGCCATTTATTATTGGGGCGGTGGTCCTGATAGTGGCAATTGGCGGTTACGTTTACTATCAAAATGGTCAGTCGGAAAAACAAGCAGCACCGACGACCAAGTCATCGCGAGCCACTAGCAAGGCGACGGTGGCGAAAAAAGCTAAAGTCTCCCAAGCTGTTAAAACGACTAAGGCGCCTAAACCGAGTGCGCCGGGCAAGTCGTCGTTTCCAAAGGCGGCGGTCAAACAAGTCGTTGACCAGCAAGTGGCTGCGTTGGGTGGAACCAGTTCGGTCGCCGTTGTTCCGGTGACGGGGAATGGGGCCGTTGTTAGCCATAACCGGTCACAACGGGCCGCCAGTGTCATTAAGCTCTTTATCCTGGCGACCGTCTACCAACAAGTGGCTGACAAAAAATTGAATTTAGACAACACTTATCAGTTAAAGTCGAGCGATAAAGTTGGTGGCACGGGGACGCTACAAACGTTACCGAACGGTAGTGATCTGACTTACCAGGAAATCACGAAACGAATGATCGATGAGAGTGACAATACCGCTGCCAATATTATGATTGATACCGTTGGTGGGTTGCGAGTTGTTAACCAAGAAATTTCACGCTTGGGGTTATCTCAAACCAAGCTTGGACGGCACTTAATGGATACGACCGCGTTACAAGCTGGCAAGGATAACTATACTTCGGTTGAAGACGTCGCCAAGCTTTTAAAGCAGCTGTATAATCACCAGCTGGTTTCCAAGCAAGCTGATAAGCAAATGCTGTCGATTTTAAAGCAAAACGTCAACCATACTAAGTTACCGCACGATTTGCCAAGTGACGCCGTCGTTTACAATAAGACCGGGGAATATAACGAATACGGCGTTCAAAACGACGCGGCCATTATTAAAAATCGGCACGGCGCGTTCGTAGTGGTCGTTTTGTCACAGGATGGTAAGGAACAAACGCAAGTGGCTGCAATGAACAAGTTGGGGTTATCACTTTACCAGACCATTTTAGAAAAATAGGTTAATGAAGTTAACTCCTTAAAGTTGGACACAGAATTTACGCTGCTTGCCAGGCAGTCTTGTGATATCAAAAAGCTGACCATAGAATATCTCCGGATTTTCTATGGTCAGCTTTTAATTGAAGGATTTATGTCACAGCCCCCAGTTTTATTTATCAGGTGCAAAGTTTAGCTGACTTTCTTGACCAACACCACCAGTAATGCTGGTATTGAGATAGCAATGAAAACGCCGCTGAGTAGTATATCAGCGGCTAAACTAGTCCCGTCGTCCCGATTGTTACTATGACCTTTGATGTCTAGTTGGTTCATTACGGGACTGATGGATTCATGATATAGCCTAGATTTGTTTTCTCTCGTAGCAGCATCAAGGTTTAAAGATTTAGTCGTCAGTGACGTCAGTTTAACGCGTACTTTGCTAAAATTTGGCGCTAACAATCTTAGCGCTGGAAAAGCAACCAAATAGGATAATGACCATAAAGTGTTCAAGAAATACCAATGTAGAGGCATGGTACCGTTGGGCTTGGCTGTCATAAAATAGAACACCAATGCGAAAATCACAATACCATGTGCGTATGAAATCAGAATGGATTTTAGGATTTTCATAGGTTACCTCACTATATCAACTAATTGTTACCGTCGTTAGACTTGGCATAGTCGCCCCTTTGAATAAGATAGTGTTGATTATAGTAATTCAAAAATCTAAATCAATATTTTGACTCGGTGATAGTCAATCTGCAAATAATGGGCGCTTAAAAGCCTTTAAAAGCAAGGATTTCCAAAAGGATAGTTAACTTTTGGAATCAACAACTCTACTGAAAATTTGATACAGTAAATCTAAGTTTAGCAGCTATAAAAGTGCAACTGCTATTAACACCGTAACAGTAGTGATAGTCATTCCTAAATTATCCGCTCCGTCGGGGAGCCCTGGTGTGCTGTGGGGGATGGTCCCAACCAAAAAAAGGCCACCATTACGGTGACCTTTTTTAGTGGGACTAATTATTTTTTCTTAGGTTTAGGTGCGGGCTTGTTTTCCAAATCTGTCCGGACAACGAGCACGTCGCATACCGCCATACGGGTGACGTATTCGGTTACGGATCCAATCAATAAGCGTTCTACCGCGTTAAGCCCGGTAGCACCAATCATGATTAAATCAATGTCCAAATCCTTAGGAACGTCGCGTGCGATGATTGTCTTGGGTGCGCCGTATTCGATCGAATAGTCGACGTTTTCCAAGCCATCCGCCTTGGCTTCGGCAACGTATTTATCCAAAGTCTTTTGGGCGGTATCCGTCACTTGTTCAACCATCGTGGTGTCAAAACTCGAAATGTTTTGGAATGCTCGGGTATCCACGACATGCACCATGTGCACGGACGCTTTAGGACCGTTACGCTTGGCTACAGCGACTGCTTTCTTAAATGCTAATTCCGCTTCATAAGAACCGTCAACGGGAACTAAAATGTGTTGGTATTGTTGTAACATGATTCTCACCCCTCAATACTTTATACCTATATTGTAAAGGTTTTCGTAATAAATAAAAAGCGTTTTCTACTGGAATTGCATAAAACTGACTAAAAGCAAGCCAACGGCCATCATGATCAAACAACCACTAGCGAGGACGATCGCAATCCAGACGGTACTTTGAAAGAAAACGGTGACGGCACTACCGACGGCGACTAGTAACATTAAGCTACCGCCGTACCGCGCAACGTGCTTGACCGTTGGTGTTTGATTAGGATCAAACGTGAGAAAGGGGCGGGATTGGTGGCTGACAAGGTAGTAGCCGATCCAACCAGCAATCAAGGTGTAGATAATGAGCATTAGGGTGATCAAGACGATATCGTCCTTTCGTAACTTATATTTTGATATTTAATTAACACTTTTAAAATGGTAACACACTTGATGTGTGCGCAGGGTTTGATTTTATGATTAAAGAGTGAAAGTACTGGAAATAGTTCAATCGTTGCCATAGCACCGTTTATTGTTAGAAAATTATCTTTTTTCGGCGCTGCGCCGGCAGAACCAGCGGGCCATGGGGTCGGCTACAGACAAGGAACGGTCTTCCGCCTTGCTTGAAAGCCTCAAAGGGCGAGTCTTTCAAGTCGCCCCGCACTGTAACCTGGCA